>NZ_DF968183.1:688310-1376621 GCF_001192835.1 Lentimicrobium saccharophilum
TCGCTCAAGTGTCCAGACGTGGAGTAGTTCTCCCGTTTCCTTTGCCGGCTCAACCATAAACTATAACTTCACGACCTCTGCAGGGCAGGCATTCGGCTCCAATCAGAAAGACCTGCTGGGCAACGGTTCAGTCTGGGGTATCTATTCGGGCGATATTACATCCTCAGTCGGTATTCAGGACGGCTATGTCGACTTTTTCGACCTGGTGAACATCTATAATCTGAATGTGAACAGTGCTTACGGATATCAGCCTGCCGATCTTACCGGGGATGGCTTTGTAGATTTTGTGGACCTGATCCTGGATTATAACAATAACGTTAACGGGATCGGCATGAATACGCCCCAGAATCCGGCCAAAAGACCATTAATGATCAGGTAGATTATGGACTGATCCCCGGGGGAATGCCGGAATCCTCATTAGAAAATAGCTGTGCTTTCATGTAGTCTGATGATTCTCAGAAAGCGCTGCTAAGCACAGTCGTAGATTATATTGATAAGTCGTCAATAGATTTTCTGATCAGTTCAATGTTGTCTGCCCGATATTCTGCATTTCAGGATATTTTAATATTACCTGTACCTTTACCAGGGATAGTTCCGATGAATGCCCCCGCTATTCCGTTGTCCAGAAGTGATTTGATATAGGTCTCAGCTTCTTCTTCGGGTAAACATACCAGCAATCCGCCTGATGACTGTGCATCACATACAAGGTATCTCTCAATCATGGATAATTGACTAAAATCAGTCCACCCCAGGGCGAAATTGTAGTTTGCTTTTGTCCCGCCAGGAATCGCTCCGGCCAATGCAAGTGCCTGAACTTCACTGATAAACGGAATGCGGTTAAACTCTATCACGGCATCCACACCTGAAGCAACAGCCATTTCATGCAAATGTCCGACAAGTCCGAAACCGGTAATATCGGTGCAGGCATGAACTTTCCTTCTGAGCATAAGTTCAGAGGAAATTTTGTTCAGCTTCATCATTATTTCCTCTGCTTCCCGCATTGTTTCTTCCTTTGCGAGTCCCATTTTGGCGGCAGTTGAAATAATCCCTGTCCCGATTGGTTTCGTGAGCACCAGAGCATCTCCGGGCATGGCCCCTGCATTGGATATTACATGGCTGGGGTTTACAAAACCTGTGACAACCATTCCAAATTTAGGTTCATTATCTTCAATGGAATGACCGCCCAGAATCGAAATCCCTGCTTCGGCTGCTTTATCGGAAGCACCTTTGACAATATCATTCAATACGCCCAATGGCAGGCGGTTAACGGGAAAAGCCGCAATATTCAAGGCAAAAGAGGCCTGTCCGCCCATGGCATAAATATCGCTGAGAGCATTTGCAGCAGCGATTGCACCAAAAGTATAAGGGTCGTCAACCACAGGGGTAAAAAAATCAACGGTCTGCACCACAGCCAGTGCATCATTAATTCTGTAAACGGCCGCATCATCTCTATTATCAGCGCCCACCAGCACATTTGGATCTGTCACGGGAGGTAATCCGGCCAGTACTTTTTCCAGGTCAGCCGGCCTGATCTTACATGCGCAGCCCAAACCATGCGTAAATCGGGTTAATTTAACCACATCTGAATGCTCTGGCTTCGATAAGGACAGCGACACATCCGGCGTCAAAGACCGGACGGTTTGAATTATGATTCTCAAAGCTTCATCCACTTCTTCCTGAGTGGTTGTATAACCCATTGAAAAACGGATGGTTCCCCGCGCGTATTCAGGGCTGACCTTCATGGCTCCGAGCACTGAGGAATCTCCGGTATCACCTGTGTGGCATGCTGCCCCCGCCGATGCAGCCAACCGAGGCATGGCTGAAAGTATGGTTTGTGCATTTAAATTACTGAAACCAACACTCACAGTATTTGGTAAAGCGAGTTCCGGATGGCCGTTCAGACGAAAATCAATTAGCCCGGCAGAGAGCCCCTCAATGAATTTCCTTTTCAGGGCGGCAGTGTGCGCCCGGTATGCTTCCAGCCTTTTAAATGCCAACTCGCACGCTTTGCCCAGACCGGCAATCTCAAGTACATTTTCAGTTCCTGCCCTGAGATTCTGCTCATGGTCGGCACCATGAATCAGCTTCTCAATCTTCACACCCTTGCGGATATAGAGCGCCCCGATGCCTTTGGGAGCATAGAGTTTATGACCGGCCAATGAAAGCAGGTCAACACCAAGATCCTGCACATCGACCGGAATCTTACCGGCCGATTGCGCTGCATCAGTGTGCATTAAAGCTCCATGCTGATGCACTATGGCTGCAATTGCCTTTACCGGCTGAACAGTTCCCACTTCATTATTGGCATGCATCACCGATACCACTACCGTATCCGGCCTTAACAGATTTCTGATATCTTCCGGATCAACCATCCCGGATTCATCCACAGGCGCTACAGAAATTTCGAATCCCTGTGTCGCCAGATAATTGACCACTTCCGTTACTGCAGGATGCTCCACGGCTGAAATGATGATGTGATTTCCCTTTGACCGCAGGGCAAAAGCGGCACCTTTCAGCGCCATATTATTGGATTCCGTCCCGCCGCTGGTAAATATAATCTCCTGCGGAAGACAATTAAGCAGCATCGCTACCCTGGCCCTGGCTTTTTCGACAGCCTCGCGCGACTTAACCCCAAATGAATGCATACTTGAAGGATTGCCGAAATATTCTTCAAGATAGGGACGCATTTCTGCTGCCACCTCAGGATCGACGGGTGTTGTGGCATTATAATCGAGATAAATCTGATCCATAGAAAAAAATTGAGGATGAATGACCGTATTCTTCTGATGAGGCTGACAAGGTAAGCCGGCGCCGTTTCAGACTGCCCGGGACTCAGCATTTACAATTAGATCAGGCAAAATCTGTTTCAGCAGCAAAGCATTGTACACAGGGTCTCCGGTGTCAGTGTTTAGCTCATTCACATACCTTTCGTTATATTTTAACATTGCTTTCTGATAAGTTTTATCATAATAAGCAAGCACAAGCATGATCGCCGGAGCAAAGTTTCCGGCCAGAATATGCCTTTGCGCGTCGGCAATCCCCTGGCCGCCTATTGCCTGTGCAATTTTTCCAAGCGAATCAAGCAGGGAGTTCTTTTCAAATCCCGCATAATCATTACATAATCGCGCAACACGGATGTTAAAAGGAACCCGGAGCATGACAAGCTGACTTCTTTTCATTTGCTCAAAAAACGGCCCCGGCAGGCTCACGGTCCCGATTGAACGGCTTTCATCTTCAATCCAGACTGGTTTTGACGGATCTAGTTTACTCCAGGCATCAAAAAGATTATTCTCAAACTGCTCGTTGGTTGGCTGCGGCAATTGACCCAGATGGCCAAAAACGGAGCCCCTGTTATGCGCAATTCCTTCAAGATCAATTATCTGTTCACCCAACCTGTCTAGTTCATGGATTATATCCGTTTTCCCGGATCCGGTCATACCGCCAAGCACAAGCATGGGAGATCCTTTGCCGGAATGTTGCCTGATATAAGACCGGCAGGCCTTGTATCCACCCTCAATTACCCGGGCATGATAACCCGCAGTACTGAACAACCATGCCAGTGACGAACTGCGCATTCCCCCTCTCCAGCAATAAAGAATAATTTCCCTGTTTTTCCCTTTGGTAATTTTATTCAGCCTTTTGACATATTCCGGTAGTTTTGCGCCTGCAAATTCAAGACCTACCAGTAAGGCTGCATCCTTGCCGGCATCGTGGTATCTTGTTCCCACAACAGCCCGCTCTTCGTCAGTAAACAAGGGAATATTGACAGCATGCGGAAGATGCCCCTGCAGGAACTCAGACGGAGATCTGACATCGATAAGCGGTAAATCCTTCCGCTCACAAAACAACCATTCGGGCCGGACGATACTAACCATGGTGCAAAAATACCTTAAAAAGAACCTCCGTATCCGAAATATAAAATTTCATAATTTAACACTCAACCCTGACAACATCAACCTCTTCATTAAAATATAACAGCCATGCCACAGGTTCGGGATACCCCATATCACGAAGCAGGGAAGCGTAATTTCTGACCTGAAAATCGTGATATTCCTCCCTCCTGCCGCTTTTAAAATCGACCACATCTGTATGATCCCTGTGTAATATAACCCGGTCAGGGCGGTATGATTTCCCTTCCGGGGTTAAGATTTCAGCTTCTGCATATACTTCTCCGTCTCCATCGAAAAAATGCCGTGACTTCGGATGCACCAGGACCTTTTCCATCAATTCTCCGATTTTTTCAGACGAAGCAGCATCAATCATTCCATTATTGACAAGCAAACCGATTACTCCGTCTTTATCCCTGTAATCATGAACCAACGACAAAGCATAATGAAGCAGATTACCGGCCATTATTGCCGAGGAAGGCTCATCCGCATTCCAGAAAAAAGGAGCCCTGGCAGCAAAAACAAGCCGTTCAGCCCAGGGTTGAGAGTAAAACTCAGCTTTCAGCCCTTGATTAATGTTATCAGATTTATGGCCTCCAACCTGCGCGCCATCCCCAAAATTATAGATTAGTTTTCCCACCTTCAGTTCACCCGAAAATTCAAGAAAACTTGTCAGCATATCCGTAACCGATCCGATTTTTTCAGTTTTGTCAGACAGCTTTCCCGATAATACATACAACCTCTCCGAAGGCCGGGTAAAAGCTACATAAACCAGGTTAAGCAGATCCAGTCTCTTTTTATCTTCTTCCGTGGTATAAAGACCGGAATACTGTGTCTTTTCAAGCCGGCTTTCCAGTTTCAGACAGGCACTTGACAGCCCTGGGATGGCTGCATCACTGAATGGCACCCAGACTGTTGACTTATTTCTCCCTCCTGCACTCTTACTGGCAAAAGGGAAAATCACCACGGGAAACTCCAGTCCTTTGGATTTATGAATGGTCATCACCTGAACAGCATCATCGCCTGCAGGTAATACAACCGATAATTTATCACGCTGTGTATACCAGTATTCAAGAAACCCGGGAATACTGCCCGGCCGCGTCGAAGTAAAACCAAGCACCTCATCAAGGAAGAACTGCAGATAAAGCGGAGAACGTTCATGCAAACCGAAAATCCGGATGATCTCTTCAACCTTATCAAAAAGAGACATATCCCTGAGATTGGCAACATCAAAACGCCTTCCCGAGTGCTCCAGCAGGTTCAGAAAGGATTGATGACTTCGTGCCTGACGGAAAACCTCAGATCTGGCTTCCCTCCCTATCAGATGATTCTCCCAAAGGTATTCAGTGATGGCAATCCGGTTAATCTCCCGTCCCGGGTCATTGAGTAACTCCAGACAATTGACCAGGAAATTTACTTCAGCAGAATTTTTCAATAAAAGAGAGTCAGCAGAAACAACCTTAACGCCCTGGCTGTTGAGAAAAACAGCAATTCCGGAAGACTCTTTGTTTGACCGGCAAAGCACTGCAATATCGCCGGGTTTGTAACCTTCATAGCACAGCGACTGAATCAGCTCATACACCCTGTTAATTGTATGGTCATCGTACATCTGATCATCACCGTCGTAAAACTCTATCTGAACCTTTCCACCACGGTTATCCGGGTCATATCCCTGTTCCCCTTCATGATAAACCGTTTTACTTTCATCAAGATAAAGCGGGGCTATATGACTGAAAAAACGGTTGTTAAAATCAACGATTTCACGGCGCGACCTGAAATTGTCTGCAAGTCTTGCATGTTTGTATTCGCGTTTGAGCACTGCCGTGCGTTGAGCAATAACCGGGTTGCCCTGAGGATTATCTACTTCCGGTAAACGCACAAACTGGTTCACATCTCCGTTGCGGAAACGGTAAATAGCCTGCTTGCCATCACCGACAATCATATTCAATCCATCCTGCGAAAGCGAATTTTCAAGCAAAGGCATCAGATTCATCCACTGCAAAACTGAAGTATCCTGAAATTCATCAATCATGAAATAACGGTACCGCTCACCAATTCTTTCATAAATAAAAGGAACCGGCTCTTCCATCACAATATCGGCAACGATCCTGTTAAATTCAGAGATCGGAACCACATTCCGCTCATTTTTGACTTTTTCAAGCCTGCCTCTCAACTCACTGAGCACCGACATGGGATAAAGCTGCCGCAGGACCATCTTCAACAGAATAATCCGGCCTTCCTCCTGGCTGATTTTATTTTCTGCCTGATAAAAAATTGATGCCAGCGTTTCCGAAATAGCCGTCACTGCAGCCCCTTCGCGTGCTTTTTTACCATCACTGCTGAGCCATTCATTATTTTCAATTGTCTTTCTTACGAAACTGTTGATTTCCGCATCAACATTTCCGTTAGCCAGTTTATCGAAAAAGCCATAAATCCCTCTGGATTTCTGGTAGAATAAATCTGCACCCAGGCCGTACCCGGCAATCAGCGACATGGCTTGTTTTCCAAAGGCAGTCAGCGTCTCCTGATATTCATTGATTACCCTGCGGATTGCCCCGGCAAAATGTTTAACCTGTGCGGCATCTATGCTTCCTGAATCTGGCAGAAGCCTGGCGGCATCTTCACGAAACAGGTTTTTTGAAAAGTCAAGCAGTGTCCTGTCAATCTGCCAGCTTTCATCCTCTTCAGCTCTTTCCCTTATGAAGTTAACAAGGATTTCAGTCAGGTTACTCTCTGTACCCGCCGCTGCCAGCATGTCCTCTACGGCAAGTTCAAGCAGCATCCCGGTATCCATTTCCACTTCAAAGTTCATGGAAAGCTTGAGGTCAAATGAAAACGCCCTGATAATCCTGTGAACAAAACTATCTATGGTGGAGACCGAAAAATCGCTGTAATTATGCAGTATCAGGGAGAGAACCTTACCTGCCCGGTCACTGAGTTCATCCGGCTGAAGCCCGGTATCCTCCAAAAGAGATCTGACCAGATGCTCATACTTTGGAGGAATACTGCCCGCTTGAAGCCCGGAAACCACTTTAAGGTTTGACAATATTCTTTGCTTTATCTCATTGGCGGCCTTATTGGTGAATGTGATCGCAAGGATGTTACGGTAACGGTGAGGATCTTTCAGCACAATAGAGAG
The DNA here is from genome assembly GCF_001192835.1 of Lentimicrobium saccharophilum. Classification (NCBI taxonomy): domain Bacteria; kingdom Pseudomonadati; phylum Bacteroidota; class Bacteroidia; order Bacteroidales; family Lentimicrobiaceae; genus Lentimicrobium; species Lentimicrobium saccharophilum. Next base: position 695,337 of record NZ_DF968183.1, read on the forward strand.
ATAGACACGCATCAGCGTATATGTTTTACCTGATCCGGCCGAAGATCTGTAAACCAGGAAATTATTCATAGTTCAGGTTAAAAGCCAAAATTAGCAAGTTCTTGCAGATGTTTCATGCCATTACGGATTAAAATATTCCGCAAAGTTACCGGCAACTAAGCGCAAACGACTTCCACATTCTGAACCCCTGATCCGGGGGTACCGTAACCTGCTTGCATGCAGCGGGCAAAAACTTATCTTTGCAGGCAAATTATCCTTAAAATGACAAAAGACAACACCCTAATTTACGGCATGCGTCCGGTAATTGAGGCGATCAGTGCCGGCAAGGAAATCGACAGGCTGATGCTTCAGCAAGGGTTGAAAGGTGAATTGTTGCCTGAATTGAGAAAACTGATCAATGAGTTCAACATCCCTTTTCAATATGTCCCTGTTGAAAAACTCAACCGGTTGGTCAAAGGGAATCATCAGGGTGTGGTTTGTTTTGTCTCCCCCATCATTTTTCAGCCTTTGGAGAACCTGTTGCTTTCAATTTATGAAATGGGTGAAACGCCGTTTTTCATTATCCTTGACCGGATTACAGACGTAAGAAATCTTGGTGCTATAGCGCGGTCAGCAGAATGTGCAGGCGCTCATGGCCTCATTATCCCGGAAAAAGGGAGCGCACCTGTAAACGCCGATGCTGTAAAAACCTCAGCCGGCGCCCTGGCGAATATCCCTGTCCATCGCAGCCCCAACCTTAAAAATACCATAGATTATCTTAAATCCAGCGGATTGAGTATTGTAGCTGCTTCCGAAAAGGGAAAAACGCCTTATTACGGCGCCTCACTCACTGGCCCTGTGGCCCTGATCATGGGATCCGAAGAGGATGGCGTATCTCCCGAATACCTGAAAAAGTGTGATCAGGTCGTAAACATCCCGATGAAAGGCAGTACCGGTTCACTCAATGTTTCTGTTGCAGCCGGTATCCTTCTTTTTGAAGCATTGCGTCAGCAAACCACTGCAGGGTAATTCAATTTGCCAGTCGGAATAATTTATGAGGAAATTAAGCCAGACAGCTGAAAACAATCTCCCGGACCGGCAATTTCTGCTGCTGGCAATGATTATCGTTTTATCGGGTCTGGTACTGCGCCTGCTCCATCTTGATTTCTCCTATTCCAATGACGAGTTAAGCGCGCTGAGCAGGGTAAGGTTCACCTCGTTCAGCGACCTGGTGAGTAAAGGCTTTTACGTGGATGGTCATCCCGGAGGCATTCAGGTGTTCCTGTATTACTGGGTAAAATTGGCAGGAATGAACGAATGGGCTGTTCGTCTTCCGTTTGCACTGGCCGGTGCATTTGGAATCTGGGTCACCATTAAATTATTCACCCGTTGGTTCGGACAGGCCGCAGGATTATTTTCCGGGGCTTTTGTTGCTTTTCTGGCTTTTCCGCTTCTCTATAGCCAGATTGCCCGGCCTTACGGAGTCGGAATGACTTTTTGCATGATCATGGCCTGGTACTGGACCAAATTGCTTTTTGATGAAAAACCCGGGATTATCATTGCATTCGCTTACGCCCTGAGTGCCACGGCGTGCATGTACACGCATTACTTCAGTTTCCTGCTCGCGCTGATCACAGGTCTATCCGGTCTTTTCCTGATGAAAAAGGACAGGATCTATTATTATACAGGTGCTGGTGTACTTGCGGCCGTGTTGTTCAGCCCACATATTACAATAACCCTCAACCATCTGAGTATTGGCGGCGTGGGCCTTTGGCTGGCAAAGCCGGCCTGGAACTGGCCTCTGCTGCACATCGCCTCAGTTTTCAACAACTCCCTGCTGATTGCCGGGCTGGTTGTTTTAATAATAATTATTCAGGCTCGTTACTTTAAGTCAGAACCAAATATCAGTATTTTAAGGGCATTGTCTCTTCTATTCTTTATACTGCCCATGATTACCGGATTTATTTATTCCCGGTGGGTTAATCCGGTTCTTCAGGATAGTGTTTTGATTTTTTCATTTCCGTTTCTCCTTGGGTTTCTCTTCTCTTTTTCCGCCGGCATACCTAAACGGTTGGTTTTGGTTATGACAAGCCTGTTGCTTGTCGCGGGCATTTCTCAAACAGTATTTATTAACAAATATTACAGCAGGCAGCATTTCGGTGAATTCCGGGGGGTAGCCCGGGCGATCTGCTCCTGGAACCAAACTTACGGCCCGGGTAACATCACCAGGGCTATCAGTGTAAATAACCCATGGTATATTGAGTTTTACATGAACCAGGAGGATGCATGCGGGACAACTTTCAGCCAATATGACAACCGTGGGGGTTCTGACCTGGAAGCGCTTAAAAAGATACTCGACGAAGCTGACACCCCACTGTTTGCTTATGCCTGGACCAAACCCGTGCCGCCTGAAATCAGGGATATGATACTTGCCAGGTTTCCATGCATAGTTGAAACCCGTAATTTCAGCGGGCTTTCAGATGCTACGCTTTTTTCAGACAAAAATCACTCATCCTGCAAAAACGAAAAAACCAAAACGCTGTACTTTTCATTGTTGCAAACCGATAACCCTGATCCGGGTTCCTTCCCCGAATTTTATCCCGGCTATGAAGGAAAACTCAGTGAGCTACCTTATGATTCCGATGATCAGTTAGCTGCCTCTGTTGAAGTCAGGGCAAAAGAACAGCTGAGCGGTGCGATGCTGGTCGCTTCATTCCACGAAGAAGATGGAAAAACACTTTTGTGGACAGCTTCGAAATTTGATCTATTTACGCTTGCCGACAGCATCAGTTCAGTCAGGCTTAGCATTCCGGTTCCGGAAAATGATCTTTATCATAAAAAAATGAAAATTTATGTCTGGAATCCCCAAAAGACTGAACTGGAAATAAGATCATTAACTATTTTCACAGAACCTTTTCCTGAACATTCGGGCACATCAGCCAACCAGACACGCAAATAAAACGGCCACGGATCCGTTACAATTCTGATAATTTAACCCATCATGACCAAAATAAAACAACCATTCTATTTTACCCTGATCGCAGGAATCATGCTGATCACTTTCAGTTCCTGTCAGCGCGAAAAAACGGAAAGTTACCCCGATGGAAAAATTAAATCTGTCAGACAATACAAATGGAAAAAGCCTCACGGAACCAGCACCTGGTACTATATAAACGGCAGTAAGGAATTGGAAGTGGAATACAAAAACGGTGAACCGGAAGGGATAACTACGCGTTGGCATTACAACGGGCGTAAGGAATCAGAAGAAATGTACAAGGGCGGGAAGAGGAATGGCGCTTCGGTAAGGTGGAATGAGCAGCGGGCAAAGATTGAAGAGAAAACCTATAAAAACGACACCCTGCATGGCCCATACAGAATGTACCATGAAAATGGCGGACTGATGATTGAAGGTTCCTATAAAGACGGAATGTTTGATGGAGAATGGGTGTATTACAATGAATTCGGTTTTAAAATCGGAGAAGGCTCCTATAAAATGGGGAGCGGAGTACAGCGGGCGTTTCATCTGAACGGAAAGCTCTGGAAAGAAATTCCATACAGGAACAGCCTGAGAAACGGTACAGAAAAGATATACAATCAGGAAGGCACTGTCGTTGATTCGGTTGAATATATCGATGATGTACCCATAGTTACCTCTGAAAAAGAGGAATAAGCCTCACCAATTGACGGATAAGCAACGTACCTGAACAAGCCCGGTCGCACTGCGTTTAGAATCAGTCTAAACTACCTGAAAAAGAAAAATTTAGCTTTATTGACGGGGCGTTAATGGAGTAAAAAATTCTTTTTCTGATTAATTTGGAAATATCATTTTTTATGGCATAAATTTGCCCTGTTATTTAGTTAACACTGTTACAAAATTCACATAAATTAATCATCCTTAAACATCCACAAGATGAATCTGGAAAAAATCATGTCGGACCTGGAGAAAAAACATCCGGGTGAAGTTGAGTACTTGCAAGCAGTACGCGAGGTTCTTGAGTCGATTGAAGAAGTTTACAACGAGAACCCACAGTTTGAATCAGCCGGTATCATTGAGCGCATCGTTGAGCCGGACAGGATTTTAACTTTTAAAGTTCCCTGGGTAGACGACAATGGCAAAGTTCATGTTAACCTTGGTTACAGGGTACAGTTCAACGGCGCCATCGGACCTTACAAGGGAGGGCTCAGGTTCCACCCGAGTGTTAACCTCAGCATCCTTAAGTTCCTCGGTTTCGAGCAGATATTCAAGAACAGTCTTACCACGTTGCCGATGGGCGGTGGCAAGGGCGGAAGTGATTTTGATCCCAAGGGAAAATCGAATGCCGAAATCATGCGTTTCTGCCAGTCATTCATGCTTGAGTTGTGGAAGATGATCGGTCCCGAAACCGATGTTCCAGCAGGTGACATCGGGGTTGGCGGACGCGAAATCGGCTACTTGTATGGTATGTACAAGAAACTGGCTTCAGAGCACACCGGCGTATTGACCGGAAAAGGCCGTAACTGGGGTGGCAGCATCATGAGGCCGGAAGCTACCGGATTTGGCGCTGTTTACTTTGCACAGGAAATGCTTTTGACCAAAGGCCAGGATTTCAAAGGTAAGACTGTCGCCATCAGCGGATTCGGCAATGTTGCCTGGGGCGCTGTAACCAAAGTGAATGAACTTGGCGGCAAAGTAGTTACCATTTCAGGTCCCGACGGATATATTTACGATCCCGACGGAATTTCCGGAGCTAAGATCGATTACATGCTTGAACTCAGGGCTTCGAACCAGGATATCGTAAAACCTTATTCCTATGAATTCCCGAATGCCCAGTTCCATCAGGGCAAACGCCCCTGGGAAGTTAAGTGTGACGTTGCCCTCCCCTGCGCTACACAGAATGAGCTTGGCCTGGATGATGCAAAAGCACTCATCGCCAACGGCGTTATCTGTGTTGCTGAAGGAGCCAATATGCCATCAACGCCCGATGCTGTCAATTTATTCATTGAAAACAGGATCATGTTCGGCCCGGGTAAAGCTGTAAATGCCGGCGGTGTCGCAACCTCAGGCCTTGAAATGACACAGAACTCAATGAAACTCAGCTGGACCGCAGAAGAGGTTGATATGCGCCTGCACCAGATCATGAAGGAAATTCACAACCAGTGCGTGAAAAATGGCAAACAGGCCGACGGCTATGTTAACTATGTGAAGGGGGCCAATGTTGCCGGCTTCCTCAAAGTTGCCAACGCTATGCTCGATCAGGGTGTTATCTGATTCCCTCTGTGAATACTTTATTGCTGATAACCTTTGCCCCGGCTTGTTGCCGGGGCTTTTTTTTACGTAAATCACTGAAAGTTTTGCTCTTATGGCATGCAGGAATGGCATGAAAATATTGATATATCATTAATTTACAATTATTTACACTCACCATAGAAAGATGTTATCTTAAAGTTTAGAAGTATCTGCGTATGAAATAATATTTCACAGAAGTGTTTGAAATTTATATTTTTGCCCTGAACCAATGAAACGGAACCATGAAAAATTTCAACAATATTGATGAAATCCTGCACTTCGCGATAAATTCCGAACAAGAATCGGTTGATTTTTACACGAGATTGTCAGGGCAGGCAAGAAACCAGGAAATGAAGCAGATTTTTGCCCAATTTGCCCATGAAGAAATGTCGCATAAAGCGAGGCTGATCAGTATCCGCGATTCAGGCCAGATTATGATCAGCACTGAAAAAGTAAATAACCTAAAAATCAGCGATTACCTTGTTGACATTTTCCCGGGACCGGACCTTACCTATGCCGAAGCCCTGGTCGTTGCCATGAAAAAGGAAAAAGCCGCCTTCAGACTTTACCTTGACCTTGCCGAAAGGACAGATAACCAGGATATAAAAGATGTTTTTATGACGCTTGCACAGGAAGAATCCAAGCACAAACTACGGTTTGAGATTGAGTATGACCAGCATGTACTGAGGGAAAACTAAATCTCTGAAGTCAAATAAATTAGCCTGGAAAAATTTCCAGGCTTTTTTTTTGATCAGGCAGTTACTTATCAGATGATCGGATATTAATAAATATGTTCAGCTGATTTCCTTAACCAATAATTAAGCTAACCTGTCAACCTTATGCACCATGAAGACTTTCAGATCATTTGATGATGCACTGCATTACGCCATCAATTCAGCCAAAGAATGTGCCGAATTCTATTCCCGTCTGTCAAACCAGGCGCGCAACAACAAAATCAAACGGCTATTCAGTCAATATGCCAGAGAAGAATACGCACAAATGGTAAGTTTGTCGAGGATCAGATACTCATTTGCAGAAACGGAGGCAGCCGGCTTTCCCTTCAGCCTTGAGCTTTACGACTGCCATGCAGCCAATGCCGGCAAGGAAGATCCGAATTATTCCGAAGCACTGGTTATTGCCATGCGGAAAGCCAGGTCTTCGTTCAGGCTCTTCCTTGAACTTTCATCCAAATCGCCTGATGAAGAATCTTCGAACATCTTAAGAACACTTGCCCATAAGGAAGCAAAGCACAGACAAGGTGTGGAAGTGGAATACAATGAGTCGTTGCTGATCTATTGCTGAATCATTGCTGATTTCAAAAATTATTGACTATCTAAGTCCCTGAGTGGTCAGAATATAAGTCTTATCAGGGGCCAGCGGGTATATACCGGAAAATCACCATAATGGAGCTTATTTCCGGTAACCTTATCCGTAGCAGGAAATTCATATTATCAGGGACAGGTCCGTGTGCAAATACGGGCTTTTTTTAATTATGGCCGAAGACCGGCCTTCAAATAATGGTGGATTTGTTTAATTTTGCAAGGTAATAAAGGCTCCGGCAGTCAGGCATCTATGCAATTTATCTATCCCAATATTCTTTTCGGTCTTCTGGCGGTATTGATCCCGATTGCCATTCACCTGTTTAATTTCAGGAAATACAAAAAGATCTATTTCAGCAATGTTAGATTACTCAGCCAGTTTCAGCTGCGTACCCGAAAACAGTCTCAATTGCTTCACTATCTGGTACTTGCTACACGAATATTTACCATTATTTTTCTTGTGCTTGCATTTGCCCAGCCCTATATTCCTTCGGACAGAAAAATAAATTTCGGAAAGGTAAATGCGGTCAGTGTCTTTATCGACAATTCCTTTAGCATGGAAACAAGCGGTGATGAGGGCCGGCTTATAGATGAAGCCCGGAACAAAGCCATCAGGATTGCAACCGCATTTGATGCTGATGATCGCTTCCAACTGCTGACCAACGATTTTGAGGGCCGGCATCAGAGGTTTGTCAGCCGGGATGAGTTTATACAGTCTGTCAGGGAAATTGCTGTGAGTCCTGCCGTAAGAACCCTTTCAGAAATAGATTCGAGGCAGCGTGATCTTTTTTACAGGCAGAGAGCTTCTTTCGCCATAGCTTATATTATCTCCGACTTTCAGCAAAGCACCCTGCTTAGGAAAGTTCCTGACAGCACATCCGGCTACAGCTCCTACCTTATTCCCGTTCAGGGGAAACAAACCGGAAACCTCTACATCGATACCTGCTGGTTCGAAAATCCTGTACTCAGAATCAACCAGATTGCTGATCTGCGCATAAGAATAAGGAATAATTCGGAAAATGATGTTCAGAAAATCCCCGTAAGACTTGTGATCAACGGATCGCAACGTGCAGTTGCAGCAGTTGACATTCCGGCTGAAGGCAGTGCTATGGTAAACCTCTCCTTTAGCAATCCTGACGCGGGAGTTTTTAAGGCTGTTGCTGAAATCAATGACTATCCCGTAACCTTCGACGACAATTATTACTTTACTTTCAAGGTATCTGAGCATATACCCGTGCTGGCCGTCAACCAGAACGAAGCATATAACAAGTATCTGGTTCCTGTTTTCGGGCTGGATTCAATCCTGCACCTTGACAATATATCTGACCGGCAGATTGATTATTCCTCCCTCCCATCCTACCGGCTGATTATCCTTAACAACCTGAAAACCATCCCGAGCGGTGCCGTGCAGGAACTGGGCAGATATATAAAGCAGGGGGGCAATCTGTTGATCTTCCCTTCCTTATCCTCAAAACCTGCAGACTTAAACATGCTGCTATCCGAACCTGGCTCCGATCTTTACCGGGAAATTGATTCTGCACAAAGCAAAATATCCTCCCTGAATACCAACCACCCTGTACTGAGGGATGTATTTGAGAAAAACACCCTGAAAGAAAATAACATCGACCTCCCGACAATCCTGAAGCATTTTGGCATTCAGCAAAGTTCTGGCGGCAAAAGCGAAACGCTGATCAGTCTTGATAACGGAGATCCGTTATTGACCGTTTTTCCCAGCGGCAACGGCAAGGTTTACCTGAGTGCCATCCCGCTTTCCGATCAGGCAGGGAACTTCCCCCGGCATGCTATTTTCGTGCCTGTTATGCTGAATATTGCATTCCAGAGTGAAGATATTCAGCCGTTTATGTACTATACCAGCGGCAACAGGGGAATAAATGCCGGCACCATCCGACCCGAAGGAGAGCGTGTATTTAAAATCAGGAACGAAAACGGAGATTACGAGTTCATCCCTGAATTCAGAAGCATTGATGGCCGGAGTTTTATTTATGTAAATGACCAGATTGAAAAGGCAGGGTTTTATTACATTATGGACGGGGACAACCAGGTTGGCACGCTGGCTTTCAATATCAACCGTAAAGAATCAGATCTCAGAACCGCCGGCATGGAAGAACTACAGCAACTTGTTGCCGGAATTCCGGGAATGGAACTGCTGGAAACCGGAAAGAAGGATGTCGGTAAAATAATTTCAGAAGGCAACTCCGGGAAGAAGCTTTGGAAATGGTTTATCATTGCCGCACTTCTTGCAATCATAGCCGAGGTACTGTTGCTGCGGTTTTTCAGAAAAACATACAAAACGGAAGGTTAATAGTTTATCTTCGCCGGGGCACCGGGATAGCAATAAAATCAAATGGAAGAGAATAGTTTGAATAACGGATCAGAAGAATTTCAGCCGGAGGAAATTCCGGAAGTACAATCCGGAGCAGATCCGGCCGAGATGCATAAAACTGTCCACCTTTCGGGCATGTATGAAAACTGGTTTCTGGATTATGCTTCATATGTCATTCTGGAAAGGGCCGTTCCTGAAATTATCGACGGATTGAAGCCGGTACAGCGCCGTCTGCTCCATGCAATGGATGAACTTGATGATGGTCGTTATAACAAAGTGGCCAACATCATCGGTCACACCATGAAATACCACCCGCATGGCGATGCTTCCATCGGCGATGCGCTGGTTCAACTGGGGCAAAAAGACCTGCTGATAGACACACAGGGGAACTGGGGCAATATACACACCGGTGACAGTGCCGCCGCACCAAGGTATATTGAAGCCAGACTGAGTAAATTTGCCCTTGAGGTCGTTTTTAACCCTAAAACAACAAAGTGGAAACTTTCTTACGACGGGAGAAATAAAGAGCCGGTTACATTGCCGGTAAAATTTCCCCTTCTGCTGGCCCAGGGTGTGGAAGGTATTGCAGTAGGGCTGGCCTCCAAAATACTGCCTCATAATTTCATCGAGCTGATTGATTCATCCATAAAAATTCTGCAGGGAAAAGATTTTGAACTGTTGCCCGACTTCCCCACAGGAGGTCTTGCCGACTGCTCCAGGTACAACGACGGCCTCAGGGGAGGTAAAGTCAGGCTCAGGGCCAAAGTGAGTCAATATGACAAAAAAACATTGATTATCAGTGAGCTTCCATTTGGCGTTACCACAGAAAGCCTGATTGATTCCATCATAAATGCCAATGAAAAAGGGAAGATAAAAATCAGAAAGATAGATGACAACACAGCTCAGAACGTCGAAATACTGATCCACCTGGTTCCCGGCATATCGCCCGACACTACCATTGATGCACTCTATGCTTTTACCGATTGCGAAATTTCGATCTCTCCCAATAACTGCGTAATCAGCGATGGCAAACCAAGGTTTCTTGGTGTAAAACAGATTTTGATAGAATCGACTGAAAAAACAGTTGAATTGCTTAAGATGGAGCTTGAGATCAGGCGTCAGGAATTACTTGAAAGCCTGCTATATGCTTCGCTTGAAAGAATATTTATTGAGAACCGGATTTACCGGGATATTGAAGAATGTACAAGCTGGGACGATGTAATTAAGACCATCGACAAGGGACTTGAACCTTATAAACCCCAGTTTTACAGGGAAATTACCATCGATGACATCCTGCGGCTCACTGAAATAAAAATCAAGCGGATTTCGAAATTCAATGCTTTTAAAGCCGATGAGCTGATTAACAATCTCAACGATGAGAAAGCCCAGGTGGAACATTACCTTGCCAATCTGACCGAATATGCCATCGAGTATTTTAAGAACATCCGGAGAAAGTTCGGAAAGGGACGGGAAAGGCGCACCGAACTGAGAAGTTTCGACAATATTGAAGCGGTGATGGTTGCCGCAGCCACCCAGAAGCTTTATGTAAACCGGGCGGAAGGCTTTGCAGGTACGGGCCTGAAGAAAGATGAATACGTTTGCGATTGCTCCGACATTGACGATATTATCGCGTTCAGGGAAGATGGCACTTTCATCGTTACAAAGGTCGCTGAAAAGGTGTTTGTAGGAGAGCACATCATTCATATCGACGTTTTCAGAAAAAATGATGAACGTACCATCTACAACTTGATTTACCAGGATGGCAAAAACGGAGCAGCTTATGTGAAACGGTTTGCGGTTGTGGGCATCACGCGTGACAAAGAATACAGCCTCACGAAGGGAACTGCCGGATCAAAAGTCCTTTACTTCACCGCTAATCCCAACGGGGAAGCAGAACTGGTGAAAGTAAACCTGAAGCCCAGGCCTAAACTGAAAAAGCCGGTCTTTGATTTTGATTTTAGCGAGCTTGCTATAAAAGGGAGAAATTCACAGGGCAATATTCTTACTAAATATGCAGTGAAAAAGATCAGCCAGGCTGAGGCCGGCATATCAACCCTGGGAGCCCGCGACATCTGGTTCGATGATTCAATCCGCCGGCTGAACACCGAAGGCCGCGGCAGGCTGATGGGTGCATTTTCGGGTGATGATAAAATACTCGCCATTACACAATCAGGGCATTACCGGCTTTTCAACTTCGACCTTGCCAATCATTTCGACGAAGACCTTTTGATTATTGAAAAGTTTAATCCGGAAAAGCCTGTCAGTGTGGTTTATTTCAACGGTGAAAAACAGTTCTATTATCTCAAGCGGTTCCTGGTAGAGCCATCCGACAAGAAAACAGATTTTCTCGGCGAGGAGCCTGAAACAAAGCTTGTCAGTGTTTCAACAGACTGGCTGCCAAGATTCAATATCGTGTTTGATGATAAACTGAACAACAAGGTGATCGATAACATGGAAATTGAAGCTGCCGGATTTATTGATGTGAAGAGTTACAGGGCTAAGGGTAAAAGACTTACAACACATGCAGTGAAGAAAATAAATCAACTTGATCCCCTGCCTTACATCCCTGCTGAAGAAATGGCGTCCACAGTTCCACCGGTAACAGATGAGGGGCAGGAAACCAGGGATATAGAATTGCCGCCCCGTGAACGCAAGGCTCCGCCCGACGAGGATGCCATTCAGATGACCATAGATTTTTAAAATTCATAAAACTGTTTAAAAAAATGACTGACAACAAAGTTCTTGATGTTACAGCCGATGTTAAATGGATTGGAGTGCTAGACAAAGACATTGTAACGTTTGACGTGGTAATGGAGACACAATACGGAACAACCTACAATTCTTATTTTATCAATGCTGAAAAAAAGGCCGTTGTAGAAACGACCAAACTCAGATTTTGGGAAACCTACGAGCGAAAAATCAGGCAGGTCTGTAATCCGGCTGAAATCGAATATATTATCCTCGATCATACCGAGCCGGATCATTCCGGCAATCTGGCAAACCTGCTCAGGCTTGCTCCTGAAGCCACCGTTGTTGGCAGCGGGAATGCGCTCAGGTATCTGAAGGACATGTTTGGCTCTGATTTCAAATCGATGCAGGTTAAGGACGGAGACACCCTCTCGCTGGGCAACAAAACACTCCGGTTTTTCAATGCCCCCAATCTCCATTGGCCTGACTCCATATATACCTATCTCGAAGAGGATAAGGTATTATTTACCTGCGATTCCTTTGGTGCACATTACTGTTCCGAAGCTATGTTCGATGACCTGGTTGGCAATTATGACGATGCCTTTAATTATTATTTTGATGTCATTCTTAAGCCATTCAGCAAATTCATGCTGAAAGCCATTGAGAAGATCAGACCACTTGAGATTTCTGCTATTTGCACCGGTCATGGCCCCATTCTCAGGAGCAACTGGAAACGTTTTGTTGATATGTCAGAGAAACGCGCGCTGGAAGCTATTGAGAATCCTGTAAAGAACAGGGTCTTTATCGCCTATGTATCAGCCTATCATAATACCGGTGATCTTGCCGGCCACATCGCCGAGGGTATCAGAGAATCAGGTGATCTGGAGGTCGAGGTCATGGATATTGAAAAAGCCAGCCTCGGGAGCATCGACGAACAACTTGCCAAATCTTCAGGGATATTACTGGGATCACCAACCATAAACCAAAATATTCTCCTCCAGATTTACCAGGTTTTTGCACTGATCAATCCCATCCGCGACCGCGGTAAACTGGCCGCTGCTTTTGGTTCCTATGGCTGGAGCGGAGAAGGTGCATCGCTGATCGAGTCCAACTTCAGCAATTTAAAACTGAAACTTTTTGATGAAAATTTGTTTATCAGGTTTTCACCGGATGCTTCAGAAGAAGAAAAAGCCAGAACTTTTGGCCTGAAATTCGGGAAAGCCATGGCTGAGAACCTGAAATGCAACAGTAACGTTTAAACATGCTTAAAAAACTGCATTCACGGATCATAGTGCCGGTGATTCTGTTCACCGGCCTTATCTCAATGCTATCCTCTTGCAGCATCGAGCGAAGGCTTGCAGGTGAATACCTGAGCAAAAAAGAAACAACATCCGTATTGCTGATCTCCCCTGACATAGTTTTCAAAGAAGGTTTTAAGGTCCCAGATTCTTTAAACATTGATTCACTATCAAAAGAAAACAGGAATGTCCTGCTGCTGCAATATACCGAGTTAATTCAATATATCAGCGATTCAACATTCATTGACGGATATATGAACGGACTGTCTTTCGGGCTGAGACAATTGGGATATAAGGTGTTTAAAGATTATAACTCACATACGTTTCTTGCTTCGGGAGACAATCGCATCATTGTAAACCTGGCCCAACTTCAGCTGGAAGAGTATTATATTCCGGTTAAAGATCATGCAAGTTTCAGCGACGACGAATTGTACCGCTATGAATTTTACATCACCGGAATCAATATTAACAGCTGGTTTGAATTGTCAGGCTTAAACCACGCTGACTCTTTAATCAGGGTGGTATTTAACAGCGAAACCATCAGTGATTACTCGGAATCTGACTTCCGCTATTTCCCTCTTACCGGGGAGGTAAAATACCTTTATTCGGTTGACAGCTTAAGAATTCCGGATGTTTATGAAGCAGGAAGGAATACGGGATATCTCAACGCGGGGAATTTTCACAACTATTTAATAAACAGACACATAAAACTTAATATGCCGAAAGGGCAGACACCTGCAAACATTATTGTTTATGACCGGGTTTCCGGAGTGCTCCGGAAAAGCAAGTCATTAGGCTTTACAGAAATCCAATAAACGAAAATTTCTCTCAATACAATCATACCTGGCAAATTCACAGGCAATAGTTTACGCCGGCAAGCCGGTTTACCCCGCTATATCCATTCCGCCAGATAAATGCAAACAGCCTGAAAAGTCAGATTTACGGCCGTAATCAGAATAAAATCGGGAGGGACAGTTTATTAACGGTTGCCGGACCGCGAATAGATACTATCCCAAAAAGTGTGTAAAGTGAGATTTTTCTAAATTTAAGGTTGCGAAACTTAAAAATTTAGAAGATGAAAAACCTACACTTTACACAAGAGCAAGTTACAAAGATTTTGGAAGAAATCGCCATAAAAGAGAATGGTTTACAGGAATTACAGAAGCTCAGCCTGGAAGCAATGATGCGAGCAGAACGAGAAGAACATAACGCCACAAATGGCGATATGAGTAATGGGTATAGACCTCGAAGGACATTTGGTCGGGGAAAAATTATTGAGCTTAGAGTGCCACGAAGCCGAAACGGGCAGTTTTACCCGATACTATTAAGCCTTTTACGTGATCAGGAAGAAGAATGCCGCAAACTTGCCTTTAATTTATATGGTGCTGGATTAACCACAGAGCAAGTAGGCCAGATATTTGGCGATATCTACGGAAAAGAATACAGCACAAGTCAGATAAGCCGCATGTTCGACTATGCCCGCAATGATGTACAGACATGGTTACAACGTCCTTTAGAGCCGTATTATCCCATTATAATGATAGATGCTACCTTTATCTATACCCGACGAATTGACCATGTTAGCAAAGAAGGATATTACACGATTTTGGGAGTCAGGGCCGATCGAACCCGGGAGGTGCTTGCAGTAATTAATTTCCCGACTGAAAGTGCCAATGCTTGGGAGGTCGTGCTACAGTCACTTAAAGAAAGAGGATTAAAAGAGATTGGGTTAATTGTATGTGACAGCCTTACTGCTATTGAGGATTCCATATGGAGACAGTTCCCGGAAACTGAGATTCAACTTTGTGCAATTCATCTGCAACGCAATGTAAACAAACACATTAAGCCTAAAGACAAAGCGCTGGTTGCAGAAGATTTAAAAGAAGTGCTGAGAACTGGAGATCGCAATGATACCGTTGAGAAAGGATATCAACGATGGCTAGAATTCTGCAGTAAATGGGGGAAATACTATCCGTCGATAAAAAGGATGGGAGAAAATAACCGCTATAAATTAAATTTCACCTACCTCGGATATGATTATAGAACCCATAATATGCTTTATTCTACCAACTGGATAGAACGGCTCAACAGAGACTATAAACGAACAACAAGAATGCGCGGCGCTTTACCAGGGCCAGATGCCACTATTCTTCTTTTAGGATATGTGGCTATGACCAGATCAGCATACCAAAGGAAGATCCCTAAGATTGATTATGAACAAAACAAATTTCACTGGGAAGAATGAATGGCAGCTCCACTTCGGCTACGCCTTCGTTCCGCTGCCATTCATTCTCAATTGAAACAAAAAAAATGAATACCTTTGAATTTAGAAGAAGAACTCATTACACACAAAAAGGGATACTACCCGCGAATAAGGTGAAACCGAAAATTCTGCAAAGTCTCTTTTCAGAAATTTAAAATAGCCTGCAATTGCAATCATTGCCGCATTATCCGTAGTAAACTGAAATTCAGGTATAAACGCCTGTATTACGCCCGCTTCCTGTTGTGCCATAAATGCCCTGCGCAAGGCCGAATTTGCTGAAACACCTCCGGCTACCGCCACCTGTCGTATGCCGGTTTGCTCCACAGCCTTCAATAATTTCTCCATCAGGGATCCGACAATTGCATCCTGAATGGAGGCGCAAAGGTCCTCCTTATTCTTCTCGATAAAATCAGGATCTTCCTTTAATCTGTCACGCAGAAAATAGAGAAAAGAAGTCTTGAGTCCGCTGAAACTATAATCCAGCCCGGGAATGTTGGGTTTTGAGAAACCAAAAGCCCTCGGATTTCCGGTTTTGCCGAATTTATCTACCAAAGGCCCTCCAGGATATGGCAAACCCATGATTTTAGCGGCCTTGTCAAAAGCTTCACCGGCTGCATCATCGATGGTCTGTCCGATCACTTCCATTTCAAAGTAATCATCAATCCGTACAATCTGGGTGTGACCGCCCGAAACAGTGAGACACAGGAAAGGCAACTGCGGCACCGGCTCCTCAGATAGCTTTGGCCTGATAAAATGAGCAAGAATGTGAGCCTGCATATGATCTACTTCCACCAGCGGAATATTCAAACCGTAGGCAAAAGATTTGGCAAATGAAGTACCAACCAGCAGTGAGCCCAGCAATCCGGGTCCGCGGGTAAAGGCAACGGCACTTAACTCTTCTTTTCTGATTCCCGCTCTTTGAATGGCTTCATGGATTACGGGAATTATATTCTGCTGGTGCGCACGCGAAGCAAGTTCAGGCACAACTCCCCCGAAGTTGGAGTGAACCTGCTGATTGGCAATAACATTCGAAAGAACTTCAGTATCACTCAGAACTGCCGCTGATGTATCATCACATGAAGATTCTATTCCAAGGATATAGATTGGCATAATTTTTCGGATAAAACAACTGAAAGTTCACCGTCATCGCTGAAAATCTGCTTATGCGGTTAAGTCTGTAAGCTGATTTTTATGACCTTTGCAGGTTATAATCAATCATTTCAGAACCGGTAGGAACAACAGGTGAATTCTAACGCTGCAAAGTTATCAAAAAGACACTTCAAATATCAGCCCTCACCCTTGTCATCCTGTTGATGTCGCTTACCTTCATCTACGGGTTATTCCGGACATCTTACGTGCAGACAAGGCTTGTGCAGGTAGCTGCGAATTATCTTTCGGCTGAACTTGGCACAAAAATCAGCATCGGCGCGATAGATATTTCATGGTTTTTTAATGTTGTGCTCGAAGATGTCCTGATTAAAGACAGACATAACCAAAACCTGCTGAAAGCAGCCCGCATAAAGGTCCGCCCGGGAAAAATAGATCATAAAAGACGGTTTCTGGCTATTTCTGCAATTAGTCTTGACAAGGCGGAAATCAACATTGCCCGATACGCCTCCGACAGTCTGATGAATTACAGTTTTATAACAGACTATTTCAGCAGCAGCGATACTGCTGCCCGGGAAACCACCGCCAGGCCATGGAAACTGGGTATTTCGGGAATACGGATCAGCGGTTCGCAATTCACCTACAACAACGGGTTGAAAGACACTGTTACTTCAGGAATTGATTATAATCATATCTCTTTATCCGGCCTGAATCTGGAAATACGCCGGCTGGCGATTTTTCCTGACAGTATCACCGCCCAGATACGCAGCCTCAGCCTGAAAGAAAAGTCCGGATTCATATTGAATGATTTTTTTACAAATTGTCTGATCAGCAAAGATTCCATTGTTGCCAGACAACTGCATATAAAAACGCCGGGGAGCGAGATTAATGTGGATTTGAAGTTTCTGCATTCCGGGTTCGGAAGTTATAACTACTTCATTGACAGCGTGAAAATGCACGGCCTTTTCGACAGGAGCACCATTCAGTTGGGCGACATCGGCTATTTCACTCCAGCCCTGGCAGGAGTCAATGAAAGCCTCAAGATTCACGGACTTGTCATGGGGACTGTATCCTCGCTGAAAGCCAGGCAATTCAGGTTCGGTTACCGTGAAAACACATACTTTGAGGGCAACATCACCATGGATGGCCTACCGGATATATCCGAAACATTTATTCACCTTAATGTCAGGGATTTTAAAACTAATTATCAGGATCTTAAGGCATTCAGGCTTCCGGGTGGGGCAAGTGCCGGCATTCCGGAAATAGTCAACAATCTGGGCAATATCAGAATCAAGGGATATTTTACGGGATTTATTAATGATTTTGTTTCAGCGGCCACCTTCAGGACAGGAACGGGTACGGTAAAGACCGACCTGAGCCTGAAAAGCGGCAATGACCAGCATATTCAATACAACGGTCACCTCACTTTATCGGAATGGCAACTGGGGAAAAGCGTGAAAGCCGAAAAATATCTCGGTCTTGTTGACCTGAGTGCCGAAATTGACGGAATGTTCAGCCGGCAAAAAGAAATCAGTGCCACCCTGGCAGGTGATGTACAACGCATCCAGATACTTGGAAATGAATTTAATGACATCAGGCTGAACGGACAGTTCCTGAACAGGGAATTTAACGGCCAGCTTACGCTGAGAGATGAATTGATTGACCTGGATTTCAACGGGCTGGTTGATCTTTCAGATTCAATTCCGCGATTTAATTTTATTTCAGAGGTTAAAGATGCCTACCTGAGCAGGCTTAACCTGTGGGAAAGGGATTCCTCTGCATCGCTCAGCACTACCATGAGTCTGAACTTCACCGGATCAAATATTGACAACCTGCTTGGAAATCTGAATTTTTACAATACCCTTTATAAAG
This sequence comes from Lentimicrobium saccharophilum, assembly GCF_001192835.1. Taxonomy (NCBI): domain Bacteria; kingdom Pseudomonadati; phylum Bacteroidota; class Bacteroidia; order Bacteroidales; family Lentimicrobiaceae; genus Lentimicrobium; species Lentimicrobium saccharophilum. The sequence continues at coordinate 713,473 of NZ_DF968183.1, forward strand.
AGGCGGGCAATTATTATCCGGTAAACAAAATTGAACTGAAAACATTCGCTTACGGACCTGGCCTTAAAACCCTGAGTCTCGATTCTGATTTTGCCAGCGCTGACTTCAGCGGAAAATTTACATTTTCGGACTTCTATTCCTCCCTGCTGAACATCGTAAATACTTACCTGCCTTCATTCCGGCCTTATCCGAAAATGGACCGGATAGTGAGCCATGAACAGCTTTTTGATTACTATGTTGTGGTAAAGGACGTCAGTCACCTTACAGAACTGTTTCTACCCAACCTGAAACTACATTCAACCGCTTACCTTTTTGGAAGTTACAATTCAACATCGAGGACTATTTTGTTAAATGGACAGACCGATCTCTTTGAATATAATGGCATTAAATTTCATAACTGGACGATCAGGGGGCAGAATACCGGAAATTCACTGGAATTAACCACCGGCATGTCATCTATTGTATTCAAGGAACAGGATGAAGAAAACGACCAGGCGCTGGGTATTGACAATTTCAGTTTTAACGCTGCAATGCGCGGTGACAGTATAACATACAACTTTAACTGGGGGAATAAAAACAGGGATATCCTTAACCGTGGAGACATAAGCGGATATTTCACTTTTAATGATCAGCCGGTGATCAGGTCAGGCATAACAAGAGCCGATTTTATCATTAACGATTCCACTTTCACAGCCAGACAAGATGGGGATATTATTATTGATAGTACATCAATTTATATTAATAATCTTAAAATCAAAGGATTAAACCAGGAATTAACGGTCGCAGGCAAAGTGTCAGAAAATTCTTCAGATTTGCTATCCGTAAAATTCGAAAGATTTGATATTTCAAATGCTGACCTTCTGTTAAATATTGACAACGTCGACTTTGACGGAATACTCAGCGGATCCCTTTCCGCGAATGATTTATACAAGACCAGGAAGCTCCAGGCAGATATGACCGTTAAAAATTTTGCTTTCAACAAGGAAATACTGGGGGATGCCAGGGTGAAGACCCGCTGGGATAATGACAGGTCGGGACTGGATATTGATGTCGGAATAATATACAAGGGTAACATCAGCACGCACACCCCGGTTTCGATCAAAGGATTTATTTATACCGACGAGGAAGCTCCACAGAATTTTGACCTCGACATTACAACACTCAACTATAATCTGGCCACGCTTAATCCCTTTCTGAAGGGATTTGCCTCAAACCTCAAAGGATATGCCAGTGGTGACCTGAAAATGGAAGGCACCTACAATCAGCCGGCTTTTTCCGGGAACCTGCAGCTTATGAGGACGCAGATGAAAATAGATTACCTGAATGTTACCTATTCTCTTGCTGATAAGGTTGAAGTTACCCCTGAGCTGATCAGTGCCACCAATGTAATGGTTTATGATTCACTCGGAAATACAGGTTTGCTGAACTTCAGTCTCAGCCATAACTATTTCAGGGATATGGTCATGGATATGACAGTGATGGCCAATAACCTTGCAGGGCTGAATACAACTTCAAAAGACAACGAACTTTTTTACGGATCTGCATTTGCTACCGGAAATGTCAGTATCAGGGGGCCGTTTGATGACCTAAGAATGAACATCCGCGTGAAATCCGATAAAGAAACCAACATTTACATCCCTATTAACCTGAATGTGGATGCAACTGAGAATGCATATATCAGGTTTGTAGACAATGAAGACGAGCATCTGAAGCCTGCGCTGTTTGAGCCGGTTACCTCCGGCGTTAACCTTGATATGTTTCTTAATGTAACAAAAGACGCCAACATTCAGCTCTTCCTGCCCGACAACATCGGAAATATAAAGGCTAATGGCAATGGCCAGTTACAAATGGGCATTGATACACGCGGAGACATCACCATGTTCGGCGATTACATCATTGAAAGCGGAACATTTCTGTTTACACTTCAAAATATCCTCAACAGGGTATTTTCAATTGATCAGGGCAGCAAAATCTCATTCAACGGCAGTCCTTATGAGGCTGACCTGAATGTAAAAGCCGTTTACAAATTACGTGCTTCCTTAAAAGGGATTCCTGAACTGGCGTCAATCCCTGAATACGCCAACCGCTCCATCCCGGTTGATTGCATCATCCATCTGAAAAATAATCTTTACAATCCGGATATCGGATTCAGTATCCGCCTGCCGGATGCAGAGGAATCGCTGCGACAGAGTGTGTTTGCTGCTATAGATACCACGAATGAAGTAGGAATGACCCAGCAAATGGTTTCCCTTCTGCTGCTGAAATCATTCAGTTTTACCGGAAATGCCGGTCTGGCCGGGAGCGTGGGATCTTCCTCCATTGAAATACTGACAAACCAGTTGAGCAACATGCTTTCACAGATCAGCAAAGATGTGGATATTGGTGTTAACTATCGCACAGGAGATGCATTGTCATCAGAAGCCCTTGAAGTCGCCCTTTCGACACATCTCTTCGATGACCGGGTAACCATTGACGGCAACCTTGGTGTAATGACCTCCGGAACCACCCAGAACACCAATAATATCATCGGAGATGTGGTAATTGATGTTAAAATAACCCGCGACGGACGATTCAGGGTGAAAGCATATAATAAATCCAACAATCCATTTGAGATCACTTCATACAATGCGAACTACAAACAAGGGGTCGGCATCTATTACAGATACGAATTCGACCGGTTTTCAGAGTTATTCCGCCGTCAACGGAAAAAACAACCCAAAACGGGCAATGATTCAAAATCATGAAGTATTCATTTATTTTAGCGCAATTTCCTGATAAAACTTGTTTAAATATTCAGAGGCATTTTTTTGCCAATCTAAAACACAGACCATGAAAACGCTTTTCGGTTCATTTACAGCAATGTTTCTGATAATTCAGATTCAAACGCACGCCCAGATTACCATAACCCGGAATGATATGCCTGTCATAGGCGACACCATCCGTGTAAGCACAGCCACGAATCTTCCGGGCATTGATCCAACGCTCACCGGCCCCGCCTACACATGGGACTTTTCTTCGCTGGAGCCGGTAAACCAAACGGTGGAAGAATATGTAAGCATCAATACCACGCCATTTCTGTATCAGATCGTCTTTAACCAGAATGTGGCCAACCTGGCTTCTCCTGTTACCGATATTGATTTTGTACCGGGATTTGATATAACCGACGCTTATGTCTATTACCGGGCCACTACCGGCAGTTATACCCGTCCCGGTTATGCCGCCACCATTATGGGCATACCTGTACCCATGAAATTCGACCAGGCTGAGTTGTTGTATACTTTTCCGCTCCAATACAATTCACCTGCCGACTCCAGTATTTCAAACTACAGTCTTGGCTTACCCGGCATAGGTTACTTCAGCATTGAAAGAAAACGGGTAAATCAGGTAGACGGTTGGGGTAACGTTACCACCCCTTATGGCACTTTTGAAGCACTACGCGTGAAATCCACGATTTATGAGCGCGACAGCCTATATCTGGATTCCATCCAAACCGGCTTCCCGTTGGTAAGAAATTACATTGAATATCAATGGCTTGGCAACGGACAGGCCATTCCACTGCTTACAATTACCCAGGAAGGCCCCCTGATGACCGCAAGGTACAGGGACCATATCCAGAATTTCAACCCACTGGTTGTTATCGTACAGGATACCACCGTTTGTAAAGGCGATTCCGTGACCCTGAATGTCAAAGTCAGCGGTGGCTTTCCTCCTTATACCTATCAATGGAGCACCGGCGAACAAACTGACTCAATCAGGGTTTCACCGGCTGAATCGACCACCTATGTCGTTTTGGTAACTGATTCACAACAACAAACCGGGATTGGCACCATTGAACTTACCGTAATCCCTTTTGAACATTTTACGCTCGGTGCCGACACCCTGATTTGTGCTGAATCTTCCATAGGATTTGATGCAGGGGACGCTTACGGATCGGTCCGCTGGTATCTGGATGGTGTGCTGGCCTCCGAAGAAACGAAGTTTGTGCTTGATTCAACAGGAATCGGGCTGAATACCATAACCCTCAGGGTTGAATATGAAACGGAAAGCTGTTCAGGATCTGATGAAATCATCATAGGCTTTTATATTTGCGGTGGAATCTCAGAAAAAGGGAATCAATCCATCAACCTTTATCCAAACCCGGCTACACAAACGATTTATCTCGACACCAAGGGATTCTCTGCTTCAGTAAGTTGTTCAATTGCGACAACTGAGGGTAAAATCATCAGAAGCTATCCGGGCATGCACAATCCGGGAAGAATTGAACTGGATGTCCGTTCAGTCAAGCCGGGCAACTACCTGATTCTGATATCTGACGCAGAGCGGAAAGGCGTTGCGAGATTTCTGAAACAATGATTGGTTCTCAATTATTTACAATAGTTCTGAAAAATCCCGGGTAATGTCAATTGCCCGGGATTTTTTGTACGCTTCTGCACAAAAACTATCCGGAATCGTACACCTTCACATTAAAACATTAGAACTGCCCTATATAAAGTACTGTATAACAATATATTATGACCTATGGCACACTTTTAGCATAATAGAAGATACCAAACACCAGTCTTCAAAAACCTATTGCCATGAAAACAAAACTTTGCACCATATCTTTCGTTATGCTGTCTTTTCTAGTGATTAACCCTACAATGGCAGGCAATTCGTCAACTTTTCCTTTTAACGGATTAAACCTTTCAACCGGAACCGACACTGCAGGTTCACTGCCCTGGCTGTACCTCAATTTACCTTTGCCCGAACCGGAATCCTATGTGGACGATATCCCTTTCAATACCCTAAAAGTGAGTGCGGCATATTTTACTTCAGTGGTTGTGCGTCCTGAAACAGAGAACAGCGTCAATGACATCCCTTTCAGCACCGAAGCAATAGCATCCCGTTTTAGACCGCTTGATGCCAGTGGAATAAAATATGAGAATGAAACATACGTCAACGATATTCCTTTTGACACTAAACGAATTGCCGCAAGAATATTAAACTGCGAGAGATACCGGCACACATCAAATCATTAACAAGCAGGCATCATTCATCGCATAGAATTCAAGCACAGGCCATCAAATGACCAATGCTTAAACTGGATCTGGCAATAAACTAAAAGATCTAATTAACCTGAAATAACTCGGAATACTAAAGGGGCTGCCCGAAAGCAGCCCCTAACTGTTTTTAAGGAGTTGTTTATCCCAGAATGATCCCGATGATGGTAGCCGACAGCAAAGAGGCCAGTGTACCTCCGAGAAGCGCCCGCATACCAAATTCCGACAGCAATACCCTTTTACCCGGCGCCAGAGAGCCGATTCCCCCGATCTGAATGCCGATGGATGCAAAATTGGCAAATCCGCAAAGCATATAGGTGGCCATAATGATACTCTTGGGGTTGGTCAACCGGGCAGTTTCTTTCAGGTCGGCAAGACTGACATAACCTATAAACTCAGTCATGATGACTTTTTCTCCGAGCAGCTGCCCCAGCATAAGGACATCGGATGAATTTACCCCGATCAGCCACATCAGCGGTGCAAAGAGGTATCCCAACAATACCTGAAGCGATAACTCCGTGTACTTCCCGCTGGTAGCGGATTCTATCATTGGATTCAGTTGCAACCACCCTCCAAGCTTTATCAGGATAAAATTGGCGAAAGCGATAAATGCAATAAAAACAAGCAGCATGGCAGCCACATTTACGGCCAGTTTCAACCCTTCAGTAGTCCCGTTCGAGATGGCATCGAGCACATTGCTGCCCACTTTGTCTTTGGTAATTTCAATGGTACTGTTGATGGGCTCTTTCTGTGGCACCAGAATCTTGGAGATAATAACCGCACCCGGCGCTGCCATCGCGGATGCTGCAAGCAAATGCTTGGCAAAAAGCAATCGCTGCACGGGGTCGGTGCCACCAAGGAAGCTGATATAGGCTGCCAGTACGCCACCGGCCAGGGTTGCCATACCGCCAATCATAACAAGCAGGATTTCGGAGCGGTTCATTTTTTCGAGATAGGCTTTAATCATCAGCGGAGATTCCGTTTGCCCCAGGAAAATATTTCCGGCTACCGAAAGGCTTTCGGCGCCCGATAATTTCAAGGCTTTAGTCATCAGCCAGGCCAGGGCGTAAACAATCTTCTGGATAACGCCCATATAAAAAAGCAGGCTGGTGAGGGCGGAGAAGAAAATAATCGTCGGAAGGACCTGGAATGCAAAAATAAAACCGTAGGTATTTGCGTCCATCAGGCCGCCCAGCAGAAACTCACTTCCCGCTTTTGTAAAATCAAGTATCTTTACAAAAATCTGTCCAACAAATTCAAAGACAGCCCGCACAGGAGGTACATGCAAAATGCTGAGCGCCAGAGCCACCTGAATCAGCAATCCGATTCCTACTATTTTCCAGGATACCGCCCTGCGGTCTGTACTGAAAAGCCAGGCTACTGCAATGAGGGTAATCATTCCCAGCAACCCCCGAAGGAGTCCGGTTAATGTAATTCCATTGCCAGGCTCCACCACTTTCTGAACTGCAACAGCAGCAGTTTCCGTTTGCTGAACAACAACACTGTCAGCAGTAACAAGGGTATCGGCGGTTAATGACCGGGCACTGATTATTGAAGCCGGCAGCATTACCGCTGCGACTAAAGCCAGTAATAATAATCTTTTGCGCATTTTGGAATGTCGTGTAGTTAATATAAGAAGTTGAAGTTTATTTTCCGGGCTTTCTTCTGTTGATGATATCCCTGAGCTGGGAAGCGCGCTCGTAATCTTCTTTTTCTATGGCTTCATTCATCATCTCCTCAAGCTCTTCAACAGTGAATTTATCATAATCATAACCTTCAGGCTGACTTCCGATGCCGCCGGTTGCCAGGTCATCAATATCCGGCTCCTCCTCTATTGAAACGCCGGCTGCTTCCAGCACCGCTTCATAAGTGAAGATGGGGCAGTTAAAACGCACGGCCAGGGCTATGGCGTCAGAAGTACGGGAATCTATTTCTTTAATGCCGGAGGCATCTTCACAAACCAGCGTACCATAAAATATCCCCTGTGCAAATTTGCTGATAATCACTTCGCGAAAAGAGATACCAAAAGTGTCGGCGAAATTTTTGAAAAGGTCATGCGTCAATGGGCGTGGAATCTTTATTTGTTCGATGTGAAACAATATAGCCTGAGCTTCAAACCCATTAATCAGGATCGGGAGCCGCCTCTTCCCCTCTGTCTCTCCCAGAATCAGCGTATACGCACCACTCTGCGACTGGCTGTTGATCATTCCCAATAACTTCAGCGCAATCTTTTCCATCCCGTAATTTTGTTCGTTTTTGGCTGATAAAAATAGGAAATATAAGTTTTTATCAAGCAATGATCGCCATAATAAAATGTTATATACATTCCGCTCATGCGCACTTCATATAAATGTATTCCGGAAATTTCACGTTATGAAGCATTTATGTCATTCAGAAACCTTATAGCTTTCCTTTTCCTTTAGTGTAAAATTCAGCAATAGTGCCCGGGTAACCGGAAAATACGGATACCTGACATGATCATCCGGGGAAAACATCACCACAGATCTTGGTGCGGAGATCAGGATAGCATATATAACCGGGGAATTGATAATTTTTACACCGACAAGTATCCGGACAGTTCCGGATTGGCTTGGGGTTTTGTAAAAAAAATCAGCAGGCCTGATTCCTGCAATCGATTGCGGAAATAACGGAAAATGAACCATTAAGCACATATACTCATCATGAAAGCAGGTCGAAAATACCCTGATTACAGTGACTTGCATAGAAAAAACATAATTTTGATCGCTAATATTTAATATTTACTTCTCTATATTTGTAAAATAAAAACCAACCCAATCAGCATTAACCAATACCATTTTATGAAGAAACTCAGCATTATACTGGCGTCCACCCTACTCCCGGTGCTTACTATGGCCAGTGAAGCAGACCTGCCTATTCCTGATCTCAGCAACAGCTATTTCCAGAAATTCGGCATGAATGGCCATACATTGCTGGCCTGGGGTATATTTATCATCGCCCTGGGCATGGGTTTCGGGCTCTGGCAATTTATGAGGATCAAAAAGCTGCCTGCGCATAAATCCATGCTGGCAGTATCAGAAGTTATTTATCAAACCTGCAAAACTTACCTTTATCAGCAGGGGAAATTCCTGGTCATACTTTTTGCTATTATCGGAGCTGCCATTTTCTATTATTTCTTTGGCCTCAATCACATGGAATTCAGCAAAGTTATGCTGGTTCTCCTTTGGTCAATACTGGGTATCCTCGGATCTTACGGTGTTGCCTGGTTCGGCATTCGCATAAACACCCTTGCCAACAGCCGAACTTCATTTGCTGCCCTTAAGTCAAAGCCCTGGAATGTGGTTTCTATCCCGCTTCAGGCCGGAATGAGTGTAGGCGTATTGCTGATTACTGTCGAGCTGATCATGATGCTTATCATTCTGCTTTTTGTACCCGGTGAGAGCGCCGGTGCGTGCTTTGTTGGATTCGCCATTGGAGAGTCGCTTGGAGCTTCGGCACTGCGTATCGCAGGAGGCATTTTTACCAAGATCGCTGATATCGGCTCCGACCTGATGAAAATCGTGTTTGCCATCGGTGAAGACGACCCCCGCAACCCCGGAGTGATTGCTGACTGTGTTGGTGACAATGCAGGCGACAGTGTAGGCCCGACTGCCGACGGATTTGAAACCTACGGCGTTACAGGCGTTGCCCTGATCTCATTTATAGTTCTTGCCATGGGCATTGACTTTCAGAGCACCCTGATCGTATGGATATTTGCCATGCGCATCCTGATGGTCTTTACTTCCATATTCTCCTATCAGGTTAACCAGGCGTTCTCGGTATCACGCTACGAAAACAAAAACGATTTTGACTTTGAAGCACCTCTGACTTCGCTGGTTTGGATTACTTCCATCGTCTCCATCATTGTTACCTATATTGTAAGTTATCTGCTGATCGGCGATCTGAACGCAGGTTCAGGACTTTGGTGGAAACTGGCAACCATCATCAGCTTCGGAACACTGGCTGCTGCAATTATCCCCGAATTTACCAAGGCTTTTACCAGTTCAAAATCGCGGCATGTGAACGAAATCGTCACTGCATCACGCGAAGGTGGCGCTTCCCTGACCATTCTTTCAGGAATGGTTGCCGGAAATTTCAGTGCCTTCTGGAAAGGGATGGTGATTATGGGACTGATGGCCGGAGCTTTTGCCATATCCAATATGGGGCTGGATCAGATCATGAACTACCCTGCCATCTTTTCCTTTGGCCTTGTCGCCTTCGGATTTCTGGGAATGGGCCCGGTTACCATTGCTGTTGACAGCTACGGACCGGTTACCGATAACGCACAATCAGTATTCGAACTTTCCCAGATTGAAAAAATTCAGGGCATCAGCAGTGAAATTAAAAGCGATTTCGGATTTGAACCTGACTTCAGCAGGGGCAAACATTACCTCGAAGCCAACGACTCAGCCGGAAATACCTTTAAAGCCACTGCCAAGCCTGTGCTGATAGGTACTGCCGTTATAGGTGCCACTACCATGATCTTTGCCATTATCCTGCTGCTCGACCAGCTTGGATTGCTTAAACTCAGCCTGACCGATGCGCCGGTTATCCTTGGATTCATTGCCGGAGGCGCAGTGGTTTTCTGGTTCTCGGGTGCTTCCATCCAGGCCGTTACTACTGGTGCATACCGGGCTGTCGAGTTTATCAAAAGAAATATTAAGCTCGATAAGGATGAAGCCGACATTGAAGACTCGAAAGCCGTAGTTAAGATTTGTACACAATATGCGCAGTCGGGCATGTGGAATATTTTCGGGGTAATCTTCTCACTGACGCTGGCCTTCGCCTTCTTCGATCCTAATTTTTTCGTCGCCTACCTGATTTCAATAGCTGTTTTCGGACTTTTCCAGGCAATGTATATGGCAAATGCAGGAGGTTCGTGGGACAACGCCAAAAAAGTGGTTGAAGTGGACCTGAAAGAAAAGGGCACGCCCTTGCACGAAGCTACCGTTGTCGGCGACACGGTTGGTGATCCTTATAAAGACACCTCTTCCGTTGCGCTTAACCCTATCATCAAATTCTCAACCCTTTTTGGTTTGCTGGCCGTAGAAATTGCTGTTAAAATGAGCCAACAGGCCAAAACCGCAGGTGCTACCGACTGGTCACCGCTCATTGGCTTCATATTTCTGGTGATCGGATTATTCTTTGTTTACCGCTCATTTTATGGAATGCGCATCAAAAAATAGCTGGCCCCCGTATATTAAAAACCCGGTTAGCCTTTTGACTAACCGGGTTTATTTTTTAATGCCAATTTATTCTATTTTTCGGGAAACTCGAGATTGAGGGCCGACCTCCACCAGGGATAATAAAGTTTCTGAAGTTCATCCGTTTCAGGAAACTTGTAGAAAATATACCCGTCTTTGGCACCGACAAAAAATCCGTTCTTAACAGTTCGATAAAGCACATCGCCCTGATAGAACCTGTTAACGGTCTTGGTAGGCTTTTCATAGCCCATGTGCAGGCCGATCAGGCAATCGCGCAGGTGGTCTTTATTGGCGTAAGGCAGGTTGCCAACCGGAGCGGTCAGCGGGTCCTCGGCCAAACGGTTCAGTATCAGCTCAACAAAAACAATTTTTGGGAAATAAATCGGATTATGCTGGTCAGTAACCCATTCGGTGAATTTAGGAGGTGAAAGTTTACTCACCACACGCGGGGTAACGGGACATAACTGCTGGTAAAGATGAAGTATCGGCTTCTCTTCGGGCACATATTCCGATGGCGTCAGTTCAAGCACCTTGCCGTCGGCAGTGGTCAGGTAAAGGTTACGGAACGCGCTGAGCGGAATATTCTCAAGCACCCGGTAAGTAGAGAGATAGACCGAACGTTTGGGTTTACCGTCAACATGCGGAACACAACGCGTTTCAATGCTCCCCATATTAAAATAATCGCTTTTAAAATCAGGGTCGATCTCAAAAAACAACGCCTGGCCTGAGGTCCGTTTGTTGGTTCCCACCGCATAATAAACGCCAAACTCTTCGGGAGGCAGCATCGAAGAGATCAGGGCCTCCGGGGTCATGGACAGATAAAGGTAACGCTTGTAGCTCATAGTTATCTCTGGTTTTACATTACAAACCTAAGATTTTTTTAAATACAAATTACCGTTTCCTGAAAGATTCAACATCCGGAACAGCAGGCCGGCATAAGAGGCTTTGCCATTTACGGGCTCTGCAGTCTGCCGTATCAGCTGATCCCGGAAATCTCGAAAACGGCGACGCCTGACTTCCGGTTATGATTGGTAAAAAATGAATATTATCAATGGTTATATAAATACGATGAACACCATGCAATTGTTCTTCCCGGAGTGAAATGAGAATCTCCGGTTTAGTTATGCTTCATTTCCGATTATCAACTGAGGGATATAACCCCTGGCATGTATTTCTGAAATACAAATACAAAAACAGTCATATATTTGTATATCAACCTTATACAAGTTCAAAACTTTACATTTGAAATTTTTCAGGGTATATGATAATCTTTATCTTTGCCGCACATTTTTGCAGCACTTTCAACCGTTTTTCAAAATATTCAACTCCATGTCAAAACTCACCAACAACTTTATCAACCGACATAACGGCCCCAGGGCAAACGAGATTGCCGGAATGCTTAAAACCATTGGCGCTTCGAGCCTCGACGCATTGATCGATGAAACCGTTCCATCCGCCATCCGGTTGAGGAAGCCACTGAATCTGCCTCCGGCACTGAATGAATATGAATATCTTACTCACCTGAAAAATTTAGGATCAAAAAACAAGCTGTTTAAATCATATATTGGATCAGGTTATTACAACACCATTACCCCGGGCGTTATCCAGCGCAACATTCTGGAAAATCCCGGATGGTATACCTCTTATACTCCATACCAGGCAGAAATTTCACAGGGACGGCTTGAAGCGCTGCTGATTTATCAGACTATGATCAGCGACCTTACAGGACTCCCGCTTGCCAACGCCTCCCTGCTTGATGAAGGCACCTCAGCGGCAGAAGCCATGATCATGCTTTATAATTCACGTTCGCGCGAGGCAGTGAAAGCAGGCGCCAACCGCTTCTTTGTTTCAGACAAGCTCTTCCCCCAGACCATTGATATACTGATTACCCGTGCTGAACCTCTCGGCATAAAAGTGGAAACCGGAAACTGGCAGAACATCGGTTTTGACAGCACCTGGTTTGGTGCGATTGTACAATATCCTGACGAAGCAGGTGAAATCCACGATTACAGTTCGTTCGTTGCCAAAGCCCATGAAAACGGCATTATGGTAGCTGTAGCAGCCGATCTGATGAGCCTTGCGCTGCTCACCCCTCCGGGTGAATGGGGAGCCGATGTAGTTGTAGGTTCCAACCAGCGGTTTGGCCTCCCTATGGGTTTCGGCGGTCCGCATGCCGGATTTTTTGCCACCCGCGAGGAATTTAAACGCAATATTCCCGGCCGCATCATTGGCGTTTCTCTTGATGCGCAAGGCAACCGCGCGCTGCGAATGGCATTGCAGACCCGTGAGCAGCACATCAAACGCGAACGCGCCACCTCAAATATCTGTACCGCCCAGGCATTGCTTGCCATTATGAGTGCAATGTATGCCGTATATCACGGTCCGCAAGGGATAAAACAAATAGCGGAAAGAATAAATATCCTCACCGGCGTTCTTGCTACCGAAGTTTTGAAATACGGCTATACACAACTTAACAGCACCTATTTCGACACCGTAAGGATTCAGATTCCTGATACGGTAAGAATGGCTGAATTCAGGAAACTTGCACTTGAAAATGAAGTTAATTTCAGGTACATCAGTGAAAGGGAAATTGGCATCAGTATTGATGAAACCACCAACCTCGAAGATGTCAACACACTGGTAAATATTTTTGCTTCAGCGGCTAAAAAACAGTTCAACGAATATATTTGCATTCCGGAGGAGTGCTGCCGTATAAAAACTATTCCGGATCAATTCAGAAGGAATTCAGCTTATCTGCAGGAAAAGGTCTTCAACAGCTATCACTCCGAAACGGGCATGATGCGTTTCATCAAAAAGCTGGAGGGAAAAGACCTTTCGCTCAACCGTTCGATGATTCCTCTGGGGTCGTGCACCATGAAACTGAATGCAGCCGCTGAATTGTTCGCCCTCAGCTGGCCCGAATTCAACAGCATTCATCCTTTTGTCCCGGAAGAGCAGGTGGAAGGATACCACCTCATGATCCGCGATCTGGAAAAAGCGCTTTGTGAAATCACCGGTTTTGCCGCCATGTCGTTCCAGCCCAATTCAGGCGCTGCCGGTGAATATACGGGACTGCTTGTAATCCGCGCTTACCATATCAGCCGCGGCGAAGGTCACCGCAATGTCTGCCTGATTCCGGCCTCCGCCCACGGCACCAATCCTGCCAGCGCTGCCATGGCCGGTATGACAGTGGTTGTGATTAAGACCGATCAGAACGGCAATATCGATCTCAATGACCTGAAGGAGAAGGCAGAAAAATACAAAGACACCCTTTCGGCATGTATGGTTACCTATCCATCCACCCATGGGGTTTTTGAAGAAGGAATCCTGGATCTGATCCGCATCGTGCACGAAAACGGAGGACAGGTCTACATGGACGGCGCCAATATGAATGCCCAGGTAGGCCTGACCAGTCCGGGTTACATCGGCGCGGATGTCTGTCATCTTAACCTCCATAAGACCTTTGCCATCCCGCACGGTGGCGGTGGCCCCGGTGTTGGCCCCATAGGCGTTGCCAGACATCTGAAGCCATTCCTGCCAGGGCATGCGCTTGTTAAAACAGGCGGAGAAACGCCCATCACTGCAGTTGCTGCTGCTCCATTCGGAAGCGCTTCCATCCTGCCCATTTCATACGGATACATTAAGCTATTGGGCGGAGAAGGTTTAACCGAAGCCACCAAACTGGCCATCCTGAATGCCAATTATCTGAAAGTAAGACTGGAAGAGCATTATAAGATCCTTTACACCGGCAAAAACGGCCGCGTAGCCCATGAAATGATCCTCGACTGCAATGAGTTCAGCAAAACCGCTGACCTGCAGGTGATTGACCTGGCCAAACGCCTGATGGACTATGGATTCCACGCCCCGACAGTGGCATTCCCCGTGCATGGCACCCTGATGGTTGAGCCTACCGAAAGTGAACCGCTGGAAGAACTCGACCGCTTTGTTACCGCGATGATTGGTATCCGTAAGGAAATTAATGAAATCATTGAAGGCAAAGCCGACCGCCAGGTGAATGTAATCAAAAAAGCGCCCCATACCCTGTGCATGGTCACCACCGACAACTGGACACTTCCCTACTCCCGTGAAAAAGCGGCTTACCCGGCTCCATGCGATATCACTGACAAATACTGGCCCTCAGTAACCAGAATCGATGACGCATACGGTGACCGTAACCTTGTTTGCACCTGCGCTCCGGTATCGGCTTATGAAGAGAAGGCCGGCTAATACCGGAAATACAGGTTTCCTTACCGGGACTGCTTGCTGAATGGCAGGCAGGAGTCTTCCGGAGAAGGTAAGATTCATAATAAAAAGAAAGGCCAAACCGCAATGGAATGGCCTTTCTTGGTATTATCAGACGCTTTGCCCGGATCATTTAAATTTCTTTATAACCCAGGCAGCAGGCTAAGCATTAAGATCATTTCGCCTGAATAATATGTACATCCCTTTGCGGAAAAGGTATGGAGACGCCCTGAGCGTCAAAAGTTTTCTTTACCAGTTCGTTGATCTCAAAAAATACATCCCAGTAATTCCCGGAATTCACCCAGGCGCGGGTTACAATATTTACAGAACTATCCCCCAGTGATATAACGCCGGTGAATGGAGCGGGATCCTGCAGAATCCGCTGATCACGCTGTAATAAATCCAAGATCAGTTCTTTGGCTTTGTCGATATTATCCGTATAACCGATCCCGAATGTCCAGTCGACCCTGCGCAAGGGAGAAGTGGAATAGTTGACAGCAGAACCATTGCTCAACGGTCCGTTCGGAATGATGATTGTCTTTTTATCCGGCGTATGCAGGATGGTATGGAATATCTGAATCTCCTCCACAGTCCCTGCATAGTTCTGCGCTTCAATATAATCACCGACTTTGAAAGGTTTTAAAATGAGCAGCATCACGCCACCTGCAAAATTCTGCAGGGTTCCCGAAAGGGCCATTCCAAATGCAAGACCGGCAGCTCCCAAAAGGGCAATAAATGATGTCATCTGAACCCCGATCATCGAAATCACACTGATCAGCAACAAAATTTTCAGTGTAACAGAAATCAACTGCAAGAGAAATTGCTGAAGGGTTTGCTCATAAGCACGCATTTCAAATACTTTCCTCAACACGCGTTTCAACCTGCCGATCAGCCAGAGTCCGATAACCAGTGTGATCAATGCAAGCAATAGTTTGCCTCCATAAGTCATGATAAGTGAATACAATTCACCCGAAGAAGGTACAAGTTCAGTCAGTTTTTCCATAATAATGTTTGATTAAGCTGTTGTTGTGCTGAATTATCAGACAACGGAAATTGAATAATGATTTAAGTTGCAGCCCGGTGGATAATCGAAAAAATCCAGGGTGATAAAATATTAAAGCTGAACGCTTCAGGGCCTGCATGTCACCAGTCATGGAGCAGTATAACTGCCAAATTCTTTAAGGTAACCCTGCAAAGATACGGAATCTAATCAGTAAGAGCAAATCCGGAATGTAACATACCGCTGATCTCTTTGGATTTTCTAATTGAATATCAATATATTATCACATATTCAATGACATCTGGAATACATCAGTTTGCATATAAATAAGAATTGGTATCTACCCCTCTGAAATATAATAAGATAATATTGGTTATCCGGGTATTTTAAATAAAGAAACCCGGGGTAAACCGGGTTTCCGCATTGATTCATAAAATCCTAAGATTTATCTGCTGCTTTTGCCCTTTCCGGAAGGAGACTGACTTCTGCCTGTCTTTCCAGATGCCTCCTTTGAGGAGGAGCTTCTTGAAGGCCTGTCCACCGAGGCCGGGGAGGACTTGGACGCGGATGACCTGCTCACGGCTTTCGAATCAGATCTGTTGGCTTTGGGTGTAACAGCGCTTCTTGCTGATCCTGAGCGGGAGGATCCTGCAGGGGTGACCTGCCTTTCTGATCGCTGGTTGCTGCGTGAACCAACCTCAGGCTTTGAAGTGCGGGGTGCAACAACGCTGCGTACGGGCTGTTCTTTTGCATCACGGCCGACCTCAGCGCGTTCTTTATTCTGGTTGCGCGGAGACCCTACCTCTGGTTTTGAGGTGCGCGGAGCCACTACGCTGCGGCCGGGTTGTTCTCTGGTTTCGCGGCGGACCTCACTGCGTTTTTCATTCTGATAGCGGGGTGTGCCTACTTCAGGTGATGATTTACGGGCGGTTACTGAGGGACGGGCAGGTTCGCCTTTTCTTTCCTGCCTGTTCACTCCGCTGTTTGCGGGGTTGGATGTGCGTCCACCGGTGGTCTCAGGTGCGGCAGATCTGTTCTTCAGCTCAGTGTCCGGCTTTGAAACTCTTCCTGTGGTATTGGAACCGCGGGGCGAAACCACCGGAGTTGAAGTACGGGATGGGGTATCGGCGCCAACCTGTGCATTGCGGCCGGGATTGTTTACAGCTGTTGCACCTGATCCGCGACCAGGGTTACCATGTCTGCGCTGGTATTCTGCCGAGCCTTCGCTGCGCAGTTCAGGCCGTGAATAGGTGTAGTTGTACCTTCCTTCATCCCTGTATGAGCGGACTATGGTTGAGTATGCCCTGTGGCGATGGTAGTAGTGATCGCGGTAGCGGGGGTACCTGTAGTGGTCGCAGTAGCGGAAGTGGTTGTAGTAATAGTTATACCAGTGGGCATGGTATCCGTAGTAGTAATCCCAGTAGTAAGCCCTCCAGGGCCTCCAGTATGAGGGGTAGTAACCCCAGTACCAGGGTGAGCGCCATCCGACATATACCGGTGCGTAAATGTAGCGGATTACCGGCCAGCTGACGACTTCAACATAGGTTGTACGGTTTACCACAACGGTTTCAGAACGCACGCGGTTGCGCTTTCCGGTGTAACCCGGGTTGGGGTTTTCAGCATAATATGGCTCGATGATGTAATTTTCCCCGTAAAGGTATTCATCCCCTATCATCTGTACAGTTACCTGACCGTACTTATCCTTAAAGACGGTAATAACAGCCACGTCCTGGTTTTCCCTTTCATTAATGGCAACCTGCAGTACAATGGTGTGGTCATCACCATCGACATAATCAATTACTTTAATGTAGTCAATGTAGTTGTCACCATTCAGGTCGAGGTTATTGATTTTGGAATCCTCACTGTTGAGGCTTCTTTCAAAGCCTTCGAGTGTTTCTGATTCCTGGAAGAGTTTCATCACGGCGTAAAGGTTCAGGTTATCGCCGGGGAGGTTCAACCGTTCAGGTCGGATATCACTGGCTGATGCAGTAATGCCGAGGGAGAGCAGTGCGATCGTGAAGTAAATGCTGAGCGTTTTCATGGCTTTGTGTTTTAGGGGCATTGCTACCCGGAATTAATTACCCTGCTACAAGCAAACAGTATACCAAAAATCAAATATAACTTTTCTTTTAATAATCAATTCACTGTTAAATTACTGATTTACTGTATTTTTAATAGTATTAAATAAATTATTTTAAAAACTAATCCTGTAAGAATCAAGATATATAATCCTGAAAAGTTGCTTTTAGGACACAAACTTATATCCGAAAACAATGTTGTCCGGAAAAACCTGATAAAGAGAATATCCACGGCTGGGAAGATCGTTGATTAACCCGGGAAATCATATGATACCCCTTCAATTAACAGGCAGAAGGCATTAAATTTGATACATTTGCCTGGCATACAAGCATAAACCCCGAAAACAAGCATGAAACGAATCACGACCATTTGCCTGTCAGCAATAATTACTTCAGCCCTGCTGATCACAAATTCCTGCAGGGAGCAATCCTCTTTTTATATTAAATCCGTGACTTTTCCTGTGGACGCAACACCGCAACAGAAGACTAACCTGGCCGCCCGGGTTGTGCCAACGCCGCAACAACTTGCCTGGCAACAGATGGAATTAACGGCTTTTATTCACTTCGGCATCAACACCTTTACCGGCCGCGAATGGGGCGACGGTACCGAATCACCGGCCCTGTTCAATCCGGAAGCATTTGATGCCCGGCAATGGGTCAGGGTACTGCAGGAGGGCGGAATGAAAATGCTGATCCTCACTGCAAAACATCACGATGGATTCTGCCTTTGGCCCACCGCAACTACCGGTCATTCAGTTGCCGCCTCACCATGGCGCGGAGGCAAAGGGGATATTGTAAAAGAAGTGAAAGATGCTTGTGATGCCATGGGAATGAAGTTTGGGGTTTACCTCTCGCCCTGGGACAGGAATGCCCCCTCCTATGGCGACTCTCCGCGATATAACGAAATGTTCAGGCAACAGTTGACTGAACTCCTCACCAATTACGGCCGGATAGACGAAGTCTGGTTCGACGGCGCCTGCGGTGAAGGGCCCAATGGCAAGCGTCAGGAATATGACTGGGCATCGTTTTATGAAGTTATCTCACGGCTCCAGCCCGATGCTGTTACGGCCATTAAAGGCGAAGATGTGCGTTGGGTGGGCACTGAAACAGGTTATGGCAGGCCCACAGAGTGGAGTGTAACGGCTTTTGCACCCGGAGGCCGGTCCGAAATGGCAGCGATCAACAGTCAGCTGGGATTAAATGAGATGAGCGCAGACCTCGGAAGCCGGAAACTCCTGGAAAAAGCAGGAAACGCTTTCTGGTATCCGGCCGAAGTTGACGTCTCCATCCGCCCCGGCTGGTTCTGGCACGAAGAGGAAAACAATCAGGTAAAATCACTTGAAAAACTTGCTGACATCTATTTCAATTCTGTCGGTATGAATGCAGTATTACTCCTTAACGTTCCTTCGGATACCCGGGGACTGATACACGAATCGGATGCCGCACGGCTGAAAGAGTTCGGCCAATGGATCGGCAATACTTTCAGTAACAATCTGCTGACAGGGTCAAAAGCCCGCAAAAGCAAACATGCCGCCGCAACAGACGGAAACCCTGATACCGGCTGGGAAACAGGCCGCTTGCCTGAAATCGCGGAATTCAGTCTGAAACAGCCTGCCCGGTTTGATGTGATTGAGTTAAAAGAAGATATCCGCAAAGGACAAAGGGTCGAAGCCTTCCGTGTGGAGGCATCCCTTCATGGCAAATGGCAGGAAATTGCTTCAGGTACAACCATTGGTTACAAGAGATTGCTGAAAATCAATCCGGTTGAAACAGACAAAATCCGTATCATCGTGTCTGAATCACGCGGAAAAGCTAACATTGCCGAAACCGGGCTTTATCTGTCTGCCAGCTTCAACGGAAGGGATTTTTGATTACTACTGCCCGGATAAATAACTAAAGGCCGGCAATACGCGAACCGGGAATTCCTGCATATTGCAAAATCTGCTATTTTTGAATTGACTACCACCCCATCCAACAATGTAAAATATTGATATGAGGTCATATATGCTTTTCAAAATAAAACATCCGGCCTGGATACTGTCAGCAGCATTTTTCCTCTCCGGACTTCATTTAACCGTTGCACAACAGCAGGTTTCGCCCGCTTTCAGCACTGCAGGATTTTATACCATACCAGAAACGGGCAGGGAGGTGTTTTCCATGAATCCGGTATGGCGGTTTTTCAGGGGAGATGCAGCGGATGCCTATCGGCCTGATTATGCCGATACATCCTGGCAGGTTGTACATCTTCCGCACGGCATTGAGGTGCTGCCTGAAGAAGCCAGCGGTGGTGTCAATTATCAGGGTGTTGCCTGGTACCGTAAACATTTTGAAGTGCCCGAAGGACTTGAGGGAAAGAAATTATTTCTCCATTTTGAGGCCATCATGGGCAAATCCGTTATCTGGCTGAACGGACAAGAACTCAATAGTCATTACGGAGGTTATCTTCCGGCGGTTGTTGATATAACTGAATTTGTGAACCATGACGGCTATAATGTCATTGCAGTAAAAGCTGATAACTCCGACGATCCGGAATATCCGCCCGGAAAGCCTCAGGATATGCTGGATTTCTGTTATTTCGGGGGCATTTACCGCGATTGCTGGCTGATTGCGCACAATAAAACATATATTACCGATCCCAATTATGACGGCATAGAAGCCAGAGGCGGGCTGTTCATCAGTTTTGGCCAGATCTCGGAACAGAGGGCCGAAGTACTGCTGCAGTTGCATATTAAGAATGAGCTCCGGCAACGGTTCAGCGGTAAGGCGGTTTTCAGGTTAAAAACCGGCGATGGACAAATGGTGGGTCAGTCGGTTAAACGGTTGGGAATTTCCCCGGGAAAAGACCAGACAGTATCAGGAAGGATTGAAGTAATCGAACCATCCCTTTGGTTACCCGAAGCACCATATCTATACAATCTTGAGGTGCTGGTATTGGACGCACAAGGCCGGCCGGTGGATGGTTATATGCAAAAAACCGGAATCCGCAGCATTGAATTCAGGGGCAGCGACGGGCTGTGGCTGAACGGCAAGCTTTATCCGCAGCCGCTGATCGGCGCCAACCGCCACCAGGATTTCGCGCTGATCGGGAACGCCTTACCCAATTCAGTTCATTGGAGGGATGCAAAAAAGCTCCGTGATGCCGGGCTGAAGGTGGTCCGTAATGCCCACTATCCGCAGGATCCGGCCTTTATGGACGCCTGCGACGAACTGGGCCTGTTCGTCATTGTTAACACGCCCGGCTGGCAATTCTGGAATGAAAATCCTGTATTTGAAGAGCGCATCTACCAAAATATCAGGGACATGATCAGGCGCGACCGCAACCACCCCTGTGTGCTGATGTGGGAGCCGGTACTGAATGAAACCTGGTATCCTGAGCACTTTGCCCGGAATACCCGTGATCTTGTATTGGCAGAATACCCTTTCCGCTATTGCTACACGGTATGTGATGCCGAAGCCCGGGGCAATGAATACTTTCCGGTGCTTTATGCGCACCCGCGCGATGGCGATGCCGACCGGGCACTCAAACATACTGATCCGTCGAAAACATACTTCACACGCGAATGGGGTGACAATGTAGATGACTGGAATTCGCACAATTCGCCAAGCAGGGTTCACCGGAGCTGGGGCGAATCGGCCATGCTGACGCAGGCGCAGCATTATGCGCACCCGCCATACACGTATACCAGCCTGCACACACTTTATCAGACCGGGCGGCAACATGTGGGCGGATGCCTCTGGCACCCTTTCGACCATAACAGGGGTTACCATCCTGACCCGTTTTACGGAGGGATTATGGACGCTTTCAGGCAGCCCAAGACATCGTATCACCTTTTCAGATCCCAGCAAAACCCGGCTGAAAGCGGCCCGATGGTTTATATTGCCCATGAAATGACGCCGTTTTCGCCGGATGATATTACCGTTTACAGCAATTGCGAAACCGTGAGGCTCACCATAGGCGCAACCGGTCAGGTACTTGAACAAGACCGCACAGAGAAATCAGCCGGGCTGCCCTATCCGCCTTTTGTTTTCAAAGACAGTTACCGTTTTATGGATGACAAAGTGCTGGCTATGGACAATCAGCATGTAAAAGTTTACCTGCAGGCCGAAGGAATCATTGGCGGCAAAGTAGTTGCTACCCAACATAAATTACCTGCCCGCAGGCCTTCCAGATTGTTGCTCCGGGCCGATAACGAAAACATGCCGTTGCTTGCCGGGGGCTCTGATTGCGTAACCGTGATTGCTTTCGTAGCCGATGATTACGGAAATATCAAGCGGCTTAACAATGAGGATATCCTTTTCGAAATTGCCGGTGAGGGAAGCCTTATCGGAAACAGTCAGACCGGCATCAATCCGGCTAAAGTGAACTGGGGGACTGCCGCTGCGCTGGTCCGCTCCGGACTGAACCCCGGAACTATCATTGTAAAGGCTTCCGTGATTCCGTCGGGCGGCCACAAACCACTGAGCGCCATCCTGGAGATCAAAACCTATGAACCTTACCACCGGCAGGTTTTCGACCAGCAAACAGCCGGAATGCAAAAATCACGGCAGGATACGGTTAACAGCAACATTGACGGGACCCGGGAAGAACTGCAGCTTGAAAACGAAAGACTGCGCCGTGAACTTAACCTGATAAAACTTAAAGAAGTGGAACGGCAGCAGAAAGAATTCGGCGAAAAACCGGAATAAAACCCAAATTTACCACAGGGAAATAATGAAAAAAAAATCCATTGAAAACCTGCATCTTATTAATAATGTTTATTTTACTGATGTTGACCACCGCCTTTTCGCGAAACGGTGAAAGCCTTATCAGACAATTTCATGACAGGTATGCAGGCACCGGCACATGTAATCGGTTTCCCGGGATTCTTTCAGAAAAGCAGATACAGTATTTTTTGGCGCATATCAGGCCGGATACTGCGGAAAGCTGCCAGACTTGCATAAACAGGCATACCGGAAATGGCAAAGTTACTGGTGATGGAACGGTAAAAGTGAAAGCAGTATATAAAAAAGTCCCGCTGTTTATCAATCGCCATAATCCCGGGATCATTACCCTGGAGATAAATAGCAGCGCGGACGAAAACAACCTGAAGTCCATAAAAATTAATTACTCCCGCGGAAGCGATGTGCACATCATCGACTCCGTTCTCGTTTATATACAAGAAACCGGGAAAGACGAAGCGGCAGCCAGAAAGTTATTTGCGGTCACAGGTAAGGCAACTAAATCCCTGTTCCCCGTTGCCGGAGAGAAACCGTCCGGGAAAAGCAGCATTTACCATTTCGGATTTATCCTGAAAGACGGTATCAGGCTTGAGCAAAGTTTTGGAATCGAATCCGTTGATCTTACTTATTCGTTAACAGGGAAAATGCGGATACCTTCAGGAACCGCGTTCCGATACCGGCCTGCACTGGTGCTCAGGGGCGCCGGTCAGGACCATGTGCACACCTGCCGTATCCCCGGATTAATCACCACAAATGCCGGCACCCTGATAGCCATATACGATATCCGTTACAACAACAGCAAAGACCTTCAGGAAGACATCGACATCGGCATGAGCCGCAGTACCGATGGCGGACAAACCTGGGAACCCATGAAAGTGATTATGGATATGGGGGAATGGGGCGGCAGGCCGGAACGGCTCAACGGCACCGGCGATCCCTGCATACTTTACGACCATTTTACCGGAACCTTATGGGTCGCCGCCCTCTGGATGAGCAGTTCGCACCACGAAAAGATGCTCTGGTGGGACTCAAAACCCGGAATGGCGCCCGAAGAAACCGGGCAGTTTATCCTGACAAAGAGCACCGACGACGGAATCAGCTGGAGTGATCCCGTTAATATCACCTCCCAGATTAAAGACCCTTCCTGGCAGCTGCTCCTGGCCGGGCCGGGGAGAGGACTCACGCTCAGTGACGGAACGCTGGTATTTCCGGCTCAATACAAATCCGATCTGGGCGTCCAGGCCCTGGATGGCGGGCAGTACACCTGCCAGTCGACCATTGTTTACAGCACCGACAAGGGAAAAACCTGGAAAATTGGCAAAGGCGCCAAACCGAACACTACCGAGGCGCAAGCCGTTGAACTGAGTGACGGAAGCATTATGCTGAACATGCGCGATGACCTCAACCGTACGGTAAAAGATGAGGGGAACGGGCGGGCGGTAGCCATAAGCCGCGATCTTGGAAAAAACTGGACGCTTCACCCCTCTTCGAATCACGCGCTGACAGAGCCCAACTGCATGGCCAGCCTGATTTCGGCAAATGTCAAAGCCGGTCGCAAAACCATCCCCGTGTTGTTTTTCTCCAATCCTTCGCATGCTTCCGAACGTAAAAATATGACCATCAAGGCAAGTACGGACGAAGGCAATACCTGGCCTCCCGAAAACCAGATTCTTCTGAATGAAGAAACCGGATTTGGCTATTCGTGCCTGACAATCACGAAAGACAAGTGTGTAGGCATACTCTATGAGGGGGACAGGGAGTTGTTCTTTCAGAAGATACCTGTAGCTGAAATAAATATCAGATAGTAACAGGATAAGGGAATGCCGGCTGATTAACGGAGTAACCATCCCTTGGCAGAATTTATTACTTACATCAGCATACAAATATTGACCATCACCGGTCATTGTAAGTTCCCTGCAAAATGAATCTTAAAATAAGCAGCATGAACTGAATCCATTTCTTCAGATTTATTATCCATCTATATTATTTTGTGTTAAAGTATTGTTAAACAGTTAAATCAGGAAAACAAGCCAAACCTCCGGCAGGTTTAGACGTAATTCCGGTGAACGCCGGGACCACCTAAACCCCAAAGAATCATGGCAAAAAAAATTGTGAAGGCAGCTGCTGTCAGTAAAGTGAAACTGGCAGGCAAGATACAACCGGTAGCAAAGCCGGTGCTGAAGAAAGTCAGTTTTAAATTTAAGATTAAACCGTCACCGGTTGTTTTCAGCCGTAAGGTCAAACTTAAATCCGCCGATGTCATCGATCTGAAGGTCATTCGCAATCCGGGCCATTATACACGCATTGAACAAATAAACGATGCAACCGGCAGCAATGACAATAACTGGAATTGCTCCATTCAGCGCTGGTCAGCCGATGTGATCCGCCCTGAACCGGTTGTACTTAACACCAAGATTGACGAGATTTATCCGGGAGCCATTTTTGCTTACGAGTCCATTGATAACGGCACTTACAAACGGCTGCCTTACGACCGTAAACCGCTTAACGTGCTGATCAACCGCAATCAGGCATCGGTGGCTACTGTATCGGTCAATAATCCCTCTGCAGCTTCCATCGCCCAGGCAATCAGCAATATCAGGGGGAGTCTGAAAGGAGGAGGCGCGGCAGTCACATTCGGAGAAAGCTTTGAAGTGCTGAGCGAGGAAGACCTCTTTATGCGCACCGGTGGCAGCGGCTATTATCTCGGTTTCGGCGGAAATCACAGCATAGATTTCACGAGTAACAGCAAAAGCCACCGTTTTTATATCAAACTTTATCAGGAATACTACTCCATTTTAATCGATGACACGCACAACGAGCCCTCCGATTTCTTCGTGATGGCCGGTGAAAATAATTCTTCGGCAGATGCCCTGGACCCAGATAAGGTTAATCCGGACTGGGTGGTTGTGAATGCCGTTAAATATGGCCGTGCGCTGAACCTGATGTTTGAAAGTGACGAATCCTTTTCTTCCTATGGGATTGATGTGCATGCGTATGCCAATTTCCTGGTTGCAGGTGCCAGTGTCGATTTTTCGATGCGGCAGCAGAGCTTTCTGAAACGGACTTCGGTGCGGCTGGTAGCCTACGGCGGGAATCCCGGACTTACGGGCCAGATACTTACAGCCGGAAACCAGGCAGAGCTTAAAAAGGCCATCAATAATTATTTCGCCGGAAGTATGGATGAAGTCCCCATTGCATATTCACTCAGCACCCTTGACGGGGAAAACATCGGGGTACATCTGACTGCTGAATTTACCAGCAGACAATGCGCTCCGGCCGCCGAAAAATTTGAAGTATTATGGAAAAGCGTCCATTGCGCAAGTGCCGATGATGCCTCAGGGGATGAAGAAATCACCGCCTTTTTAAGGATCAGGGCTTTTGAAGGCAACGGAAAAGAAATCCTGGACGTGGAAAAGAAGAACAAGCCGATTCTCGAAGCCGAAAAAATGAGAAAGGAAACAGGCTTCAAATTCCCCATTCCATGGACATTTACCAAAGGAACCCGGCAGCATCCGCTTCAGCTTGGATTCAGGGAGACCAGGGAAATTGATCAGCGGATCATCTTTAAAGTTCCGAAAAGTGATCTGAATGCCAGGGTCGGCATCAGGGCAGATGTGCTTGAATATGATTCCACTTCTGCGGATGACGATTTCGCCGACGACCACAAATCATACAAATTCAGCGAAACGGGCAACAAGAAAGAGGTAAAACTGGTTTGTGACCATGAGGGATCACGCATAGAGTTTCATCTGGAAATCAGACCGGTTTATGACTGACAGGCAGCCGGCATCCACTAACCGGCTGTGAAGTGAGCAGCGATCAGGAAACTTCAAAAGAGAGACAACCCGATCTATGCAAATATCAAATCACTCCAAAAAGTAGTGCCTGTATTAATATTGTCCCGGTTAAGCGTTTGTAATCAGCACAATAATCATTGCGCCGAACAAATGCTTAACCGGGATTACCTTTCCGGAATCAAATGTTCATTCAGGAGCGGGTAGTTTTCCGCCTCAGAGGGCCGGCATGGACAAGTCCGCTTCAGCGGATACGCTTTTCCTGATATCCGGAACCAGTGGTCACATGTATGCGGAAAGTTTACTATTGCCGCCCCTTTACTGAAAAATTTTAAGCATCCGGAAGGGTTTCAGACCCTGATTATTGTACATATTGTTTCCGGTTGTCGTTATTACAAGATTTGATTCAGGTATAACAAAAATAAACTGACTTCCAAACCCATGCGCATAAATGCATTGAGGCGAGGTTGTTTTGATCCACCACAAATATCCATAGTGATCGCCTTTATTCCCCGGAACTTCAATCTGAACCTTTGTCGATGCATTTATCCAGTTTTCTGAAATAACCTGTTTTTCATCAAACCTACCTTTATTTAAAACCAGCATCCCGATCTTAACCATATCAACCGGGCGCAGTTTAAGCGAACCTGTACATAAAGGCAAACTGTCGGAAACGCTGACCTGCCATAAATAATCTTTAATCTCCAGCGGTTGAAATAAATATTTCTCGGCAAATATTTCCAGCTCCATTTCCGTTGCTTTTTCAATGATTCCTGCAAGAATCTGCATCGCCGAATTATAATTGAATTCTATTCCGGTTTTTCCTTGAATGGGTTTCTTCAGCATATCAGCAATGCTCTCATCCTTATCCCAGGGTGAATCAGGATCATCTTTTATCCATTCCACACCGCTGCTCATCGTAAGAAGATGTCTGATGGTCACTGTCTCCCATCTCTTTGCGAATTCATAATCATCAAAAAAGGAAACAGCTTTTCTATCAATAGAATCAATAAAACCCTTGTCAACAGCTATTCCGATAAGTAATGAGGTAATGCTTTTTGTAACTGATTGAAGCTGGTGAAGCTGACCGGAATCAAACCCGTTAAAATATTCTTCTAGCACAAGCTTCCCATCTCTGAAAACGAGTAAAGAGTTGATCTCCCCATATTTCCCTTGATTAATGTCATTGACCAGTTTGGTGATTTTCGTCCTGTCCGGATCTGATTCATTCAACGAAGCGATAGGTAATACCTTACTGACAGGTTGTTTGTACTGATACCCGTGCTCTGACAATTTCTCATTCGTTTTCCGGGTAAGCAACAGTTTTTTCTCAGGAATCTCCGGATCCGAATATTTAAAACTTCCGTCAAGCTGGGATAAATCTTCTGACATCCTGCCGGAGTATGTTATCAATAAATCACCCGCATTAATAAGAAATTTAAAATCAGGATGATCATATTCAATTTTTGAAATGGGCATCCGGGGTAAAAGCGCTCCGTCAATCTCCGTTTCAATATAACCGGAAAACACACCGGCTCTAATCTCCTTTATTGTAAAAGTATACGTGTCCTTTCTGTTGTCATGCATATCTACCCCTATCCATATTCCCGATAAAGGTGAATTGCTGCCTGAAAGAAAAGTTGACACGTTCAAAAACAAGAAAAGCAATAAACCCGTTTTTGTTTTCATCTTTCGTATTTTAAATGATTTATGATCCGTGCAAGTATAATCTTTCAGGCTGGCAGGATGAACTTAAGTAATCAAATACAGTAACTACAACAGGCAATAAAACATCTATATAAAATTACTATATAATCTTCATATATTCTAATTGATTATTCCGGTGATTCAGCGCCACCATTCCGGTGCAAACGGCGCCACCTAAACTGGGCAGATTTGTTTTACAATATTAATCAATTTTTTTCTGTTTTTTTCTTTCGTAAAGAGTCTCCTTTTAATTCAAATCTGTGTGCATTACCTGACAATCTGTCCATAATCGCATCGGCCACGGTATTCTCACCGATATATTCGTACCATTTATTAACAGGGATCTGTGAAGATATCAATGTTGATCGCTTACCGTAACGATCCTCAAGTATTTGTAAGAGTGCCAGCCGTGTAATTTTATCCATGGGATGTAAGCCAAAATCATCCAGGATTACCAATTGGGTTTTTTCGATTTGATTCAGCATCTTAATATAGGTTCCATCGAGTTTGGTTTGGGTGATTTTTTCTAAAAAACGCGTCATTCCCAGGTAAATAGTCTTGTATCCAAAGGTGCATGCCTGGCGCCCGATTGCACAAGCCAGATAACTTTTTCCGCAACCAGTGGCACCAGTAATAAGGATGTTTTCAGCGCGTTCAATGAAGCTGCAGTCAGCTATGTTCATGAGCTGATCTTGTGTTAGGTTTCTTCCGGAGTTACAATAAACCTGTTCAATGACGGCATGGTAGCGAAGTTTGCTCAGTTTTAACAGGGCCTGTGTTCTCAGGTGGGCCCTGTGCTGGATCTCTGCCTCTGATAAGCGGGCCATAAATTGATGGATGGAAGGTTGCTCTTGTACCGGCAATGATAAAACTGCCTGATAGGCGTCTGCCATGCCTGGCAGCTTTAACTGTTTCAACTGATCTAAAGTGATTTGTGTGTTCATGTTGTTAAAGTATTAGTGATTAATTGTATGCCTGTGGCCCACGAATGTTTTCATGGTCAGGGATTGATGAAAAAATGGTCATTTGATCCGTTTGTTCTTTATCCAGGTTGTTTGACAGTATATCGCTTATCAGGCGGTAGTTTACCCTGGGGGCATTAACGGCCCTTTTACATGCATTTTCAAAGCGATCTTCACCATACTGGCCTGACAGCCGCAATAATCCAAGGCAGGCATTATAGGCTTGTTCGGTGAACGTTTTAGACTCAAGGATACGGCTCATAATTTTATGTGAACACACGCCAAGCTGTTTCGCTTTCCCAAGAAAATAATCTGCATCCCAACCTTTGGTTTGCCTATACTTCTTATGTTTCTCGGGCATGTGTTCTTCCAGTGTTGTATAGCCATGCTTGCGGTAGTTGCGCCTGTGCACAGCAATACGGCGTAAATCAAGATAAACCTCTACCTCATCTGCATCATAGATAATCTTTACTTTTTTCCCTATGTGCTGATATGGAACACTGTACTGGTGCCAGTCTTCGCCCAGAATGATATGATAGTTCTTCTGCACCTTTGCCACAACGGTATGCTTGAGCACAAATGGCTCAGCTGGCAGGGCCTTAAGCAAAGGGAGCTCATGTTGCTCAAAAAGTTCCCTGCGGTTGTAGGTGCGATTTTGTAAATGCTTGTTGTGATGTATATCTAAGCATTTGATTATATTGTCATTAAGCTCTTTCAGACTGTAAAATATTTTATTGCGCAGGGGGGCATATACACGCATATAAGCCAGGTGAACTGCTTGTTCAACACTGGGTTTGTCTTTAGGTTTAGCTACCCGGGTAGCTGATAAACTGGTGTTATAGTACAATGACCATTGTTCACATACCTCTGAGAAGACCGGCTCATACCGGTTGCTCTTTTTTACATATTGTTTCATGTTGTCGCTCAGTACATTCGCCGGTACGCCGCCAAAATAGCTCATACACCTTCCCAATGCCGGATAAAGGTATTCCTGAGTAGCGTATGGCAACGCTTCTATATAGCTGTACCCACTGAAAGGCAATACGCAAACTAGGACGGGGCAAGTGATGATCTCTGAAGTGGATATATCAACGTAACTCAATTTTTTACCGGCAAAATCAACCTGGACCCGCTCTGCGGGTTTGTGCTCAAAATGCATGGTAGCTGAACTCTTGCGTTTGTCATTTACAAGATGTTCGCAAAACTGAGAATAACTGTATCCATCAGGGACTTCCAGCCTGTATTCTTGCCAAAGGGTGAGTTTGGTAACTCCGGTTCGGCATAGTTCGCTGTGAAAATAACTAAATCTGCTTTGCAAATCTTCCAGCCGTCTATCGGGTTCTTGTTCCCTGTTGCCAGTGTATAACAAAGCACCCAGATCTGCATCTGAAAGTTTGGATAACTGCTGCAATTCCAGTCCGCTTTGCTCAATCCTATGAATATATCCATCTATTGTATGGCGTCCTGAATGAAGACTTAGGGCTATTTTTCGCTTGGATTGCCCTTGTTCCAAAAGTTGTATTATGCGTCGAATTTGTAACATCGTTATGGGTCGTTTTGACATAGTACCTGTTTTGCGACAAGGTACTCGATTGTTACAAATCTGCCCGGAAAGGTGGCGCCGTTTCTGCCGGAATGTCAGGTGAAATTATTTCTTATTCACCTGTTTCTAATCCCAATTTTCGCCACTTTGGAGGTGGCGCTGAATGGACCGGAATACTGGCGCCGAATGCTCCGGAATGGGTGGCGCCGATTGGACCGGAATAGTCACTAATAATCCCTGATATTTTTAAATTGTTGCTTATACTACTGATCTCCTCCAACGGCTTCCGTATTTTCTTCCGCCAGGGACAGCCCTCCTGCGGTTAGCCCGGCGCAATCACCAATACGGACATTTTGCCGGCCGGGGAACAGCGCGCAATGCGCTGAGCAGAGAGAAAGTTGAAATACATCCCGGTTCTTCAGCATTCACTGAAACGCCAGGTCGGACAAAAGCCATTCTTCCGAAAAAAGCAAACAGGTCTCCAAACGGTATTTTAAGTATTCAGTTTTTTGATCATCGTAGCAGAAATTCCGTCGGTGCTGACGGTTTCAAATCCCGCCTTCCCATACATACGGAAGGCGTAATTCTCTTCATCCACGCTCAGCGACACCTGCTTAAATCCCCTGCGGGCAAGGCTGTCAAGCATTGTATTCAGCAGCGCAGTTCCTATCCCTTTGTTGCGATAAGACGGGAGCACCGACATGCACACTTCGGGTGTCCGGACATCCACAAATCCATAACCTTTGCCGCATTCCGGAAACAGACGGATCCAGACAGCACCCACCGGCTCCCCTTTGCTTTCGGCCATCAAGCAGTAGTCGGACTCTTTTCCGAAATCCTTGTAATAAACCGCCAGTTCAGGACGTAAGATTACTTCTTTGCCCGGCCGCTCCACCCCTTCCGGAATAAAGATTGCCTCATACAGGAATTCTTCCAGCAGATGGTACTCCTGGGGGTGGATTTCGCGGATTAAAATTGATGGAGTTTTATTCATGATAAGTTCTTAATATGGCGGGTGGTAGGTGCTGCGCGGGATTCAGGGCGCTTACCTGTCGGGTTACAGCATGATTATTAAAGGTGCTGTAAATAAATCAGGCACAACACCCGTATTGCGCATTATCGCTTACTGAGCTTAATGCATTTCAGCATTTTCCATAGGCGTTTTTCCAATTATCTGCAATTGCAATAAATTTTGAGTAACCATGCTCCCTAATAAAGAAAATGGCTTGCTTGTATTTCTGATATTTATAACCACTTTTGGAAAACCAACTTCCAATTATTTCACAATTTTCCAATTCTTTGCAATCTGCGCAAGTATCAAGGTTTTTCTCTCTAAAACAGCAAACCTTGATTTTACATTTTGCTTTATTTATGTCCCGTTCTTTGGTATCGAAGCCAATTTTACATCCTTTGCAAAATCCTTCAATAAAAGGCTTGCATGTCTTACAATAAGCTCCGCAACAACCAATGTATCTATTTGAACTAATCATTTGCAATCATTGTCGATGTCCATTTTTGCAATAAGTCCAACGGTTTGGCGGTATGTTTTTGTTGCCGATTTCGAAGCACTGGCTTGTCAAGTTACACGAAAGTTTATTAGATGCAGAAACGCTGAAATACCCACTATCTCGGCAATAAAATATACCGCCTGTTACCAGCTGGCGTTCTGTCTTCTGTCCTTGTAAACCATTGTCATTATTGATTTCTCGTATAATTGTCAAGTTGCTTATATGTCTTGTGTCGGCTTGTGCGGTTGGGTATTTTTTATTTTCTAAAGGGGAGGAGATTTTTAATTTTTCCACTTGGGTCGGGCAGGCACACTCTTTGGCAAAGCTTTGGTTTAAGCGTTGGCTTGTGGGGCTTTGACAATGTGTGTGACTGGTGCGTTGGCTCATTTTACTTTTCTCTAAGTTTTCTTTCAATCTTCACAAAATTCAGATTCTAAAATAATTTCTTATTTTCTCATATGCTGGTTCATAAGCTCTAAACTGTTTGTTTAAAGGAAAACATTTTGCGTGTAATATGGGGATTACTGCTTGTGATCCTTCTTTAACCTTATAGTTATTTCCACAAATCATCAGAAATGAGCTTTTCTCTTTTGGTTCGTAATAGGGTGGTTCATTCTGCACTCCTATTGTTCTTGGGGATGACTTTTCCACAAAGCCATCATTTGAATCATACAATCCTAAATTTTGAAGCCAGTAATTTACCTGTAGCGACATCGGAAAGAGATATTCGATAGTTGAATTTTCATCGATTATCTTCTTTATATTTTCAACTCCTGTAATTGCTTTTTCTTCCGGGATGTAAACAGTTTTACTTTTAGGAGCATGTGGCAAAGCCGAATTGCAAAGATTCGTAATGTAAATTTCTTCTGGTTTGATTTTACCGTTTGTGATATCGATTATTTGATTAAAAGCAGATGCAGCCAAACCATATTTACTTTTAAATGTCCTGTCCCTGATGGTTTTATCAAAATAGTAATTTGCAAATAAGACATATTCCGCTTGTGTATCAGATTGCTGCAAACGAGGGTCGTGGCCAATAAGTAAAGCCCTTGGTGTATATTCTTTTGGTTTCCAGTCGAGTGTTTGCATTGTACAATTAATTACTTTGCTTTCAGTTTTGCTCCTAATTCTCCAATCAGTTTATCTTTTCCAGCCAATTCTGTTTTCAATTTTGCAACTTCTTTTTCAAGTTTATCAATTGACCTGTTCTTCTTAATATTTTGAATTTCACTTTTCATTTTCTCAACTGCAATAACAGTCGCTTTCAGCTCTGCTTCAAACTCCGGTTTCTCAAGGTCGTAATGGCTGAATGGATTCATTACAACTCCACGATGGATTGTAATTTCATGAATTAATGCCGGGTCAAGGTCGGTTTGGGATTCAATGGCTGTCCAAAAGTCTTCGCTTGTTGTTTCTTTTTGGTTTTTGTGGTAGGATACAGGAATTTTCTGCTTATCACAAATGGTCTTTACAATTCTTTCAAATTCTGTTCTCAGATAAACGGCTGATGCTTTATAGTCCTTTTCAGAAAGATAATGTTTAGCCCTTTCCATATAACCGTTTTCATTGAATATTACCGGAATTTCAAAGTCGTTATCCCTTAATGATTTCGTATAAATCTCAGTATATTTCCACTTCTCAACTCCGAAATAATTTCGCACCAATTCATACCAAACTTTGTCGTAAGTGGTCATTATTACCTGAAATTGCTTGTCTTTGTCAACTTCAATGAAGTGTTTTTTCAAAATATCAAGCAAGGGCAAACGATTACTCATATCCAAGCCAATCAACAAATCATCAAGAACAAGGATTTTTAATGCTCCTGTAAGCGGATTTACTTTTATGGATGCCAAGTACAAACTTATGGCAAGGGCAGATAAACGGGCTTCATTCAGAAATAGCTGATGTTTTGGTATTGATTTTTCAAAGAAGTCAATTTTTAAGTTGATGTTGTTACCGGTAAGTTTCCTTCTCCCCTGATATTCCACTTTGTCAAAATCAAGCGAAATCCTAACATTTGCACCAAAATATTTCATAAAAGTATTGGTGTCCTGCTCAATGTCTTTGAGCAATTGTTTCAGACCGGGATTGAACTTTTCCGACAGATAATTTTTTGTGGCTTCCTGCTGCCGCTTGATTTGTCTTTTATTGAAAGTGTCGTTATCGATTGCCTGCCATTCTTTACCAATTTCTTTATTTGAAAAACGGTTGATGGAATTGTAAAGAATATCCTTTACCAAAATATCAAACAGGTCAACCTTATCCTTATGCCCCATATGAGTTCGCAATAAGCTCCGGTAATCAAAGAAGCCCTTAATTTTATTGGCATCGGCAATAAGCGTTTTATCTGCACTGATAATTTCCTTATCGGATAATTTCAGTTCAAAAGTGGTGGTCTTAGAGGTTTCAGGAGATTCTCTAATGTTAACCTTGATACTGGCTGTGTTTTTTTGCGAAGCTGGTGCAAAGATATTTTCTTCCACATTTATTTTGTCAACCGATGATTTCAGAAAATCCAGAAGGGCGGTAAACAATGAACTTTTACCACTGCCGTTTTCACCATAAACCATCAGGTTTTTGCCGTCTTTGTCAAGGCAAATGTGGTGCTCACCATAAAAAGCACGGTAGTTCTTTATGTGTATATCAGTTATTCTCATTTTTCCCTTCTATTATGGCAATCTCCGGAATTGAATTCATATAAAACAGGTTAACCCTTACCGGATGCTCTTTGTCATTCAACCTATTAAATACCTTTTTGCAATTCTTCATTTTCTGCTCATCACTCATACCATCGGTAAACTCCGGTAACTCGCCCAAATGCTTGATGATTTCACGGTTGTGTTTTTTTAGCAATTCAGGGAAATACAACTCATACACCATGCCGTCTATAATTTGCTCGAAGTATATTGGCATCAGCTGATCCGTTTTTAATTGACTTTCTACTTCTTTTAGAAATAAAATATAGTCGATTAATCTTTTAAAAGGTATTTGTTCAGAAGTTTGAATTTTCTTAATAGGAATGAATTGCAAGGGTTCTAGCGTTAATTCTAACGCTTCTCCTTTTCTTTTCCCCATATAATAAAGCCAGAAATAGGTTAATTTACTTGTAAGAATCGATTGGATATATTTTAAGCTATAACCTTGCTTATTAAGCGTAATGTAAAATACATCTGATGCAGCATACCATTCTTCTTTTGAATAACCAAAAGTGTTAGTATTACTTCTTTGAGGACATAATATTTTTTCTGACTCAAAATTAATGTTTGGGCGATCAGTCGTTAAAGCCCACCATTTACCCTTTTGATATGCTGATTGTAATACACCATTTATTGAACGTTCTTTCAGAATTGCTTTATACGAAATTAAGTGTTGGTACAAAGACTTGTATTTTTTAAATTCATCTTCCTTTTCGATCTTATTAACATAAAGGAAAAAGTGCTTGGGATTTGTTTCTACCCTATATTTTCTAATATCTGAGTTTTTAAAGAAAGGTTTAATAAACTTTTGTTCCTCTTTGTTTAAAGACAGTTCAGTTACTTCTTCTTTAGTTAAAATAAAAACTCCATTGTTGACATTTTTGCTTTTATCAATGTATCTGTCTTTGCCTGTTACAATCCCTTGGTTGATATTACAAATGCCATTTGTAACCTTTTTACCAGATATTACCCCTTTTTTCTTTTCTCCTTCCGATTCATTATCGGAAAGTTTTTCGCAATTATTAAAAAGTTGATTTATGATCCCAGATACTTTTGCTGGTAAAAAATGAACATAGCCTGTCCAGTTACTAAAAATCTTTTTTTGATCTGCACTAAAATTGAGTTCATTTTGACGATAACTAAAAATATTTTCAGAATATTTGTTTTGATAGATTGTACATTTAATACTTTGATTGGGTGTTGCATTCTTTTTAAGTAAAAAGATGTTTGTGTGCACTCCCGCCTCAAAAATGGCATTTTCATTGAAGTTAATATATTCAATGATTGAATAGTCCTCAAGTACTCTTTTTCTGAGTTTTTTTCCCCCTTGAGTGGTTATCCAATAATTAGGCGTTATAAAAGTGTTTACACCATGCTCCTTTGTAAGTGTATAGCTTTTATGAAGAAAGAAGTACCAATAATCCATTTTCTTTTCAAAATTCGGATCCTTACTAAGTGGTTCAAAAAGTGATTTATTTCCTTTTTGACCAATATACGGTGGATTTGCAATAACAATATCAAAACCTCCGCTCCCATTCACCAAATAGGGATTCAGCACCTCAGGAAAATCAAGTTTCCAATCAAAATGGTTAAAAGGTTCATCAGGGTGTTGAAGTAGGTTTTTCAGTTTGCCAATTAGTTTATCGAAACCTTTAATTTGCAATTCCCGTTCTGTGTTGTGCTTTATATCGGCAGACGTAGGCATAAACCCACCTTTTTGTACAGTTTTACTTATGTATAGTTCTTTGTTAAAAGAAAGCTGGTTAATAAGCAGTTCTATTTTCAGGTTGCGGATTTCAGCCTGTAGTTTTTTCTTATTCTTGTTGTTCGGGTTAAAGTATTTCCTTTGTTTGTCGGCAACTTCAACCAGCAAACGCTGTACATTCTTTACATATTCATCGGCTTTGCCCACGCTGCTTTTACGTTCCCAGTCAATCTCCACAATTTCGCCATCAAACTTACTTATCAGCGAGTCGCCCACCACAATTTTATAATCGAGGTTCGGCAGGGCTTTGGGCTTTTCTTCGTCAACCACCAAACTCAGCCAGAAACGCAAGCGGGCAATATCTACTGCACCTTTCTCAATATCCACCCCATAAATAGAGTTTTGGATAATGTTTAGTTTGGTTTCGGCAGGTTTCCATTCCTTGCCGGTTTCGTAAGCAATAAGTTCTTTGATACTGAAAATTTCCTGTAATAAGCCCATAGGAAACGCACCTGAGCCAATTGCGGGGTCGCAGATTTTTACCTTGTCAAGGGCTTTTTCAAGTTCAGTAATTTCAGGTTTTAGAACATCATCAACTATTTTGTTTTTCAGCAAATGATTTACGGCTTCCCTTTCAGCAACTTCATCTTTTATCTGCAAGGTGGTACACAGGTATTCAGTTAAACTTTCCTGGCACATGTAATGCACAATTTCCTTGGGAGTATAAAATGCACCTTTGTCTTTGTTGTCCTCCAACAGATTTTCAAAAATATGACCTAACATTTCAGGGTCAACGGCTACGGTGTGGTCATCGGGGCTGTCTTCGTAAACAGTAAAGTTAAAGGCATCCAGAAAGTCGAGAAAACCACGAGCATTTCCTTTGCTCTTTTCAGTAAGAATATTATCTTCAAAATCAGGATGGTGAAAGAGTTTTGATTTGAAAGTCAACAAGTGTTCATCAAATTCTTCTTTATCGAACAACCCCCCATTCAGGAAAGGAACTTTAACGATTTTACCATCGGGCATTTTAAAGTCTTCATTAGGTCTTTTTACTTCATCAGCATTTAGAGTGTCGAAGAATAGTTTTGTCAACCAATTGCTGTAAAAAGCATCATTTCCGTCCGATTTGTTAAAGAGTTGTTTGATGAAATCGCCCAGACCATCAGAGTAATTGGTATCGCTTGCACCCAACCAACCCTTTTTCTGAACGAAGTATAGAAACACAATACGCCCAAGCAGTTTCTTTACAAAATCGCGTATGGGTTTGCTGGCTTTATCCTTTTCTTGTTTTGTAGCACCGGCAGGAAAAGTAATATTGAAAACTGATTTACGGTAGTTGGATTCCTGCAGATAATCGCAAAAGTTTTGGTAGTGTAGGGTATATTCATCAAAAAATGCCTTACTTAGTTTTTCAACGGAAAAAGCATTTACCAAGGTTTGAAAAGTAATTTCCTTTTCAGTGCTCAGTACTTCAAAACGTTCAGCAGCAGTTTTACAGGTTTCCGATGGACCTAACAAAAAAGTGTATCGTTTTGCATTGGTGGTTTTTTCTTTTACTCCTTGGTCGGTCAGCACACTGTCTTTGGCAACCAATGTAAGTCGCCAGACATTTTTATTTGCAGGTGCAACAAAATTGATTAATGTAGCTTGTCCGGCAGTTAGCAGCTTGCGAACATATTGCTGAATAGCAACCTTGCTTTGTTCAATGCGGACTTTGGGTTGCAACAAAACTTCGTAACAGGTTATTTCAGTGCTGTCGTCCAACTGAATTTTTCCGTAAATCCAAACTTTATCAATAGCAGCCGATTCTGATTTGTTGGGTGATACCGATGCTGGAACCAAAGAGGAATTAAGCGTAAATCCTGAACCAAAAACCGGACTTAAAACTTCACGGGAAAACAAAACCCTGTCGTAAGGTTTATGCAATGCGTTTTGTAATTGAATTCTGTTGGCTGCCATATTTAACTGAAACTTTGAGTTAATACAATTTGAGGATTTACTATACCTCTGTTAGCTTTTTCGTAATATTGACCTTCCTCAATATTCGAAGATAAATCGTACCTATCGAGAACCGTAATAAAAAGCTTATCAATAAATTTGTCAGGTTCCTTAATCAATGTGGCATTTGAAGTGAAATAGTCGTTTATTGATTTAGGTAAACCCTTTGATGCAAATGTTCCTTTTTTTATGATATCCAAAACCCGAATCAAAGACATTCTTTTTTGTTCGGTCGGAGCAACTTTTATAATTGCGTTGATATTTGAAATTGCTTTATTTTCAGCAGGACTTAAATTTTTCCTTGAAACAGCCTGAACATTTTCCTGATTCTTTTCTGATTTGAAATATTCCAATCCAGCTAAAGTTTGTTTATGATGAAGGTCGTGCAGTTCAATTGCTTTTTCATTTTCGGGAGCTTTGAAAATTTTAACTGCCTGTAGAAAATTCATTTCTATAATGTTCATTTCAGGAGTTATCAAACAAAAGATTCCGGGGTGGTTTTCACTTTTTAGATAAGTGAAAGATGTGTTTTGCAAGGGATAATTGACTTCTCCTGTCTCTGTGTCGAGCAAAGTCAATTGTTTGCTTTCCGGTAATTTTCTGCCGCATCGTGCCTTATTTGGAATTTTAGAAATGTCATTAAAAATTTTCGGATGCTTCTTTCTGAAATCTCTTAATTCATTCAAATACTTCAAAATTTCGCTTTCTTCTTTTTGAATTTTATTCCCGAACAATGCACCTTCTCCTTTTTCTTCCAGAATGGAGAATACCTTGTTATCTTCACCAAAGGCAGTATGAAATGCCTGAAGCTTGCGTAGGGCGTTGTTTACCAAATGAATTTGAGCATCGCCATGAGCTGAAGGATAATAGTTGTACACATAAATTTTGTCGGCTCTTGAGCCGATACGGTTAACACGACCGATGCGTTGCATTAAACGGGTAGAGTTCCAGGGAACATCATAGTTAACTATTACATTACTTCGGTGTAGGTTTATGCCTTCTGCAAGTACTTCCGTTGTAATGATAATATCGTAATCAGTTTGCCATTTATCTTCTTCAAGGTTCGCATCAAAATTGTCACGGATAGTATTTTCAACATATTTTCTATTCTCTGCACTAACAGTAAGAACGTTTTTCTTAGTAATCTTCGAAAGTTTTAATGTAAGTTCTTCTGCCGTTTCTTTTGATTCCGAAAAGATAATCAGTTTACCACTAATATTCTGGTTTGGTTTAAAAAATTCCTCCTGAATTTGTTTTGCAAACTCAATCAGTTTTGGGTCTTTTTTTACTTTGCTCCAGCGTTCAATTAAATCATCCACTTTTTCTTTATCCTGCTTGAGCAAGGCAACAAATTTTTTATCAAAAGCATCCTTTTTATACTCTTTGTTATTCCCCCCCCTTTCATTGATTTTAGCTTCAATCTCATCATAACTTAAACCTTCTTCAAGCAATTTATTGATGTCCAAATCAGGTGCGATAAATACCCTGTTATCATCAAACATTGCCAGCATATTATCAATGGCTTTCTGAAATCTTGACAATGATTGAGTAAAAGCATAAAAACTGCTTTCAAGTCGTTTAACCAAAAGCGTTTTCATAATTGCGGATAACCTGCCCGAAATGGATTCCACATTACCATACATTTTCTTGTCTTCCTCTTTAGAAAGAAACTCAATGGCACGGTAACGGTAATATCCTAAACCATCAATTTTGTTGCCTTCTTCGTCAAGGTTAGTTATCAGAGAAACGGTATCGAAAAACAATTCACTTAACTTTCCATCCAATTCATAGTAAAGTGCAATGGGGTCGCCAACTTTGGGGAATTTAATTCCCTGCACCTCTAAATCTTCTAAATATTCTTTGCTGCTCTCAATATCTGTTCTTGTTCTGCGTATTACAAGCGGTTCCACTACATCATCACGCAATTTCTGGAATAAGGCTTTCAGTTTTTTGATATTCAGTTTTTTCTCGTAAGCCAGTTTTTTATATTGCTCATTTATTGGTTTGAAATATTCCTGTAAGTTTCTGATGTTTTCAAGCGTGCTGTTCCTTCTGTCCTGAAAAAGATAAAGTTGGTTTTCAATATCCTGTGGCCGGTTATTCAATGGCGTTGCAGAAATTAAAATTACTTTCTTTCGTGAATCTCCATTTTCGGCAGCTCTTGAACGTGGCATTTTACATATTTCCTGCAAAGCCAAATACATTTCGGTATAATCATTTCTGAATTTATGTGATTCATCAACTGCAATTAAATCAATCTCCTCAGGATTCGGATAAGAATAATTGTTTCTGTCTAGAATCTTATGTAAGCTTCCAAGAGTTATGAAGGTAAAATGATTATCCAGTTCAAAATCTTTTACAGTCCGTCTCCAGCTATCTTCAATTGCAGGAGGTACAACTACTAAAACCTTTGTATGAGTGCCATTTTCATAAATGAACTTTTTAATAATCATACAGGCAATAATTGTTTTCCCTAGACCAACCACATCAGCCAAAACAAAACCATTATGCTTCATCATAATTGCGTAACCCTGATTGGCAGCATCCGACTGATACTTTAATCGAATGTACTTTGGAGGTAAAAGAAGGTCAATATTGTATGGGTCGTAATCTACTCGTTTACCAAAATATTCAATTAACATTTTGATATACAACTCAAACGGAGTAAAGTCATCACGCAAATAAGTCTGGTTCTTGATTCTTTCTGCTTCTGCCTGTAAAATGGGAACAGATTCTGCCCAAAGCCTTTCAAATTCTTCAGTTGCGAATTTTACATCTTCATACTCACGCAAACTGACATTAAACTCATAATTTGATTCAGGATTTGCACCAAGTCCGGCATCTGTCAAATTTGACGAACCTGTAATAACTTCACATGGCGCATATTCGTTGAATGTTGCTGGCCTGAATATATAAACCTTAGCATGGATTTTCTTTTTGGGGTGTGCTCTAAGTTCAATTTTACCACTAACCAAATCATCGATGAATTGCAGGATTCCTTTTTCTGTAACTTCATCGTAGTTGGCTTCCTGGATATTTTTTATGATTTCATCAAGGAAGTCCGCTTTTGTTTCATCCGGATTTTCAAGATAAAGTTGACCTTTGTCGTGATATTTCTTAATTAGTTGGTCAACATTGATACCTACAAGAATTCTGATTTTAGGAATTTTGTCAAGAAAAGCACGAACTTTAAAATAACCAGAAGTCCTGAAATAGCCAACCAGAGCATCAAAATGTCGGATACTTTCAATATTTGTAAATACACCCTCAAACTTTTTAAGTAAGCTATTATCGTTTTGATTTGTAAAAAATTTAGTTGGCATTACTTCTTGTTCTTTTTTATTTGGTTAATGACTTCACCCAGCCCATCTTCTAAATACTCTAATTTTCCATAATTTGCATTTATACTGTCAGCTATGAACCGAACTTGGAGTTCATTGTAATTGGTTTTCAGAATTTGGCTTAATGGCTTCAAATAGTCAATTGACATTGGTCTTTCTCCGCGTTCAACCTTGCTAAGAGTAGAAGTATCAACGTCAAGTTGGGCTGCAACTTTTCTAAGTGGAAGATTTCTTTCTTCTCTTAATCGTCTGATATATTCACCAAAAGTTTCTTTTGTCATTTGACTAATCTGTTTGGACAATTTTGTCAAAGATACAAATAATTTTGTTTCCGGTTTTATGCGCGAAGGAAAATTTGGCTCTTTGGCAAGCTTTGGTTTCAGCGTTGGCTTGTGCGGCTTGACAATGTGCCAAATGCGGGTTAGCAGAAAAATTAAAAATGTGCGGTGGGGAAAATAAAAAATAAAGAAGGGTCGGCAAAGGGTGTCGGCTGATTCTATGTCTTGTCAATATTTCATTTCTTTCCTGTCTTTTCACAATGGTTTACTTTCAATTTTAGCTGTCTGGTCTGTCGTTTTACGCTTGCTGGTAACTCGTTAATATCATAACAAACTTACCACTTTTCCCTTCTTATTCCAACACCGCTAGTACCTGTTAAAGGTCACCACTTCCTCCATGGACTTCCGTATTTTTTTGCGCAAGGGATAGCCTTCCTGCGGATAACCCAGCGTAATCACCAATCCGACCTGCTTGCCGGCCGGGATATGCAGCAGCTTCTGCAGTTTTTTCTCGTCAAACCACCCGATCATGCAGGTGCCCAGGCCCAGTTCGGCGGCCTGAAGGCAGAAATGTTCAGCGGCGATGCCTATATCGATCAGTGGCCACTCCTTTTTCTTGACCTGCATGGCCAGGCGGGTAAACCAGCGCGCCTTTTCGATGACGATCACCACCATCACCGGCGCCTGAACGGTGAATTTATTGATAAGCTGTATGTCGGTAAATGTTGCTTTGGCCACCTCGGTGCGCAACGGGTCCTGATCAACCACGATAAAACGCCAGGGCTGGGAGTTGCTGGCAGAGGGCGACAGCCGGGCGGCCTCCAGACACAGGCTGATTTTCTCCGTTTCCACGGGGCGTGCATCATAACGGCGAACGCTTTGCCTTTGTATAATTAATTCCTTAAATGTCATTGTTTTAAGATCAGTTTCATCAATAAGTTAACCATCAGGCAAAGTTTCCAAAAAAAAGCTTACAATCAGCACAATCTGCGACCTTAATCTCCGTTTGGCATTCCGGCAAGCCAGGTACTGAGGCAGAAATCATTAAATTTGCCGGAACAGTTTAACCGTAAAGTCTTACCATGCCATCCCTGACCGAGGAAAATTTTGAAGCTATATTTCGCAGCGAATTCAAAGGGCTGTGCTTTTTCGCCATGAAATACGTGAAGGATTATGAAGCATCGCGCGAAATTGTTCAGGATGCCTTTATACAGCTCTGGGAAAAACGCGCCACCATCGATACCGGCAGGCCGGTAAAATCCTACCTCACCACTACCGTTCAGAACAGGTGTCTCAATTACCTGCGCGACAACAGGAAATTTGACCGGAACCTGCTGGAGATCGAACAGCTGAACGTGACAGACTATGAGACGGCAGCTGATTTTCTGGTGGAAAAAGAACTTCATTACCGGATTGAAAATGCCCTGGCTGAACTTCCCGAAAAATGCCGCGAGGTGTTTTTACTGAACCGCAATGAGCAACTCAGGTACCGCGAGATTGCCGAAAAGCTGGGTATTTCATTGAAAACAGTTGAAACCCGGATGTCGAAAGCCTTGAATCATCTGCGTAAAAGGCTGCTGGAATTCACGGGTGTGCTCGCTCTTTTAATCAGGTTATTTCAGGGTTGAGAAAAAAGGCCTTCTGAATCAGGGTAAATCCTTTCAGCGGTGTATTATTGACAGGAGAAAAAGATGAAAAAAGAAACTACGAATCATGAAATTCTGATCAGCAGGTATTTTTCAGGAGAAAGTACACCTGAAGAAGTCAGGGAATTATCGGAATGGCTTTCCGGTAATCCGGACCATCTTACCATCTTTGAGGAATACCATAAAACCTGGCTGCTGAGTACATCGGATGCCATTGAAACCGGCACGGATACCGGCAGGGAGTGGGAAATCATTTCCGGAAAGATCCGGAATACAACCATCAAACCCAGATCAGGCAAACTCGTAAAGTTGCCGGCACGCAACACGATCTGGAAGGCCATCGCCGCTGCTGTTGTGGTGTTCATGGTCGCGGGCGCGGTTATGTTGCTGCTCCCCCGGAATCAGCGGGTGATTACGGCAGGTACGGAAACCCTGACCCACACCCTCCCCGATGGCTCCTTCATCACCCTGAATGCGGGTGCGGAAATTCGTTATGACCCTGATTTCGGATCAGAAAACCGTTCCGTCAGCCTTAAAGGCGAAGCGCTTTTCGAAGTTCAGAAAGATGCCGGAAAACCTTTCGTGGTATCCGACGGCAAGGCACGCATCGAAGTGCTGGGAACCGTTTTCAGCGTGGATGCTCCGGGCGAAGGCCAGACCAGCATTGCACTTGCGGAAGGCAAAGTGGCGCTCTATTTTTCCAATGCGCAGCAGGATAAAAAATACCTTGAACCCGGCGAAGCTGCGATTATGTCGTCCGGCAGCAGGGAAATAACCGTAAAACCCAATGACGACCCGAACTATCTGGCATGGAAGACCCGGGTAATCAATTTCGAAAACACCTCCATGGAAAGGGTTGCCCAAACCCTGAATAAGGTCTATCATATAAAAATCAGATTTGAGGACCCATCCATTGCCGGGTGCAGGCTTACTGCATCATTCAGCAATCAACCCCTTGAATCTGTACTCAATGTGATCACCACCACACTCGACCTCAGCTATAAGATAAACAAGGACGCAGTATTGATTTCAGGTACAGGTTGTAATTGATGCGGCATTACATTCCGGTTAATATGGAATTAAATCAAGTGTATACGGCAAATTGAAAACCTGCACCCTGACATACCTCCGCATCATCCTGGTCGTTATACTGATGACGGGAATAACTGTGCTTAATGCCCAGCAGCAGGAAAGGAAACTTTCGATGCATCTTGAAAACGTAAGCCTGAAGTCAGCCCTGAAAGAGATTGAAAAAACCTGCAAAATCCGTTTCTCATACAATCCCGATAAACTCCCGCTTGAAAAGAGCGTAAGCATTTCTGTAAAGGAAGAAAGTCTTCATACGCTGCTCAGCAGGCTGTTGCAACCCCTGGAAATTTCATTTCAATTTACTGAGGACCAGGTAATTCTGAAACCTGCAACAAAAAGTATATCAAAAGAAAAGCGGGTTGCGGAAAATCAAAGGTTTA
This sequence comes from Lentimicrobium saccharophilum, assembly GCF_001192835.1. Classification (NCBI taxonomy): domain Bacteria; kingdom Pseudomonadati; phylum Bacteroidota; class Bacteroidia; order Bacteroidales; family Lentimicrobiaceae; genus Lentimicrobium; species Lentimicrobium saccharophilum. The sequence goes on from NZ_DF968183.1 coordinate 758,420, forward strand.
CCCTGAGCGGAACCGTCAGGGATACGGTGACCGGCGAGGTCATCATCGGTGCAAATATATACGACAAAGCAACCTTCCGGGGGACCACCTCCAATGCTTTTGGCTTCTACTCGCTTACCCTGCCGGAAGGAAAATATAATCTGGCAGTTTCCATGGTCGGTTACAAATCTGAAAACCTTGAAATTGCCCTGACGAAAAATCAATCAATTGATTTTAAAATAAGAGAATCGGCGATTGATATTCAGGAGGTTGTTGTTATCTCTGACGGGGAAACCGCAGCCATTGATCCGGCGGCACCGGGATCGGTGAGGCTTACAGGGACCGATCTCAGGCGGATGGCAGGTTTTGCGGGCAATGCGGATGTGCTGAAATCCCTGCAGTCGGTGCCGGGATTCAGCGCTTTTGGTGACGGATCGTCCTTTTACTATGTCAGGGGAGGTAACCATGATCAGAATCTTTTGCTGATTGATGATGCACCGGTCTTCAACCCGGCCCATCTGTTCGGGTTCTTTACGGCCATTGCACCGGACGCGATAAAAGATGTGAAGGCTTACAAGGGCGATTTCCCCGCGAATTATGGAGGCAGGCTCTCTTCCGTTATCGACATCAGGGCCAGGGATGGGAATATGAACAATATTGGTTTTTCAGGCAACCTGGGTATTTTCACTTCAGACCTCACCCTGGAAGGACCCATTGTGAAGGAAACAGGTTCATTTATCCTTTCGGGCCGGAAGTCAAACCTTAACTGGCTTAATAATAACGAACTGAACGGCAGGAGCTTTACCATTGATTTCTACGATCTGAATGCAAAAACCAATATCCGCATCAACAGGAACAACAGGCTTTTCCTGACGGCTTTTTATGGCCGTGACGATTTCAGCAGGCTGACCAATGCCTCGGTGAATACCTTCGGGATAAGCTGGGACAACACAGCGGCTACCCTCCGGTGGAACCATATCTTCAGCAGCAAGCTCTTCTCCAATACCACTGCGGTTGCCAGCCAATACAACTATTACCTTTATATATCGCGGCAGCAGGATGATTACTGGAAATCTTCCATCCGCACCCGTATCCTGAAAAGTGACTTCAGCTGGTTTCCGGCCGCGGGCATTACCCTGAAGTTCGGAGCCGAGCTGGCCGCATATCATTCAAATCCGGGCAACGTGCATTTTACTGATGAAGAAACCCGGCGAAACGCGCCGGTTATCCCGGAATACAACTCACTGGCCATCAACGGCTACATCAGCAATGAGCACAAGATCAGCGAAAAGCTGGCTGTGCGTTACGGCCTCAGGCTGAGCAGTTGGCGGAATCCGGGACCGGGTACAGTTTATCTGTTTGATGCCACCCATGAGGTTTATGATACGCTTGAAGTAGAAAAAGGGACCTACCATTCGCCCTACTTCAACCTGGAACCCCGCCTGAACGCGACCTGGACACCCATAAAATGGATCTCATTTACAGCAGGTTACAGCAGAACCGTGCAGTATATCCAGATGCTTTCCAATTCAACCAGCCCCTTTACTTCACTGGAAGTATGGGCGCCCTCAGGTCCGGTCATCAGGCCGCAGAAAGCCGATCTGGCAACTGCAGGCATATCGGTAAGTATGCCGGGGAACATGATCCTTAGTTTCGAGGGATTCTACAAGCAACTGACTAATCAGACAGATTACAGGGATCATGCAAATATGCTCTACAATCCGTTGATCGAAGGAGAATTGAGGTTCGGAGAAGCCCGTGCCTCAGGCCTGGAGGTTATGTTGCGCAAGCTCGAGGGACGTTTCACGGGCTGGGCTGGTTACACCTATGCCCGGGCCATAAAAAATATTGACGGGATAAACGGAAACAGGGAATTTCCGGCACACTATGACCACCCGCATTCATTTTCCACCCACCTGATGTTCAGGGCCGGGAAAAAATGGGATTTTGCTGCCCAGTGGAATTATATGACGGGAGGTGCATTCACTTCTCCGGTTGGTTTTATGCAATACGACGGTTATGTTGTTCCGGTATACGGCGAAAAGCACAACGACCGTTACCCTGCCTACCACCGCCTTGACCTTTCCGTATCATGGATGTTGAATAAACCTGACCGAAAGTACCGGCACCATATCGTATTTGCAGCTTACAATGTTTATGGCCGTGAAAATCCCTTTTCACTCAGTTTCAACAAAATCATGAACGGGAATGGTGACTTTGTGGTACCGGCGGATCTGAACGGAGCCTATGAAATTATCCCGACACAGCTTTCTGTTTCGGGTATCATTCCTTCCATCAATTACATCTTTAAATTTCAATGAAGATGAAACATATTCTGCGCATCCGGGCTTCAGCTTTCTTCCTGATTTTTCTGCTCGCTTCCTGCGAAAAGGCGGTTGACTGGCCATTGGATGGCATGATGCAGGACAGGATCATTGTGGAAGGCATTATCACAAATGAAAATAAAACTCAGGAAATAAAACTTTCACTGCCATTTAAGAACCCGAATGAACCAGCGCCGGTGGTAAGTGGCGCCGGAATTCAGGTCAGCTCGGCAGATGGAGTATTCCTTTTCAGTGAAGACCCGGATCAGCCGGGGTTATACAGGTCGGAACAGCCGTTCAGGGGGCTGCCCGGCCGCACGTATACATTGCTCATCAGTTACGGGGGTGAAATCATAACGGCCAAAGCGCCGATGACTACGGGTCAGGATTTTGTTTTTCTTAAGTACGCCGGGGACCCTGAAACCAAACTATTCAGGATATACTGGGTTGCAAACACCTACAACGCAAAACGGGCCGCGATGTATGAGATCCTGCTTGACTGGTCAGAGGTGGCAGGCTATGAGCACCTTGAAGCCCATGAAACCCGGGCCAGACTGATTTACTACACCCTTCCGACCCTTGACGTCAGCCAGATTTTTGCGCCGCCGGCCGAAACGGTGTTGTTTCCGTCAGGCACAAAAATCACCGAGCGGAGGTACTCACTGGCTCCGGAACACGCGGAATATATCCGGGCATTATTGCTCGAAACCAGCTGGCAGGGAGGGTATTTCAGTTCCGCTTCCGCCAATCTTCCCACTAATCTGAGCAGTAAAGGAGCCGGATTTTTCGGCGCCTGCGCAGTGACAATAAAAACCGGAACAGTACGACTGACAGGGCTTTCGGATCCAACCGGAAATTAAACCGTTTTATTTTTTCTACTGATTTTTTATTAACTACTAAAAAATATTGATTTTCTATCAGGGTAAACGGGGCAACCGGTGTAATCTTAATGTAAACGCCGTTTGAAAATAAACTGACAAACAAATCTCAAAAACGCAAAAAAATGAAAAGCATCATCTGTCTGAAGACGCCGGTTCTCATTATGACCATCCTGGCCCTCGCCCTCACATCATGTACGAAAGACGATCTTGAAAAAGGCCGGAACGACCCCTCCACCCTCACCCAGTTAACTACAGACGAAGCCACTGTTGAAGATATTTCCAACGAAGCCCTGCAGGATGTGGAAGGTGTTTTAAGCTATCAGGGCAATGGCCTGAAATCGACCATGGAAATTCCCTGCAATGCTACCATCGACTCCACCTCGGTGATCAATGACACCATTACCATTTACATAACCTATGACGGACTTTCATGCAACGGCAGACGTTTCAGAACCGGGCAGGTGGAGATCAGGAAACGCGTTGGCACCCGTTGGGGAATGCAGGGCGCCAGCGTAAATGTCCGTTACCGCAATTTCAGTGTAACCAGGGTGGCATCCGGTCATACAATTGTGATCAACAGCAATAAAACCTTTACAAATGTGAGCGGAGGCTTTATTTATATGCTGGGCCACAATGGCTTCACAAGGCTTATTCACCGGGTGGAAGGCGCTATGCAAGTAACCTTCGGCGACAGCACTTCCCGCACCTGGAATGTTGCCCGTCAGCGCACCTACACCGGCACAAGGGGTGAACTGATCATGACCACGGATGGTTTCGGAACTTCGGGCAGCTACGACAACCTGGTGGTATGGGGAACAAACCGGAACAGCGAAGTATTCTACACACAGATAGTACAGCCAGTAGTTTATAAGGCAGCCTGCGACTGGAATCCCGTTTCAGGCATCAAGGTCCATCAGATCCCCGAAGCCTCAAAAAGCGCCACCATAACATACGGTTTCGACAGCAATTACCAGCCGGTTACCGGCGACGATTGCCCGACCCATTACAAGGTTGACTGGGTTAACGGAACTTATACCGGAAGCAGTTTCCTTCCGCTAAGGTAAAAAATAATAATCTGTTACAGCAGCACTCCGTAAACCGGTCGTGCTGCTTTCTTTTTTTAACAACATAACCAAGTGATGAATTTCACTGGACAATTCAAAACAAGGCATCATTTATGACGTTAAATCTTTTACTTTGCAGTTGTAATTGAAAATACATGAAAAGATTCTTCCTGATTCTTATATCTACCGTCATGCTGAGTGGCAGCTGCTCTGCAGATAAACAAGAGAAAACCAACAACGGGATTCCGGCTTCAGAAATTATTAAAAGCCTGAACAAAGGGAAGCCGGTTTTATTAAAAGACAAAATCATCACCGGCGACCTTGATTTTACCACCATCAAAAAACAGGGCATATTCAGCTCTTCCATACAGATAACCAGCGTTGAACAGTCTGTTACTTTTCTGAACTGCATTTTTATGGGGAAAGTGGTTACTAACGGGATGCAGTCGCAACGCCAGGTAAGGGTACACTTTGGAAGCAATCTTACTTTTGAAGCCTGCGATTTCAGGGCCGATGCCGATTTCGACAACATCACCGTGGATGGGATGATCAATTTCACCGGCGCCATATTCAGGGAGCGGGCACTGTTTAATAATGTAACCTTAAACGGACGTTACAATTACTTCACAGCCATTTCTTCGGAAAAGCATTTCAGTATGCAGGAATCACTGGTTAATGGTGCACTGGATTTTTTCAAAGCGAAAACCAGGGGTAAACTTAGCTTCCAGAGCACGGAATTCAGGGGAATTGCGCGGTTTCACAACCTGGATTGCGACGGAAAGAGCGAATTCTCCCTTACCCGTTTCCGGGATGATGCGCTGTTTACCTATGCCAATTTTACCGGGCATTTTAACTTTTCAGACGCGATCGTTTATGGCAGACTCGACATGAACAATGTGGAATTTCAGTCTTTGGCAACCCTGATTTCAACGGTTTTTTTCAGGCCTGTTACTTTTGAAAAAGCTTCAGTCAAAGGTAAATTTGATGTCAGCCGGTCCGTTTTTTATTCCGGAAAACCAGCCATGCAGGAATTCCGGACCCTTAAACCCGATGATTTTGTATCAGAAGGCACGAAATTTGCCCTGCTTGATGATCTGAATGCAGACCAATCACCTGAATAATTACCTGAATAAACATCTACAATGAAAAGAAAAATCAACAGCATGCTGGCAGGTGGTGTTATAGTTCCGTTGCTGGCTGTAACCATTTCATCTGCAACCCTCACTTCGTGCACCAAGGAAGAAGTGGTTGACTTCCTGAGTGAATTGCTGGTACAGGCTATGGCCAGCTGGAATGCGGAAGAAGAAAATCTGGATGAAATCCCCCAGGATCTCGATATCAACGACAATACTACCGGACTGCCTGCCAGTGTGGACCTCTCAGGAAAATTCCCGCCCATCGGCGATCAGGGTGAATATGGCACCTGTGTGACCTGGGCGGTGGGTTATAACCTGAAAACCGCGCTCAACGGCATCGACAATCAGTGGAGTGCCACACAGCTGGCACAGACATCCAACCAGACAAGCCCGATTGACCTTTTCCTGGCCATTCCCGCTTCTCAGAAAGGCAGCGATTGCAACGGCACCCAGTTTGAATCCGCCATGGATCAACTGATTACGCGCGGCGGAGCTTCGCTCGCCACCGCCCCCTATACCGGACTGGGCGATTGCAGCCAGTCTCCGGCAGGGTCATGGACACAGGAAGCCGCTGACAATAAGCTGGTAAATTACCGCAAGATCGCCGACAAAAACAATGCTGCTTCCATGACGGTTGACAATTTCAAAGCATACCTTGCCGAAGGCAGGCCTATTGCCATAGGTGCCCGGTTGGGCGACCGCTTTATGCGCTGGAACAGCAGTGCGGTGATTGACTATGACACCTATCAGAATCCGGGTATGCAGCATGCCTACCACGCGATGGTACTCGCCGGCTACGACGACAACCGCCAGGCTTTCAAAATCATCAATACCTGGGGAAATTCATGGGGAAATACCGGAACAATCTGGGTAGATTATGATTTCTTTATCAACAGTTTCTGTTTTGCCGCGTTTGTCGCCCAGAATAAAACCGATGTAAATATTACCGGCGGACAGGTGGGCAGCGGAAACATCATTTCAGGGCTTGATGTGCTGGCCTGGAACCTCCGGGATGAAGACAATCCCGAATCAACCGCCCCGCTCGACAGGCAAATAACCTACAATGTCTATAATTCAGGAACCGAAACCGTGAGGGCTTTTTCAAGGTGGAGCATCCTGTATATGTATTACAATGCCTACGATGTGAATGATTATGACATCATCATTCACGACTACTATACGGATGAATTCAGCAACATTCCGGGCGATAACCAATACTGGGAAGACGGCTACGGCATCGCCGGAAGCTGGTGGAATTACATTGATGTTCCTTCCGGCAAAAGTGTTGCCGCCGCATTGTACAACGATCCTGAGGCGGACTTCCTCTTCACTTACACCATGCCGTCCACGCTTAACGGAAAGTATTATCTAGTGCTGCTTGCCGATGGTTTTAACGACCTTGAAGAAGCCAATGAAGACAACAATTTCTTTTTCTACAGTAAGGATGATGGTAAGCCATTCGACTTTGTGAACGGCGTAATGCAGGGCGGCAGTTCAAAAAAGAGCATGCTTTCCGGTAAAGAACCCGCCAGATTTGCCAATACTGCAACGCAGACCGTTGTGAGTAAAAGCAACCCGAACGCCTATGCACCGGATGAAATCATGAAACTGATCAAACACCGTAAGGGCAGCGGAGAACTTGAGCGCAAGGCTTTGCAGCACAAATTTAAAAACGGGATTCTGCGTCAACTAAAAAGAAAAGCCTAAGCTGAACTATGAAAAGGTCATCTCCGGATGGCCTTTTTTTATTGCCGCCCTGTTGACAAGTGCCATTAATCATAAACAGGTCCTCATCTGAACATATTTGTCCAGACAGGGTTAATTTTGTATAAAAGTTCAATAAAAACAAAACTTATGGCATCAATTAAAGACATCGAAGGCATTGGCCCGGTTTTTCAGGAAAAACTTGCGAAGGCAGGAATAACAACCGTTGAGGGTCTCCTGAAAGAGGGAGCTTCCAAAAAAGGCCGTGCTGCGATTGCAGCAGGCAGCGACATTGACGAAGGAAAAATTCTGGATTGGGTAAACATGGCTGATCTGTTCAGGATCAAAGGCATAGCCAGTCAGTTTGCCGAACTTCTGAAAGCTTCCGGAGTTGATACAGTCAAAGAGCTCAGAAACCGCAATGCCGAAAACCTGCATGCGAAACTTGAGGAGGTAAATGCCGCCAAAAACCTCACCAGGGTTGTTCCTTCGCTTGATAAAATCGCCGATTTCATTGAGCAGGCCAAAAACCTGGAACCTGTTGTAACTCACTAAATCCCTGACAGACAGGCATCTCTGATAACTTCAATTTACTACTCTCTCTGGAGAATACCTTTACCGGGGTGTGATAAGTGGTCAGGAGAGGGAGTTGTTAAGCCCGGCAAAGCCGGGCTTAATTTTGAAGAAAAATTTAACATTGTTCATTATTTTTAATAAGGTTTATTATATTTGCATCGCTAAAACTATCACTATGGTCAGCAACAAAGAGCTTCAGGAAAAAAGAATGCGCGGATACTTTATTGACGCTGCAAAGGAGACGCTGAAAGGAGAAGGGTTAAAGGCGGTGAATGTCAGGACTGTCGCCGAAAGGGCAGGCTATTCGTTTGCCACGATGTACAACTACTTTAAAGATCTGAATGAACTGATCTTTATCTGTGTCAAAGACTTTATGTCGGAATGCGAAGCATTTGCAGACGAGCAGTCGGATCAGCAAACACCCGGGTCAGTGCGCCTACGGGTAAGAATAAGGGCGATGATACAATACTTTACGCAATATCCCGGAATTTTTGAGCTATTCTACCTTGAACGCATGAACGATATCGGGGCCCGGCAACCCACGGCGGAGATGATCTACCTGTTTACTGACAGGATTATTCAGAATGACATTGAACAAATGATCAGCAGTGGGGAAATATCAGCGCAGGATGCGGAAATGCTCAAAATCAGCCTGAGAAACGGAGTCGCCGGGATGCTGGTTTTCTACAACAATCGTCTGCAACCAGTAGACTACAGGAAATTTATGGAAACTACTGAAAACCAGCTCGATTTTCTGATTCAAAGAATATATCCCGGAAATTTTAAGAAGAAATAGATTTCCACACAGATTTGCCCTTTAAGGGCAGCATTAAAGCTCAATTATACATGCAAATTCATTCGCCTGAACTTTATTTATATTGCAGCACACGCAAATAATCCGGTCAGTCAGCGGCTCCACCTGGCATATAGGCTAATGAATTACAACAGGAGAAGCGTTAGCTAAATCATATCATTTTTATTGTCTTGTACTTTCCGGCTATTACTGGCAGAAACCAGCAAGTTCATGAATTGAATTCAGTAACCTGCAATTATTTGAAAATGAAACGATAGTATTTGTTTTCCTGCCGGGAATTCCCTATCTTTATGTAAAAGATATGAGATATGAAAACTCAACATCTGATAACAGTTTTTACCCTGTTTCTGTTATTCGGAACGGTGCCGGTTTCTGCCCAACAACAGGATACATTAAAGATATATCTGATAGAAACCTCGGACGGTAATCAGTTTTCAGGAAGGATAATTTCTGAAAACCAGGAGAAACTTGAGTTATTAACTGAGAAGTTCGGCAAACTGGTTATTGCAAAAGAAGATATAGTCAAGATAACTGAACTTACCCCTGAAAAGATAGTTCAGGGTAAGTTATGGCTTGAAAATACCCAATCGTCCAGGTATTTCTGGTCGCCGAACGGGTATGGTTTAAAAAAAGGTGAGGGTTATTACCAAAACATCTGGATACTATGGAATCAGGCAAGTTTTGGAATTACCGATTATTTTTCTCTCGGCTTCGGACTGATCCCCCTTTTTCTATTCGGAGCAGACGCAATTGAATATTCTCCTGTTTGGGTGGTTCCCAAATTTTCATTACCGGTAATAAAAGACAAATTCAATATCGGCGCCGGATTGCTTGCGGGCAATGTTGGTCTTCAGAAGGATGCAGGTTTCGGAATTGCCTATGGTTTAGGAACGCTGGGAAACAGAAACAGCAATATTACACTGGGCCTGGGCTATGGCTTTGCAGCGGGGAACTGGGCAAAATCGCCAATGATAAACATTGGCTTTATGGCCAGAACGGGGCCAAAGGGTTATATACTGTCTGAAAATTATTTTATCAGAATTGAAAATGAAAGTTTATTGCTCTTTTCTTTTGGTGGGCGCACCCTGACCAAAACTGTAGGTATAGACTATGGCCTCTTTATTCCAATAATCGAAAGCATGGAGGCTTTAGTCGGACTTCCCTGGTTGGGTCTGACTATTCCATTTAAACAGGGGAAAATGAAATAGCAAAATAAGGCAAGAAAAATCAGATAAATAGTAAAAAGGGCAAAGAGCCTGACTAAAAAAAGAAGGGGCCACCTCAGAAGTTGTATTTAAAATTTGTCATCTTACAGAAATTGTTCTTTTCAGGAATTCTCTGTTCAATATCTGGCAAATCAATACAAAGAAATCTAAAATTATTAAAAAGAGTAATTGAAGCGGCCTCTTCATTAGTAATGGTTTATAAATCAGGTCACAGAACTACCGGATGAACCCAACCTTTTTGAGGCTTGCCTCAATTCTTTCCCATGTCCGTTCAATATCGTTGTCGAGACCTACGCTGTAACGCACCAGTCCTTCACTAAGCCCCATCTTGCGCTGAATATCCTCCGGCACTTCACTTGAAGTGCTTTTCCCCGAATTGCTGAAAAGGGTTTTAAAATAGCCAAGACTAACGGCCAGGTAACCTACATCGTTCAGCTCCATATCTTCCATCAGTTCGGCAGCCCTGTCAGCCGTTTCCATATCAATCGCAATCATCCCGCCAAAACCGAACTGGGGATTCATCATGGATTTCAGCAGGTTGTGTCCGGGATGACCGGGAAGTCCCGGATATATCGTCCGGATGCCGGCTGCAGTGAATTTTTCGGCAAGAAAAGCCGCATTGTAGCTATGCTGTTTCATGCGGATATGCAGGGTGTGGATATTCTTCAGAATGGATGAAGAGCGGAAAGGATCGAGTACCGGCCCAAGGAGCATAGCTGTTCCGTCGTTTACATCAATCATTGAATTGATGAACTCATTGGTACCGCAGATGGCTCCGGCAACACAGTCATTCTTCCCGTTCACAAACTTGGTAAGGCTGTAAACCACGACGTGGGCGCCCAACCTGGCCGGGCTGACAATCATCGGGGTAAAGGTATTGTCGACCACCAGCTTGATTCCATGCTTATTGGCTATGGCAGCCAGGGCCGGGATATCAGAAATCTGCAATAGCGGATTGGTCATGGTTTCCGTGTAGATCAGCTTTGTGTTGGGGCGGATTGCAGCCTCCACAGCAGCAAGGTCTGTAATATCCACAAAGGAAACTTCCACGTTGAATTTTTTCAGATAGTTTGCCAGAAAGGCAAATGTTCCGCCATAGGTGGTAATGCTCGAAACGATGTGATCGCCGCATTTGATCAGATGAAGAATCGTTGAAGTGATGGCCCCCATCCCGCTGCCGGTTACCCAGCCGGCTTCGGTACCTTCCATGGCAGCCATGGCATCGGCCAGATACTTGTTGCTGGGATTCCAGTGACGGGAATAAAGAAAACAGCCTTCTGCCTCTCCGTGGAAGGTGTCTAACATGGTTTTGGCCTGCATAAAGGTAAAAGTGGCTGAATCGCAGACCGAAGGATTAACATCGCCGAACTCTCCGAACTGACGGAGGTCCTGAATCTGGTTGGCAGGATCGAATTTCATGGTTGTTTATTTTGGTTGGTGAATGTTTATGCAGAACGGGAAAAAATCCTGTGACAAAAATATCATTATCACACTAAATATCAATCAAATATAATATTTTTTATCAGATTCCGGGATATTTTTTCAATATTCTAATCCAATTATGCATTTTTGCATAAAAATGAAATTTACATAACACAAACCATGGACCATTACTTTCATATTGACAATCTAGACCGTAAAATCATCAATCTGCTGAACACCAATGCACGCATGCCTTTTGTTGAAGTAGCCAGGCGGTGCAAGGTTTCCGGAGCGGCCATCCATCAGCGTGTAGCCAAAATGGAGGAGGCCGGGGTGATTGCCGGCTCATCACTCCGGTTGAACCCGAAGGGGGCTGGTTATCAGACCTGCGCTTTTATCGGAATTCAGGTAAACCTGACCACCACCTCCACCCATGATGAGGTATTTAAAAAAATCCAGAAAATTCCCGAAATCGTCGAGTGTCATCATATCTCAGGGAAGTATTCGCTGCTGGTCAAGCTTTTCACCCGTAACAACGAGCACCTGAAGCAGGTAATCGTGGAACAGATCCAGTCCATACCTGAAATCACCTTTACGGAAACTTTTATTTCGCTTGAAACAGGTTTTGAGCGGGAGCTCGGGATTTAAGCAGACTTTAAAAAAATTATCCTGATAACCTATAAATAAAGTTATCAGGATAATGCCGGCATTAAAAAATGCCTCACGGAAACTCTACATTGTCCGCAATTCAGGATTATTTCTTTATAGCCCTGATCTCAGCCCCGTTCTGAAAAAGGATCAGCGAATCCACCACGCCGTCTTTGTTCCGCTGAAACTCAATCTGCGCGTCAACCACCTTCAGAAAGAACTTCACTTCCGATTCAGGGTAAATTTCAAATTTTGCCTGTCCGGTTGCCTGGGTCATCAGGTGACCGTTTTCAAGTGTCACCACCAGGCTGAAGCCCGGCTGTATTTCATATTCGCCAGTAAAAGGCTGCATTTGTTCGGGGCTGAGCGTAATCTCCTTTTTCTCTTCAGGTATTTTATCGGTTTTCCCGCCCCTGATTTCATTGATCCTGTTTTTAAAGACAACCGAATGAATCCCGTTTTCGTTTTTAGCAAATTCCAGCATCGACAGGGAATTTTCGAATGCGAACCTGGATTCTGACAGCGGGATCAACCTGAAACGTGAAGAGCCCTTTCGCTGGCTGTAGAGCACACCGTCTTCGTAAATAATATTGCGGAATGAGCCATCCTCAAATGCATACCAACCCGTCAGGTCAGCTGCAGTCTCCGGCTTCAGCTCAATACCGTCGGCTATTACGGGAAACGGCTTCCCGATGGCCACGGCGGCAAGCCTTGTCGAAATACCTTCCGGTGCCAAATCGTCCCTGTTGGTAAGCATAATAACATATACATCTTCCCGGGGAAGCCAGATTCCATTTGTGGTATAACCAAAAATTCCTCCGCCATGCTCCAGGGTGGGTGAACCGTTGATTTCATTCAACCCCCAGCCGTAACCATAATGAAAAGGCTTATTGTCATTGGTTGAGTATCCTTTGAAAGCCAGTTGAATGGTACTTGCCTTTACCAGCTTGTTGCCCCTGATGGCATTCTGCCATTTGAGCATATCATCCACGTTGGACATGATGGAGCCTGCCGAATATGGCTGTGTGAGGCTCAGGTATTCCGCATTGGTGAATCCGTCCTGATGCTGATAACCGGCGGCCCGGTTTGGAATGATCTTTTTTTGGCTGCCATAATAGGAATTATTCATCTGCAATGGCTTGAAAATATTATCCTCCAGAAACTGTTCATAGGTAAGTCCGGAAGCTTTTTCAATGATGTACCCCAGCAAAAAATAGGCTGAATTATTGTAGAGAAATTTTTCTCCCGGCGCGAAATCCATGGGTTGGTTTTTAAAAACATCTATCATTTCGGCCGGACTCATATCCTTACGCCACAGCGGCTGCCACTCCTGCATGCCGGTATAGCTTTTTATACCGGATGTATGTGTCAGCAGGTGATGAATGGTAATATTGTGTCCCTGAGTGGGATAATCCGGGATAAACTTTGTAATGTCGTCATTCAGGCTCAGCTTTCCCTGTTCCATCAGCATCAGGATTGAAACGGCCGTAAACTGCTTGGTAATAGATCCTATCTCAAAAACCATTTCAGGTTTCATAGGAACACTAAGTTCAAGGTTGGCCATGCCGAACGCTTTGCGGTAAACTACCTTACCGTTCTTTGCCACCAGTACGGTTGCCCCGGGCTCTCCGGGTTTATAAACATTTTCAATAATCTGATCCATGACCGCTTCTGTATTCTGAGCCATCATACTGTTGCTGAATAAGCCAATCATTAAAATCAGAAAAACGACGCTGGTAAAAAATCGGGTTCTCATACTGCCTGGTTTAGTTAGTAATGAATTTTAGACGTCACCGGCCATCATGAAGTTACAATGACATAAGGGAATATTAATCCCTGATTACGCTGCCGGTTTTACGGTTAATTGATGTGATTGATTAAACTATAAACAAAACCAATCCCCGCTTGTTGAAGCCGTGTAAATTCTTAATTTTGCAAATCTGAATAATAAATTCACCAGCTATGAATTATGATGTAATAGTAATCGGTTCAGGCCCCGGCGGTTACGTTGCCGCCATAAGGGCATCACAATTGGGTATGAAAGTTGCCGTTGTTGAACGCGCGGAACTTGGCGGAATCTGCCTTAACTGGGGATGTATCCCTACCAAGGCCCTGCTAAAGAGCGCCCAGGTTTACGGATACCTCTCCCATGCTGCCGATTACGGCGTTTCGGTGAGCGGCGATATCAAGGCAGATTTTGAGGCAATGGTAAAACGCAGCCGGGGTGTGGCCGAAGGGATGAGTAAAGGCATTCAGTTCCTATTCAAGAAAAATAAAATAGATCATATTGCCGGCACCGGGAAACTAAAATCCGGCAAAGTGGTGGAAGTAACAGATGCCGGAGGCAAAAAGACGGATTATCAGGCTAATCACGTCATCCTGGCTACCGGAGCCCGTTCGCGGGAACTGCCCAACTTAAAGCAGGACGGTAAGAAAATCATTGGCTACCGGGAAGCGATGACGCTTGACAAACAGCCGAAGAGCATGGTCGTTGTCGGCTCGGGCGCCATTGGTTCGGAATTTGCCTACTTTTATCATACCATCGGCACCCAGGTGACCCTGGTTGAATTCATGCCCAATGTGGTTCCCGTCGAAGATGAAGAGGTTTCAAAACAACTGGAGCGCAGTTTTAAAAAGTCCGGTATGAAGGTGATGACTTCCTCCACGGTTGAATCGGTTGACACTTCCGGTGAACTCTGTAAAGTTACCGTTAAAACGAAAAAAGGGGAGGAAATCATCGAAGCGGAAATAGTGCTTTCGGCGGTTGGTATTTCCACGAACCTTGAAGGACTCGGGCTTGAAGAAACCGGTGTTGCCATTGACAAGGGCAAGGTTGTAGTTGACGATTTCTACAAAACCAGTGTTGACGGGGTATATGCCATTGGTGACATTGTTCATGGCCCTGCCCTGGCGCATGTCGCCTCGCATGAAGGCATTCTCTGTGTGGAGAAAATTGCCGGAAAGCATGTTGAACCACTCGATTATGGCAACATCCCGGGATGTACCTATACCCAGCCCGAAATTGCTTCGGTGGGCATGACCGAGAAAGCAGCCCGGGAAGCAGGATATGAGATCAAGGTCGGGAAATTCCCCTATTCCGCTTCGGGTAAAGCCAGCGCGGCCGGATCGAAAGAGGGCTTTGTAAAGGTTATTTTCGATGCAAAATACGGTGAATGGCTTGGGGCGCACATGATCGGCGACAATGTAACCGAGATGATCGCTGAGGTGGTGGTAGCCCGCAAACTGGAAACCACCGGCGAAGAGATCATCAAAGCAGTCCACCCCCACCCTACCATGTCGGAGGCTGTGATGGAAGCGGTTGCCGCGGCTTATGATGAAGTAATCCACATTTAATAAATATTTCTCCGGAACTTCTCCGGTATCCCGGGGAAGTTCCTATCTGCCATGGAAATCGTAAAAACCGGAATTCCGGATGTTCTGATCATCAAACCCAGGGTTTATAACGATGACCGCGGGTATTTCTTCGAATCCTATAACCGTAGCGATTTTACTGCCGCCGGAATCGGTGCGGATTTTATGCAGGACAATGAAAGCCGGTCGATGAAGGGGGTGCTTCGAGGGCTGCATTTTCAAAAGCCGCCCTATGCCCAGGGCAAGCTGGTCAGGGTGGTCAGCGGAGCCGTGCTTGATGTGGCCGTTGACCTGAGAAGAAACTCGCCCTGGTTCGGCAAATGGGTTTCCGTAGAACTCACGGACCAAAACAAATGGATGTGCTGGATCCCCGCCGGTTTCGCCCACGGATTTATCTCTCTGGAAGACAATACCGTATTCATTTATAAATGCACCAACGTTTATAACGCTGCCTCCGAAGGCAGTGTACGCTGGAATGATACCGACCTGAATATCAACTGGGGGAATATCATTCCGGTACTCTCGCCCAAAGATCAGGCTGCGCCGCTTTTCAGGGATCTCGGGAATATTTTCTGAAATACAAACGGTCCAGCAGCCATGCATGGGGTTGGAGTTATTGCCCGGCAATTCAATATATATACCGGCAACCCGGGTAATAACAGGCTTTTAATTTCGTTTAATTTTAAAAGGCCACTTTTTCGTTTAAGTTGATTCATTATGACTAAAAAAATAACCATCACGATCCTCGGCGCGATCGTTCTTATTGCCGCTGTATTTGTATCACTCCGTTTTATACCGGGCGGTCAAAAACACGATGAGCAATACAAAGAGCAATTCTCAATTCACAACCGGGCTTATGCGGTACCTTTACCTGAAGAAATTTCTTTTGCCGGCGAGCCTGTCCCGATGGATCTGTATTACGTACGTGAGGGGCTTGACCGCGAACTCCTGGTAAACACATACTGGCACTCAAACACCATATTATTGCTGAAACGGGCAGCGCGCTATTTCCCGGTGATTGAACCCATACTGAAAGCAAATGGCATTCCCGATGATTTCAAATATGTCGCTTTGATTGAGAGCGGGCTTATGAACGTGGTATCCCCCTCGAATGCAGCCGGTTTCTGGCAGTTTCTGGACAAGACGGGTCGCCAGTACGGGCTTGAGGTGACCGAGCAGGTGGATGAAAGATACAATCACAAAAAGTCAACCGAGGCCGCCTGCCGTTACCTGAAAGAAGCCTACAAGCAGCTGAACACCTGGACCCTAGCCGCTGCTTCCTACAACGCCGGACAGGGCAGGATAACCCGGGAAGTTTCCAGGCAATCTGCAGACAATTTTTATGACCTTTACCTCAACCAGGAGACTTCACGGTATATTTTCAGGATACTGGCGCTGAAACTGATCTATGAAGACCCGACAGCTTACGGTTTCTATCTGCGCGAGAAGGATTTGTATCCCCCATTTAAAACCATTTCAGTCGTTGTTGATACAAATATTACGGATCTCATTAACTTTGCAGCCCGGCAGAAAGTAAATTACCGCATCCTCAAGGAGTTTAACCCCTGGCTCAGAACAGACCAGCTGAAGGTAACTCCTGGCAAGAGCTATGTATTTGATTTACCCGAGGATGGATACACAAGGTATAGCTGGCTGCAGAAAGGATTGCAGGACGGAGAGGAAATTTTTGGCCGTAAGGCAGACATCTGGCCTGACAAATCCTCATCGGGAGAAGCAGGGGAATAGACCATCATGATCAGCAGAGATTTGAATACAGATTATACAGAAATTGCCGCAGAAGAAACCACGGATCCGAGGCTTGAGATTTTCGGGGCAAGGGTTCATAACCTGCAGAACATTGACCTGAGCATCCCGCGAAATAAGCTTGTTGTCATTACCGGTCTGAGCGGAAGCGGAAAATCGTCCCTGGCGTTTGATACCATTTATGCCGAAGGTCAGCGCAGGTATATGGAAACCTTTTCGGCATACGCCCGGCAGTTTATCGGCAATCTTGAGCGGCCTGATGTGGATGAAATTACCGGACTTAGCCCGGTTATTTCCATTGAGCAGAAATCGACTTCACGAAACCCCCGGTCTACGGTCGGAACCATCACTGAAATTTACGATTTTCTGCGGTTGCTCTTTGCCAGGGCTTCTGATGCCGTTTCTCCGGTTACCGGGCTGCCCCTGGTGAAATATACAGAACAGCAGATCATAGAGCTGATACGCGGCGATTATGCCGAAAAAGACGTTCTATTGCTGGCCCCATTGATCAAAGGCCGCAAGGGCCATTACCGAGAGCTGTTCGAACAGATGCGGAGGCAGGGGTTCCTGAGGGCGCGCATCGACGGTGAATTGCGCGAGATCAGTTTCGGGCTGCAGCTTGATCGTTACAAAACCCATGATATCGAACTGGTTGTCGACAAGATCAGTTTAAAAGGCAGATCGACCGAACGGCTTCAGGCATCCGTGCAAACGGCCATGCGTCACGGCAAAGGCAGCATGTTGTTGATCGATCTTCAGGATTCAAAGGAGCGGTATTTCAGCAAAAAACTGATGGATCCGGCTACAGGCCTTTCGTTCGATGAGCCTGAGCCCAACTCGTTTTCCTTCAACTCACCTTACGGCGCCTGTCCTCACTGCAACGGACTGGGCACAATAACCGAAATTGACATAAAGAAGATAATTCCTGACCCCGGCAGGAATATCCGTAAGGGCGGAATCGCACCCATGGGAGAGGCCAAAGGAACGTGGATATTCAGACAGATCGAGGCCCTGGGCGAAAAATACGGATTTACCCTCGACACACCCATCAATGAAATTCCTGAAGCGGCCATCAATGCCATTCTTTACGGAACGGATGAGGTACTCAGGGTAAAGAACGAGTACCTTGGTGTAACTTCTTCCTATTCGCTGAATTTTGAAGGCATCGTTACCTATATCACCAATCAGGCTGCTGAAAGCAGTTCGGGAGCGGTAAAAAAGTGGGCCGGAAACTTTATGAACCTCAGACAGTGTCCCGAATGCGAGGGCGCCAGGCTGAAGAAAGAGTCGCTGAATTTCAAAATCAACGGAAAGACCATTGCCGAGCTTTCATCCCTTGACCTTACGTTGCTTGACGAGTGGTTTGAAAATGAGCACACCTTTCCTGACCCAAAAAAGCGGGCGGTGGCCCATGAAATTGTCAGGGAAATCCGGACCCGTATTCGTTTTCTGCTCGATGTCGGCCTCGATTATCTGACTTTAAACAGGAAAGCCGGCAGCCTGTCGGGCGGTGAAGCCCAGCGTATCAGGCTGGCTACACAGATCGGCTCACAACTGGTCGGCGTTCTGTATATTCTTGACGAGCCCAGCATAGGCCTGCATCAGCGTGACAATCAGCGGTTGATCAAAGCATTGCAGGACCTGCGCGACATAGGCAATTCCGTGATTGTGGTGGAACATGACAAGGATATGATCCTCTCATCGGATTTCATCGTGGATATCGGCCCCGGCGCAGGCCGGCACGGCGGAAAGATTGTCGCGACAGGCACGCCTGAAGAGATGCTGCAATGCAGGTCCATCACCTGTTGTTACCTGAACGGGAAAAAGCAGATCAGCATTCCACCGGTCAGGCGCGGGGGCAATGGCCATCGGATTGTACTGAAAGGGGCCACAGGCAATAATCTTCAGCATGTTAACCTTACACTGCCCCTGGGCCTGT
This sequence comes from Lentimicrobium saccharophilum, assembly GCF_001192835.1. NCBI lineage: Bacteria > Pseudomonadati > Bacteroidota > Bacteroidia > Bacteroidales > Lentimicrobiaceae > Lentimicrobium > Lentimicrobium saccharophilum. The sequence goes on from NZ_DF968183.1 coordinate 777,269, forward strand.
TTATCTGTGTTACCGGGGTATCCGGAAGCGGAAAATCAACGCTGATCAATGAGACGCTCTATCCCATCCTGAGCCGGCATTTCTATCGTTCCGACAAGAAACCGCTACCTTACGAAAGTATCAAAGGGCTGGAGCATCTTGACAAAGTCATTGAGATAGATCAATCGCCGATCGGAAGAACGCCCAGGTCCAATCCGGCGACCTACACGGGGGTGTTTGATGAAATCAGAAAATTGTTTGCCTCGCTTCCGGAGTCAAAGATCCGGGGATATCAGGCCGGCAGGTTTTCATTCAATGTAAAGGGTGGACGTTGCGAAACCTGCAAGGGCGCAGGGGTCAGGGTAATAGAAATGAACTTCCTCCCGGATGTTCAGGTTCCATGCGAATCATGCGGGGGCAAACGTTACAACCGCGAAACGCTGGAAGTGAGGTACAAAGGGAAATCGATCAATGACGTGTTAAACCTGACCATCAATCAGGCCGTGGAATTTTTTGAAAACATACCGTTTATTCTTCAGAAAATCAGAACGCTCAAGGAAGTCGGACTTGGTTACATCACCCTGGGACAGCAATCCACCACATTGTCCGGTGGTGAAGCGCAAAGGGTGAAACTGGCCACTGAACTTTCGAAAAAGGACACCGGAAAAACCCTCTACATCCTGGACGAGCCAACAACCGGACTGCATTTCGAAGATGTGAATGTACTGCTGGGCGTACTTAACCGTCTGGTTGACAGGGGCAATACGGTTCTGGTCATCGAACACAATATGGAAGTGATCAAAGTAGCCGATCACATTGTTGACCTGGGGCCTGGCGGAGGAAAACGCGGCGGGCTGATTGTAGCGGAAGGGACGCCTGAAAAAATCGCCCTGAATTCAAAAAGTATTACAAGTCAATATATTAAAGAGGAACTGAGTAGATAACATTATTCCATATTAATCTTTGTCATTTTTTTTTGATAATTAGTCAGGTTAGCACTATATTTACAGCCTTTTTAAATCTCTGAACAGATTTTTAATCATTATAATTTTACTATGTACGCTGAAGGAATTGACGAAGAGGAAAGGATCAGGGAAGCTATAACGCCGAAGAGCTGGAATGAGATCATGACCAGCGATTCGTGGGCTGTTTTTAAAATAATGGCTGAATTGGTCGACGGCTTTGAAAAAATGGGCAGGATTGGCCCCTGTGTCACGATTTTTGGTTCGGCGCGCACAAAAAGCAATCAGAAATACTACAAACTGGCAGAAGAGATCGCTTACCTCCTCACTAAAAAAGGATTTGGTATCATTTCCGGCGGTGGCCCCGGCATCATGGAAGCCGCCAATAAAGGCGCCCATTTCGGCGGAGGCAAATCAGTGGGACTCAACATAGAATTGCCCTTTGAGCAAAGCGCCAACCCTTTTATCGATCCTGATAAGCTCATCACTTTTGATTATTTCTTTGTCAGAAAAGTGATGTTCATGAAGTATTCTCAGGGATATATCGTATTACCGGGCGGATTTGGCACGCTTGATGAACTTTTTGAAGCAATTACTTTGATCCAGACGCATAAAACCGTCAGATTTCCTATCGTCCTGGTTTCTACGGATTACTGGAAAGGCCTGATTGACTGGATTCACCACAATATGCTGGCAGAAAAAAATATCAGCATCACCGACCTTGATATCTTTACCCTGGTGGACACTGCCGAAGAAGCAACTGCAATAATTGAAGAGTATTACAATAAATACGCGCTCAAGCCCAACTTCTGAGACTTGCCGGGAATCAGGTCTTTTTTACGGATAATTAATCACAAAAAACAAACGACATGACCTCATTAAATCTGATTCAGCTGAATTTTGAAACCGGCGGATATAATCTGCTGGCCAGGGTGATCATCAATGGCAAACCTGCATTATTTATGGTTGATACAGGTGCGGCCAAAACCGTGCTTGACACCGATCATTTGCAGAAATTTGTCAGCCAGACCGAGCTGAAACGTAACCCCCGGAAAAACCTCGCACCGGGAGCTACCAGCGTCTACAGCTATATTGCCAATATAGACACCCTGGAAATCGGATCTGTTGTGATAAAGGATTACAAAGCAACAGCTGTTGATCTGAGTGCGCTGAACCGCTCCTTCCGCGGCATGGGTAATCCCCAGATCGACGGATTGCTTGGTTGCGACCTGCTCCGTCATTGCAAAGCCACTTTAAAATTTGAAGAGCGGGTGCTGGAACTCGGGGCTTTGGAAGAGCCGACAGAAGAGCCAAAAAACGCCGTTATCGAATAACCACCAGTTTAACAGCGGTCTTCGCATGGGGGCTTCCCGCCTTCGTGCAGACTATGCTGTAAATTCCGGCAGGGAAATCATCCAATCCAAGCTGTATCATCTGATGGCCAACGGCTGAGATTGTCTTTACCAGGGCGCCGTACACATTTGTAATATCAACTGACCAGTTCCCGTCAGAGAGAATGGTTACCCTTGTCATATTCATAGCCGGATTGGGTGCAACCAAAACCCTGGTACCGATTTCTCCGTATGAATCAGGAATTCCGGCAGGTCCGGGATTTTTTCCTTTAAAAAGCGCGATTCCGCCGCCATAATTGCCAACAGCCAGGTCGGGATAACCGTCGGCATTCAGATCTGCTGTCGCAGGAGACGTACGGATACCTTCCGAAATATACATAAAATGATGTTCTGCCTTATTAAACAAGGCGCCCGTCTCCGTTGAGAGATTATTATAACGTGAGATGATACCGGTTTCCGATCCTACCAGCAGGTTTATTTCTCCCGATCCGTCGCGGATAAAAGCGGGCACACTGTATCCGGTATAAGAAAGCTGATAGTCGGTAACGTCCACCCCACCCCAGAAATCGGTTACCAAACCGAATACAGGCTGCCCGGCGCTTCCCTCATTTCTGTAGAATGAAAGACGGCCCTTGCTGCCGCCCGTTATCAGATCGGCATCCCCATCTTCGTCAAAGTCAAACAAAACCGGTGTCGAGTAACTTTCCACCGCTATCTGCTGATAATTAAATTCAGGCTCAGCAAAAACCGGAACAGCCCCTGCACCGGCAGTATTTTCGAAAAAAATAATCTTCCCCGAATCGCTCCCCAGCAGCATATCCATATCTCCATCACCATCCAGGTCGGCAAAAGCGGGGTAAGCGCCCTGTATTGAAAGCGCAGTGATACCGGCAAAGTCATCATCAGCAAGAGTAAATTCCGGACTTTCAGCAGTACCAATATTAATAAACAAAGATAATCTGCTGTAATAGTAGCATTTTAGCTGCCCTGCATTATTCATAAAACAGGTATCATAAAGGCCATAATTACCGGCAACCATATCCGTAAGGCCATCACCGTTGACATCCGCAAAAACAGGGTAAGCGCCAAGCCCCAGATCGATCATGGTATTCTGAAGGAACGATTTCTCCACGAGCTCAAATTCGGGCGCCGGCCCTGAAGACACATCCTCATACAGCCATACACAATCAGACCCCCGCGACTTAACCAGACTCGGATCAAACGGAGAGACTAAGAGGTCCTTTCGCCCGGAGTTGGTGATGTCGATATGCTGAACAAGGGGAAACGACCAGAGGTATACCGGATCGTTTAAAGGATATTGCGGAAGCTGCTCCGTCATCAAAGCTTCAATATTACTGCCGGCGTTTATCAGCGGGGCAGGATCAGGATAATCGACATCGCCAAGCAATAAATCGAGCACCTCATCACCATTGAAATCAAGCAGGCAAAAGGTGGAACCCGTATGCTTGGGGTCGTTGGCAGGAATCCTGAATCCTCCGCCGGCATAACACGTATCAAGGTAAATGATATTCGACTCCGGGTTTTCGGCAAAACGCCCCCAGCAGCCGGTTTCTTTATGAAAAAGCAATGAATCGGCCGATCCTGTTTCCTCCACCGACCTGTTTCGGTGCAATTCCACCCATGAACCAAGTCCCCAGAAAGTCAGGATATCCAGATCTCCGTCCCCATCGAGATCAGCAATTACCGGATAATCGACATAGGTTACCAGCAGATTTGTGTAAATGCTTCCCTGCAATGAAGTAATATAAGGATCAACGGCTTTTTCAAACTGCGGGGTTTGATCTCCCGTATTTTTATATACCATAATGCCTCCGGGCGTATAGGTAAAAATATCAGGCTTCCCGTCACCGTTGTAATCTGCAACCTGAAACCAATGGTTCAACGCGGGGAAAAAACGGCGATAGTAAGGCGCATAGGTATATACCACTTCCTGATCCTGTCTGCTGAAAACAAAAGGCAGCAAACGGTCCCCATGTCGGTCAAAAACAAGCAGGTCGTCCAAACCGTCTCCATCAAGGTCGAACTTCCCAAATTGAACATTATTCAAACCCCCTGTCCAGGCATTACGCATTTGCACTCCCTGCATGTTTACCGGCAGGTCTGACCATTGTTCAAATCCGAAATCATTCAGCGCCTGCCCCCGGGCGTCCGGATGCAATAATAACAGGCTAAGGCAGGAAAGGAAGGTTAAAAATTGTTTCATTTCAGGTCAATGCTGGTAATTTCAGAACGTAAAAGTAGGGAAAATGAATCACCCTATGATAAGGAAAAACCATCAAGATTGATAAATCCCGGGAATAAAGACATGGGTATTGAAAGTTTGATGGCATTAACCGGCAAGCTTTCCGGAGGTTTACTATGCGAAAAATTCATAAAATAAGCAGGTTGGTAAATTCCAATAGAAGTTCTATATTTGCAGGCTCAAAAAATTAATCTAATTCAATCAAATAACTAACACACATGCAGAATAAAGGTGCTATTAAATTCTTCGCGATTGCATTGGCAATTGTGTGCCTTTTTCAGCTTTCGTTCACCTTTTTCACAAAAAGGGTTGAGAAAAAAGCCAGGGAGTATTCCAGGAATGAAGCTGCTATAAGTCAGGCGAAAGAGCTGGCCGGGGGAAACACATTGCTCGAACAGAAACTGATGGATTCTATCAGTAAGTCAAGGGAACGCTATTATCTTGACTCTATGTCGGGCCAGCCGGTATTCAACATCCTGGTTCGCAAATATACTTATCAGGAGTGCAAGGAACGCGAGCTGAACCTGGGACTTGACCTCAAGGGAGGTATGAACGTAACCCTCGAAGTCTCGGTTGTAGATATCGTAAGGGCGCTGTCAGGTTATAGCACCAATCCCGTATTCACCCAGGCCGTAGATATGGCCCTGCAAAAACAGAAAAACAGTCAGAGTGATTTTGTGACGCTGTTCGGAGAATCATTTCAGGAAATTGACCCCAATGCGAGCCTTGCCGCTATTTTCAACACGGTGGAGCTCAAGGACAGAATTTCATACAATTCAACCAACAGTGAGGTACTGGATGTGATCCGTCAGGAGACAAAAGGAGCCATCGACCGCACCTTTAATATCCTGCGTACCCGTATCGACCGCTTCGGGGTAGCCCAGCCCAATATTCAGCAGCTTCAGACTGCCGGCCGTATCCTGGTTGAGCTTCCTGGTATCAAAGAACCTGAGCGTGTGCGTAAGCTCCTCCAGGGAACAGCACAGCTGGAATTCTGGGAAACCTATCAGTTTGCAGAGCTTGTTCCTTACTTTGAAGAGGCCAATAAACGACTGGCGTCCATCACCTCCGAAGGTGCAATGGCTGATTCCACCGTTGCTGACACTACAACCACTGCTGCCGGAGAGGTACCACAGACGGAACAGACAACTCCTGCCGATACCACGGCCACTGCGCAGGCTGACACTGCCCAGTCGACTTTGCTAGACAAGATCAGCGATACCACCGCCGCAGATCAACAGAAGGAATCTTTTGAAAAATATGCCAAAGAAAATCCGCTTTTTGCTTACCTCAACCCGGCTATTTTCCCCAATGCCCAGGGGCAGTATTTCCCGGGCGAGGGCGCTACTGTAGGTTTTGCAACGATAAAGGATACCGCACGGGTTAACCGCATGCTGCGTCAGACCGCCAGCATTTTCCCCAGAGACCTGAAAATGGCCTGGACCGTAAAACCTGAAAAAGATCGCCCGGAAATTCTTGAACTGATCGCCCTTAAGGTGACCAGCCGTGACGGCCTTGCTCCCCTTGGCGGTGATGCTGTAGTGGATGCCCGCCAGGATTACGACCAGAACGGCAGGGTGGAGATTACCATGCTGATGAATGCCGAAGGCGCCAAAACCTGGAAAAGGCTTACCGCCGATAACATCGGCAACCAGATTGCCATTGTTCTCGATGATTATGTTTATTCAGCACCCCGAGTAAACAGCGAAATTCCCAACGGACGTTCATCCATTACCGGAAACTTCAGCATTGAAGAAGCTCAGGACCTTGCAAACATTCTCAAAGCAGGTAAGCTGCCTGCCCCTGCCCGCATTGTACAGGAAGAAGTGGTCGGACCATCACTCGGACGCGAATCCATCAACTCCGGTTTGACTTCGTTCGTCATTGCATTTGTCCTGGTACTTATCTACATGGTGCTTTATTACAACCGTGCCGGATGGGTTGCCGACCTTGCCCTGGTTACCAATATCTTCTTTATCTTCGGGGTACTCACATCGTTAGGGGCAGTGCTGACCCTGCCGGGTATCGCGGGTATCGTGCTTACCCTTGGTATGGCTGTTGACTCCAACGTAATTATCTATGAACGCGTCAGGGAAGAGCTAAGAGCAGGAAAAGGGCTCCGGCTTGCAATTACCGACGGGTATAACAATGCCTACTCTGCCATTATCGACGGTAACGTTACCACGCTGCTCACCGGTATTGTGCTGAATATATTCGGATCAGGCCCCGTTCAGGGGTTCGCAACCACGCTGATCATCGGTATCATCACATCATTGTTCACTTCAATTTTTATCTCAAGGATAATTTTTGAATGGCAGCTGCGCAAAAACAGAAACATTCCGTTTGACAACCAATACACCCGCTACGCATTTACAAAGGTCAATTTTGACTTTATCGGCTTGCGTAAGAAGATGTACATTGCTTCAGGGATTGTCATTCTGATCGGAATTATTTCTCTGGCAACCAAAGGGCTCAATTTCGGAGTTGACTTCTCGGGAGGCCGGACTTATGTAATCCGGTTTGACAAAGAAGTAGGTACCAATGAGGTGAGAAGCCTGCTGGCTGATGAGTTTGGGGAAGCTCCTGAAGTAAAAACCTTTGGCTCCTCCAATCAGGTAAAGATCACCACCAAATACATGATTGAAGAGGATACACAGGCCGCCGACTCCATCGTAGAAGCCAAAATCTTCAACGGTGTTAAAGGACTCTACGACACCCCGATGAATTTCAATGACTTCACTGCGGATGATGAGACCAAAGTGCTGGGCAGGCTGAGTTCACAGAAAGTCGGACCGACCATTGCCGACGATATCAAACAAGGCGCTGTACTGGCTGTCTTCTTCGCTCTGCTGATCATCTTTATCTATATCGCTATCAGGTTTAAGAAATGGCAGTATGGTATGGGAGGTCTGGTTGCTTTGGCGCATGACACCATGATCACCATCTCTCTGTATTCGATTTTCTCAGGGATATTACCGTTTAACCTCGAAGTGGATCAGGCATTTATCGCCGCCCTGCTTACGATCATCGGATATTCAATCAATGACACCGTGATTATTTTCGACCGTATCAGGGAATATGTCGGACTTTATCCCAAACGGGTTATCTCCGATAATATGAACCACGCCATGAACAGCACACTCGGACGTACATTTAACACCGCCGGTACAACCCTCGTTGTGTTGATCGCCATCTTTATCTTTGGTGGTGAGGTTATCCGTGGATTTGTCTTCGCCCTTATGGTCGGTATTGCCATCGGTACCTATTCGTCCATCTTCGTTGCTTCTCCCATCGCTTATGACTTTATTACGAATTCGCAGAAGCGCAGGAAAAGAAAAGAAGAGGCTAAAAAACTTCAGAAATAATAAACTGAAATAAACAGAAATAGTCCCGTCAGCCAATTGCTGGCGGGGCTTTTTTTTTGGATTGTTTTCCGGGTGCCGTAATGAGATGCAATCTTACGAATCATTATTTTCCGGTAAACTTTTATAAATAGTTACATTGTTGTCCGGGGAAATTATTATAATTTGACCGGAATGCTTCATAGGTGTTGGTTTCAGAAGATTGTAACAGCATACAACTTACTTTTGAATATTTCGCCACTAAGGCACAAAGGCACCAAGATGCACAAATTTATTTTTCTCATTTAGTGATACTTAGTGTCTTCGTGTCTTTGTGGCAAATTCTTTCTTCATTTTATCCGGACAATGGTGAAATAGTTATAAGATTACCTTCGTTGCGCTCATAATTAAAACGGACAGCATTTTGTCACTAATCAGCTAAACAAGGTAAGTTATCCGGCATATAATAATCTTATCCGGAATGAAGAAGGTTTTTTGTAATTTTACCACATCAAGCAATTAACCAATGTACATCCAGCCACTCCTGTTTCTTGATATCAGCGGAGGAGAGTTTCTGATCATTATCCTGGCTGTTTTCCTGATTTTCGGGCCAAAAAGAATGCCCGAGATCGCAAGGAAAATCGGGCGCACCATGAATGAATTAAAAAAAGCATCAAGTGACATCACGCGTGAATTCCGGGAAGAGACCAGCGGCATAGCCAGGGAATTAAACACTGCAAGGGAAACATTACGGCATGGAAGCGATATAATCAGGGATGAACTGGTAAATACCGGTAATAAAATTGAAAAAGAGATTACTCCGGCCGGGAAGGAGGATGTCACTCCTGAACCCGGGCCTGTTCCGGACCCATATGGACTGGAGTCAGAAAACAATGAGCCGGATCATTTAAATCCGGCTGAGATGCATAAGAATCCGGATAAAACTGATCAAAAGGATACTGAATCTCTCATTAAATGACCGGAATCTTTCCGGCTACTGAAAAGGAATACCGGCATATAAAGTCCAGCCGGTTCAGGGCACAATTTTAAACCATTAAATCCGTTTAATCATCAGTCATTTTCGTTCAGATGTACAGTTGATCAGGCATAAAAGCGAAAAATGTCTAATTTAGCAGTCAAATCAGCATCAAAACAATGGTTTTTCCTGAAACATCCAGAAAGTATTCCATATCCGGCACCCTGCTGAGCCTGGGAATTTTTATAATGGTTTCTTTTGTCAGTCCATCGGTCAGCTATGGCCAGAGCAGAAGGATAGCCGCTGCCGAAGAAGCTTTCAACAATTTCCAGTACAATGTTGCGGTTAACCGTTACAAGAAAGCATATTCCAAGACCAAAAGCCGGCCCGAAAAGGACAGGATTTCTTTTCAGATGGCTGAGTGTTACCGCATGATGAACAATACCAAACGGGCCGAAGTCACCTACCGCAGGATCATTAAAAGTGATTTTGCCAGGCGGAACCCCTTGGTATACCTGCATTATGCCAATATGCTGAGGGCCAATGAAAAATACGAAGATGCAAAGGACTATTACAGCCTGTATATCGAAAATGCACCGGATGACCCAAGGGGCACCAATGGACTGAGATCCTGCGAGCTGGCTTCAGAATGGATCGAAAATCCTACCAAATTTACGGTTACCAACGTAAAAAAAATCAATTCAAAGAGTGATGATTTCGCGGCCACCTATGCCGATAAATTTTTCAATGCACTGATTTTCACTTCTACCAGAGAGGGAAGTACCGGCAAAGGACTGGATGACTGGACGGGACAAAATTTCAGTGATCTGTTCCTTACCCGCCAGGACAGGAAAGGCGAATGGAGTGAACCGGCACTAGCCGATGCCGAAGGCAGAATAAATACCTCAGGCAACGAAGGAGCGCCGGCCTTTAATGACAATTTCACCACGCTTTACTATACCCGTTGCGGAAACGCCGAAGATTCTGCCTCAAACTGTCAGATTCTTGTCGTGAAAAGATCCGGAAGAGGCTGGGGTGAACCTCAGGTGCTGAACCTGGGCAAAGACACGGCGGTTACGAATGGTCACCCCGCCATCAGTTCGGATGAGCTTACACTGATTTTCTCCAGTGACAGAAAAAACGGACAAGGCGGGAAAGACCTGTGGATTGCCACCAGGAAAAGTACTTCCGATGAATTCAACAAACCGCTCAACCTGGGTGCTGTGGTGAATACGCCTGGGGATGAAGTTTTTCCCTTTCTGAAAAATGACACCGTACTCTATTTTTCCTCCAACGGCCATCCCGGACTCGGGGGGCTTGATATTTTTAAAAGCGTGAGACGCGGAGACGAATGGACAGTCCCGGTAAATATGGAAGTTCCTGTAAATTCAAGCGCCGATGATTTTGCGATGATCTTCCAGCCGGGCGAAGAACAGGGGTTTATGACTTCGAACCGCAAAGGCGGACGCGGGGGAGATGATATTTATTCATTTATCAATCCGCCGCTGGTCTTTACCCTTCAGGGAACCGTGAAAGATGACCGGACCCTTCAGTTTGTCCCTCTGGCGACTGTCAGGCTGGTAGGCTCCGACGGGTCTTCAGTTGACGCCAAAACCGATCCAAAAGGATTTTATTCCTTCAGCAAATCGCAGATAAAGCCCAATGTCACCTATGAGCTTACCGTGCTGAAAGACAATTATTTCAACAAAAAGGCAAGGGAAACCACTGTTGGTCTTGAAAAGAACAAGGATTTCGTGATCGACTTCCTGCTGGAACCCATTCCTGAAAAGCCCGTTGTGCTGCCCGACATTCTGTACGATCTGGCAAAATGGGATCTTAAACCTCAATACCAGGATTCGCTGCAGGGCCTGATCAAAACCCTGCTCGAAAACGAAACCGTGGTCGTTGAGCTGGCCTCACATACCGATGCCCGCGATACCGAGGAGCGCAACGACATCCTTTCGCAGCGCCGAGCAGAGTCAGTCGTTAATTATCTGATCGACAGGGGTATTGACCCGGAGCGTTTGGTTGCCAAAGGTTATGGCGAACGTGTTCCCAGGGTCCTTGCAAAAGATGTGCGCAAAGATGGTTTTCTGTTTAAGACCGGCATCAGGCTTACCGAAACATTTATTGATTCATTAGGCACAACTGCAGAAAAAGAGGCCGCCCACGCCCTGAACCGCCGGACAGAATTCAGGGTACTCAGCAAAGATTTTGTTCCCAAGCCCAAAAACAAGGAGATTACCCAGAAAGTCGAGATTAAGATCAACCCCGAAGACAACATCGTGGCCATTGAAGTCGGCAGGGGTAATGCGGTGACCATACCGGTTATTGTGAACGGATACAATGTAAAAATCATGCTCGACCGGGATGACCGCGGACTGATTTTCTCCCTGCCTGAAGCACAGAAATTATTGCAGTCGGGAGCCATCACCAAAGATGATTTCGTCGGGGATGCCAATGTAATCCTTGCCGAAGGGTCCATTGCCGACCGCGCGGTGTTTAAAATCAGGGAATTTAAGATCGGGCCGAAAACCGTATCCAATGTCGAGGCAAGCGTTTCACACAAGATTACCGAAGGCGTGATTATGGGCGAAAGCACCATCAATATGCTGGGCAGGTTTAAAATTGATGAAGCGAACAAACAACTGATTTTCAATTAACATTTTCAAACCGGCTGCTTCGGCAGCCGGTTTGCTTTGGTTAATATTACAACTATGTCGCAGGAATCGAGATATATCCAAAGAGGCGTTTCCGCCGGGAAAGAGGATGTGCACAATGCCATCGCCAATATCGACAAGGGGCTGTATCCGAAAGCTTTCTGTAAAATCATTCCCGACATTCTCGGAAATGATCCGGATTGGTGCAACATCATGCATGCCGACGGGGCAGGTACCAAGTCATCGCTGGCATACCTTTACTGGAAAGAGACCGGTGACCTCAGCGTATGGAAAGGGATCGCGCAGGACGCCGTGGTGATGAACACCGACGACCTGCTCTGCGTGGGCGCTACCGACAACATTCTTTTATCCTCCACCATTGGAAGAAATAAAAATAAAATCCCCGGAGAGGTGATTGCCGCCATCATCAACGGCACGGAGGAATTCCTGGAAGAGATGCGCAGCTATGGCGTCGGCATCTGGTCAACCGGCGGTGAAACGGCCGATGTGGGCGATCTTGTCAGGACTATTATCGTTGATTCCACAGTTACGGCCCGTATGCCGCGCAACCGGGTTATATCAAACCACCGCATACAGGCGGGCGATGTCATTGTCGGACTTGCGTCCTTCGGACAAGCCAAATATGAAAGCGCATACAACGGAGGCATGGGCAGCAACGGGCTGACTTCGGCCAGGCATGATGTATTTAACAAAGTATATGCATCGCTCTTCCCTGAAAGTTTCGATCCGGAGATTCCCGAAGCACTTGCTTACAGCGGCAGTCTGAAACTGACGGATCCGTCGCCTGTGCCGGGCATCGACATGGGTAAACTGGTCCTCTCCCCTACCCGCACCTACGCCCCGGTCATTAAACAGATACTGGATCAGTATCATGACCAGATACACGGCATGGTGCACTGCTCAGGCGGCGCGCAAACCAAGGTGTTGCATTTTGTGGAAAACCTTCATGTGATTAAGGATAACCTTTTTGAGATTCCGCCGCTTTTCAGCATCATTCAGGAGCAATCGGGCACCTCATGGCCCGAAATGTATAAGGTCTTCAATATGGGGCACCGGATGGAACTGTATGTGCCTGAAGAAATCACCGCAGCGCTTATCGGTATTTCAGAAAGTTTCGGAATTGAAGCAAAGGTGGTGGGCAGGTGTGAAGCGGCGCAGCAATCCAAACTGACAATTTCTACCGGAACATCCATTTTTCAGTATTGAATATTCAGGTTCTGGTAGATTTATGAATTAAGGTCCAATCTCCGTAATGCTTGCTTTGGTTACCTCAATTCCTGATTGAGACATCATAATGTATAATAATTCTGCTTGCTTTACTCCGGGCTTCAGCCCGGGGCAAAAGCAGATCCCCATACCAACCGGCTTTAGCCGAAAAGCCGGGAGAAGACAAACCAAAGGAATTTCCGTGCTTGCCGGTTTTTACCAATGACTGGCTATAAATAAACTTTCGCCGACTTTTGGGCTAAAGCCCCTGTGTTTGTTAGCCGCTGATTACCCCCGGCTAAAGCCAGGGGTAATAATCCGGAATTGAGCATCTTAAGAAACTACGGGATATAGATAACAATTGCTTGAATTGATGGAGCTGAAGTCCGGATTCAGTCATCATACTTCCGATGAAAAGACAGAAAATTCTGTTTGCTTTACCCCGGGCTTCAGCCCGGGGTAAAAGCAAGCCCCTGAAACAACCGGCTTTAGCCGAAATACCGGGATAAGTCAAGCCTGGGGGACATTCATGCTTGCCGGTATTACTAATGCCGGGCCGCGTATAAACTTTCGCCGACTTTTGGGCTGAAGCCCCTGTGTTTGTTAGCCGCTGATTGCCTCCGGCTCAAGCCGGGGGTAAGAAACCGGAATAGGAAGCTTCAGAAACTGCAGAAAATCAAAAGAAATTGTGTGAAGCTATTTAACCTATGTATACGTTGGTTGAGCCAAAGTCCGGATTTGGACGTCAGCATTCTGATTAACAGTACGATAATTACGTTTGCCTTACTCCGGGCTTCAGCCCGGGGTAACAGCAAGCCCCTGAACCAACCGGCTTTAGCCGAAAAGCCGGGAGAAGTCAAGCCTGGGCGAACTTTTTAACCTGCCGGTTTTTGCCAATGACTGGTTGCGAATAAACTTGTGCAACTTTTTGGGCTAAAGCCCCTGCGTTGGTCAGCAGTTAAAATAACAAATTACCCCACAGCCTCACCCTCTTTTTGCAATGACTTGATCACCACGCAATGATGAAACCCGGAATTCCGTATCTTTGCACCCCAAAAACCAAACACCATGCTCGATAAGCTTCAGGCCATATATAAACGTTACCTGGATATTGAAAAACAGATGAATGAACCGGCCGTTATGGCCGATATGAAGGCGTATATTAAACTCAGCAAAGATTACAAGGAGTTGCAGCCGATTATCGTCGCGTATAAGGAATACGAAACGGTACTGGCCAATATCGAATCGGCAAAGGAAATCCTCTACAACGAGAAAGACGAGGAATTCAGGGCGATGGCCAAGGAGGAGCTGAATACGCTGACCGAAACCCGCGACACGATGGAAGAAGACATCCGCCTGATGCTGATTCCTTCCGATCCGCAGGACGGTAAGAATGCCGTGGTGGAAATCCGTGCCGGCACCGGCGGTGACGAAGCAAGTATCTTTGCCGGAGACCTTTACAGAATGTACACCAAATACTGTGAAACCAAGGGCTGGAAAATCGAACTGGTAGACTTCACTGATGGAACGGCCGGAGGATATAAGGAGATTATCGTGAATATTTCCGGGGAAAACGTTTACGGTCAGATGAAATATGAATCCGGGGTCCACCGTGTGCAGCGCGTACCGCAAACTGAAACACAGGGAAGGGTGCATACCTCCGCGGCATCGGTGGTGGTGCTTCCGGAAGCCGACGAGTTCGACATTGACCTTAAACCCAGCGATATCCGCAAGGATCTTTACTGCTCTTCGGGACCCGGCGGACAATCTGTCAATACCACTTACTCTGCCGTAAGGCTTACCCACATCCCCACCGGAATCACCGTTGCCATTCAGGATCAGAAATCGCAGCTCAAGAATTACGACAAAGCCCTGACGATCCTCAGGACCCGGCTTTTCGAACTTGAGTACCAGAAGTACCTCGACGAGATTTCCAAAAAGAGGAAGACCATGGTTTCCACCGGAGACCGTTCTGCTAAAATCAGAACCTATAATTATCCCCAGAGCCGCATTACCGACCACCGGATCAACATGACCGTGTACAATCTGCCCACCTTTATGGACGGCGATATCCAGGACATGATCGATGCGCTGCAACTGGCCGAAAATGCTGAACGCCTGAAGGAAGCGGTGGGTTAATCCCGTCTGCACTTCCATTCCAGTGCTTGCATCTCTGACCGTTTCTTTCCTATTCGAATTCAGTCAATTGACTCACCGAAACACGGGATTACTCTATATTTCCACGCGGGCAGACCTGTAATTCAGCGCTTTTTTCTAATTTTGCGGCTGACTCCATTCAATCCCCGTACTATGAACCGCGAACAACTTATCAACCTGATCCGGCAAAAACAATCCTTTCTGTGTGTCGGACTCGACAGCGACATGGACAAAATTCCTGCTCACCTTAGGAATACAGCTGACCCCATCTACGAATTTAACCGGCAGATCATCGATGCGACCCTGCCCTACGCGGTTGCATACAAACCTAACCTTGCCTTTTATGAGTCGCGCGGTATTCCGGGGCTCAACAGCCTTTACAAAACCATGGCTTACCTGGAATCCTTCAGGGACCAGTGTTTCACCATCGCCGACGCCAAAAGGGGCGATATCGGGAACACCTCGACCCAGTATGCCAAAGCGTTTTTCGGCAAACAGGACTCAGGACTTGATTTTGACGCGGTGACCGTCGCTCCCTACATGGGCGAAGATTCCGTCAAACCCTTTCTGGCATTTGAAAACAAATGGGTGATTCTGCTGGCACTTACCTCCAACAAGGGAGCTTCAGATTTTCAGCTTACGGAAGACAGGCAGGGAGAAAAACTGTTCTCCAGGGTGCTTTCCACATCAGCAGGCTGGGGAAATGCGGGCAATATGATGTTTGTGGTTGGCGCCACCCGCGCTGAGATGCTGGCAGAAGTAAGAAAAATTGTTCCGGAGCACTTTCTGCTGGTGCCCGGTGTCGGCGCCCAGGGCGGCAGCCTTCAGGAGGTGGCAAAATACGGACTCAACAAAGATTGCGGATTGCTGGTAAATGCCTCACGGAGCATTATTTATGCCTCCGGAAGCACCGATTTTGCCTCCAAAGCCGCTGAGGAGGCCAAAGCCATGCAGAAAGAAATGGCCGGCTTGCTGGTATAAAATCATTTACGGTTATGATAAAAAAAGCCCGCTTTCACGGGCTTTTTTATTTCGGTATACGTTAGCTATTCAACAATATAATTCCATCCGAAGATATCCGGCTCATCGCCGTACTGAATTCCCTGGAGGCGCTTGTAAAGTTTGGTGGAAACCGGTCCGGCCTGTCCGTCGTTACAGTATTTGTAAACATGTCCGGTAAGGTGGTCATCGATTTTACAAACGGGTGAGATCACGGCAGCGGTCCCGCAGGCGCCCACTTCGTCAAACTCGGCAAGTTCTTCCACAGGAACAGGCCTTACCTCAACTTCCATACCCATATCGCGGGCAAGGTCCATGAGGCTCTTGTTGGTGATGGAAGGAAGAATGGACTCAGATTTCGGGGTGATATATTTATTTCCCTTGATGGCAAAGAAGTTTGCCGGTCCCGCTTCGTCAATATATTTCTTCTCCTTTGCATCGAGGAAGAGTGCAGCGGCATATCCGGAGGCATGGGCTTCCTCACCGGCGCTGAGGCTGGCGGCATAATTTCCGCCCACTTTGAAACGGCCGGTTCCTTTGGGGGCAGCACGGTCGTGATCGCGGGCAATCTGAAGGGCCACCGGTTTAAAACCTTCCTTAAAGTAAGGCCCTACCGGGGTAACAAATACCAGGAAGAGATACTCATCGGCGGGCTTTACCCCAACGCGCGCACCGGTTCCTATCAGCAACGGCCTCAGATACAGCGAAGCACCGGTTCCGTAAGGCGGAATAAAGCGCTCATTGAGCCTGATGGCCGTAGTGATGGCCTTCAGGAACAGTTCATGCGGAACAACAGCCATCATAACACCGTTGGCCGAACTTTCCATGCGTTTGGCATTTTCTTCCCAGCGGAAAATACGGATCTTACCGTCTTTTCCCCTGAAAGCCTTCATCCCTTCAAAAGCTTCCTGCCCATAGTGCAGCGAAGAGGCAGCAATGTGCATACTTACATATTCGGAGGAGGAAATCTCCAGCTCTCCCCATTTCCCGTTTCTGTAATAACTACGGACATTGTAGTCGGTTTTAACATACCCGAAGGGTAAGTGTGTCCAGTCAAGTTCTAACATAAAACTATATTTTAGTTGGTTTTTAAATCCGGTGTTAGTGCGGGCTAAATTAGAAACTTTCCCCCGATTGGCAAAGGGAAATGGAGTTTTTATTCCCGCTTGCTGATTATTGCATTAAACTTATTATCAAATAATTAATATGCATCCGCATAACCGGTGCAGCATCCGTCCAGGTTCCGACTGCCTGAACTGTCAAAATAAAATACAGATTTCAGACATTGGCCATCACTTCCGGATAAACAGGATAAAAGAGATAGTTGGAGTTAGTGTAAAAGTTACATTAATTCATCATTCATTCGTTGCATCCACTGAAACAGTCTCAAAATAGAACCCAAATCCATGCGCTTTCGTTAAATTTGTATATGATTCGCCGGTCAGGAAACGCACCTGAACCAACCGGAGGGTGATTGATCTATGAATACATCAAATACATCTGATCATTTCCTGCTTTCCGTGGATGCCGGTATTCGCACGGGACTTGCGTTGTTTAACAATCACGGGCAACTGGTCTGGTACCGTTCGCACAATATGAGCTCCATTTCAGGGCTTCGTAAAGCCGTTTACCCCTTGCTGAAATCCATTGATGGTCTTGAATATCTGATTATTGAAGGCGGAGGACCGGTTGCCGAAACGTGGATTCATACCGCCGGTAAACTGGGGATTACCGCCATAAAAACCGATGCCGGCGAATGGAGGCGCGACATGCTCTACGACCGACAGCAGAGATCGGGTACGAAAGCCAAACAAACGGCGATAAAGATGGCTCTGCAGTTTATTAGAAGTTCAGATGCCCCGGGGGTGAATATCCCGACCCATGATGCAGCGGAGGCAATACTGACAGGGATTTGGGGATGTTATAAAGCCGGGTGGATAGCGCGTTTGCCCGATCTTAACAAATAGAGGAGGTCCCGGACCTATACCAGGGCAACTCCCCTGTTACGAAAGTGAGGCCCCGCTGGCTGAGCGGATAAAAAGATGAAAATCAACAGTTTGTCCCGACATCACTAAGCATTGATTGGAACATCAGTAGAAAGAAGACCTGACAAGTTGAAGCGTATCCGCACGGAAAATCACACATTCCCAACAGATTACTCTTCTTTGCTTTCTGTACTTTTGGCTTGATGCTTCGACTTGGTTCGGCTTCGCTCACCATTAGTCGCTCAGCACAAGTCCAAAAGTACCAAAAGATCAAGGCTTACCAAAAATGGCTGAAAACAGGCGAGCGTTTTGGCTGGAATCCTGAAAATACACCGCGCTTCGCTTGGTGTATTCGCAAAAGAGGCTGTAATCATTCTGTTTGCACATAATGAAACAGCCTCTATGCGGGATTATCCCGACTAAATCAATAGGAATATGTCCAATATTATTAGCTGGTTCCAATAACCTATTGATTAAGTCGGGCTTAAGAAACGAAGGTTGTTACAATCTCCCTCTACTTAAAACCGATGTACAAAAATCACTCGTGCATCACCCACCTTTTTCACACACGTTTCTTCTATAT
Organism: Lentimicrobium saccharophilum; assembly: GCF_001192835.1. Lineage (NCBI taxonomy): Bacteria > Pseudomonadati > Bacteroidota > Bacteroidia > Bacteroidales > Lentimicrobiaceae > Lentimicrobium > Lentimicrobium saccharophilum. The sequence goes on from NZ_DF968183.1 coordinate 795,753, forward strand.
TTTTCCCGCAGTAGCGGGATTAACGTTAGTAACCAACCAGTTCGCCTCTGGCTCCTGATTGATAACTACCGTTTAATTTGCTGCCTGTTTTCTTAACGCCATTTTTGGAAGGCCGGTCCTTTTGCAATTATTATTCTATGATAAAAGTAAAACACTTCATACCTCCTGTATCACAAATCGGAATGGAATTACGCGACTTGTTATAAAATTCAATTTCCTTTTTCTTTGTAATCCCAGTAATGTATGGCAGCGTTGAAAATTTTCAGCATTCGCATAAGCGGCCTTCTGGTTTTCGTACGCTATAACATCCAAAAGAAACTAAAACATCTAACCTTGGTACTACAGAAAAACAGGCAGCCGTGTTGCGAATGCGCGGCCCCGCGGCCTGAGCGGATAAAAAGTTAGAAGCCAACAGTTTGTGCTGACATCACTAAGCATTGATTGGAACATCAGTGAAAAGAAGACCTAACAAGTTGGAAGAAAACTTGTCAGGTCAGGTCGTTGATTATTGCGGACAGGTCCTGTGGGGGAATCAAAAGTTACGGGTTCGCAAAATAATCCTGTGATTTTACAGGCAGCAGATGATATATATTATTTCAGAATCAATATGATAACAATAATTTAACATATTAGAATCTATCTAAATATCAACATAATAGGCTAACTATCTATTACTTTTCATTCTAAATTAGATAAATGGAATATAATTTTCAATATTTTGGTTTACTTTTGAACTATTAAACCGGAACTGCAACCTTATGAGCAACCATATAAATACCTTACTCGCTGATTCTAAGCCGGATAAAAAACTACTCGAAGACTACAAATTAATCAGTGCGAACTCCCTGGCAGTTTCAATCCTGAATGGTATTCCGACCGGCACCATCATCCTTAATCCGGAAAGGGAACTTGTTTTCGCCAACAATGCTTTTCTGAAACTTTACGAAATAAGGGATATCAGACAATTCCTGGGATTCAGACCGGGCGATCTGCTAGGTTGCCAGAATCTTAAAACAGCCAAAAACGGATGCGGCACTTCAGACAAATGCAAGGTATGTGCCGCGCTTAAGTCGATCAGTTCCGCCATTGAAACAGGAACCGGCGCGGAAGAGGGGATTTTCAACACCCAGAACGGAATGCTGAATTTACAGGTCGACACGGAAAAAATAACCATCAACGACCGGGAGTTTATCCTGATGAGCCTGCAGGATATCAGCAGTGAGAAAAAACGCCTGCTGCTGGAGAGAATCTTCTACCACGACATCCTGAACACCGCCCATAATATCAGCGGAATGGTGGAATTACTCGCCTCGGGCGATTTTGAAGACAGTAGGGAAGAATTTCTTGGCATGCTGCTAAAATCCTCATCCAGACTGATCGATGAAATCAACACCCACCGCCTGATTTCGTATGACCAGTTTATCGAGCAGATCAATCCGCCCGAAACCGTCAATTCCATGCAGTTCATCGATGAAATGTTCGCGGAATTCAAGCCTTACACCACCGGACAGTATGATCTTAAACTGGACAAGAGAAGCGAGGATTTTAACTTTTCCACCCAGAAAGTTATCCTCAAAAGGGTGATCACCAATATGATCAAAAATGCTTTTGAAGCAGAAGACGATCATGGCCCGGTAACCACCGGCATCATCCCCCTGCGCGAAAAGGGAGCCATGCTCTGGGTGCACAACCCCTCTTACATGAATGAAGACGTCCAGCTTCAGATATTTAACCGTTCTTTCTCGACAAAGGGAAATGACAGGGGGCTGGGAACCTACAGCATGAAACTGCTCACCGAAAAATACCTGAAGGGAAAAATTTACTTCACCAGCACCCCCTCCTCGGGCACAACCTTTATGGTTGAAATTCCCGGATAATCCTGGTTTTCACCATTCCTTCCGGCTTCTGTACCCTTATGCCCGGGTCTGTAAGTATTTACCGGGTTATTTCCGGCCTTTTCTGACAGGGTTACTGCCAACCTTTACCATTCATTGCAAGATGAAGAGTAAGGACAATTTGTCAGCATTTTCCGCATGGCACATGCTTTGATATTGCAGAGATCAAAAAAATCTAACTTAAAATATCAAGCCATGCAAACGGGAAAAATTAACGTTCAAACGGAAAACATTTTTCCGATCATTAAGAAATTCCTGTATTCCGATCACGAGATTTTCCTCAGGGAACTGATATCCAACGCCGTGGATGCCACGCAAAAACTAAGGGCATTGTCATCAATGGGTAATATTAAGGAAGATCTCGGCGATCTCACCATTGAAGTTATCCTTGATAAAGAAAAAGGCACCCTGACTGTCAGGGACAACGGAATCGGGATGACAGCCGAAGAGGTGGATAAATACATCAACCAGATCGCCTTCTCCGGCGCCGAAGAGTTCATCAAAAAGTACAAAGGAAAATCCGAAGCGGATGCCGCCCAGCTGATCGGCCATTTCGGGCTTGGGTTCTATTCTTCGTTTATGGTATCTTCGAAAGTAGAGATCTTTACCAAAACATACAAGAAAGGACCTGGTTCAAAAGCGGTTAAATGGGAGTGCGACGGCAGCCCTGAATATACCCTCACCGAAACCGAGAAAGCCGGCCGGGGCACCGATATTGTGCTGCACATTGCGGATGATTCCAAAGAATTCCTCGAAGAATCCAGGATTCTTGGGTTGCTTAAAAAATACTGCAAGTTCCTGCCCGTTCCGATCCGGTTTGGCAATGAGAAAACCTGGGAGAAAGTTGAAGGCGAAAAAGATGAGAAAGGCAACGACAAATACAATGAAATTGAGAAACCCAGGTTCATCAACAACACCAATCCTGCCTGGAAACGCAAGCCGGTTGAACTGACCGACGAAGACTACAACAGCTTTTACCACGAGCTTTACCCTTCCACCTTCGAAGAACCGCTTTTCAACATCCACCTGAATGTGGATTACCCCTTTAACCTCACCGGAATTCTCTATTTCCCGAAAGTAAAACGAAATATTGAAGTTCAGAAGGAGAAAATCCAGCTTTATTCCAACCAGGTGTTCGTCACCGATTCGGTGGAAGGCATTGTACCTGATTTCCTTACCCTGATGCACGGGGTGCTTGATTCACCGGATATCCCGCTGAATGTATCGCGCTCCTACCTGCAAAGTGACGCCAACGTGAAGAAGATATCCAACCACATCATGAAGAAGGTGGCAGACAAGCTGGAGGATATTTTCAAAAATAACCGCGAAGAATTCGAGAAAAAATGGGATGATATCAGGGTCTTTATCGAATACGGCATCATCACGGAGCCAAAATTCTATGAAAGGGCCGAGAAATTCTGCCTGTTCAAAAACACCAGCGGCAAATACTTTACGTTTGAAGAGTATAAGAACCATATCAGTGCCGCCCAGACCGACAAGGACAAGAAACTGGTCTATCTTTACACCTCCGACGCGGATGAACAGCATGGCTTTATCGATGCGGCCACCGGCAGGGGTTACGACGTGCTGATGATGGACGGCCCGCTTGACAACCACTTTATCAACACCCTGGAGCAGAAATTTGAAAACTCCTCGTTTGTCAGGGTAGATGCGGATGTGATTGACAAGCTTATCAAAAAGGAAGAGGCGTTGCCATCGAAGCTGAACGAAGAGGAGAAGAACAAGCTGAAGCCCGTTTTTGAGGATGTTGCCGGCAAAGAGCAATATACTGTGGTTTTCGAGAGCATGAGCGAAACCGAGATGCCGGTTCAGATCACACGCCCCGAATTTATGCGCAGGATGAAAGATATGTCGATGCTTGGCGGCGCGTCATATATGGGCAATTTCCCGGATTCGTTCAACCTGGTGGTCAACAGCAATCATCCGCTGATTGCGAAAATGAATGACGAAAAAGACGAAAACAGCCGCAAAGCCCTGGCCAGACAATTGACAGACCTGGCTAAACTAGCCCAGAATCTGCTGAAAGGCGAAGAGCTCACAGGCTTTATCAAAAGAAGTGTTGAAATCATCAAATAGGGATTCAGGCCGGTTCAACGCCGGCCTGATTTTCAACAAGGCAGGTGCCCGCCCCTTATTAATTCAATTTTTCCTGTTACTTTTACAAAACAAAACCTAATCGCTAAACCATGAAAAAATCATTAGTAACCCTGTTGGTGGTTGCCGGAGCCATTCTGCTGATCGTTGTTTCGCTTACCGGCCGTTACAACCGCCTCATCACCCTCGAAGAAGGCGTAACCGCAGCCTGGTCGCAGGTTGAAAATGTGTATCAGCGTCGTGCCGACCTGATCCCCAACCTGGTAAATACCGTGAAAGGCTATGCAGATTTTGAGCAGAAAACCCTGACCCAGGTGATCGAAGCAAGGGCCAAAGCTACCAGCGTAACCATAGACCCCACCAACATGACAGAAGCCAGTATGCAGCAGTTTCAGCAGGCCCAGGACGGTCTGGGATCGGCCTTGTCGAGGCTGATGGTGGTGATTGAGCGTTACCCGGATCTGAAAGCAAATCAGAACTTTATGGACCTGCAGGCTCAGCTTGAAGGCACCGAAAACCGCATTACCGTGGAACGTCGCGCTTTCAACGAAACCGCCCAGGCTTACAACACCCAGATCAGGAGATTCCCGAACAACATCCTGGCCGGCATTTTCGGTTTTGACAAGAAAGCTTATTTCCAGGCTGAAAGCGGAGCAGAGCAGGCTCCTGAAGTACAGTTCTGAGAACGGTTTCCCAGTGTTAACAGTAAATAACTGACATGCCTACAAGCGCCAAAAACTTCTTCACCCGCGAAGAGCAGGAGGATATCAAGCAGGCCATCCTGGATGCGGAACTCGATACCTCCGGGGAAATAAGGGTTCATATCGAGAACAAATTCAAAGGGGATATCCTGAAAAGGGCGGCCTCCATCTTTCAGTTGCTCGAAATGGATAAAACCGATCAGCGGAACGGGGTACTGTTTTATCTTTCCATACAGAACCGCTCCTTTGCCATTATCGGCGATGAGGGCATCAATACCGTGGTGCCCGAAGATTTCTGGGAGAACACCAAGCAGATCCTGATCAACCATTTCCGCGAAGGACAATTTGCCGATGGGATTATTGAAGGAATTCATGAGGCCGGCAAACAACTCAAGAAACATTTTCCATATACATCCAGCGATGTCAATGAGTTATCAGACGAAATCTCTTTCGGGAATAATTAATAAACAGATCATGAAATTATCCCGCACTAAAAGCTGCTTCTTACTGCTTGCGCTGATCGTTTTCACCTTCAGTGTTTCGGCCGGAATCCCTGAAAAGCCGGTACCTCCGAGGCTGGTGAACGACCTGGCCGGACTTCTCAGTGCAGAAGAGGTGGCACGGCTTGAGCAAAAACTCGTTGAATACAACGACAGCACCTCCACGCAGATTACCGTTGTTACGTTGAAAAGCCTCGACGGATACGACATCGACGACCTGGCGCAGCGCATCGGGCAATCCTGGGGCGCAGGCCAGCAGCAGTATGACAACGGGATTGTTATCCTCATAATACCAAAAGTCGGCAATGAGCGTGGACAGGCGGCCATCGCCACAGGATACGGGATGGAGGAGATTATCCCGGATGCCTTCGCCCGCAGGATTGTGGACAATGAAATGATCCCCTTTTTCAGAAATAACGATTATTTCGGCGGCATCAACGCCGGCACGGATATCATCATCGACCTGGCTTCGGGGCGGTTCAAGGCTGAAGATTACGAATCCAAAGAAGGCGCCCTGGCGGTGATCATCCCCATTGTGATCATTGTGCTGATTATCATCCTGCTGGGCAGGAATTCCGGCAATAAGCGCCACAACATCGGTTCTTCCAATCTGCCTTTCTGGATTCTGCTGTCGATGCTGAATAACAGCGGCAGAAGTTCCGGAGGCAGCTGGGGCGGTGGCGGCGGTGGCGGCTTCGGCGGAGGCGGAGGGGGCGGTTTCGGCGGCTTCGGCGGCGGCGGTTTCGGCGGCGGCGGCGCCAGCGGCAGTTGGTAGTCAGCCGGGGAGCCGTATTTTTGCCCCTCCTTCAGATAAAAATAATTTTTGAGATAAGCGCCCCGCTGTTGCGGGGTTTTGCTTTTTTGACTTCCGCTGAGTACCGGGGCGTTCGGTTGATAGAGGCTTTTTTTTACCACGGAAACACAGAAGCACTAAAAGCCACAAAACTTTTAAAAAATTAATGATTAATGCGCACTACCACTTAGGATTTAATTAACAGATTTCTTGCATAATTTTGAAGCACGTGTATTATGCCACGGAAACACAAAAGCACAAAAAAACACCTAAATATTTTTAAAGAATTAATGTTTAATGCGTAACATATTGGCGGATTTAGCAAATGGATTTTAAACAATATTCTGACTCCGGAGGAGTCATATGTTTATAGAAAAGGATCATACCAGAAAAGCACGACCCCGGAGGGGTCGAATACATATACCATCGCTTTACGAATAATCTGCAAAAATATTAACCAACTAAGAATCAAAGATCTCACAGCAAGCATTGGTGCTTTGCCACAATTCTGATAGACCGGATTCTATCCGGAAGGAGTTTTAGCGGCATTTTACACAAGGTCAGGTAAAGGATCCCCGCGCTACCCTACTTTTCTATGCTGCTGCCACCGGCAAAGGTGGCAAACCTCCCTTTTGCCGGGGGATGCACGGGATCGGTCCGGTGCCAGGGCCAGCCGCCGAACTGTGTTTCCCTGAAATCGGCGAAGGCCTGGTAGATCTCCTGTTCCGTATTCATTACGAAGGGCCCGTACTGAACCACCGGCTCATGGATGGGGCGGCCCTGCAGCATCAGCAATTTCGCGGGTGCGCTTCCGTTTTCGATCGTGGTGGTCTGGCCCGGGAACAATTCAATGGCATGATAAGGTTGCACCTCCACCCCTGAAACTTTCAGCGATGCACCGGTGTTGAAATAGAGGGTTCTGTTTACAGGATTTACGGCCGGCGGCAGCGCCCATTTTGCCCCGGCTTCCATATTGATGGTCCAGATGGCGACCTCGTTGCCGGGACCGGCTGCCCACGAATCGGGGGCCGGAGGCGGCGGAACAACCCCGTTCAGCGCTCCGGCAATCAGCCTGACGGTGGTCACACGGCCCTCCTCATCCACAACGGACACTTCCGGGATCTCTTCATTCCACAGCATGGTATAATAGGGGTCGGCCATTTTCTTTGATTGCGGAAGATTGATCCATATCTGGTAAAGTTCCAGCTGATTGCGCTCCTCCCCTTTCAGCAGGGGGAACATCTCGGCATGCTGAAGTCCGCTGCCGGCGGTCATCCACTGCACATCGCCGTTTCCGTAGCGACCGGCGGCTCCGTGAGAATCGGAATGATCCACAAATCCCTTTAAAACCACCGTCACCGTTTCGAAGCCCCGGTGCGGATGGGCCGGAAATCCCGGCACCTTCTGCCCGTGATACATACGCCAGCCGTCTTTCAGGGTAAAATCCTGACCCAGGTTACGGCCTGCCAGCGATGCTGCCGGCCCCAGTTCCGCATTCCCGGCCGGGTAATCGTCGAGGTGATGCAGACAAAAGAGAAAAGGATCGCTGGTTTCCCACTGAAATCCCAGTGGCCGGATACGGATGATGGAAGTGTTATACATAGCTTAGCTCTTTAAAGAGGGAATGGCACCTTCAGGTTATTCTCCCGTAAAGTTAATGAAATCTTCAGCAATCCGGCGCTTTTTAATTCAGGATAATCAACCCTGTAAATGAACCCGGTCACTATGCCTGGAATACTATTTTATCATAATATAGTGTCAGGTTTTTTTGCAGATTCCTCTCCCGGAAATCCGGGATCGGAATGACGAGGCCTTCGGGTGGATGGACAAGTACAAAGCATAGGTGTCGGCCGTGCCTTACCGCAAGAAATAAAAAATTTGCGGAATCAAAAAAAGTTGTAATTTTGCCCCCGGAAAGATGGCAGAGTGGTCGATTGCGGCGGTCTTGAAAACCGTTGACCTGCAAGGGTCCGGGGGTTCGAATCCCTCTCTTTCCGCCAGACACTCCCGGTGCCCCGCGAAGCGGGGCATTTTTATTTTCCGGGAAATCCGGCGAATTCTTTAATTCGGCCGGAGAGACCGGAAAATAAAAACGCGGGCGACAGCCGGCGCCGGGAGTGTCTGAAGCCCCCCCCTCAAAGGGATCACCGAAGGTAATCCCGAACCTTTCACCAAAGAATTACACCTTTTCCGGGAAATCCGGCGAATTCTTTAATTCGGCCGGAGAGACCGGAAAATAAAAACGCGGGCGACAGCCGGCGCCGGGAGTGTCTGAAGCCCCCCCCCTCAAGGGATCACCGAAGGTAATCCTGCACCTTTTTACCAAAGATTTGCATCTTTTTCCGGGAAATCCGGCGAATTCTTTAATTCGACCGGAGAGACCGGAAAATAAAAACGCGGGCGACAGCCGGCGCCGGGAGTGTCTGAAGCCCCCCCCCTCAAGGGATCACCGAAGGTAATCCTGCACCTTTTTACCAAAGATTTGCATCTTTTTCCGGGAAATCCGGCGAATTCTTTAATTCAGCCGGAGAGACCGGAAAATAAAAACGCGGGCGACAGCCGGCGCCGGGAGTGTCTGAAGCCCCCCCTCAAAGGGATCACCGAAGGTAATCCCGCACCTTTTATCAAAGAATTGCACCTTTTCCGGGAAATCCGGCGAATTCTTTAATTCGGCCGGAGAAACCGGAAAATAAAAACGCAGGCGACAGCCGGCGCCGGGAGTGTCTGAAGCCCCCCCTCAAAGGGATCACCGAAGGTAATCCCGAACCTGTCACCAAAGAATTGCACCTTTTCCCGGAAAAAAGAAAGACAGCCGGCGCCGGGAGTGTCTGAAGCCCCCCCTCAAGGGATCACCGAAGGTAATCCCAAAAATTCTATAAAAGAATTGCATCTTTTGCCAGGAAATCCAACGAAGGGCAACCTTCGGCCGGAGAGACCGGAAAATAAAAACGCCCCGCTCAGCGGGGCGCCGGGAGTGTCTGAAGCCCCCCCCTCAAAGGGATCACCGAAGGTAATCCCGAACCTTTCACCAAAGAATTACACCTTTTCCGGGAAATCCGGCGAATTCTTTAATTCGGCCGGAGAGACCGGAAAATAAAAACGCAGGCGACAGCCGGCGCCGGGAGTGTCTGAAGCCCCCCCTCAAAGGGATAACCGAAGGTAATCCCGAACCTTTTATCAAAGAATTGCACCTTTCCCCGGAAAAACGAACGCCAGCCGGCGCCGGGAGTGTCTGAAGCCCCCCCTCAAGGGATCACCGAAGGTAATCCCGCACCTTTCACCAAAGAATTGCAACTTTTCCCGGAAAAACGAACGACAGCCGGCGCCGGGAGTGTCTGAAGCCCCCCCTCAAATGGATCACCGAAGGTAATCCCGCACCTTTTACCAAAGATTTGCATCTTTTTCCGGGAAATCCGGCGAATTCTTTAATTCGGCCGGAGAGACCGGAAAATAAAAACGGAGGCGACAGCCGGCGCCGGGAGTGTCTGAAGCCCCCCCTCAAAGGGATCACCGAAGGTAATCCCGCACCTTTCACCAAAGAATTGCAACTTTTCCCGGAAAAACGAACGACAGCCGGCGCCGGGAGTGTCTGAAGCCCCCCCCTCAAGGGATCACCGAAGGTAATCCTGCACCTTTTTACCAAAGATTTGCATCTTTTTCCGGGAAATCCGGCGAAGGGCAACCTTCGACCGGAGAGACCGGAAAATAAAAACGCGGGCGACAGCCGGCGCCGGGAGTGTCTGAAGCCCCCCTCAAGGGATCATCGAAGGTAATCCCGCACCTTTCACCAAAGAATTGCACCTTTTCCGGGAAATCCGGCGAATTCTTTAATTCGGCCGGAGAGACCGGAAAATAAAAACGCGGGCGACAGCCGGCGCCGGGAGTGTGTCACTTAAAAAACAAGTTTCAGTCCAAATGCTTATAACATGATTATCACGAAATTCAGAAAATTCTAACGCTGTCAAACCCAATCTTCAAATTCCGCCGGGAAGCCGGTTACAGGAAAGCAGATATAGTATTTATATACGTTATATGTAAAGTACAACCCGGATTCGCTTATTCCACGTGCATTATGGCTTTTTCATATCTCAAATAATTCTTTATCAGAAACTCCTGATTCACTTTAAAAATATTTCTTTTTATTAATTAAGCAGAACTATAAAATATTTTACATTTGCGCTCCGGAGGCGGATAATCATTTTACTTAATTCCACATTATCATGCACCACGATAGGAATATATCATGTCTTTAAGCATGGAAAATAAATTAACTTAATGAAACTGAATAAATTGAAGATCAAAAGCTGATCACATAAACCAGCGGATTCCGAAAAGCTTTACGAGTAGGAAAACCAAAAAAAAATATCCATGAAACCCTTTCTGAGATTATTGAGTGCATTTTCCGTGCTGCTGTCCTTATGTTTAGTTGCATCATGCGATAAGTCAGATCCCAAAGATGCTGAAATCAACCCATTCAGCAATGGGGGAAATGAGCGGAATATGATTGTGGTAATCAGTGATTTGCACCTGGGCGCGGACCTTGCATATGCCGAATGCAAAAATAACCTGCCATCGCTTGAAAAACTGCTTAAACAGATCAAAGCATCTCAGAATGTCAAAGAACTGGTAATTGCCGGAGACCTGCTGGACGAATGGTTTGTTCCGGCTCCGGTTGATACTTATCAGGGAAAGGATCAGGAAGATTTTGTCCGGCGCATTGCCGCAGCCAACAAAGGCGTGATGGATATGCTGAACAGCATTATTCAGGATGAGAAAATCCTGGTAACCTATGTCCCGGGAAATCATGACCTTACCATAACAGAGGCAAGCGTTGAGCTGATCTTACCGGGGATTAACCAGGAACGGGATCCGGAATTGGGTTTAGGCACTTACTCACCGGCCGGTTATCCCGGAATAGCCATAGAGCATGGGCACCGCTACAATTTCTTCTGCGCACCCGACCCGATATCAAATCAGGATATCGCGCCGGGAACAATCCTGCCTCCGGGATACTTTTTCACAAGAATAGCCGCGCTTCACGTATCGCAAGGGACACCGGCCACAGCCGTGGAAACCCCTCCGGTGGTTACGGAAAATACCACAGGCGGTGAAAGCCAAAGCCTGCTTTTCGAATACTGGAAATTGTGGAACTGGACCCTGAACACTTTTAAAATAGAAAATACATTTGAGGAGAAAATCATTGCGACGAATCTGAATGGATTCACAGGATCGTATTCTGTAAACGATGTGCTGCCTTACCAGACTACCCCGGAGGGCCCTATCAATGTCAATCTGTATAATGGAATACAAGACAGCTGGATAGAAAGGCAGGCCCGCAACAACGTCGCTGTTATGATTCCTGCACAGCAAGCCATCGCGAACGCAGCAGCCGGAAGCGAGACGGATATTCAGGCGACAACCCAGTACTTTTTAAATCCGGAATCAGAAGTCAGAATCGTCGTTTTCGGGCATACCCATATCCCTAAAATTGAAGCGTCGGTTGACCACCGGGGACTGAAAACAATTTATGCAAACTCGGGTACATGGATTGATCATAATAAACTGCACCCTTCGGCAATGAACTTTGTAGTGATCACCCCGCAGAGCGATGACGCCTCCTCCCAGACCCTCGTTAAACTCTATGGTTTTAAAGATGAAATCGTTGCCGAACTGGCTACGGATTCCTTGAGACTCTAAGCACTGTCATCAGGGAAAACGCCGGGATTAACTTCCACCGCCGTTGGCGGGGTAAACTGCCGGGCCCTCCTCCCCTTTCGGACCCGTTCGCCGGTAAGGCTCAGTAACACCCGGACCGCATGGTTTAAAATAAAGCAGGCCTGGCAGTGGTGATAACCCCGCCGGGCCTGCCTGTTACATCACCGGCAAATCCCCGTTCTGAAAGGAATGCATTGAAGTGCGAAACCTCACAACCCCTTCCATAGCTTTACCGGTCAGTCGTGAAACTATAAACATTAAACCCGGTATCCGGAACGGCTGATAACCCCGAAAGTTCCTTCAATTGCGCAATCTGCCCCGTAAAATGCCACCGGAATCTCCCGGGCACGGCTATAAATCTACCTGAAACAGCCTAACAGAATTGCAGAAAAACCACACTCCAGCCTGAACCCACCCTGAAACAAAGAAATTATAGATAGAAAAATATTCTATAATTAACTTGCATAATTAAAAGAGGTTGCTGAAATTTACGGCGGATAATACCAATTCAGTGAATTGAGGATCTTAATTGCAAAATAAAGTTTTAAAAAGTTGTGAGAGATTTTATTCGAGAGAAAATGTACGTGAGCGGTTGTAAGTTGTAACAATTTGTTTATTTGCTCGTTATTCGAGAATTTGAAATAAAAAAAATAATGTAACATGGAAAATCAAATTACTTCAAAACAAGATTTAGCAATTAAAGAAATAATTGTAGAAAAACTATTTGGTTACTTTGATTATAGATTAACGAATACAAATACAGAGTCTATTGAAAATCAATTATTAATTCTGTATGGCGATAATGGTTCTGGTAAAACTACAATTCTAAAACTTATTTTTTACTTATTATCTTCAAAGGATAAAAGTGGTCACAAGTCAAAGATAGCCCAAACAAAATTTAAAAAATTTTCAGTAATTCTAAACTGTGGAATCGAAATTGGAGCATTAAGAACTGACGGAGATTTAGGGTCTTTTAATTATTATATAAAGAAAAAAACAAAAATATTATTTGAAGTTTATCTAAAAGCAAGCCAAGACTTATCAATTAAACTTGATGAGGACGCCCCAGAAAATGTTAAATTTAAATTAATGCTATCTTATTTAAGATCCTTAAATCTTTTGATTTTTTATTTGTCCGATGAAAGAAAAGCATTAGATAGTTTGACTTCAGTTGAGTTAGATGAAGACCAAATCTCTTCTGATGTTGAATATTATATTGCAAATGAAAGAGAAATTCAACGAAGAAGAAAAGGGATTAGATGAAGACCAAATCTCTTCTGATGTTGAATATTATATTGCAAATGAAAGAGAAATTCAACGAAGAAGAAAAGGGATTGAAAGCCAAATTAATATAGATATAATCATAAAACGACTTAATGATTGGATTCAACAACAAATAATAATTGGATCGAGCATCGGTCAAATAAATATGAATTCAATATATCTTGACCTAATATATGAGTTATTAAAAGCAAAGAAAGTAAAAACACAATCTATTGATAAAGAACCGGTATTAAGATCATTTGATGTTATTGACGAAAAAATTAAGGAATATTCAATGTTCGGATTAGTAAATGAACTTGATTTTTCAAAAATTAAAGCAATCTTAAGTACAACGACTGAAGAGCAATTATTCTCTGCATTTCCGATTATTGAGTCATTTATTTCAACATTAAACGCTAGATTAGATGCATTAAAAAAGATCCATGAAATTATTCTTAGCCTGATTAACAGTGTCAATACATACTTCTCAAATAAGAGATTATCATATAATATTAAAACCGGATTTATTGTTAAATATATAACCGGTGAGGATATTAATTTTAATGTTCTTTCATCGGGAGAAAAGCAGTTGCTTATTTTATTATGTAATGTAATTATAGCATCTGAGCGCGCAACAATTTTTATTATTGATGAACCAGAGCTATCACTTAATATAAAATGGCAACGACAATTACTACAAACCTTATTGACACTAAATAAAGAGGGACATGTTCAATTTTTAATTGCTACTCATTCTATTGAGTTACTAACTACATTTAACAACTATACTATTAAGCTAGAATCAAAAAGGTGAATTTATGTCAACAGATTATAAGCGTAAGATTGAAGAAGTTATAACACTTTATAAGTTAGAACCAGAAATTTGTGATTTATGGGTTGAAGGTCCTAGTGATTCTTACTTTTATGGGCATTTTATGAGCCGCATGGGCTCGAAGATTTGCATTATTAAAGGACTTGAGACTTTGGACTGCTCAACTTATTTTGAAGCATATCCCACATTGAATTCGAATAGAGAAAAGGGCATATTTTTTTCAAACCTGCTAAATCAACAAATAAAGAATGATTTACGAGTAAGAATTATTGTGGATAAAGACTTAGAATCACTAGTTAATAGAGACCCCCCATCAAAGTTTACACTTTATACAGACTTCTCATCAATTGAAATGTATTTATTCAATGAAGTTGTTTTCTCTAAAATTTTTGAAATAGGACTGAATGGCTTCCCAATAAGGCCCAGTGAAACAATTCGTGCCTTTGAGAACATCCTCGTAGATTTTTTTGTATTTAGATGTGCACGGTTCCTTTTAGACAATTCAGCAATTCTTGTTTCTTTAGAAACAAATGTAGTAATTGAAAAACATGGATTGATAAAGTTCGATTTCAATGACTACCTATCTAAATTCTTGAATAGGAATAACCTGCTTTTCAAAAGAGAGATATATTTAGAAAAAATCAATGAGCTAAAGAAGAATATTAATCAAGATTTAAGAAATTACATGCATGGGCACGATTTTGTAAACTTATTTTTTAAGTATGTAAATAGAATAAAAAACAACGATAATTTTAAAATCGATAATTTTTCCAAAGCACTATTCCTAGCAGTTGAATTGGCTGAGTTGAGAAAATATAATCTTTTCAATAACTTGGAAAAAGTCTATAAAAATTAAAACCTTGCATAAAATGTTGTTAACCGCAACATAAATATAGTATTGTTGTCTTGCCTTACAAATGCAATGTCATAGCTTAGTTTAACGGTAAAGCGCTATAAACGAAAACGATAAAAAAGCAACTAGCTCACAAAATTGCACATTTGCAAGTCTTTATGAGCAAACGCACAAAACAAATTCTTGAAAAGAGCTGCATCTTTACTAACATACCCGGGCTAAATTGTTACTTTTGAGTTTTTAAATATTATCATGGGACGTTCAACTGTACATTACGCAGATAACAAGACAAATAACGCATTAAAAGCATTACACAATAAACTTAGACCGGCAGGTACGCCTGTTCAAAGGGTTGAGTACATTATTGAATTGCTTTTGCTCCGCATTTTCGAAACAAAAATCAAACAGGATGATGAATTTAAACCACTTCGTGAATTATTTTCAGCTGACTATAAATGGAAAGATCCAAAGAAAGGGAAAGATGCCCCGGAAGAATCAAACGAAAATCGCTTATTCTCCTATTTGCCAACAGTTTCAAATGACAAAATATTAGCAGAATTAAATGATAACTTCTTTCCTTTCTATTCCACCATTTTACAAAGTGCAAGAAAGGTTTTCAAGGGCAATTTGCCGCAAAAAGTTCAAGACCAATTGGTATTAATTGAAGAGGTTTTTAGCAATTCAAATTTTACCAACAACGTAAATAGCGGTAATCTTGGCGAAGTAATCAACATTGTTGCCAACGAAATTGAAGAGGCCAGATTGTTAAAAACTGATTTATTGGGCGATGCCATTGAATCTGCACTAAGTGAAACAGGTGGGACAAAAGATATTGGATTATTCCGGACTCCGGACCACATCCGGCAGTTTATGACAGCTCTGGTTGAGCCAACTTTTGATGATATCATTTTTGACCCTGCCTGCGGTACAGGAGGATTTCTTTTCGATGCCTTTGAGTTTGTGATGAGAAGAGTTGATCAAACCCGTGAATGGCCGGGCGAAAAGGCACATTCAGAATTAGCCGATTGGTTTGATACATATTTTGAAAAGAACCAAATTGAATTTCCAAGCATAGAACAAACAACCCAATTTTACAGAAGCGGAGTTACAGGAGTTGAGTATCTTGGGATGATTCGCAAAATGGCGGCTATCAACTTCTATATCCGAGGCTTAAATCCTGCCAATATTGAACAAGGTGACTCTTTGGCAAAATACAGACCGATTACCGACCACGAAAGTAAATCGGTAGTTCTCGCAAATCCGCCATTTGGTGCACAGCGTGACCAGGAAGCTTATCCCGATGTTTGGAGCGAATATTCTAAAGAATCGGAAACCACTATTTTGTTTGTAAAGCTCATGTTTGAGCATCTGAAACAAGGCGGACAATGTGCCATTGTTGTTTCAGAGGGTTTTCATACATGGGACCAGTTTAGTGCAAAGGCATTACGGAAAATGCTGCTGGAAGAAGCCCAATTAAAAGCGGTAATTTCTTTGCCACAAGGATTATTTGTAAGTAAAAACGGACAAGGTCCGAAAACATCAATTCTTGTTATTGAAAAAGGTGGGAAAACTGATTGGACTTGGTTTTACAAAGTAACCAACGATGGTTTCACCATGGGGACCAATCGCAAAGAGCAAAAGGGAAACCAGTTGGTTGAATGTTTATCGCTGTATCATGAATTTGTAAAACACGGCAAAAAACCCGATGAAACGAGAAACCAATTTTGCATACCTTCCGATTGGATTAAAACACTTGACCCACGCATAAAAGAGAAAATCCGCACCGAAACCCGTTCCGACATGGAAGCAAAAGGCAAAATTGAAAAAGCTAGGAAAGCGGAAGAACTCGACAAAAAAATAAAGGCAAAAAAGATTACCGAAGCCGACAAGCAAATGGAGTTGAAAGTGTTCGACCAAATGCTTGAAAACCGTATACAAAACGAAATTGCCAAACGCATAGACAAAGCCCATAGCTACTCGTTCAACTTTGCCAATTATAAAAGCACCCTGAGCGACAACCAAATTGCCGAATGGACTGAAACATTAAAACACATACAACCCAACGGGGCAACAACACTTGATGAAGTTTACAAGAAACTTAGCAACAGCAAGCCCGAAAACATATTGCCTTATTTGCTAAAGTTAAACCCTGCGAACGCTTTAGAAGCAGATATTGCCCGTGAATATGTGAGCAACATAGATGAAAGTATTGTGGCAGAACATAAGGAAATATATACAATCAGAGAGATTTTAAAGTCTAAACAAAAATATCCAAGTATAAAACTTAAAGACATTTTAACTGAATATCAGAATTTCGTTCAGATTGATAACGGCAAAAGGTACAAACAAATAACAGTTTCCAATTCAGGTGAAGTTAAGCTACGTGCTATTGTAAAAGGTGAAGAAATAGCAACTAAAAGACAAAATGAAATAGTAGATGATGGTTCTGAATATTTAATTTATTCAAGATTAGGGCTTCACACAGGTTCAATCGGTTATATACCCTTTGGGTTAATTGATTCAATAGTTAGCACAGATTTTCCAGTATTTAAATCAACAGAAAACATAAAGTATCTTGCTTATATTTTACAATCTCAAATTTTCGTTGATAAAATTATTGAGAAAAATCCAACCGGTGCAGCGCAGCAAAGGTTTCATCAAGATGATTTTTTAGAAATTGAAATTCCGTTACCCTCTTTTGATGACCAAAACATAATTATTGCTGAAATTGAAAAACAAAAAGCAATTATTGAGGGAGTTGATAAAGTATTAAAAAACTGGAAAATACAAGAATCTGATTTCATTCGAGAGGGTGTAAATTATAACAATCTTATTATTGATGACTTTGCAAGTGTTGGAACTGGTTCTACACCTTCGAGAGAAATTGAAGAATATTTTAAAGGTGAAAATAACTGGGTTTTGACAACCGAAGTCGCAATGAATGAGATATATGAAACATCAGAAAAACTCTCTGATAAAGCTATTCAAGATTATGGATTACGAGTATATCCAAAAAATACAATCCTGATTGCAATGTATGGCCAAGGGAAAACAAGAGGACAAAGTGCATATCTTCGAATTCCTGCATGTATTACACAGAATTGTGGTGCAATTGTAGTTGATGAAGGAAAGGCAGTTCCTAAATATGTTTGGTACTATATTATGTCAATTTATGATAAAATCAGAGGACAAGACTACTCTGGTGGTGGTGTTCCCCATTTAAATTTAACAATAGTTAAGCAAATTAGAGTTCCATTACCTGATATTTCAATTCAAGAACAAATTGTAAACGATTTAGATTCCCAAATCCAAATTTTGGAAGGTTTACGTAAAATGAAAGCCAACGCCCAAAGGAAGATCAATCAAATCTTAGCCGATGTTTGGGGTGTTGAATATGTAGAACCTGTAAAAACGGAGGTTGAAGAAGAGCAGGAAAACTAACGGGCTTTTAAAGTGGTCAAATTAGATCATTTTAAACCCGTCGAATTCGACGGGTTTAAAAACAAAAAAATTATAGATTATGGCAAAAGTTTCTCAGATAAAAGTAAAAGAGATTTCGGTCAGTACTTTAAAAGTGAATGGTGCCGATTACATAAGCATTACCGATATTGCAAGGCAGAAAAATCTTGTAGAGCCAAAAGATGTAGTTAAAAACTGGTTGCGTCTTAAAAACACTTTGGAATATTTAGGGCTTTGGGAGCGTTTAAATAATCCGAATTTTAAAGGGGTCGAATTCGATCCCCTTTTAAAAGATGCCGGAAGTAATGCGTTTACAATGAGTCCTTCGCGATGGGTTGAAATTACCGGAGCTATTGGAATCATTACAAAAAATGGTGCAGGAGGTGGAACGTATGCCCAGCGGGATATTGCTTTTAAGTTTGCCAGTTGGGTTTCGGTAGAATTTGAGTTGTATTTGGTTAAAGAATTCCAACGCCTGAAAGAAGACGAACAAAAACAATTGGGATGGAGTGCAAAACGCGAATTAGCAAAGCTCAACTACCACATTCACACCGATGCCATTAAGCAAAACCTTATTCCGGCAGAACTCACTCCGGCCCAAACCTCAATTATCTATGCCAGCGAGGCCGATGTGTTGAATGTAGCTTTGTTTGGAATTACCGCCAAACAATGGAGAGATACTAATACTGATTTAAAAGGGAACATTCGTGATTACGCAACCATTAACGAGCTGATTTGCTTATCAAATATGGAAACCCTGAACGCAGTATTTATAAACGAGGGTTTGCAGCAAAAAGACCGATTGATAAAACTGAACCAGATAGCCATTCAACAAATGAAAATTTTACAGGATGTTGAAAACAGAAAATTATTGAAATAATTGGCGCACAAATGAGCAGGAAAATTAACGAAGCAACCTCAACTGATATACCAATTATTCAAAAATTGGTAAATGAATACGGATGGAAAGTAGGTGATACGCTATTGTATCAGCAAACGTATGATATACCTGAAAATCTTAAAAAGGATTACCCAACACTTAAAAACATTCGCCCCGACATTGTTTTACAAGACATGAACGGCGATGTTTTAGCTGTTATCGAAAACAATTTAGATAAGGAAAACAAAGACCTGTTAAAGCTTCGCACCATTGTTACACAGCTCTTAAAACCCAGATTTCTTTATGCTTGCAGTGCCGAACGAATTTTATTTTACGACAATGCCTGGCGTGGCCTGGATGCAGGAGAGTTTAAACAGGTAACCACCTATATGAGTTTGGAAGAAATGAAGCTTAAAATTGAGCAGCAGAAAAAAATAGCTTCCAACAAAGAAATTACCATTGACACCACCATCGCCGGCGGTTACGACCCAACTGTTGGCAAAGAACGTTATTACCAATTACAATGTATTCGCACCATTATAGAAAACTACAAAGCCGGTAAACAAAAAATGCTTATCCACATGGCTACTGGTCTTGGCAAAACAAGAACTGCCGTAGCAATGGTAAAAGCATTATTGAGCAGCGGATTAGCCAAACGAATTTTGTTTGTGGTTGACAGGCGAATGTTGGCAAAACAAGCCGTTGACGATGGATTTTCTTTAATCAGCCGTGAATATACTTCGAGTTGGATAACTACCTCAAATTTCAGGACAAGAAAGAACGCCAGTATTCATGTGGTTGTCATTGATACACTTGAATTAATTCATAGCGATTTACCTTCTAACTTTTATGATTTAATAATTGTGGACGAATGCCACCGAAGCATTAACGTAAACCGTAAACTTATATTCGACCATTTTCTTTGTCCAAGAATTGGTTTAACAGCTACACCACGCATTGCTACACCCATAGAAGGAGCTGAGGTTGACGAAGAAGATTTGGCAATAATTGACACCTACAAATTATTTGGTTGCGAAACTGGCGAACCCGATTTTCAATTTGATATTGCAAAAGGAATTGATGAGGGTTTTTTAGCACCTTATAAACCAATTGAATTGATTTCGTCTTTAGTAGAAGAAGCAAAACAAAATGGTATTGAATTCGACCATGTGCTTGACCCGCAAGAACGATATGTAATAGCTTTAGGGGCTGAAAAAAAATTAAAGTTAGAACAACTAAACCGCAAATTTATTTCGGAAGAAAACTGCCTCAGAATTGCAGAAGAATTGAAGAAAAATACGCAATACGGTGAAAAAGTGATTTTGTTTGGCGTCAGTCAGGCGCATTGCATTGAATTGGCTAAAGCGATTAATAAAGTATTTCAAATTGACGGTTCAGAAAAACCCTACTATGCAGAAGCTGTAATATCAGAAAATAACGAATTAAACGAAACGCTGAAAGCCTGGTTTAAAAAGCCCTATCAAAAGCCGTATGTGGCTGTTTCAGTAGATATTTTGAGTACAGGTGTTGACATTCCTTGTGTTCGCTATATAGCTTTGGCAGCTTTAACAAAGTCAGTTGGTAAGTACATTCAAATGATTGGTCGTGGTACTCGTCTTGACCCAAAAACAGGAAAGTTTAGCTTCCAGATTCTAGACTTTGTTGGACTTTGCAAACGTATGGAGGATAATGGTAAAGGAACGCTGAAAGAAAATAAAAAGATAGTAAAACCGGGAGGTCAAAGATTAAGTGCAAATGCGGGTATAAATATAAATCCAAAAGGTGAGTACTTTTTAATCGATAATCCCGATCCTGCACATATGATCCAGCGCATTGAAATTCATGGTGATTCAATCAAAATAAAGGACAACATACCAATTGAAGAGGCTAAGCAGATTTTTGAAGAAGAACTAAAGAAAAGCCAGGAACCAGTAGTGGTGGATTTGAAAAAGAAAGCCGAACAGCCCGAATATCAACCGACCGATGAAGAACTGGCAAAATTTATTCAATGGTTGAGTTTACCAAATACATTTATGGACGAAGGACATTTGCAAAAAATGTATGATTATCCTGAAGGTTCTGCATGGGACTTTTTGTTGCACGCATTAGGAAGGAAAAGGATTCCTACGCCAAAGGAAAGAATTGAAAAAAATTATCTTTCTTACATTCACACCTACAACTTCACAGATGAGCAAATTGTAATTTTAAAGAAAATCAAAGATGTTTTTGCCTCCAATGTGGCATCAAATCGAGATATTAATATTAATGAAATATTTGGAAACCCAATCTATGAAAGACTAATAGGGTCTTATGAAACAATAAACCAGATATTTGATGGAAAATTCAATTTTGTTATTAACGAATTGAAACAAACTATTGTAAAAAGAGCAAGTGCATAGTTAGCCTATAGTCGGAATAACATTTGCAAGCTATCAAGAGTAAACGCCCCATTTTATTTCAAACAACCAACCACCATGCCCCCCTCCCCCAACCCAAACCACTGGCGCCCCTTAATCGAACTGATCCCGGCCATTGAACGCACCCGGCAGTTCGGCGCATATCCTGAGCCGGTTCAGCTTGCAGAGAATCTAT
Organism: Lentimicrobium saccharophilum; assembly: GCF_001192835.1. Taxonomy (NCBI): domain Bacteria; kingdom Pseudomonadati; phylum Bacteroidota; class Bacteroidia; order Bacteroidales; family Lentimicrobiaceae; genus Lentimicrobium; species Lentimicrobium saccharophilum. Next base: position 817,351 of record NZ_DF968183.1, read on the forward strand.
CTGTCTGCAGCGGAATAAGTAATTCGGAAATTGCCGGTGAATTTTTGCACCGGGTATATGAAAGCGGACTGATGTACGACTTCGACTGGATGAGCTGGGATTTCGGGAAATCGGCCCTGCAAAACAGGTTCGGGGACAATTTCAGCCATTATGACCTGGAAACGCTGAATAAATTTATTATTGCCATTGTAAGAAACGATAAATACTGCGAAGGGTACCTGGTCAGTAAGTTTTCGGACGGCACCATCTTGAGTATTTTAAAAGCGGCGGAATCCATTGTCAATCATAAGGAGTCCGGCTAACCTTCAGTTAATTCCTTGAATAAAATATTCCGTGCTTTTCTGTGCTTTTGTGCCTTAGTGGCCGCAAATTGCCCATCCTCCGGCAAATAACCCCCGTACCCCTTATGCGTCAGCCTTCAGGGGCAGACCGTCGTTGCATGTTTCCGTGTTTTTAGTTACTTTTGTAGAACAAATCAACGGTTATTATCCTTCTGAAAAAGATAGAAACCGGCAAAAGACCTGACCGATGAAAAAGATACTGGCACTTTCGTTACTGCTCATCACTGCCGGAACCGTTGCTGCTTCGGCACCGCGCAGCCTGGGGGCCTACCTTTCCCATTCCACCTTCAATATACCGGGCGAATCGCCTTACCTCGAGACCTACCTTGAGATCATCGGCAACACCATTGTATATAAACAGAATGCTTCCGGCAAATACCAGGGCAATGTGCAGGTTACGATGATTATCCGCCGGGATTCCGTTATTGTGGATTACCGGAAATATGAACTGATGAGTCCCGAACTGGACGACACCACGGCCATCGCGCTGAATTTCATCGATCAGCAGCGCTTTATGCTTGCCAACGGCAGCTATGAGCTGGATCTTTCCATTGCAGACCTTAATATTGCGGTTAAGCCCATTGTGATCACCTACCCTGTGCTGATAGACTTCCCTGCCGATAAGGTTTCGATCTCGGGGATACAGCTGATCAATTCGTTCACCAAAACTACCGAAGCCAACCTGCTGAGCAAAAGCGGCTATGATTTTGTTCCTTACGTGGATAACTTCTACCCCTCCGACCGGAACAAACTGACTTTTTACAGCGAAATCTACAACCCCGCCCATCAGGAAGGAAGCGGCGAGAAATACCTGGTTTCGGCCTTTATTGAATCATTTGAGAATAACCGCATGATGAATGAGTTTGTCAGAATCAGGCGCGAAGAATCCAAACCGGTCATTGTGCTGCTGAGCGAATTCGACATTTCCGGCCTTCCTTCGGGGAATTACAACCTCGTGGTTGCCATCCGCAATAAAAACAATGAAGTGATCGCGGAAAATGCCGCCTTCTTCCAGCGCTTTAACCCCTCGGTCAGCGCAAGCGCGCTGAACTTCGAAGGCATCGACCTGAACAACACCTTTACACAAAGAATCAACAGCCTGGACACTTTGCGTGAATTTATCCGGACCCTCTCCCCCATTGCCACGGAAATGGAAAGGATTTTTATCAATTCGCAGGTAGACGCGGCTTCGTTGACGACTTTACAGCAGTTCTTCTTCAGGTTCTGGCAGGTACGTGACGAGTTCGAGCCGGAAAAGGCATGGATCGCTTACAATCAGGAGGTGATAAAGGTCAACAACACCTATTCCACCCAGGTAAGAAAAGGCTATGAAACGGATATGGGCAGGGTCTATCTGCAATACGGGCCGCCAAACACCATTACGGATGTTCCTTTCGAAACCAGCGGATACCGTTACACCAACAACGATATAAATTCCACGGGGACCATTCCTTACCAGATCTGGCATTATTATTCCATCAACAACAACCGTGAGCGCAACAAGCGGTTTGTGTTTATCAATTCAAGCCTCCGCGTCACCGATTACCAGCTCGTGCATTCCGACGTCAGGGGTGAAATCCAGAATTATAACTGGCAGCGGATGCTGACCCGTTCCCTCGAAATCCAGGACAGGGACGCGGATGACCTGCGGCGGGATAAGAGCAGATCGGCCAGAATCTATGAACAGGGCTGGTAAACTTCAGCGTTTATCTGATTTTTTGACAATTGAATTTCCCGTTGCTACAATCATCAATTAACCGTATGTTTGCATAGACAAGTCATACCGATCAGCGCTCAGCACTTTGGACAAGAAAACTGCCGTTGTTATACTTAACTGGAATGGGAAAAGTTTCCTGGAGAAATTTCTTCCGGCAGTGTTACAATACAGCAGGCAGGATGCCCGGGTGATTGTGGCCGACAATGCCTCCTCCGACGGATCGGTTGACTTCCTGAAAGCGCGTTTCCCGGAAGTAGACATTATTGAAAACCCTGAAAACGGCGGATTCGCCAAAGGTTACAACGACGCGCTTGCGAAGGTTGACGCCGATTATTTTGTTTTACTGAACTCCGACATTGAAGTCACGGAGAACTGGATACCTCCGGTAATTTCATTGCTTGAGAATAATCCGGAGGTCGCCGCCTGTCAGCCAATTATCCGGTCATACCACCAACCGGAAAAGTTTGAATATGCCGGGGCCGCCGGCGGCTTTATAGATGCCTACGGCTATCCTTTCTGCCGCGGACGCCTTTTTCAGCACCTCGAAGAAGACCTGGGCCAGTACAATAACGCTGTGGAAGTTTTCTGGGCCACCGGCGCCTGTATGTTTGTCAGGGCAGAAGTGTTCAGGCAGCTAGGCGGATTTGACGCCGATTTCTTCGCCCACATGGAGGAAATTGACTTCTGCTGGCGGGCCAAACATTCCGGCTATAAAATTATGGTTTGTCCGGAATCCCGGGTCTTCCACGTCGGCGGCGGAACGCTCCCCAAGCAGTCCTCTTTCAAGACATACCTGAACATGCGGAACAACATTTCGATGTTGTACAAGAACCTGCCCGGTCACCGGCTGGTACCCGTATTTATCCTCAGGCTGCTGCTCGACGGCATCGCTGCATTCAAGTTTCTGATCGACGGCGGTTTTGCCGATTTCTGGGCAGTGGTGCGGGCGCATATGAGCTTCTACCGCAGGTTTCCGGTGCACCGGAAGAAACGGCGCAGCATCTCGCACGAAGAGGTTTCCTGCATTTACCGGGGAAATATTGTGGTTGACCACTTTATCAAGAGAAAGAAGAAATTTTCGGCCCTTCCGCAACACAAATTTTCCCGCTGATGGCCTGGATTATCCTGATCATAGCCGGAATTTTCGAAACCGTATGGGCCGTTTCGCTGAAGTATTCAGAAGGATTTAGCCGACTGTGGCCCTCGGTGATCACGGTGGTGGCCATGGCCATCAGCCTTTACCTGCTGGCGCTTTCGCTTAAAACCTTGCCGCTGGGCACCGCTTACGCCGTATGGACCGGCATCGGGGCATTGGGCGCGGTGATCTACGGCATCCTCGCCATGGGAGAATCCAGGGAATTGCTGAAAATATTATTTGTGATGATGATCCTGGGCGGGATTATCGGCCTGAGGGCAACCGCCGGAAAAGCTTCAGCGTCCGAGAAGACTGAGCAGGGCCAACCGATAGGAAGCAAGACCGAAACCAGCGATCACCCCGGCGGCGCCCGCTGAAATATAAGAGCGCTGCCTGAACTCTTCCCTTGCAAACACATTGCTCATGTGCACCTCAACCACCGGCGCATGAACGGCCTTCACGGCATCCCCGATCGCCACGGAAGTATGGGTATACCCGCCGGCGTTCAGGATAATGCCATCCGCGCCGAAACCCGCCTCCTGCAGCTTGTTGATGATCTCCCCCTCCACATTGCTCTGGAAATATTCAATCTCGGTACCGGGAAATTCCGCCCGGAGTTCAGGGATAAAGGTTTCAAAACTTTTATCGCCATAGAACCCCGGCTCCCGTATTCCGGTCAGGTTAAGGTTTGGCCCGTTGATGATGCAGATTTTCATAAGGATGTGCCGGCTTAAGAATCAGGTTGATTTACTTTCTGATAAATACTGTACTGGATGGGGTTCCGCCAACGGAAGGCAAAAGTCCGCTGATGGTCAGTTCCTCCTCTTTACGGTTGTACGTCATTTTATGGGTGGTTCTGGCGCCATCGGGAAATTCCTCAGGTTGAAAAAGCAATAGTTCATCGGCCTTGTCCAGGCGATACAAAAGGGTATCGGTTCCGGTTTCCGGGGCTCTTTTCAGAAAGGCCCGGTTGCTGCTCCGGAATTCAATCTCCACCCTGAACGCGGCATCATTCTTTTCAATCCACGGGCCCTGCAGGTTGAACTCATCCGGGAATTTTTCCTTGTCGCATCCCGCAAAAAGCAACGTAAACAGCAAAAACAATATTCTGAAGGTCATTTTCATTCCGATGGCATTACCGTATGCAAAATTAACAATTAGCAGCATGAAAATTACCAACCTGAGCCGCGGGAGATGGAATCCATTTGTAAAACCTGCGTAGTTTGTGTTTATCCGGTGATTTATTCAACGATTCCTTCCCCGGATAAACGAGGTTGGAATTTCCAGATGTGATTCCATGCTATAAACATGTGACTCCTCCGAGTCATTGATTGTGGTTCGGGAATAGTGCGTTTGACCCCAGCGGGGTCATATGTCTATAGAAAAAGAGATCAAGGAATTTGTGCGACCCCGGCGGGGTCGTATGTTTATTGACATTGGTATCCGAAAAAATATTAAAAGATTCCTCCCCCGGAATACGGGGTCGTAATTTCCGGTTGTGATTCCTTGCCATAAACCTGTGACTCCTCCGGAGTCATTGATTGTGGTTCGGGATTAATGCATATGACCCCAGCGGGGTCGTATGTTTATTATCATTGGTATCCGGATATTTATTCAAAGATTCCTCCCCGGGATAACCGGGGTCGGAATGACATCGCTTTTGGGTGGATGAGTTGAAGCGGAGGCAGGATAGCGGCAAAGCCGCCATCCTGCCTCCGCTATTTCTTGCTGACCATTAGTCATTCCGACCGGAGGGAGGAATCTTTATTATCTATTCCCGTCAAATATACCCTTTATTTGGCACAAGGACAGAGGCTAAAAGACATTCGACCCCTCCGGGGTCGTGAACTTTTATGTCCCGATTCTTTTCTATAAACATGTGACTCCTCCGGAGTCATTGATTGTGGTTCGCGATTAGTGCATTTGACCCCAGCGGGGTCGTATGTTTACGGACATTGGTATCCGGTAAAATATTTAAAGATTCCTCCCCCGGAAGTCCGGGGTCGGAATGACATCGTTTCCGGGTGGATGGGCCGGGGCATAGGGAGGAATCTGTATCAACTTTCCGGACAAACAAACGTTCAACCAGGCAGAAAGGCACAGGAAAAAGACATTCGACCCCTCCGGGGTCGTGAACTTTTATAGCGGATTATTTTCTATAAACATGTGACTCCTCCGGAGTCATGATTATGGTTCAGATTTATGTGTTTGACCCCAGCGGGGTCATATGTGTATAGAAAGACGAGGGGCAGAAGATTACCGACCCCAGCGGGGTCGTATGTTTATAGAAACACGAAATGCAATAATATCAGCGACCCCAGAGGGGTCGTATGTTTATTGACATTTGTATCCGGTAATTTATTCAAAGATTCCTCCCCCGTAATCCGGGGTCGTAATTTCCGGTTGTGATTCCTTGCTATAAACCTGTGACTCCTCCGGAGTCATGATTATGGTTCAGATTTATGTGTTTGACCCCAGCGGGGTCGTATGTTTATAGAAACACGAAATGCAATAATATCAGCGACCCCAGAGGGGTCGTATGTTTATTGACATTTGTATCCGGTAATTTATTTAAAGATTCCTCCACCGTAATCCGGGGTCGGAATTTCCGGTTGTGATTCCTTGCTATAAACATGGGATTCCTCCGAGTCATTGATTGTGGTTCGGGAATAGTGCGTTTGACCCCAGCGGGGTCATATGTCTATAGAAAAAGAGATCAAGGAATTTGTGCGACCCCGGCGGGGTCGTATGTTTATTGACATTGGTATCCGGTAAAATATTTAAAGATTCCTCCCCCGGATAAACGGGGTCAGAATGACATCGTTTCCGGGTGGAAGGGCTGAGACAGCGGGCGGTTGACCATCAGTCATTCCGGCCGGAGGGAGGAATCTGTTTCATCTTTCCCGACAGGCAAACGCTCAGCCAGGCAGAAAGGCACAGGAAAAATACATTCGACCCCTCCGGGGTCGTGAACGTATATGTCCGGATTATTCTCTATAAACATGTGACTCCTCCGGAGTCATTGATTTTTGGTTCAGATAAAAATGTTTGACCCCAGAGGGGTCATATGTCTATAGAAAAGGAATCCAAATAATTTGTGCGACCCCAGCGGGGTCGTATGTTTATTGACATTTTATCCAGTAAAATTTCCAAAGATTCCTCCCCCGGAGTCTTTGATCCTGGTTCGGATTACTGTGTTTGACCCCAGCGGGGTCATATGTCTATAGAAAAGGAATCCAAATAATTTGTGCGACCCCAGCGGGGTCGTACGTTTATTGAAATTTGTATCAGAGAAAATATCCAAAGATTCCTCCCCTGAAATCCGGGGCCGGAATGACATCGTCTCCGGGTGGATGAGTTGAGGCTGAGGTAGAAAGACATGCGACCCCTCCGGGGTCGTGAACTTTTATAGCGGATTATTTTCTATAAACATGTGACTCCTCCGGAGTCATGATTATGGTTCAGATTTATGTGTTTGACCCCAGCGGGGTCATATGTGTATAGAAAGACGAGGGGCAGAAGATTACCGACCCCAGCGGGGTCGTATGTTTATAGAAACACGAAATGCAATAATATCAGCGACCCCAGAGGGGTCGTATGTTTATTGACATTTGTATCCGGTAATTTATTCAAAGATTCCTCCCCCGTAATCCGGGGTCGTAATTTCCGGTTGTGATTCCTTGCTATAAACATGTGACTCCTCCGGAGTCATGATTATGGTTCAGATTTATGTGTTTGACCCCAGCGGGGTCATATGTGTATAGAAAGACGAGGGGCAGAAGATTACCGACCCCAGCGGGGTCGTATGTTTATTGACATTTGTATCCGGTAATTTATTCAAAGATTCCTCCCCCGTAATCCGGGGTCGTAATTTCCGGTTGAGATTCCTTGCTATAAACATGGGATTCCTCCGGAGTCATTGATTGTGGTTCGGGATTAACGCGTATGACCCCAGCGGGGTCATATGTTTATAGAAAGGGAGATACCAGAAATATCCGTGAGCTACAGCGTAGCGGGATACTAAAACTTCTCCCATTATGATAATTGGCGAGGCAATAGCTTAAAGAAAGAGAATAATCCCCGCGATTTAAGGATTAGCTCCCTCTGTGTAACTCCGTGATTCTCTGTGCACCTCTGTGAAATTCTTTGGAAAACTTCATTCCATTTTCGCAAGCGCATCTCAAACTCCATCAACGCATCCGGCGGGCAGCCTGAATTCTTTTCCCCGGATTTCTTGATTTTGCCATAGAATAAACCGTAACTTTGCAGCGATTTCCAATTGGGGTGCCCTAACACTACGGGCTGAGATCATACTCATAGAACCTGCTCCGGGTAATGCCGGCGAAGGGAAGTAGAGAAAACTTGATTACGGAGGGTTAAAGACCCAATTCAACCTTCCAGGGTTTAATCTAAAAAGAATCAACGCAATGAAATTACGCTTACTGCCGGCTTTGCTGGTATTGCTGCCATTTTTATCCATGGCACAGTTAACCCTGAAAGGAAGGGTGATTGACGAACAGACGGCTTCGCCCCTGCAGGGCGCCCACCTCAGGCTGAACAACCGCCTGGTGAAAACCACCACGGATGCAAAAGGCATGTTTGAAATCAACGACCTGAAAGCCGGTTCCTACAAACTGAAGGTCACTTTTCTGGGATACAGGGTCTGGGAGGCCTATTTTGAGCTGGAAGCCAGTAAATCGATGCTGATTTCCCTTGAACAGGCCCCGGTACTGACCCAGGAAACCATTATCACCGCCACCCGGGCCGGAGACAAAACCCCGGTCACTTATCAGAACTTGTCGGGTAAAGAGATATCAAAAAACAACCAGGGGCGCGACATCCCCTCCCTGCTGGAGCAGATGCCGGCAACGGTGGTCACTTCGGATGCCGGCACCGGCATCGGGTACACCGGCATACGCATCCGGGGAACCGATATGAACCGCATCAATATCACCGTGAACGGCATTCCGCTCAACGACGCGGAATCGCACAGCGTATTCTGGGTAAATATGCCTGACTTTGCTTCCTCTACCGGAAGCCTGCAGGTGCAACGGGGTGTAGGGACAAGCACCAACGGCGCCGCCGCCTTCGGGGCAAGCATCAACCTGCTGACGGAAGCGCCCGCTCCTGAAGCCTATGGCGAAGTCAGCAGCGCGGCCGGGTCCTTCAACACCTTCCGGAATACCGTTCAGGCAGGCACCGGGCTGATGAAAGGCAAGTGGGCAGTGGATGCCCGCTTGTCAAAGTTAAGCTCCGATGGCTACATCGACAGGGCATTCTCCGACCTCAAATCATTTTACGTTTCAGGCGGTTATTTCGGCGCCAATACCATCCTGAAGGTCAATGTCTTTTCAGGGAAAGAAATTACCTATCAGGCATGGGACGGCATCCCCTCCGATATCCTTAAAACCAACCGCACCTACAATGGCATCGGATACTATAAGGATTACCTCGGAAATGAACACTTTTACGAAAACGAAACGGACAATTATCAGCAGGACCATTACCAGATTATGCTTTCGCAGCGGCTGGGCGGGAACCTGACCGGCAACATCGCCCTGCACTACACCCGGGGCTTCGGCTACTATGAGCAGTTCAAGGACGACGAAGACCTCACGGATTACCTTGTCGCCCCCGTTCCTGTGCCTGGAAACGACACCCTATTGATCACACAGAGCGACCTGATCCGGCGCAAGTACCTCGACAATGACTTTTATGGTTTTACATGGTCGGTCAATTATGAAAAGCAAAAACTCAGCCTGACCGCCGGCGGCTCAGGAAACCGTTACGAAGGGCTGCACTTCGGTGAAATCATCTGGGCCGAATTCGCCGGGACTGCCGGTTATAATCACCGCTGGTACGAGGGCACCGGCGACAAAAAAGACCTGAACTTCTTTGTAAAGTCCATCTACCAGGCCGGAAGCAGGCTCAGCCTTTACGGCGATCTCCAGCTCAGGGGCATTCAGTATGCCCTTGACGGACGCGATGATGACCAGCGCGATATTACACAAAGCCATGACTTTTTGTTTTTCAACCCCAAAGCAGGCATCCATTACGCGCTGAACCAATACGGCAGCATTTACGCCGGATTTGCAGTCGCCAACCGCGAACCCAACCGCGACAACTATACCGATGCGGATCCGTCGAAACCTGCGCCGGTGGCTGAAACGCTGTTTGACTATGAGCTGGGGTATAATTACCATAAGAACAACCTGAAATTCACGGCTAACCTCTACTACATGCATTACCGCGACCAGTTGGTGCTGACCGGCGCCATCAACGACGTGGGCGCCCCGGTGATGACCAATGTACCGTTATCTTTCCGCACCGGGCTTGAAATCAGCTCACAATACATGCTGACTGAAAATCTTCAGGCAAGTGCCAACCTGACCGTAAGCAGCAATAAAATAAAAAACTTCACGGAATACGTGGATGACTGGGACAACTGGGGTTCTCAGATTGAAAACAGTATAGGCTCCACCGACATCGCGTTCTCACCGGACATGGTGGCAGGTGCAGCAATAAACTGGGCGATCATTAAGAATTTCGACCTGATGATCAACGGCAAATACGTGTCACGGCAGTATATTGACAATACCTCATCCCCCGACCGCAGCCTTGACCCTTATTTTGTCAGCAACCTGAGGCTGGGCTATACAGTAAAACCGGCATTTGTCCGCCAGATCGAATTCAGCCTGAACATAAACAACCTGTTCAATGCCGAATACGAAACCAACGCCTGGATTTACAGGTATTACAGTGAAGGAACGTATGGGGTGCTGGACGGATTTTTCCCCCAGGCCGGCATCAATTTTATGGCCGGACTGACGCTTAAATTATAGCGGAAATTGAAATCCGGGCAATTTCCCGGTTAAAAGGATTTTGCCCGGACTTTTCTCAGGTTTGACAATTCGTTGTCTTTACTTTACCGCATCTCCCCTGCCCTGCTGCCGGGGATGGCCTCCAGCACATCCCGGAGGAGCGAATCAAAATCCATATCATTCGTCTTCTTCGGCGAATAGCCCAGCACAACCACCGCCAGGTCCTGATCGGGAAGTATAAAAACCCGCTGTCCGTTGTGTCCGCGGCACATAAACATCGATGCCGGGGCTGATGGCAGAGAAAGGTCCTCATTCAGCCAGAATGAAGCGCCATACGCCCCTTTACTATCAGGAACCGGCTTCACTGAATAATCCACCCAGCCCTCCGGAAGGATGCGTTCGCCGTTAAAAACTCCATCGTTAAGGTAAAGCAGCGCAAACCGGGCATAATCGCGGGGAGTAGCATAGATATAGGAGGAACCGACCTGATTGCCGGCCGCATCCGTTTCAAAGACGGCATCAGGCATCCCGATCCGGCTGAACAGTTTATCCCAGGCATAACGGTAGTATCTTTCGTCATCTCCCATGGTTTTCCGCATCAGTCCGGTGATGATATTGGTAGAACCTGAGGAATAGCACCACTTTTCCCCCACGGCATGGACAAGCGGTTTGGAGGCGGCAAAGGCACCGAAATCGCTTTCGCAATGAAGCATCAGCGTCACATCCGAACGGTTTCCGTAATCTTCATTCCACTCAAGGCCGCTCTGCATACGCAGCAGATCGTCGATCGTGATCTCCTTCCGGCCGTCGGCCTGCCATGCAGGCACCTCCGCAGGCTTGTATACATCCAGCAGCCCTTCTTTAACCATAATTCCGGTCAAAGCGTTGGTAAAACTCTTCGCCATGGACCAGGAAAGCATTCGTGTATCTTTATTGATACCGTCCCGGTAGCCTTCCATCACCGGAATTCCTTTATGCATCACCAAAAATGCAAAGGCATGGCCGCCGTAGTAATCCTTTTCGATCAGCTTTTCCCTCACAGCCTGCAATTTTTGGAGATCTGCTCCGGTATTGGTATCGGGGATCATATTTCCCAACGGCCAGGGCATAGTATCGGGATTAAACAGCGGCGCTTCTGAAACGGGAAATTTTATCTCCGAAAGGGCTTCAGGTTCTGTCCCCCTTACCAGGGTACAACCAAAACCCTCCCTGTAAACGGCAGTTGACTTACCCCACAGAAACCTGCTGGTAACCTGCCGTCCTTCAAAATCAACCTCATTGTTTGTGTACCTGATAAACGAAAAATTAAGGTCAAGCGCCTCCACCTCTTCCTGCGTCCGGCCTGAAACAAATACTGCCGAAGCTAGATTCTTGGCCGCATATCCGGTGATGATGGGCAGCAGGGAATTAATATAAACTGCGCCCCCGGCCAGGCCTGCCATGATAATAATCAGAATTCCAATACCAATTTTTCTTTTCATAATGGTAATTATTTGGCTGATGTAAACAAAGGTAATGAAATGAAATAAAAACCATCAAAAAGAAAAGTCAGGTAAGTAGTCTTTATACCCTGAAGTCAATCTCTGAGCAGGTCCTGCCCGGAAAGTACAAAATCATTACCTTTGCAGCCTCAGTCAGGGACTATGGCAGGCATCGCTATCAAAAATAAAAAAGCAGGATTTGAATACTATCTTACCGAGGAGTTCACGGCCGGTATTGTGCTGACCGGTACTGAAATCAAGTCGGTACGCGAAGGCAAGGCCAACCTCACGGATGCATACTGCGCGTTTGAGGGAGATGAGTTGTTCGTGAAGAATATGCATATCAGCGAATACAAGTTCGGCACCTATTCCAATCACGATCCCAAACGCGACCGTAAACTGCTGCTCAACCGCCGTGAACTAAGGAAAATCATTGCCAAAACGCGGGAGAAGGGACTGACCATAATTCCTACCCTGTTGTATATTAACGACAAAGGCCTGGCAAAGCTGAATATCGCCATCGCAAAAGGGAAAAAGCTTTACGACAAGCGCGAATCCCTGAAAACAAAAGACACAAAGCGCGAAATTGACCGGCACAGGGATATATAGGCATCAGATCCGTCATTAAGGTATTTTCATCTCAAAGCACGGTCGCTTTATCTTAAGGAACGGCATGCAATAAATGCTTTTTCATTTGTTTCCGTTATAATATGCAAAGATTCCGACCCCGGAAAACATGGTTCGGAATGATATTGTTTTCAGGCGGATGGGCCGGGACTAGGGGTGGATAACCATCAGTCATTCCGGCCGGAGGGAGGAATCCGTATCATCTTTCTCCGGCAAAAAATCCCCATATCTGACAGAAGGACAGTGAAAATAAACATTCGACCCCTCCGGGGTCGTGAACGTATATGGCCGGATTATTCTCTATAAACATGTGACTCCTCCGGAGTCATTGATTTTTGGTTAAGATAAAAATGTTTGACCCCGGCGGGGTCATAGGTGTATAGAAAAATGTGGAGAAGAAGATGTCCGACCCCAGAGGGGTCGTATGTCTGTTATCATTGGTATACGGTAATTTATTCAAAGATTCCGACCCCGCAAATCCTGGTTCAGATTGATATTGTTTTCAGGCGGATGGGCCGGGACCGGGGGTGGATAACCATCAGTCATTCCGGCCGGAGGAAGGAATAAGTATCATCTTTCTCCGGAAAAAATCCCCATATCTGAAAGAAGGACAGTGAAAATAAACATTCGACCCCTGCGGGGTCGTGAACGTATATGTCCGGATTATTCTCTATAAACATGTGACTCCTCCGGAGTCATTAATTTCGGTTCAAATAAAAAGATTTGACCCCGGCGGGGTCATAGGTGTATAGAAAAATTTGGAAAAGAAGATGTCCGACCCCAGAGGGGTCGTATGTCTGTTATCATTGGTATCCGGTAATTTATTCAAAGATTCCGACCCCGCAAATCCTGGTTCGGATTGATATTGTTTTCAGGCGGATGGGCCGGGACCGGGGGTGGATAACCATCCGTCATTCCGGCCGGAGGGAGGAATCCGTATCATCTTTCTCCGGCAAAAAATCCCCATATCTGACAGAAGGACAGTGAAAATAAACATTCGACCCCTCCGGGGTCGTGAACGTATATGTCCGGATTATTCTCTATAAACATGTGACTCCTCCGGAGTCATTGATTTTTGGTTCAGATAAAAATGTTTGACCCCGTCGGGGTCATAGGTGTATAGAAAAATGTGGAGAAGAAGATGTCCGACCCCAGAGGGGTCGTATGTCTGTTATCATTGGTATCCGGTAATTTATTCAAAGATTCCGACCCCGCAAATCCTGGTTCGGAATGATATTGTTTTCAGGCGGGTGGGCCGGGACCGGGGGCGGTTAACCATCAGTCATTCCGGCCGGAGGAAGGAATAAGTATCATCTTTCTCCGGAAAAAATCCCCATATCTGAAAGAAGGACAGTGAAAATAAACATTCGACCCCTCCGGGGTCCGGCGAACAAAAAATGTCCGGCAACGGTTATTGCAGCATACTTTGTTTGTATTTTTAAATCCCGGCAGCGTAACCCTGTCCTTTCAACCCCATAGTTCTCAGTTCTGCTCACAAAAAATGACTATTTTCCTGTAAAAGTCCGATAACAATGACTAAATCCCTGTTCAGTTTATTTGCGGCTGCGCTTACAATTCTGACAATCCAGCCCGGAGCCACAGCGCAGCAAGCTCCTCCGGCAGGCAAAAAGAGTGAATCCATCCGTTGGATCAGTTTCGAAGAAGCCATGAAGCTGAATAAAAAGAAGCCGAAAATGGTCTTTGTGGACATTTACACCGACTGGTGCGGCTGGTGCAAAAAGATGGATGCAGAAACGTTTGCAGATCCTGAGATTGCGGCCTACATCAACAAAAGGTACTACGCAGTCAAATTCAATGCTGAGCAAAAAGAGGCTGTTGTTTTCAAAGAACAGGAATTCATCAATCCCAATCCTGACAAATCCCGCTCAACCCATAAGTTAGCCCTTGCCCTGCTGAAAAACGAAAAACTCTATCCCTCCTACGTTATACTGGACAAAGCGAGCGACTGGACCTTTAAACTCAAAGGTTACCTGTCGGCCGCAGATCTGTTGCCGGTTCTGAAGTTTTACGGGGATGAACATTACAAAAAGATGAGCTGGGGCGAGTTTGTACAATCAAAACCAAAGTGATTTATGGTAATTCCCGAAACTTTCAAAGCCATCCGGGCTGAAGAAAATTCTTCAGGCAATATCAGGCCTTTGCTGAAAGAAGTGTCACTGGATTCCCTGCCTGCCCACGAAGTGCTGATCAGGGTGGAATATTCATCATTAAATTACAAAGACGCACTTTCGGCAACCGGTAACCGCGGGGTTACCCGCAACTACCCGCATACGCCCGGTATAGATGCCTGCGGTACTGTGGTTTACTCAGCGGATCAATCATTTAAAAAAGGGGATCTGGTGCTGGTATGCGGCTATGATCTGGGCATGAATACGCCCGGGGGCTTCGGTCAGTACATACAGGTACCTGCAGCCTGGGTGATGCCCCTTCCGGAGGGCCTTGGTATGCGCGAGAGCATGATGCTGGGCACGGCGGGCTTCACTGCCGCACTGGCATTGTATAAAATGGAAATGAACGGACAAAGGCCGGGCAATGGGCCGGTACTGGTAACAGGTGCAGGCGGAGGACTCGGAAGCCTCGCCATAAATATCCTGTCCAGGACAGGATATGAGGTGATTGCAGCCACGGGCAAAACTTCAGCACACGAATATTTTAAATCAATCGGCGCCGCTCAGGTCATTGACAGGGAACAGGTGAACGACCATAGCGGGAAACTGCTCCTCCGTCAGCGCTGGGCAGGGGTTATCGACACGGTGGGCGGCAACATCCTTTCCACTGCCATCAGGGCATGCCAGGCGCACGGCAATGTGGCCGTATGCGGCAACGCAGCTTCATTCGAGTTGTCTGTTAATGTTTATCCTTTTATCCTAAACGGGGTGAATCTGCTGGGCATTGATTCAGCCACCTGTCCCATGGAGCTGAGAAAACAGGTGTGGAAAAAGCTGGCCGATGAGTGGCGTCCGGAAGCCCTTGACCAGATCAGCCTTGGAATCAGCCTGGAAGCGTTGCCCAAACACATTCACCTGCTGCTCGAAGGAAAAATCAGGGGCAGGGTGTACATTAACTTAAAAGATTGATTAACTTTACGGTGAATCATTGATCATTTCAAATCATTTTGCCATGAAAAAAATCAGGATAATCCCGGTAATTCTGCTTTTACTGGCTTCGGCCTGTAACAGAAACGAGCAACCCGTTTGCGATGTTGCCGCTGAAAAAGATGCGATTAAACTGGCTCTTCAGAAGTATGTGATCGCAAACGAAGCAAAGAACATATCCATGATTGAAGAATTGTGGGCCAATGATTCAGCGGTTCTCAGCCTGGGCACCGAGAGGCGCGATATCATCAGGGGCTTTGAAGCTGTTAAACAAACTTTCGCTTCACAGTTCGAAAGATTTGAGGATACCTTTATCGCTGCACGTGACCTTGACATATACGTGCATCCCTCCTGCGAATCAGGCTGGTTTTCCGAAATACTGCAATACAACTATACCATAGGCGACAAATCCTACGAGTACAGCGACCTCCGTTTCTCCGGTTTCCTCGAAAAAAGAGACGGAAAATGGGTGATTATTCATACCCATTTATCCGCCCCGGCTGATAATAATAACAGGTAACAGAACAACGCCCGGCCTGTTATCCTGATTTGCTTAAAGCAATCTCAGTGCTTATGCCCTGAATGATCGTATTGCTGATCTTCAGGCTTCTTGCAGCAATCAGGCAAATCATTGTATGCTTTGGGATCCGCGGCAACGTCGTCCGCATCATATCCGGCTTTGGAGATGGCTTCCCTGATCTTTTCAGGCGTTGTCCGGGCGGCCTTGTAAACCACCGTTACCACATCCGTTTCCAGGTCCAGATTTGCCTTTACCACCCCTTTCTCAAAGGCGAGGGTTCGTTCGATGGTTTCTTTACACATACTGCACTGGGATGAAACCCTGATTTCTATCTGAGTGTTTTTCGGTTCCTGTGCAGCAACGTAACCTGAGATCAATGCTGCAAGCAGTACCAGCATCACCTTGCTGAAATTTTTCTCTTTTTTCATAACGTAAATTTTTGCGGTTAATGATTTATTGAATACTGTACCTGATGCCGGCGTAAAACATCCGCCCGAGTATGGGGCCCCAGATCATGCCTGCATCAAAACCACTTTCAAAAGGACTATCCGCCTGCAGAACAGGATGATGCTGCATGAAATTGGTCAGATTCTCCACCCCCAGGTAGGCATCCCACTTTTTGAACTTCCGGGTAATCTGGGTGTGAATGGTTATATAATCCGGAGAATATGTACCATATCCGGCATGCTCCAGGTGCGGTACACCCAGCGGCAAACGGGTACGTCCGTGATACTGGCCGGTAAAGTCAAACTTCCATTTTTCGAAGCGGGTTGCATAGGACATGGTAAAGAGTCCCTTATGGCGGCTGACCAACGGCCGTTCGTGCAGCTCTCCTGCAGTGGTAACCCTTACATCATTCAGCCTGTACGCCGCGGTTACGTCAAAGCCTTCGAACAGGGCAGCTTCGGCATTCACCTGAAAACTGTTGGAATAGGAATTGCCATCAAGATTGTAAAGTACAATCCGGTCGTACGACTGATCCAGGTCAATGATTACCTGGTTGACAAAATCTGTCCGGTAAAAGTCGGCCGACAACACCAGGTCACGCTTCTCGCTGAGTGCAATGGTCTGCGTGAGGTTTAATCCGTAATTCCAGGCTTCTTCCATCCTGAAATCCTCCCTGAAAACGAGTTGCCGCGCACTTACAAGCATGCCGGTATTTTCAGCCAGCACGGACGCGCTGCGGTATCCTTTGCCCGCTGAGCCGCGGAGCACGGTTTTTTCAAACAAATTCACCTTGAAGTGAAAACGGGGCGTCACCAATGTGCCGTACCTGTTGTGATAATCCACGCGCAAACCGGCTATAATGCTTAGTTTTTCGTCCGGATTGTAAGTATACTGCGCAAAAATCCCCGGCACAGATTCGAACCGGTCGAAGGTTGAATCTGCAAAAGCCTCATCATAATCATCGTACATCAGGCTTACGCCGGCATTATAAATATGCGCTTCGTTGCCGATCTGCGACTGGAAAATGGCATTGCCATAAAAGCCCAGCTGGCGTGCATTGTATTCGTTTCGTCCGAATACAGACTCCTGCTCGTGATATAAACCACTGAATATCAAACCAAGGCTTGTATTCGGCAGGTTCCGGAATATAAAACCGGTTTTATCATAGAGTTGTGCCCGGCGGGTAACAAGCTTCATCACATAATCTCCGTTCTGAACCGCTTCATCACTGCTGAGTTTTGTCAGTTGCCCTCCGTCCCGCTCATCGTAAAGAAAGTTAAAGCCGAACTTTGACTCGGTAACTCCATGCTTTTCGTAGCTCCAGCGGTTCGACACATTTACATGCCGGGATAAAGGCTGGTCCAGGAATCCGTCGTCATTCATATCAATCCGGCTCATCTGGGTGGATGCATGGGCCAGCACCATTGTGCTGAGGACATCTTCCTTCAGCACATGCGTTGCATGGGCATTGACTTCAGCCCGGCCCTCGTTGTTGGCATAAACATTCAGGAAAAATTTTTCTGAATCCCAGGGTTTTCTAAGTTCAGCATTGATCTGCCCGGTGGTTGATTCATAGCCGTTCACCACCGAAGAAGTGCCCTTCGAAATCTGGATAGACTCCATCCAGGTTCCCGGAATGTAGGTAAGCCCGAAAGCAGAGCCCAGGCCACGGGTGAAGGGGATATTCTCGACCATCAGCTGGCTGTAGATTCCGGCAAGGCCAAGCATTTGTATCTGCCTGGCACCCGTAACGGCATCCGAAAAGCCTACATCCACGGTGGCATTATTCTCAAAGCTTTCGGATAGGTTGCAGCAGGCCAGTTTCTGCAGACCGGCAGTGGTAATTACCTCAGTCTTAATTGGTTTGATGGAAGAGATGAAACTTCCGGCCATGCGCTCCCTGATCTCCACTTCGGCAAGTTCGGCGCCTTTCTTCAGGTTGATCTGTACCGAATTCCTGCCGGGCTCAACAAGCAAGGTATCGTTCAGGTATCCTACAAAACTCACTACAAGCTTTGCAGGTCCCGCAAATTTCCTTTCCAGGCTGAATCTTCCGTTTTCATCCGCAACAGTCCCTTCCTGCGTGCCTGACCAATAGACATTGGCATAGGGCAGCGGAACTGATTTTCCATCCGGTTCGGTGGAAGTAACCTTACCGTTAACGGGTTTCTGGCCGGAAGCCAGGCTTGCGTGAAATAGCAATGCAACCAGCACTGCCGAAATAAAAGTTTTCATGGTATTCGTTTCTTCGTTTCCGAGTAGTTTTTATAGCAATATTCAGGTAGGAGCGCCGGAAAACAGGCTCCGGGCAGCAAGCAGCCACCGCTATAAACGAAGTGAAGAAACTTTCAGCCAGGTATCATTGCCGGGCGGATCGGGAGCGTCCAGTGAAGTTAACGGCAATGAAACGGCAGTCAGGATTGATGATCCGGGAAGTCCGGATAGCTCAATTTCAGTTATATCTTTTTGAAATAAGGGCCCGGAGGCAGAAAGATAATTATCGATGATTTTCAGATAAATCCGGCCATCTTCACAGCAGGACTGCTTTGAAAAA
The DNA here is from genome assembly GCF_001192835.1 of Lentimicrobium saccharophilum. Classification (NCBI taxonomy): domain Bacteria; kingdom Pseudomonadati; phylum Bacteroidota; class Bacteroidia; order Bacteroidales; family Lentimicrobiaceae; genus Lentimicrobium; species Lentimicrobium saccharophilum. Next base: position 836,110 of record NZ_DF968183.1, read on the forward strand.
TGGGCCTTATGGGAGCAACTCCCGTCAGCAGCAGAAGCCAGCTCACATAAATCCGGGGCAGGAGCCATGTAAAGGCCCTGGTGTGAATGGCAGCAGGAGTTGGATCCGTCAATGCTGAGTTGAAGGGTACCCATGGCACGGCAATGGTGCATAAAAACAAGCATACCGGATGCCGGAAGCAGAAAGGCTGCCAGCATCAGCATTATAGCCATATTTTTCAGGTACCGGATCATTGCATTTCTTTAACGGGTACAAAAATAATCATTGCAATCCCGCTTATAAAAAGTTTATGAAAAATTTAACATTTGCCCCTGGCCACAAGGATTTATCCTAATCCGCTAATATCAATGAAAACGGCATGGAGCATCCAAAAAAAAAGGCCGGATAAACCAGCCATTTTTTGGGTGAATGATGGGATTCGAACCCACGACCCTCAGAACCACAATCTGATGCTCTAACCGACTGAGCTACACTCACCGTTTTACAAAAGTGGGGCAAAAGTAATACTTTTTCCTTATTTGTGATACATTTTGGAAAGATTTTTTTGACATCCCCCCGTGTACAGCCATTTCTTGTTAAATTTGCCTGAGACCATTATAACGACTAATATCAGGGAATATGACAGATATCATTGAATACAGGATTATTGGCGATGACATGCAACTTGTGGAAGTTGAACTTGATCCGATGGAGGGTGTCCGGGCCGAGGCTGGTGCCATGACTTATATGGACGATGGCATTGAGATGCAAACCGGCACAGGCGGGGGCCTTTTCAAAGGATTCAAGCGGATGCTGACCGGCGACGGCTTCTTTATTACTACTTTCCTCAATAACAGCAACGCAAAAAGAAGAATTGCATTCGGGGCGCCCTACCCCGGTAAAATTATACCGGTCGATCTGGGCAGGCTTGGCGGCGAATTTCTTTGCCAGAAAGATGCATTTCTCTGTGCAGCCAGGGGAATAGATATCGACATCGCCTTCACAAAAAAAATCGGCGCCGGCCTTTTCGGAGGCGAGGGCTTTATCCTGCAGCGTCTGTCAGGCGACGGCCTGGCGTTCATTCATGCAGGCGGCACCATTGTAAGCCGTGTATTGCAGCCCGGAGAGGTATTGCATGCGGATACCGGTTGTCTGGTGGCTTTCCACCCTTCGGTCAACTACGATATCAGGTTTATCGGCGGCTTTAAAAATGCGTTGTTCGGAGGCGAAGGGTTGTTCCTGGTTAAACTCACCGGCACCGGGCTGGTGTACCTCCAGAGCCTGCCCTTCTCGCGCCTGGCCGACCGTATTATAACCGCATCGGGGACAAACCGCGGAGAAAGCAGGGGCGGGGGCGGAATCGGCGGCTCAATTATCGGCGGTATTCTTGGAGGCGACAAGTCATATTAAGAGCGCTGCAGACTAAAATCATTGCTGTGAAACTTTTTCCCGGACGTCCGTCAAAACTGCCCGAAGGCTCGCTCTCGCGTAAAGCGCTACAGAACCTTTTGAAAAACAATACGGCAATGATTTCTGCAGGAATCATTGCAGCCGCAGTTTTGACCGCTTTGCTGGGATACCTCATTACCCCCGACAGCAGCCCATTTGCCAATGAACAACACCTTGAAATTGCTGCACAAAAACCGGGATTTTCCGTTTCAATGCTGAAGGTCACCGCAAACGAACCTGAAAATCGTTGCCCGCTGACAGAAAGATGGCTTTATGGCTGTAAGAACGCTTACAGTTATATCCCGTTCAATGATTACTGCTTCGAAAACGGGAAAATCATCCTGTCCGCCTATGACAGATCCGGAGACTCCAATACAATTACTTACGAATATCTGATTCAGGATGTACTTTACGCCCTTCCTTCGCAAGACGGAAAGTTATCATTCCGGACCGGCTTGCCCGATCTGCGCGGAAAAATAATCGGAGATGACAGCCTGACCTTACAAAATGAAATCATTCAGCATCATATCATAAGCAGGCATTACCTGTTAGGCACCGATCGTTTAGGCAGGGATATACTGAGCCAGTTGCTCATAGGAACAAGGGTCAGCTTGTCCGTCGGGCTTATCTCTGTGATAATCTCCCTGTTGCTGGGCATTCTGCTGGGCGCCCTGGCCGGCTTTTTCAGGGGATGGGTTGACGACTTGATAATATGGTTTATCAATGTCATCTGGTCAATTCCGACCATTCTGCTTGTAATCGCCATTACTTTTGTGCTGGGCAAAGGGTTCTGGCAGGTTTTTATTGCTGTCGGATTAACGATGTGGGTGGAAGTGGCACGGGTGGTCAGGGGGCAGATTCTCAGCCTGAGGGAAAAAGAGTTCGTGGAGGCAGCGCGCGCCCTCGGGTTCAAAAATGGCCGGATCATTGCCCGGCATATTCTGCCCAATGCTATGGGCCCGGTAATTGTTATCTCGGCGGCCAATTTCGCTTCGGCTATTCTGATTGAAGCCGGACTCAGCTTCCTGGGCATAGGCGTTCAGCCGCCCATGCCCTCATGGGGAACCATGATCAGGGAAAACTATTCCTACATCATCCTGGATAACCCATGGCTTGCCATTCTTCCGGGAATGTGCATCATGATACTGGTGCTGGCCTTTATGCTGATCGGGAATGGATTACGCGACGCCCTGGATGTAAAAACAACGACAACGGTTTAATACTGCTGAAGGTATTCCAGGTTGCCGCATCCGTATTTTTTGTTGAAGTTCCTGCAATTGCCCCTTTCAAACTGCAGTTTGACCATAATATAGAGGTCAAGGCCCTTGAAGTCATTCATCCCGAAAAAACCACCCAGTTTGTCGGTGCCGATGATGAACCTGTAAAACCGGGCACTCAGGCCCAGGCGGGGATATCGGTAATTATAAAGGGTAAATGGGACAGCCAGCTCAAAAAAGCGGTTTTCATAACGGGGCGTCACAGAGAGCTGCGAGGGGCGCACCACCGCGGCATCCTGCAGAACCAAAGGATGAACCAGGGAGCTGTTGACATAAAAATCTTTGATGACCTTGAAATCCGCCTGTAAACTGACAGCCGTGGGGAGCGAAACGGAAAAACTGCTTTCATCGATCAGCCGGGTGGAATCCCCGGAGAACTCATAACTTATTGTTCTGAATAACTCATCGAGTGAATTATAATCATTATCCCGCACATCGTACCAGTTCGCTGAAGCATCCTGCATCTCCATCCATTGCGTATTCTTGCGGAATGTGACCCTACCCAGATCAAGTAACGAAATACCCAGGCGGAACAGATATGGCTGGTATGGAATCTCGCAGGGAGCAGAGTAAACCTTGGTGGAGTGCCCCTGCATCTTTTTCTGATAGGTAATTCCCAGGTCAACACCAAAGCCGCTTCCCTGGATCAGATTTTCAGGAAGCAAGACGTCATTATTACGATAATCAACCGGAAGGGACATTCCCAAAGATCCATTGACGTTATTTACTATAATGGTATCGGAGTTGGGGATTACATAATCTATATTGTCAGCATAGCCGTATGCCCCTCCGGTCCCGAACAACCCTTTCAGCGTAATCCCGGCAGTCCAGTGTTCGCGGTTGCGCCGGTAAATGATGGCTGAATAGGTGCCCGAAACCTCGGCAAAAGCCATGGCGGCGGCCCTGAAATCGTTTTGATTGATATAATTGATCCGCTGCTGCGGATAATAATCCAGCCCTTCAACGGCAAACTTGGCCAGATCATAGGGAATCCGGTGTCCCGAAGCAAGCACCCTGTACCCGGTAGAAATACCAAATGCCTGACTGCCAAGTGCAAACATGGCAGAAGGCCCTATAATCCTCACCTGGGAGAATGCATTTTTATGATCTGTATTATACAAATCGTAAAAGTTCCTTGAATCGCCTGAAACCTCCTCTATATGTTCCGGAAAAACGGGATCCGGTTCCAGAAAACGGCTAAACCGGTATTCATCCTTTGCCAGAAATATATAATTGTTGTCAACATTCAGATGAATGCCGACAAGGTTAATATCAAGATAAAGTTTGGAATTGAGAATGGAAGTGGGATTGATCAGACTACCTGTGATGCCGGAATAATTACTGTGTACGAACCCATTCATCTCCTGGGCGCGAACATATCCGGAGAAAGCCAGTATTACAGGCAGAAGATATAGCGAAATCCTGAGTCTGAGCACGTAATGAGGTTATTGTAACAGCACATAATCCCTGAAAGTGCCGGTTAGTAAAAAGAATGCCAAAGTTATAACAATTGGCAAAACATCAAATCAAAATTCCCCGATTTTAACACTTCACGAATAAACGCTCAACCATAAGAATTATTATTTCAGCATGACAAATGCATACTTCCGGGTATAGCAGCACTTATTGCAGCCCCGGTATGTTAAAGGCATTTAACAGAAAGAAGCACCCTGGTCACCGCTTCAACTTGCAGAAAGAAGAAGCAAATGCGTTGTTTTGCAGGCATTTCTCACGAAAGCATAATCGCTTTCTCAAGAGCAGCCGTTCTGTCCGATTTCAGCATAACCCGGAAATATGCAATTCCTGACATGTCAGAAAATTTTACTAACATTGCAAGGAATTTGCAGCTGTCACTGGTTTATGGTGGGTGCAAGAGACAAAAACAAATCGTATTATATGATGAAGAATGTCATACTTTGGATCGCTGCCCTGATCCTTACACTTGGTTCTGCCTATTATCAGCGTACTACAGGACCAACTTACCCCATCAGAGGAAAAGTTCAGCTCGGCTATGAAACAATAAAATATAAACTGATCCGCACTTACGGGGGTCCTGATAATGCAGAAATCAGCATTGATGAACCAACCGGAAAAATAAAAGGGATCTTCACCTACAAGCGATTCAAAAGTTACGACGAATGGACGGAAGTGTCGATGGTAAATATGGGTGGGAAGCTGGTGGCATATGTTCCGCACCAGCCACCTGCCGGTAAGGTAGAATACATGATAAAACTGACAGACGGCACCAATACCGTTGAGCTGACCGAAGAGCCGGTAATCATCCGGTTTAAAGGACATGTGCCGGCCTATGTACTGCTGCCGCATATTCTGCTGATGTTCCTTGCCATGCTGTTTTCGACCAGAACAGGGATTGAAGTAATCGCCAGGGGAAGCCGGACATTCACGTACACATTGTTCACCACCATTTTTTTACTTATCGGCGGGCTGTTTCTGGGTCCGGTTATGCAGAAATTTGCATTCGGCGCCTACTGGACCGGATGGCCGATGCAGGGTATTTTCAAGTTCGGGGACATGACTGACAATAAAACAGCGGTAGCATTTATTTTCTGGCTCCTGGCTTTGTATATGCTTTGGAAAAATCCGGAAAAAAGAGGCTGGGCCCTTGTTGCGGCTATTGTACTCTTCCTGGTTTATATGATTCCCCACAGCATGCTGGGATCAGAAATTGACCATACAGCAATGCCGCAATAAGCCTGACTCCATGATAACCATCATCATTATTGTAATCACGGCAGTGATTTCGCTGCTTGCATTCAATGATCCCCGCTTTTTCGGCAGGTTGCTCTTCAGCCCGTTTATGATCAATAACCACCGGCAGGGTTACCGCTTTATCACACACGGGTTTGTGCACGCCGACTGGGTGCATCTGGCAGTAAATATGTTTGTATTGTTCTCCTTTGGCAAAGCCGTTGAGCATTATTACTCCGTGATTTTCGGCTTAAAAGCTTATTACTTCTTCATTCTTCTTTATGCCGGAGGTATTCTTTTCTCATCCGTACCCTCCTTTGCCAAACATAAAGACAACCAGTTTTACCAGGCAGTCGGGGCATCGGGAGCAGTTGCTGCAGTCGTGTTTGCCGCCATACTGATTAATCCGTTGTCACCCATCCGTTTCATCTTTATTCCGGTTGATATTCCGGCATTTATTTTCGGAGCGCTCTACTTAGGCTATTCCGCTTATATGGCCAAAAAGGGAAACGACAACATAGGGCACGATGCCCATTTCTGGGGGGCGCTGTTCGGACTTGTTTTTACAATACTGCTGAAACCGGGACTGATCGGGAGTTTTATCAGGCAAATAGCCGCTTTTGCGGGTGCTTAGTTCATCAATGGATCAGGGGGGTAATTGACCCATAATTTATACTCCCGTCCAAGCTTCCTGAGGGTTTGATTCCACAGGTCAACAGGATTGGTTTTTATAATCTGGTTAAGGTCGGTCATCGAAACCACCCATGAGTTTTCCTCCAGCTCCTGATCGAGCTGATTGGCCATCCAACCGGCATAACCGACAAAGAAGCGGATATCTTCCCTGCTCAAGCGCTTCTCGCGTATCAGGGTCTTCACGGTTTCAATATTCCCGCCCCAATACAATCCTTCAAGGATTTTAACGCCATCATCAATGATGTCGGGACGTGTATGAATGAAGAACAGACTGTCGGTTTTAACAGGACCACCCAGGTAAACCGGTGCATCGAATCCGGCAAAATCAACGGCTACATCACTTAATTTCACATCTACAGGCTTATTGATAATGATCCCGAATGACCCTTCCTCACTGTGATCAGCAAGCAAAACCACAGACTTCCGGAAATAAAAGTCCTGCAGGAATGGCACGGAGATCAGTATCCGGCCGGCAAGAGGTTTTATTTTGATTGGTTCCATTGTTTCACTTTTTTACTGTTAGTCATTGCTCGTTGTCCGGGAATCAGGCTGTCAATTCGTCTGCTTTTCTTCAAATTTAACAATTTTCCGGTCAAACTGCAACAATTAAAACGTTTATCTCCGGTTTATCCGGCCAATACAACAGGCCTATTCACTAATTTTGCAAACGGAGACATTACGGTAATTACAAATTCCATACCACACCACAAATGCAAAAATCCGATCATTCAGAATTATTTCTGAGACTCAGGGAGGAGTTTCCCGTTTTTGAATATCAACATTTCAGCGTGGAAGTAACTCCGGAAGGTGTTTACATGGAATTTGTCTTTAACCTGGGGCCCGGATACACTTTCAGGCCCACAGCGTTCATCCCCGTCCGAAACCTGCAGCCGGAATCCCTGGATTATGCAATCAATCAACCGGGATTGCTGAATAATATCGCTTTCAATATCGGGATGATTGAACTGATCAGTTACTGGAAAGCCAGTTGCGCCCCGGTGATACGGGTAAAACCGGCTTTTCTGACATCTGAACAGGTTCAATGGTGGAAAAAGCTCTACTACAACGGAATGGGAGAATTCTTTTATATGAATTCACTTTCAGTTGACGCCGTCTCCTTTGTTGAAATCATCCCTGAGGGTACTGATCAATTCAGATCTTTCCCCGTAAACCTGAGCGAGGGGATACTTGTCCCGCTGGGCGGCGGAAAAGATTCGGTGGTAACGCTGGAACTGCTGAAACAGGGCAACAGAAACATCATGCCGCTGATCATGAATCCCAGGGGAGCAACGGTTCATTCCGCAACAGCCGGAGGCTTCACCAATGACAACATTTTCACCATTCAAAGAAATATTGACCCTTTACTGCTGAAACTCAATGAACAGGGATTTCTGAACGGCCACACCCCGTTTTCAGCCATGCTGGCATTCTATACCCTGATGGCCGCGCTGCTTTCAGGCTACAGACATATTGCCCTTTCGAACGAATCCAGTGCAAATGAGGCAACCGTTCCGGGGACAAAAATCAATCATCAGTATTCCAAATCCTTCGAGTTTGAATCTGCTTTCAGGGATTATTGCAGCAACTATATCTCACCCGGCTTTAATTACTTCAGTTTCCTGCGGCCGCTGGGTGAACTTCAGATCGCTAAAATTTTTTCCGGCCTGAAACAATATCACAAGGTTTTCAGGAGTTGCAATGCCGGCAGTAAAACCGACAGCTGGTGCGGAAAATGTCCGAAATGCCTTTTTACATCCATCATCCTTTCGCCTTTCGCAGGCATCCGGAAAACTGCACGGATGCTGGGGCACGACATGCTCAATGATCCTGAAATGCAGGATACTTTCGACGAGCTGTGCGGCATTGCCGAAAACAAGCCTTTCGAGTGCGTCGGGACAATTGACGAGGTAAACAATGCCCTGCAGATGATGCTGCAACAGCACAGGCCGGAGGAATTGCCGTTGCTGCTGGAAAGGTATGAAGGAATCAGGGGACGCTTTAATCCGGAAGTAAACTTCAGTGCATTGAATTCAGAACACTGCGTCCCGCCGAAACTGTTAAACCTGCTAAAAGAAGCATTACAATGAAAAGCCTGATAATGTCAGTCACCAACGGCAAATCGGTGCTGATACTCGGTTATGGCCGCGAAGGGCAGTCAACGCTCAGGTTGCTGAATCAGTGCTGCCCGCAGCTGCCGCTTACCGTTGCTGACGCCGATCCTTTGATTGTGCATAAGCATCCGGAGCTGAATAATGAAAAACTGACCGTCATCACCGGACCGGGATACCTTGACAGGCTTAACCATTTCGACCTGGTCATCAAGTCGCCGGGAATATCTCTTTATAAAAGCGGGGTCTCATTTAATCCGGACAGAATCAGTTCGCAAACCGATCTTTTTCTCCGGGCATATGCTCCCCGGATGGCAGGGATCACGGGTACCAAAGGGAAAAGCACCACTTCGAGCCTGCTGCACCACATTATCCGGACATACACCAGCGACACCCTGCTGGCCGGCAACATCGGCGTTCCGCTTTTTGACCTTGCTGACAAAATAACACCTGCAACCAGGATTATCAGTGAATTATCGTCACACCAGCTTGAATACATTACCCGGGCCCCGGCGATAAGCATACTGCTGAACCTTTTCCAGGAGCACCTCGATCATTACGCTTCATTCAGGCACTATCAGCTGGCAAAATTTCAGATCGCGCTGAAGCAGCAGTTCAATGATGCATTTCTTTATGATGGCTCGGATGTCAATATCCAGAAACTCATGGAAGAACTGCGCATTCCGGGCAGAAAGTTCCCCGTTTATACCGGTGATTTTCCCGGCGATGGCGCCGGAATATCCGGAAATCACATTGTACTGAGAAACAACGGCGCGGAGAGGATCCTTCTTTCCTCAGAACATGGATGTAAACTGGCTGGCACCCATAATCTCCGTAATATCATATCAGCCGCCTCTGCAGCCAGCATGATGAATATACCGTCTGCCGCCATTGCCGAAGGGGTGGCCACGTTCACACCTTTGGAACACAGGATTGAATATGTCGGTAACTTTTCAGGAAAGGTTTTTTACAATGATTCCATCTCCACCATTCCCGAAGCTGCCATGGCAGCGGTTGCCACGCTGAAAAACGTTGACACCCTTATCCTCGGAGGGCATGACAGAGGAATTGATTACACCGGTCTGGCTGATTTTATCTGCAAATCCGGAATCAAAAACATCATTCTGACTGGTCCCGCCGGTGAACGGATCTCAGGATTGCTCAGACAGTTTAAAAAGTGCAATCCTTCAACCTTTTTTATCAGCGAATTTGACCTTGCGGTTGAGAAGGCGGCATCAGTCACACCGGCCGGAGGGGTATGCCTGCTTTCCCCGGCGGCTTCGAGTTACGATCGTTTCAAAAACTTTGAAGAACGGGGCAGGTTGTTCAAGGAGTTGGTAAGCAGAAAATAAAAAGCCCCCGGGATAAATCCGGAGGCCTGACTGGTAAAGCAACATATTTTTATTCGCCGGGTTCGGCTGTGTCATCCGCTTTTGCCGTTACTTTCGGCTTCTTAACAGTTTTGGGCTTAGGTTCAGCATCTTTCACCACTACTTTGGGCGCTGCCTTTGGTTTAGCCTTGGGTTCATCTGCAACAGGCTCCGGTTTTGCAGCAACTGCCAGGGGAGTGGTTTTCCTGATTCTTTTTGGCCTTGTAACGCCATGGGAACCCATGATGATTTTCCCACGCCTGGTCTTTTTGTCTCCTTTTCCCATAATATCAGCTATTTAATTGGTTTATGAAGTTCATTTTGTAAAAGTATAAAAAATCCACCAGTCAGTCAAGAAATCAGTTTAAAATGAAATGCAACCGGCAAACGGACCAATATCTTAAACGGAAAAAATCCCCTTTTGTCAAATAAAAAAAAAGCCTTACTTTTGCGCGACTAATTTTTAAAGCAATGGCAAAAAAGACCGACAACACAGAAGAAAAAATCATGGCCGTTGAGGAAGCCCTCAGCAAATCAGAAGTTTTTATTGAAAGAAATCAGAAACTCCTCGGAATTATTGCAGGTGCCATCGCGCTGTTGGTTTTAGCATATTTTGGTTTTCAGCGTTTCTACCTGATGCCCCGTGAAAAGGAAGCTCAATCGCAGATGTTCATGGCTGAGAAATATTTTGAAATGGACTCCCTGAAGCTTGCATTGAACGGCGACGGAATGTACCCGGGATTTTTGGGAATTATCGATGATTACGGGATTACCAGATCCGCAAAACTTGCTCACTATTATGCCGGTATCATCTACCTGAACGAAGGTCAGTATGAAGAAGCCATCAGCCACCTGCAGAAATTCAAAATTAAAGATAACATGGTTCTCCCGATGGCCAAAGGGGCAATCGGTGACGCATACATGGAGCTTGGAAAAACCGGAGAAGCGGCTGATTATTATCTGAAAGCAGCGGACACATATATTAACGACTTTACCACTCCCCTCTTCCTGCAGAAAGCAGCCTGGGCTTACGAAGAAGCCGGTAATACTGAGAAAGCGCTTGAAGCTTATGAGCGAATCCGTATAGATTTTCCGCGCAGTGCCGAATCCAGGGATGTTGAAAAATATATTGCCCGGCTTAAAGGACAATAATCATCGGACAAAAGACACTTAAACACCCGGAAACCAACCGGGTGTTTTTATTTAAGGCCATCCGCAGAAAAGCAGTAATTTCGCAATTATTAAACGCTCAAGCCCGGGCAGTATGAACGACATCAATATAATATTTATGGGCACGCCTGAATTCGCCGTTGCTTCGCTGCAGCGTATTGTTGAATCGGGCTACAAGGTTTCAGGAGTGGTAACGGTTCCCGACAAACCAGCCGGGCGCGGGCTAAAAATCCGGCAGTCAGCGGTAAAGCAGTACGCCCTGGAGCATGGTATCAGGGTATTTCAGCCCGAAAAGCTGAACGATCCTTTATTTATCGCTGAATTGAAAGAGCTGGGAGCAAATCTTTTCGTGGTTGTCGCATTCAGGAAGTTGCCTGAAGCGGTGTGGTCGCTGCCGGCGCTGGGATGTTTCAATCTTCATGCTTCCCTCCTGCCGCAGTACCGCGGAGCAGCCCCCATCAATCATGCTGTCATGAACGGGGAAACCGTTACCGGAGTTACCACCTTTTTCATCAATGAAGGCATTGACACCGGCAAAGTCATTCTGAGGTCGGAATTAACTGTTGGTCCGGATGAAACGGCCGGTGAGTTGCATGACAGGCTGAAGGAGACCGGAGCTGCGCTTGTTATAAAAACCATTGAAAATATAGCTTCAGGAAAATGCGCCCCTATTGCTCAGCCTGTGAGCAATGAACCCCTCAGAAACGCTCCCCGTATTTTCAGAGAACAGTGCTTCATCAGCTGGGATAAAACCGCCGGGGATGTCCATAACCATATACGCGGTTTAAGCCCTTATCCCGGCGCTATTTCATTCCTCAAGGGAGAAACTGCCGGCAGGGAAGTAAAGGTGCTCAGATCGGCCCTGACCGGTGAAATAGCCGGAACCGCTCCGGGTCATGCAAAAATTGTTTCGGATAACCGGCTCTTTGTTGCCTGCAGCGATCAGTATATAGAAATCATAACCATTCAACCGGCCGGTAAAAAAGCCATGCAGGCCAGTGAATTTTTAAGAGGGCTGAGAACGACCGGGATTGTCTTCAAAACCCCTTCTGAAGCGGTTTAGCGCCGGTTTTGCTTGATTTTAGAGCCTTTTTTAGCCCGAGTTATTAACAAACTCCCGGTTTTATTAACTTTTTTAAAGGTTTTTTCCTAAAACACTTGATTTTAGGCAGGAATAGCTTATATTTGCGTTAGGTTATCCAACAAAGTATTCATTTAAATCAGGAAACGATGAACAAACAGGAATTAATTGTTGCCATTGCAGCAGACTCAGGGCTCACCAAAGCCGATTCCAAAAAAGCCCTTGACGCTTTCATCTCAGCTACTTCAAAAAGCCTTAAAAAAGGTGACCGCGTAGCTCTTGTAGGATTTGGTTCATTCTCGGTTTCGAAACGCGCTGCCCGCAAAGGCCGTAACCCTCAGACCGGAAAAGAAATCAAGATTGCTGCCAAGAAAGTTGTTAAGTTCAAACCAGGTGCTGAGCTCTCCAAGAATGTAAAATAAGCTGCCGGTAAGCAACGGTTTAAAGGCTGGCCTTACATAAGGCCGGCTTTTTTAATTTCTCTTTCCACCTGGACAACATCTAAAAGGAAACGGTATGGCAGCCCGGCGTCTTCACCGGCATAATCAATACCGATTCTCGGCCCTGAAGTTATCATGCTTTCAGTTATTGACAATCCCGATTTTTCTATCCAAAGAAGCCCGTTACATTTCAGATCTGTTCCATTGTGACTTTTACCAACGCCTAACAGCCTTGTAAGCTTTCCGGGGCCAAGACCATCTTTGTGCACATTAATGCTTCGTTTTACCCTTCCGCCCATAATGCCGATGCCCTCAAGCGGAAGAATCCCCCTGAGGAGCACTGCATGGGGCAATCCGGCCGGACCGGTAACAACATTCAAAAGGGAATGCAAGCCATAACAGAGGTAGACATAGGCGATACCACCCTCGCGATACATCACTTCGGTGCGCTGCGTCAACCTTCCGCCAAAGGCATGCGATGCACGGTCGGTTTCCCCTGCATAAGCCTCCGTTTCAGTGATAATGCCCGAACAGATACCATCAGGGGTATTGGAAACAATCTTCATGCCCAGCAGTCGTTTTGATATTCCGACCACATCGCCATCCATGTAAAAATCCCTGTCAGGCAGCCGCTCACTGATCCTCATTTCCTGATCTCCATCTGAAGAATCCATCCGATACAACATCAATTTTATCATTATCGGTCAGCCAGGTTACCGCATTGATCACTTTTTCCTCACTGATCCTGGGACAGGCATTTGTCAGCTCCTTCAGGCTGCAGGGAGCCGCTTTCAGCATAGGTTTGATGACTTCAAGAATATTATTGAATTCCAGTTCACTGAGGTTTGCCTTATTCCTTTCGATGCAGACATCACAAATTCCGCACCGACGGCTGTCGGACTGACCGAAATAGGAGATCAGCATCTGACTCCGGCAGCGGTTCGATGTTGATACATAATTAATGATGGCATCGAGCCTTTGAACTGCTTCCTGCTTTCTTTCATGATAAAACTGAGGTGAAATCCGGAGATCCTCAGCCTTTATCAGTTCACTCGAAAAAGTAATCTGAGGTTTATCGGTCCGGGGGACATAAGTAAGGATATCCAGCTGATGCAGTCGCGTGAGCAGTTGAGTCACTGTTTCAGCAGGGATTGACAGGCGCTGTCCCAATTCTGCCTCGCTGATGGAAGCGGGCTCCGAAAATACCCCGCCGTAAGAGCGAAGGATCATTTTGATGAGCGGATCAAATGCCGCATGTTCAACCTGAAAACGGTAGAGGTCATCCTTACGGGCATTAAATACAAGTTTAGAATGGGTTGACATTGCCTCATTCATCACAATAAATCCCTCTCTTTCAATGAATTTAAGGGAGTTATAAGCCATAACCGGCTTAAAATCGTACTGGTTGCAAAAATTGTTGATATCAAATACATGCGTAGTATCGCGACCGGTACCGGGAACCAGGTTCAGATAGTTTCCGAGGGCTTTATAAACCCTGCGGATGAACTCAGGTTCAGGATATGAAAGGTCAAGGTTATGGCGGGCATCCAGGATATCGGCTTCTTCGAAAAGCAGCACGGCAAAAGCTTTTTTCTCGTCCCTGCCGGCCCTTCCGGCCTCCTGAAAATAGGCTTCAGGGCTATCGGGCAGATCCAGGTGCACCACAAACCTCACATCCGGCTTATCGATTCCCATGCCGAAGGCATTGGTAGAAACCATAACCCGGATCGAACCACTTTTCCAGGCATCCTGCTTCTTCTCCCTTTCACGGGGATCCAGACCCGCGTGGTAGTAGTCTGCCCTGATACCGCTTCTCGCCAGCAACCCTGCAACTTCCCTGGTTTTCCTCCGGTTACGCACATATATAATTCCGCTTCCTTTAACATTTGTACAAATTCTGAGAAGACGGTCAGTTTTATTCTCCGTCCTCGAAACGACATAAGCAAGGTTATTGCGCTCGAAACTGCGTTCAAACACATGGTATTGCGAAAATCTGAGCTTATCCTGAATATCATTCACCACTTTCCGGGTTGCCGTGGCAGTAAGGGCCAGCACGGGAACACCGGGCAGACGGTCGCGTAATTCTGCAATGCGCAGGTAGGGCGGCCTGAAGTCGTAGCCCCATTGAGATATGCAATGAGCTTCGTCCACTGCAATCATTCCGACTTTGATATGCTCAAGCGCCGTGAGAAACCGTTCGGTAAGCAGCCGCTCGGGTGACAGGTAAAGGAAACGCGCCTGACCGTGCAGTACATGATTCATGGCAAGTTCAACTTCCCTGGGAGTCATTCCGGAATAGATAGCTTCGGCAGGAATTCCTTTGCTTTTCAGGTTTTCAACCTGGTCTTTCATCAGGGCAATCAGGGGCGTGATTACTAGGGTAATGCCCGCTGTCACCATTCCGGGCACCTGGAAACACAACGACTTGCCTCCTCCGGTGGGCAGCAGGGCAAGCGTATCGTGCCCCGACAATACCGACAGGATAATCTCCTCCTGCATGGGCCTGAAGGCACTGTATCCCCAATATCGCGCCAGTATCTGATGAATGGTTGAAATCATTATGATAGTTATCCTCTGTAAACCTGAAATTATGCCATAAGGGTATAAAGTTACAAAAATAAGCAGATATCCGTCCTGCGTATTCCGCATCTCCTTGGCAGTCCATTTCCGGGAATAATGCTATTTTTGTCTGTCAGATTCATTTAATTCATGTCAAAACCAGTTTTCCTGATCGGCTATATGGGCAGCGGCAAATCGACCGCCGGACGAAAACTTGCCCGAATGCTCGGATATGCATTTGAAGACACCGACGAGCTGATTGCATCGATGACCGGAAAAACCATCGAAGAGATCTTTGACAGTGAAGGAGAGGATGCATTCAGGATTCTGGAGCATTCAGTCATCAGATCGCTGGCCGGCAGGGTTAACACGGTGATTGCCACAGGAGGCGGCGCGCCTTGTTATTTCGACAATCTCAGTCTTATGCAGCGCAGCGGCATAACCGTTTATATAAAACTCAATCCTGTATCCATTGTGAAGCGGCTCTCCCAATCTAAAACTAACCGGCCGCTGATTAAGAAAATCGGCCATGACCAACTGCTACCCTGGGTAACGCGGCATCTGGAACAAAGAGCCTTATTTTATGAAAAAGCCCATATAATCTTTAAAGGAGAAAATCCGGACCTGAACGAACTTGCCGGACAGATCAAATCTTTCAGGCCTTAGTGCCGGTGAATCACCTGAGCTCCAGCAGACAGACATTCTCCACATGGTGGGTATGCGGAAACATATCCACAGGCTGCACCTTTGAAATCCGGTATTGCGCCGCCATCAGACTAATGTCGCGGGCCTGGGTGGCGGGATTGCAGCTCACATAAACAATCTTTTGCGGCGCCGCTTCCAGGATGCTTTTTATCACCTTTTCGTGCATACCGGCCCTGGGCGGATCTGTGATCACCACATCCGGCTTACCGTTACTCATAATAAATTCAGAAGTCAGCACTTTAGCCATATCGCCCGAATAAAAAACGGTATTCGAAATAGCATTCAGCTCCGAATTCATCCGCGCATCCCGCACAGCAGGCTCCACATACTCAATCCCCACAACCCGCCCGGCACGATGAGCGATAAAATTTGCAATTGTACCTGTTCCGGTATACAGATCATAAACTGTTTCTGTTCCTGTGAGGCCGGCAAATTCCCGGGTGATGGTATACAGCTCCAGCGCCTGAACTGAATTGGTCTGAAAAAAAGACAAGGGACCAATCCTGAATTCAAGGCCGTCCATAGCTTCCGTCATGTGCGGAATTCCGCTGTAAAGCACCGGAATCAGGTCATTGATCGTATCATTGTGCTTCTGGTTGACAACATAAAAGAGCGATGTGATTTCAGGAAAACGGTCAGAAACAAACCGCATGACTGTTTCTATCCTACCGGGGTCGTCTGTTCCGAAAACAACGATCACCATCAGATCGCCGGTATTGGAGTTCCTGACAATCAGGTTCCTCAGGTCACCTTCAAAGTTTCTGATATTATAAAATGAAATCTGCCTGTTGATGGCAAAATCTTTCAATGCCAGTCGTATCCGGTTAGAGATATTTGATTGAAGATAGCAATGCTGAATATCCAGCACCCTGTCGAACATTCCTGGAATATGGAAACCCAGGGCATTCATATCACGCGCTTCAGGAGGGATATTCATTTCCTCATCGGTAAGCCAGCGGTGGGTGGAAAAAGTATACTCCAGTTTATTGCGGTAGTATTCGGTGTGAGCAGCCCCTTTTATGGGCATTATGCCCGGAAACTCAAGGTGTCCGATCCTGCTGAAATTATCCTGTACCTGTTTCTGCTTGTAATACAACTGCCGGCTGTAATCCATTACCTGCCATTTGCAACCGCCACAGATTCCGAAATGGCTGCAAACAGGGTCCACCCTCATATCTGAGAATTTATGAAATTTCACCGCCCTGCCTTCAAAAAACCTGCGTTTGCGCGAAACTATCCTGATGTCGACCACATCTCCTGGCACCACAAAAGGCACAAATACCACCATTTCATTTACCCTTGCAATGGCTTTTCCTTCAGCACCGGCATCAATGATCTCAACATTTTCGAGGATGAGGGGGCCCTCATTTTTAACTTTTCTACCCATAAACTTCAGCTGAGTTGCAAAAGTACAACAATCCGGTTATACCACCAGCAATTACAAAAACCTGCCTTTCATTAAAACGGCAGGCTACCCTTGCGGATAGCCTGCTGTTCAATAAAGAAATTACCAATTATTAATTTGCCATCACGGCAGTATACTTCATTTTAGCAAGATCAACTGTAATCTTGTAGCTACCGGCAATGGCAGGTACCGGAATTGCAGGAGGATCAGGTTCATTTTCAGTAGGCCTGAATACCAGATTGCCTGCATCGCCTGTTCCGCTGTCATCCGTTCCGTATTGAGGTGACCACTGTCCGAGCGTTTCAATGAATTTGAAGTAAGTGCTTCCGCCAGCGAGGTTCACTGTAATCTCAAACAGTCCGGGAGCCAATTTGGTCATCGGCAGTGCGGCAGTATTATCCCATCCGGCCGGAGTTCCGTCGCCCAGCAGATAGAGCGTTTCAGAAGCCTTGGTAATGGTATAGGTAAGTGCTTCAATATCGGCAAATATCCTGTAGTCGCCGGCTGCTGCCGGGGCAGGAATGCCCGCAGGATCCGGTTCATCCTCTGTGGGGCGGAATACCAAAGGACCACTTTCTCCGGTACCGGTTCCATCGGTACCCCATTGCGGAGCCCAGGCACCCAGGGTCTGGATGAACTTCAGGAATTTACCTTCGCCGGCCAGATTGGCAACGATGGCAAACTGCGTTTCGTTGAAAGCATGCAACGGTAAAGCATTGGCATTATCCCATCCGGGTGCGGTAGCATCTCCGAGCAGATAAATTGGAGGATAAACGATTTCAGCCGCATAAGGGGTAACCTTCATCTTGATGGTTTCCGATACCGCGTTATCGTATGTGGAGCCATCAGTCACATCGGCGATAATACGTAAAACCAGGTTATGCGCTTCGCCCGTGGCCAGACCCATATTTATCAATTTGCCGTTTAATTCGGCTATGGTCATGGAATAACTGGTCTCGGTGGTAGCGGTAAGCCCGAGGGGACTGCTGAAATTATCCGCTTCCGTATCAAGCTGAACAGTATAGGTAACAGCACCCAGTTTATCCGGATTGATCAGGTTCCAGTTACGTCCTGCTTCAACATTGTATTCAGCCGGATCCCATGTAATGTTGGCCCATAAGGCATCCTCCTGTGCTTCGAGCAGGATGTACTCTGCATTATTGCCGGGCGAGGAAATCACCGGATTTATGGTCTTTTCCATATCCAGAACCGGCTCCAGCTCTCTCTTCTCGCAGGAATTGAATACCAGTATTCCGGCAAGTGCTATGATGAAAAACAGTGTTTTTTTCATGATATCTGAAATTTAATAAGATTAATAACCAGTGTTCTGCTGCAGGTTCGGATTGGCCGACATTTCAGCAGCAGGAATGGGATAAAGATTCCTGAAGCTTCCGGTCGCGGTGCCATTGGGCACTTTACCCTTCCAGGGCCACAGATAAGCTGAAGTGGTAAACTTGTCATAACGGATAAGGTCGGTCCTGCGGTGGCCTTCCCAGTAAAGTTCACGGGCACGCTCATCAAGGATGAAATCGAGGGTAAGCTCTCCTGCTGAAATGTTTCCATCAACAGATCCGTAAGCACGGGTACGCACCTGGTTAACCAGTTCAAGCGCGCGTCCTTCGCTTCCGCCACCACCACGCTTCACTGCTTCTGCATACATCAGGTAAGCATCTGCCAGACGGAATACCGGGTAATCGGTACATACATAATCGGGATGCGGGAAGCGTGCCGGCGAACCGTCCTTGTTCACATTTTTGAACTTGGTAATGGCATAACCTTCAGTAAACTGACCAATGTCGTTGATTTCAAGGGTCTGGCCATCGGTCCAGAACATGGCACGTTTGTCGAATGCAGTGCGGGTTATAGAGTAAGTATAATCGGGTGTGCCGAGCTTCATGGCAAACACATAGGTACCTGCTTCGGGTATTGCAATGTTGTCACCGCCGGCATCCAGAATACCATCGAGTCCTGAATCACCATAATTAATGTCCCAGCCATCATTGGCCCTGAATTTTACTTCCCCGGCTGTAAGGTCGAGAATTGCATTCCACAATCCGGTGGCCGGATCATAAGTCATGTTCTGATCATAATCCCATAGGCCTTCTGTGGCAGATCCGATTATACCCCAGTCCGTTTTCACCATGGTGTAAGTCAGATCATTGAGGTTCACATTGAGTTTGTAGTAACCCGTTTCGGCAGGTATTATATTTGCTCCACCCGGATCGAGTGTACCATCAAATCCGTCGTCACCGTAATTTACATCCCATGAGGGTCCATCGGTAAATTTGAATTCTTTTCCGGCTTCAACCCAGATGTAACCTTCGTAATTGCCATCGCTGTTCACAGAAGCGAGCTGGGCGGAATTTGCAGGATCCCATTCCGGAATCATATAGTTACCAGGTACATAAATTACCGGGTAGCTGTTTTTATAATTGCGTGGGCGGGGAGTGCTGTAAATACCGTTTACAACATCCGGATAAAACTTCTGAACAAAAGCTTTGGTGGTCCGTAATCCGCCCCAGCCGCCGCCAACTCCAAACTCATCAGCAGGCATGGTTCCGCCGATGGCAGCATGAATCAGATAAACCATTCCGCCAAATGAACGGGTAAATTCACCGTCGTAGTTGATAGAAAAGATCATTTCGGGACTGGTGTGGTTGTCGGCCATGAAGTTGTCTGAATAAGCAGGAGCCAGGGTATATCCGGCATCCAGCACCTTTTCAAGATAAGTGACAGCATCGGCATAACGGTTTTGCCCGGTATAAACCTCTGCATTCAGATACAATTTTGCCATCAGCATCCAGGCAGCGGCTTTATCGGCACGGCCATACATAAACCGGGGGTTGCCAAGGTCGTTTTCAATGGCCTTCAGCTCCGATTCAATATAATTGAAAAGCTCGGTACGGCCGATCTGACGGGGGAAGAATGCGCCGGGCGCATCATCTTCGGTAACAAAACCGGGACTGCCGAACAAATCGAGCGCATGCCAGTATGAATGTGCCCTGATAAAGCGGGCCTCGGCAAGGAATTCTTTATATTCTTCCTTACCGGCAGCATTCCTGATGTATTCGTTTGATATCGAGATGGTGTAGAATACCCTGGCATAAAGGGCCGCGATAAATACATCATTCGGCGCCCAGGTCTGCCAGTGAAAATCCTTAATGGTTGCATCGTTCCAGGCCATTACCGCCTCATCGGTGGAGAGCTGCTGGGCGTTCCAGTACTGACGCAGGTAATTGGAAAAACCTTCATCAATACCTTCAATGTCGGGCTTACCCGAGGGGCCTTCCTGACCACTCACGGCATAGGAGGCATACAATTTGGCCAATGCCTGCATGTAAGCTTCCGGAGAATCAAAAACGTTGGTGGCTACCGGCAGGTTCTCATCCAGGGGTTCAACATCCAGGTCCTTCAGACATGATGTTGTAAGGACTACCATCGCAAGGGCAGCCAATGCTATTTTGAGATACTTTTTCATCTTGCTCATCAATTAAAAGTTAACATTTATACCCAAAACGAAAGTCCTGGCGCGGGGATAGATATTGTTGTCAATCCCACCGTCAACTTCAGGATCCAGTCCGTTGTATTTTGTAATGACAAATGCATTCTGAACCGCAAGGCTGAACCGGGCATCCAGTTTCTCCGTGAAGAGCTTTTCAACATTATATCCGATGCTGATATTGTCAAGCCTCAGGAATGATGCATTTTCAATATAAAAATCTGACCAGTACTGAGGATTACGGAACTTGGTACGGTTAACCTGGGTAGGCAGGTTATTGAAGAAGCCCGACTGATTGTAGAGACTGCTGTATACAGCCCTGTCGGAAGCAACGTTGTTGTAAACATAATTTCCAAGGTTAACCCTGGCCGATACCATGGCGTCGAAATTCTTATACCTGAAGCTGGAAGTCAATCCCATCACCACATCGGGAGCAGGCTTTTTATAGTAGTATTTATTGTCTTCGTTTCCTGCTATATTTCCGCCCTCACCGCTTCTGTCGATGTACAATCCTTCAATCGGCATGCCGTTGACATCATATACCTGCTGGAAAGCGTAAAAAGAGTTTGCCGGATAGCCTACCGTGTTGCGCTGGATAAAGTTACCCACACCTCCGCTGATACCTCCGGTTGCTACGCCGTTAAAGTCCGGATCATCGGTAAGGAGCAGTTTGGTGATTTCATTCCTGTTGAACGAAACATTGTATCCGATATTCCAGGAAACATTTTTGGTTACCACCGGCTTCACGTCAATCATAAACTCAACACCACGATTCTCAAGGGTACCCACATTGGTGGTCAGGTAATTTGAGAAGTTGGTTCCTGATGCAATGGGAATATTGGCAATCAGATCCTCTGTTTCCCTGAAATAGGCGTCAATGGCACCGGTTACGCGGTTATCGAAAAAGCCGTAATCGAATCCGATGTTATAAGTGGTGGTTGACTCCCACTTGATGTTTTTGTCATAGCGGTTTGGCCGGTAAGTTAGATACCACTGATCACCAAACTGGTATGCTGCAGTAGGATCACTGATCTGATAGATGGCCAGATATGGATAATAATTATCCGAAATATCCTGCTGACCGGTTACCCCCCAGCCCAACCTGAGTTTAAGGTCGGTGAGTTTATCATACTGTTTGAGGAAACCTTCGTGGTTCATCTTCCATGCAAAAGCAACCGACGGGAAAAGTCCCCAGCGGTTATCTTCCGAGAACCTTGACGATCCGTCATTACGCAGGGTGAAGGTGATCAGGTATTTATCCATCAGGCTGTAGTTCAGCCTTCCGAAGAATGAAACCAGGAAGTTCTCATTGATATAATCGGTGTAACGCAGGCTGTCGCCGTCTTCATTTCCCTGGGCGGTACGTACCCAGTTGGTTCCTTCCCGCTGGAAATGCTGCCATGAGTAACCGGCAGTCGCATCAATCTTACTGGAGATGGAAGGCAGATCTTTTACATAGTTGAAGTAAAAGTCAAGCAGCTGCATCTTTTTATCCTGAGAATAATCGGTAAAACGCCCGATTCCGTCACGGAAAGTGAAAGCGGCATTTGCAGGAGCATTGTTCACGCCTTCACTCGTTGAATAATCGAAACCCAGGTTGAGGATTGCCCTTAATTCGGGTAGGAAATGCATTTTATAATCAAACTGCGCGTTACCAATGGCGCGGTTCACGGTTGAATTGTTATCGGTCTGTTCAAGCAGCGCAACCGGGTTGCTTACGCCGATGGGGTTGGGCTCTCCGTTTGGATCCATAGAACCGTCGGGCAACACATCGCTGAGGTTAACCCAGGTAAAATAGCCGCCAAAACGGGTATTTCCGTTACGTACAGGTTGTGTGGGGTCGTATGCGACAGCTGATCCCACGGCTCCCCAGTCGGCAAACTGCTGCTTTTCCTGACTTCCTTTGAAGTTGATGTCAACTTTCAGGTGTTCGTCGAGTAGTGTCGGATTCAACGACAACGCTCCTGTAACCCTGTTCATATTGGTTTCGCGCAGAATTCCGTCCTGATCGGTGTAGCCGAATGAAGCACGGTAAGGCAGCGATTTCAGGTTGCCGAAGAAACTCAGGTTGTGGTCCTGGGTAATGGCATTCCGGTAAATCTCACTCTGCCAGTCGGTGTTTTCGTTGCCCAAACGCTTCAGCACATCATCATTGAGACCGGAAAAACCCTGATCTTTCAGATCAGTGGCCAGTTCGCGGAGTTCATCTCCCGAAAGCACTTCGATGGTATTGGGAATGGTATTGTAACCAATCGTACCATTGTAACTGATTTTTATCTCCTTATTACCAGCCGATGTGCCTTTTTTCGTAGTAATGATGATCACCCCGTTGGAAGCCCTTGAACCGTAAATGGCAGTTGCAGAAGCATCTTTCAGCACTGTGAACGATTCAATATCATTGGGATTGATCGTTGACAGAATGTTGTTGGTTCCCGAAACGCCGGTGTTGTCGATGGCAACACCATCAATGACGATCAACGGGTCATTGGAAGTATTCAGAGAGGATCCTCCCCTGATCCGGATGGTGGCTCCGGCTCCGGGGGCTCCGCCGCTGCTGGTGATGACCACACCGGTAGATTTTCCTACCAGCAGTTCCTGGGGCGTGGTGATGGCTCCGCGGTTAAAATCCTTTGACGAAACCACGGCTACAGAGCCCGTTGCGTCACTTTTCTTTACCGCTCCGTAACCGATAATCACAGCCTCTTCAAGCTCCGTCACCGAAGGCACCAGTACAACATTCAGGGTAGTCTGGGCGCCGACAACAACCTCCTGTGTATTATACCCCACAAAAGAAAAAACCAGGGTTGCACCCGGATCCACTTGAAGTGAGTATTTTCCATCAATGTCAGTGATGGTACCTGTAGAGGTATTCTTAACTAAGATGGTAACCCCGGGTATGGATTGTCCATCATTTGCATCTGTTACTTTACCCGAAATCCTGACTCCCTGGGAAAATCCCTGAGAACCGATTGCCAGGCCAAGCAACAGAAACAGAACTTTCAGCAATGCATGATGCTTCTTCATAATTCTGATTTTGGTTGGTGGTTTAATTATGTTAACTCAAACGTAAATTGGCATGCGATCTACAATAAACTACTGATTCAAATATAAGTCAAAACGACCATTTCTTGATACAGAAAATACAATTCAAAAACGGAGGACATTTATTACACTTTTAATCACCCCGACAGGAACTTTTAAAGTGTCAGAAATTAAAATGAAAAAAAACTTTTAAAAAAAAATCCCCGAAGCTTGCCTATCTGCTTAAAAATGGTCGCATTCCAGCTACAATGTTAAGAAAAAATTAATTCAATATTTAAGGTTTATTAGATACTATCCCAAAAAGTGTGTAAAGTGAGATTTTTCTAAATTTAAGGTTGCGAAACTTAAAAATTTAGAAGATGAAAAACCTACACTTTACACAAGAGCAAGTTACAAAGATTTTGGAAGAAATCGCCATAAAAGAGAATGGTTTACAGGAATTACAGAAGCTCAGCCTGGAAGCAATGATGCGAGCAGAACGAGAAGAACATAACGCCACAAATGGCGATATGAGTAATGGGTATAGACCTCGAAGGACATTTGGTCGGGGAAAAATTATTGAGCTTAGAGTGCCACGAAGCCGAAACGGGCAGTTTTACCCGATACTATTAAGCCTTTTACGTGATCAGGAAGAAGAATGCCGCAAACTTGCCTTTAATTTATATGGTGCTGGATTAACCACAGAGCAAGTAGGCCAGATATTTGGCGATATCTACGGAAAAGAATACAGCACAAGTCAGATAAGCCGCATGTTCGACTATGCCCGCAATGATGTACAGACATGGTTACAACGTCCTTTAGAGCCGTATTATCCCATTATAATGATAGATGCTACCTTTATCTATACCCGACGAATTGACCATGTTAGCAAAGAAGGATATTACACGATTTTGGGAGTCAGGGCCGATCGAACCCGGGAGGTGCTTGCAGTAATTAATTTCCCGACTGAAAGTGCCAATGCTTGGGAGGTCGTGCTACAGTCACTTAAAGAAAGAGGATTAAAAGAGATTGGGTTAATTGTATGTGACAGCCTTACTGCTATTGAGGATTCCATATGGAGACAGTTCCCGGAAACTGAGATTCAACTTTGTGCAATTCATCTGCAACGCAATGTAAACAAACACATTAAGCCTAAAGACAAAGCGCTGGTTGCAGAAGATTTAAAAGAAGTGCTGAGAACTGGAGATCGCAATGATACCGTTGAGAAAGGATATCAACGATGGCTAGAATTCTGCAGTAAATGGGGGAAATACTATCCGTCGATAAAAAGGATGGGAGAAAATAACCGCTATAAATTAAATTTCACCTACCTCGGATATGATTATAGAACCCATAATATGCTTTATTCTACCAACTGGATAGAACGGCTCAACAGAGACTATAAACGAACAACAAGAATGCGCGGCGCTTTACCAGGGCCAGATGCCACTATTCTTCTTTTAGGATATGTGGCTATGACCAGATCAGCATACCAAAGGAAGATCCCTAAGATTGATTATGAACAAAACAAATTTCACTGGGAAGAATGAATGGCAGCTCCACTTCGGCTACGCCTTCGTTCCGCTGCCATTCATTCTCAATTGAAACAAAAAAAATGAATACCTTTGAATTTAGAAGAAGAACTCATTACACACAAAAAGGGATACTACCGTTTATTAACAAAAATCCATGAAATAAATTAAAAAAATTTCCGCAATCGATTGCGGAAACGATTGCAAATGACATCTTTTTAAAAAGAATCTTAGAAAAATCCGTCTTCAGGGATGGAATAACAGGAATTTTTATTAAAAATCATCCGGATAAAGGCATTGGCATTTATCAACAAGTTATCTTTATGCATTCAATCAGCCTAACAATTAATAAGATTTCAATGAAGTCAAACCTGATCTCAATCAATGACATTGCCCGTGCCCTGGGAATTTCTCCGTCCACGGTTTCACGTGCGCTCAAGGATCACCCCGACATCAGCACGGAAACAAAGCGTATTGTAAAAGAGTATGCCGAACAGGTGAATTACAGGCCGAATGCATTGGCCTTAAGCCTGAAACGACAGCGTTCCAATACCCTGGGACTGATCATCCCTGAAATAACGCATCATTTCTTCTCATCCGTGATCAGCGGGATTGAAGAACTGGCCTATGCAAAAGGATACAGGCTGATTATCTGTCAATCAAACGAAGATTACAACCGGGAAGTCATCAACACACAGGTTTTACTGGATAACCGGGTCGACGGAATCCTGATTTCCATCAGCAAAACCACCCATGATCACGGTCATTTCAAGGATCTGATCGACAGCGGGATTCCGCTTGTGTTTCTCGACAGGGTGAGCGAAGAAGTAGAAACCGACCGGGTGGTTACGGCCGATTTTGAAGGTGCGCTGATTGCTACCAGCCACCTCCTGGAAACAGGAAGGAAAAGGATCCTCCACCTGGCCTCTCCGAAACACTTGCATGTTGGCAGGTTAAGGCAGGAAGGATACTTAAAAGCTTTACAGAATTACGGAATTGAACCGGATCCGGACCTGATTATCCAATGCGACACCCGCCTGGAGGTATATCAGCTCAAAGAAGAAATTTTACGGATCGCACCCAAAATTGACGGCATTTTTGCGGTAAACGATTTCACCGCCATCGCTGCCATGCAGATTCTGCAGGAAAACGGAAGCCGGATTCCCGAAGACATTGCGGTAACCGGGTTCGGTAATGATCCCATCGCCAGCATTGCATACCCGCCGCTTACAACTGTTGAACAAAGCGGATTTGAAATGGGACGGCAGGCAGTTGAAATATTGATTAAAAGAATTGAAAACCCTTCAACTTTCATTGATTTTCAGACAAGGGTAATTCCGGTATCGCTCGAAAAACGGGCTTCAACCTGATTCCGGCCCCTTTTGAACTTCCTGACCATCTTATTGACCAACCGATCAAGAAACTCCCATATCATGAAACAAATTAAACAAATTCTGTTTTTCGCATCCCTTTTGATGATGGCTTCCTGCAATGATAAAACAAAAACTGAAAGTGTTGCATCTCCTCCCGAATGGTCGAAAGAGGTGATCTGGTATCAGATTTTCGTAGAGAGGTTCAACAATGGCGATCCTTCCAATGATCCCACCATCGCTTCCATCTCAACACCCTCAGCGTCCTTCCCGGTACCTGACGACTGGGCAATTACCCCATGGACTTCCGACTGGTATACCCAGGAGCCCTGGGCCGCGAAAACCGGGCTGGGCCTGCGCGAAACCATGCAGCACCGGCGATACGGAGGTGACCTGCAGGGGATACTCGACAAGCTGGATTATCTCTCGGACCTGGGCATTACCGCGATTTACCTGAACCCCATTAATGATGCGCCTTCACTGCATAAATATGATGCCCGGAATTATCATCACATCGATATCAATTTCGGGCCCGATCCTGATGGCGATCTCGCCATCATGGCAACAGAAGACCCGGCCAACCCCGAAACCTGGAAATGGACCTCGGCAGATAAATTATTCCTCAGTTTGGTTGAAGAATTGCATAGCCGGGGCATCCGGGTAATTGTTGACTTTTCGTGGAACCACACGGGGGTATTATTCTGGGCATGGCAGGATCTGATAAAGAACCAGGAACAATCGGCCTATAAGGACTGGTATGAAGTCACTGCCTGGGACGATCCGGCCACCTCCGGCAATGAATTTGCCTACAAAGGCTGGCTGAATATCATGAGCCTGCCCGAACTCAAAAAAACCGGCGTCACCGGCGAGAGAAAACACGGCTTCCCCTATGAAGGAAACCTGAACGACGGTGCTAAAAAACACATTTTTGACGTTACCCGCCGCTGGCTGGCCCCTGACGGGGATGTAAGCAAAGGCATTGACGGATTCAGGCTGGATGTGGCCGATCAGGTACCCATGGGTTTCTGGCGCGAATACCGTCAGGTGGTAAAATCCATTAATCCGGAAGCTTACCTGGTAGGTGAAATCTGGTGGCAAACCTGGCCGGACGACCTGATGGATCCCGCACCATACACCAATGATTCCATATTTGATGCCGTAATGTTTTATCAGGCTTACCGGCCGGCCAGGGGATTTTTTGCGGAAGCTGAGCCGGAATACGATGCGCGTCAGTTTGCAGATCAGCTGCTTTTTGAATGGGGTAGACTGGATGAGCCTTTCCGGTATGGGATGATGAATGTAAATGCTACACACGACAGCCCCAGGCTGCTGTCGTGTTTTGCCAACAAGGGTAAATACAAGTACCGGGCTTCTCCTCATGAAGATACTGCATATATCAGCGGAAGACCGGATGAGGATACTTACAACAGGGTCAGGCTCTACCTCGTTCATCAGTTTACTTCAATCGGTTCACCCCACATCTGGAACGGCGATGAGTTTGGCATGTGGGGCGGCGACGATCCTGACGAACGTAAGCCGCTGTGGTGGGAAGAGCTGAAGTTTGATGATGAAACCCGGACCAATATCAAACCGGGGAAGAAAACCTATGATCAGGTCGGATTTAACCGGGAACATCTGGAATTTTACAAGAAACTGATCCGCATCAGAAAAGAGAATCCGGTGCTTGTTTCCGGTGCAATGGACTTCACCGTTGCGGAAGACAAAATACTGGCTTATAGCCGCAGGAACAACAACGGTGATCTGGTTTCCGTTGTTTTCAACCTGGGCAATTCGCCTTACATGTTCCGGCTTCCTGAAAATGGAACCTATACTGACCTGCTGACCGGAAACGAATTTACCGGCAATGAGGTGACCGTTGAAAGCTTATCGGCAAGGATACTGAAACGAAGTAAATAACAAGCTGATCCTGCAAAGGATTGTACAAGCCATCTATGCAACAGTGTGTTATTTCCGCATACTGAATGACTTCCTGAAATTGGCCTCAGATTCAATCCGGCAGCAAGAAGGCGCGGGCAGGCACGAATGTATCCTCTGTATAATACGAATATTCGACAAACCACTGCGCTTGATAAATAAATCCATACGCTTGTACATTTACTAAAACAAGGCCTTTTTAATGTTGCATCTTTGCACAATACTAAAGATATATTTTAGTATGAGCACCGGGCTTCCCGGCCCCAGTGTTCTATTATCACTCCCTCCTTTCATGTCGTTAAAAAACCTGCACATCCCGGCAGGTTTTTTTTTTGCGTTTTATTGCATAAAAAAAGCGGCATCAGTTGATACCGCTTAATAAATCAGGATGGATACCTATTTCTTCTTGTTAGGTAACTCCAGGCCATAACCATTCTTTTTATCAACGAACTTCAGCACAAAGCCAAGGATAAATGCCAGAACACCAAATCCTGCGAAAATAAGTTCAGGTACGGTGTAATTATATTTTACACCCTCCACGCCGGCGGCGATCTGCTCTGAAACCCCGGGATTGGATGCTGTCAATGCCCAGCCAATAAGAATGGGAACGGCAAGCAGACCAATGTTTTGAATCCAGAATATTGCGCCATAGGCCGAACCGAGGTAACGATCCTCAACGATTTTCGGCAATGAAGGCCACATGGAAGCAGGCACCAGCGAAAAGGCAGTACCAAGGATAACAATGGTAAGAATTGCGGTCACTACACCGAAAGACTCGGCCGGAACAAGCGCAAAAATCAGGTGTGAAACTGTAAGCAGTACAGCTCCGTATATCATCATGGTAGCACCTTTACCCCTGACATCCAGAAAATAGCCTATAAACGGTGTAAGAATCATCGCACCGATCGGGAAAAAGGAAACATAAGCAGCCGCTGATTTGATATCAACATTTAGTTTTGATGCCAGCATATCCGTGGCGAACTTCTGAAATGGGAAGATGGCCGAATAAAACAAAACGCACAGCGCGGATATTGCAAGGAAACCCGGATTTGTAAAAATCTTTTTAAGATCGCTGAGTTTAAACTCATCTTCCGGACTTGTCGTCAGTTTTGACACACCCATCTGTTTATCCAGCTTTGCATCCATGAAAGTATAAGTCAGGAAAAGGAGAAATCCGATGCAAAGAAATACCAGGCCCCACAACACTGAGTTGGATGGCCCGCCGTTTTCGGCAAAAATCGGGGTTAACCTGAAAACGGCAAAGACGCCAAGACGGGCAACCGCCATCTCAAGGCCCATCGCCAGGGCCATTTCCTTCCCCTTAAACCATTTTACAATGGTCTTGGATACAGTGATTCCGGCCATTTCAACCCCAATGCCAAAAATAGCAAAACCAACAAAGGCAAGCTTGGCAGAAGCAGGCACCCAGGTTATGAAAGAACCCAGCCAGGCAGCAAAACCGGTATCTGCAAAACCAGGGGTAAGCGCATAGAATTTAAGACCTGCACCAATCACCATGGTAAGTCCGGCTGTGATCAGGGTAAACCTGATACCCATCTTATCCAGGATAACACCGGAAAAGATCAGAAAGAAGGCAAATACATTCAGGAAAAATTCAGATCCGCCAAGCATCCCAAACACTTCAGGTGTCCATTTGTAATCGGTTTCAAGCATGCTCTGCAAAGGCGCCACAACATCCACAAAGAAGTAGGCAAAGAACATGGTGGTTGAAATCAGAGCCAACGCGATCCACCTGGCGGTTTTTGACTCATTTAACAAAGTCACGGCTTTCTCTTTCATAAAGCTTAGGTTAGAAATTTGAATTAATGATTTCTGTTGATATCTGAAAAATTTACACTGTTCATGATATCAGCCCTGCTTTAGGGCGGGTAAATGTAGCTATTTTTTCCAAAGACAGATGCCCCGGCATTCATTTTCATTTTTTGCGTAAAAATTCCTGAATTCATAAATATTTAATCCCGCCTCGGCCCGGAAATTATATTTTTGCAACGGATTACAATGAAAATATATAATCTGATCATGAAAAAAATTTATGTCTTCGCAGCAATTCTATCACTGATTGCTCCATCGGTTCCGGAATTAAAAGCGCAGAAAACCGCAAAAGATTCCGGCAAGGAGCATCTGCCGAAAAATATTATCCTGATGATCGGTGACGGAATGGGACTGGCACAAATGTATGCTGCCTACACGGCATCATGCGGGACCTTGCACATGGCTGAATTTAACCAGATTGCTTTGGTAAAGACATTGTCAGCCAGCGATTACATCACCGACTCGGGTGCCGGAGGCACAGCCATTGCCTGTGGTATTAAAACCAACAACGGAATGATCGGCATGGGGCCTGACAGCATCCCTGTTAAAAGCATTCTGAAAATGGCGGAAGACAAAGGGCTTTCAACCGGTTTAGTTGTTACCTGCGATGTTACCCACGCAACCCCGGCCTCATTTGTTGCTTCCGTTAAAAGCCGCAAGCAGGCCGAAGATATTGCCATGCAGTTTCTGAGCACCGACATTGATGTATTTATCGGAGGCGGGCGTGACGCATTTGTCAACCGGCGCGACAGTCTCAATCTGCTCGACAGTCTGGCAAAACTTAATTACACGGTGGCCTCAACTATTCCCGCCATGCTGAATGTCAACCAGGGTAAACTGGCTGCATTGCTTTATCCGGCCCATCCCCCGAAATTCAGTGAAGGAAGAGGCGATATGTTAAGTCTTTCAACCGAAAAAGCCCTGGAACTGCTCAGTAATAATCAGAAGGGCTTTTTTATGATGGTTGAGGGCTCCCAGATAGATTGGGGCGGACATGACAATAACCTGGACTACATTGTGAATGAAACCCTTGATTTCGACAAGGCTGTTGGCATTGCGCTTGATTTTGCCCGCAAAAACGGGGAAACCCTGGTAATTGTGACTGCTGACCATGAAACCGGCGGACTGTCGAATATGGAAGGTAATTTCGAAACAGGGCAAACCGGCGGCCGGTTTACTACTGATGACCACAGCGGAGTTCCTGTACCTTTGTATGCCTATGGCCCCGGTTCAGGCAATTTCAGGGGGTTGATGGACAATACCGATATATTCCGCCTGATGCGCCAATTGCTAAACCTGTCAAGATAGCTTTTGGCTGGCAGATTCTGTTCAGCAAACAGAAAGGATATTTATCGGACAGGGTATGTGTTGCCTTGATATGCGCGTCATTTTATTTTTTATTTCCCTGAACGGAGCGCCGGGAATACAAGCCGGTTTTGAAAACCCGTCAGTGTAACCTATTTTTGCAAAAAAAGATTCAAAAATGATTGTAGTAACCGGAGCCGCAGGATTTATAGGTAGTTGCCTGATCAGCAAACTGTTGGAATCAGGACACCAGGAAATAGTTGTTGTTGATGATTTCTCAAAATCCGGTAAAGCCGGAAACCTAACAGGAAAATCCCTCGCAGCCCGGGTCAGCCGTAGTGAATTCTTCGACTGGTTGCCCCGGCATAATAAGGAGATCACCTTTGTTTTCCATATCGGCGCAAGAACCGATACAACGGAATTCAATATGCAGGTATTTGAGGAATTGAATTTAGGTTATTCAAAGAAGGTTTGGGAAGCCTGCTGCAAATACCGCATCCCGCTGGTTTACGCTTCTTCGGCTGCCACATACGGATCCGGTGAGTATGGATACCATGACCGCCACGATATTGTGGATCAGCTCAGGCCGCTGAATCCTTACGGTATTTCTAAAAATGAATTTGACAAATGGGTGCTCGGGCAATCAGAAACGCCTCCCTTCTGGGCAGGGATGAAATTCTTTAATGTTTACGGTCCGAATGAATATCATAAAGGGAGAATGGCCTCGGTGATATTCCATTCATTCAATCAGATCAAACAAACCGGGAAGGTCAGGCTGTTCCGCTCGCACCGCCCCGACTTCACCGATGGCGGTCAGCTGCGTGACTTCATTTATGTTAAAGATGTGGTTACGGTGTTGGAGTTTATGATGAACAAAAGACCACAATCAGGACTTTACAACCTGGGAACCGGCAAGGCAAGAACCTTTTTCGACC
The DNA here is from genome assembly GCF_001192835.1 of Lentimicrobium saccharophilum. NCBI lineage: Bacteria > Pseudomonadati > Bacteroidota > Bacteroidia > Bacteroidales > Lentimicrobiaceae > Lentimicrobium > Lentimicrobium saccharophilum. The sequence goes on from NZ_DF968183.1 coordinate 868,485, forward strand.
TCGCCAGAGCTACGTTCTCGGCATTGAATCTTGAACCGGATATTGAATTTATCGACACCCCGGCAGATATCCGTGATAAATATCAGTATTTTACCGAGGCTGAAATGAATAAACTGAGAAGTGCCGGCTACACCGGTGCTTTCACTTCGCTGGAGGATGGAATTTCAGATTATGTCCGCAATTACCTTGCAAACAACAGTTACAGGTAATATCAGTCTTCAGAGAGATTTTGCTTGAGTTCCAGAAGGAAAGCCCGCATCTGCTGAAGCGTTTTCACCACTTCATGGTTGGCGGTAACATCATCCCTGTTCGCTTTCAGTTTTTCCCGGGCGCCCTGGAGCGTGAATCCGCGTTCTTTTACCAGATGGTAAATCAGGTGAAAGTTATCAACGTCTTGCTTCGTGAAAAACCGGTTACCCTTTTTATTCCGGAAAGGCTTGATAATATCAAATTCTTTTTCCCAGTACCGGATCAGTGATACATTTACACCGAACATTTCCGCCACCTCCCCTATCCTGAAATAGACCTTTTCAATTTCCTTTTTCCGGTATGGCATAAGGCAGGAAATGTTTAATCGAGGGTTTGCGACGGACGTTGTGAAAGTTCAATCATCTGGGCATATTCCTCGGGAGTAATGTCATTGAAGAAAAAGTTTATCGGATCAACAGCCCTGCCCCCTTTACGCACTTCATAGTGCAGGTGGGGCGAAGTAGATTTACCTGTATTGCCGACAAACCCGATAACCTGCCCCCGTTTTACCTTCTGACCTTTTTTTACGGACATTTTGGAGAGATGCGCGTATAGTGTCTCGTAGCCAAAGCCATGATTAATTACAATACAATTCCCATATCCACTCCGCGAGTACTCTATCCCGGTAACAGTTCCGTCGCCTGTGGCATAAATTTCAGTGCCGACCGGAGCGGTAAAATCAATTCCCTCATGGAACTTCGTTACCTTGTAAAACGGATCGGTACGATAACCGAAATAGGAACCGATGCGGCGCAGATCAGTATTTGAAACGGGTTGAATCGCGGGTATTGAAGCAATAAGCTCTTCCTTTCTCTTGGCAAGTTCAAAAACCTCATCAAATGACTTGGACTGAACGTATAACTGACTGGTAAGCACATCCAGCTTACGAGTGGTATTGATAATGATGTCGCTGTTTCTGAAACCTTCAAGCCTGGCATACCGGTCAGTGCCACCAAACCCCGCCTTCCTCACGGATGAGGGAATGGGCTCTGACTCGAATATTACCCGGTAAATATTGTCATCCCTGTCCTGCAGATCACTCACAACCGCCTGCACCTTGTCAAGCCGGTCATTCAAAATAGCAAACTGCAGCTTATACTGATCTATTTCCCGCTGCAAAATGCGTTCTTTGGGAGATTCTATAAAATTATATGCAAACAGCAGCACAACCGCTGCGAAAACCATTCCGGTTGCAATTACCGACAACAGGCGAAGGAGCCTTTGCTTGAAAGTAACCTTAACCTTTTCGATTTTAAGCGACTTGGTATTGAAATGATATCTGACTTTTGCCATAGAGCAAAGAAAAAAATTGTAATCAGGTGAAAGGCAGATTATTGGTTTGTTTTTCCCGGGGGACTGCAAAATTAACATTTTCAATTAAATTTGCAAACCTTTTGCTTGTTAAAAATCTATAATCACAAGACCCGTTTTCAACTTAAAAATACACATGAACGCTCAGCAGACCAGACAGATTTTTCTTGATTTCTTTGAAAAAAAATCCCACCATATCGTTTCTTCGGCACCCATGGTGATCAAGGACGACCCTACCCTGATGTTTACCAATGCCGGCATGAACCAGTTCAAGGATATCTTCCTGGGCAATTCACCGGTAAAGTTTCCGCGCATCGCCAACACGCAGAAGTGCCTGAGGGTTTCAGGAAAACACAACGACCTCGAAGAAGTCGGACACGACACCTATCACCACACTATGTTTGAAATGCTTGGCAACTGGTCGTTCGGTGATTATTTCAAGAAAGACGCCATCAACTGGGCTTGGGAACTGCTCACCGAAGTTTATAAGATCGACAAGGACCGGTTATATGTGACCATTTTCGGCGGCGATGAGGGCGATAATCTTCAACCGGACATGGAAGCGCATGATCTTTGGAAAGCGCATGTTCCCGAAAACCGTATTCTCAGGGGAAACAAAAAAGATAACTTCTGGGAAATGGGCGACAGCGGTCCCTGTGGTCCCTGTTCCGAAATCCATGTTGATATACGGGATAAGAAAGAAAGGGCTGAAGTTGACGGCGCCACCCTGGTGAACACCGGAGACCCTAAAGTAATTGAAATCTGGAACCTGGTGTTTATGGAGTTCAACCGCCTGGCCAACGGAAACCTTCAACCGCTGCCGGCAAAGCATGTTGATACAGGCATGGGCTTCGAACGTCTCTGTATGGTTTTGCAGCAAAAGCAATCCAACTACGACACCGATATCTTTCAACCGCTTATAGGAAAAATAGCTGATATCAGTGGAATCCGTTATGGCGCTGCCGATAAAACCGATATTGCCATGCGCGTGATAGCCGACCATGTGAGGGCTATTGCCTTTGCCATTGCCGACGGGCAGCTGCCATCCAATAACAAAGCCGGTTACGTAATAAGACGCATCCTGAGAAGGGCGGTGAGATACGGCTTTACTTTCCTGAAAATGGACGAGCCCTTTATTTACAAACTCATTCCTGTGCTCAGCGAACAAATGGGGGCTTACTTCATCGAACTCAAAAGTCAGCAAACACTGGTCGAAAAAGTAATTCATGAAGAAGAAGCCTCTTTCCTCAGAACGCTTTCTCACGGAATAACAAAATTCAACAATTATATTGATTCAAATCCGGGAAACACACTTGTAGATGGTGCCTTTGCCTTTGAACTTTACGATACCTATGGCTTCCCGATTGACCTCACCGGCCTGATGGCCCGTGAACACGGTAAAGAGGTTGATATGGCCGGATTCAGCAAAGGCCTTGAACTTCAGAAGGAAAGATCAAGAAAAGACGCCAGCATTGAGGTTGAAGACTGGATTGTGCTTGATGACAAAGCCGCTGAAACATTCGTAGGTTACGACACGTTGTCAGTCGCAACTAAAATCACCCGCTATCGCAAGGTGCGCACCAAAGGAAGGGATGCTTACCAGATTGCCCTTGCCAGTACCCCTTTTTATGCCGAATCGGGTGGTCAGGTCGGCGACCGGGGAACGCTGAAATCCGGAGACCAGATTATTCCGGTACTTGACACAAAAAAAGAAAACAACCTTATCATCCACCTGACCGAAGCAATCCCTGCCGATCCTGCTGAAAGCCTTGTGGCAACCGTATCGGAAGCAGCAAGAACAGACACTGCCAATAATCACTCTGCCACACACCTGCTTCATCACGCATTGCGTAACGTTATCGGCACTCATGTTGAACAAAAGGGCTCATATGTGCATCCGGATTATTTGAGGTTCGACTTCTCGCATTTCCAAAAAGTAACTGAAGAAGAGATTCATGAGATTGAAAAACAGGTAAACAGGATGATACGGCAGAATCTCGTATTGGATGAAATGCGCGACATGCCCTTTGACAAAGCAAAAGAAGCCGGGGCGCTTGCCCTCTTCGGGGAAAAGTACGGAGATTCGGTAAGGGTCATCCGGTTTGGCAATTCTGTTGAATTATGCGGGGGAACCCATGTGCATGCTACCGGTCAGATCGGGTTGTTCAAAATTACATCCGAATCGGCCATCGCCGCCGGTGTACGCAGAATTGAAGCGATCACTGCAGGAAAAGCGGAAGCGTTTTATGATCACCAGTTGTCGTTGATCAGCGAAATCAAAGAACTGGTAAAAAACCCCGTTGATCCGGTTAAAGGCCTCAGAAACCTGCTTGAAGAAAATCAGAAACTGCGGGCACAGCTGGAGCAAATTTCGATGGAAAAAGTGAACGAACTTTACCATCAGCTGATGGCCGGAAGCCGGGATATAAACGGGTGCAGGCTGATCACCGGAAAAGTAAACCTGGATGCCGGCTCTGCCAAAGATCTTGCTTTCCGGCTGATGGATGCTTCCGACAATCACCTTATTATATTGGGAACCCTGCATGATGATAAACCGGGAATTACCGTAGCCATCTCAGGACCGCTTGTAAATACCGGAAAATACAACGCTGCAGCAATTGTAAAGGAACTCGCAAAAGAGATCAGTGGCGGTGGCGGCGGGCAACCGCATTATGCTACCGCAGGCGGTAAAAACCCCGGAGGAATTGAAAGCGCCCTGGGGAAAGCCGCTTCACTTGTTGCCGGCTTAGCCTCATGAAAGTATTTTTGCAGCACCTGACCCATCTTCCGCATTTTTGTATCACTTTCAACGCTTAAAAATTAAACAATTTATCAACGAACATTGTTATTAAGACGATTAGAAAGTCAGACACAAAATGTTTTACACAGCACAACCCATGATAAGGTACTCAATCAAAGATCTGGAAAAACTTACCGGCATCAAGGCCCACACGATCCGGATCTGGGAGAAAAGGTATCAACTGATAGAACCTGAGAGAACATCGACCAACATCAGGTACTATTCTGACAACGACCTGAAAAAATTGCTGAACGTCTCCATACTTAACCGCAATGGTCTTAAGATTTCCAACATTGTCAATATGGGCAATGAGGAAATAAACGAAAGGATCATGGAGATATCAGAGACTTCCTACGATCACGACAACCAGATTGAACAACTTATTGTTGCCATGATCGATTTTGATGAAGTCAGGTTTGAACGGGTGCTCACTACTTCTATCATCAAATCGGGATTTGACGATACTGTTATCAACCTGCTTTATCCCTTCTTTGAAAAGATTGGCATACTCTGGCAGATCGGCACCATATTTCCGGCCCAGGAACATTTTGTCTCCAATATTATCAGACAAAAACTGATCATCGCGATCGACGGACAGAACAACCCGCTGAAACCGGATACCAAATGCATACTGATGGCCCTGCCATCCGGAGAGTGGCATGAATTGGGACTGTTATTCTATTATTACCTTGCCAGGAAAGCTGGATTACGGGTTATTTACCTGGGGCAGTCGGTTCCCTTTGAAGATCTCATCGAAGTGAGCAGGAAACAAACCGTTGATCTTTTCTTTACTTCCATGACAACCCCTCTGACCCAGAAAAAGTATTCCGAATATATCCAGCAGTTATCTCTGGCTTTCAGCGAAAAGCAGGTATTTGTTACAGGCTATCAAACAAAGGAATATCCTGTTGAGCTGCCCGGGAATGTCATCAGGATTGAATCACCCGAGCATTTCACGGAAATGCTGAAATCGCTTCATTCCTGACGGTGCCCTTAACTGTTATATAAATCTTCCCTGATTAATCCTTTTTCGTTTAGGATTTACACCCAGTTTACATTGATTTGTAAACGATTCTTCAAGGCGTGTTTCAGTTACTGTGCATTTTTATCTTTCATCATTTTAAGGAAGCCGGATACCGGGATTTCAGGATACCGACATCCTGACATGACAGGAATTCAGCTGTATTCTGTATCCTCATAAACAAACGTAATCAATACATTTTCAAACAATTAGAACACATAATAAAATTTATCATTATCTATAATAACCTTTCTAATAAATTTCTGGCCCAAAATGGTGCACTTTTTTTCAGGGAGAACAACGTTCGTTTTTTAATATAATCTAATAATAACGTTGATTCAGGCAATACAGTAAAACTATCCGGCACAATATTCCCGTTTCAGGACATACCATGTCCTGAAACGGGCCATTTTTATGTAAAATTTTTGTTTAACATTTTATTCTCAAACAATAAACATTTGTAAAAAATTGTTTAACGTTTCTAATTAACTGTTTATCAATTACTTTAAATAATTTGATTCAAGTCATGAAAATTTTAAATGTTAAAATTGCATTAAAACGAAGGTTTGTGTTTAATTTTGCATCATGTTTGTTAAACATATTTTACCAATCTAAAGCCAAGATATCATGACAGCAATTGAGTTCAGCCACAAACTTATTAGTCTACACGACAACCTTTCCTATTTTGCCAACACTTTAACCAACAATCGCGAAGAGGCGAAAGACCTGATTCAGGATACATATCTGAAAGCGCTCACGCACATGGATAAATTTGAAAGTGATACCAATCTGAAAGCATGGACTTATACCATCATGAAGAACACTTTCATCAACAACTACCGCAGGAATCAGAAAGCAAACACCATAGTTGACAACACCGAGGATTTGTATTACCTCAACATTCCCAGGAAATCCGACTTTGTTTCACCCGAATCGGAAATCAGCACCAAGGAAATAAAAGCGGGGATTGCAAAACTTGAAACGGATCAGCGCCTGCCTTTCGAAATGCATACCGAGGGCTACAAATACAAGGAGATTGCCGAAAACTTAAACCTTTCAATAGGCACGGTGAAAAGCAGGATTTTCTTCACCCGCAAGAAACTTATGGAATCTCTGAAAGAGTTTCAGAGTTAAACAAAATAAAATCTGCATCGGAGCCGGGTACTGTTTAGTATCCGGTTTTTTTTATTCAACCCGACACAAAAGGGGAAAAAGCAGACTTAGCAGAGAGTGTGTGTATGTGAGTGTGAGTGAGAGAAAAAACGGCAAATTAAATATTCAGGTTGGCTGACTCTGCTTATCCGCAACCTGGCAGGGAAGTGTAAAATAAAATACTGAACCGGCTCCCGGTTTCGACTCAGCCCACATTTCCCCTCCCATCAATTCAACAAATTTCTTCGAAAGTGTAAGCCCCAGTCCGATTCCCCCGTAATTTCTGTTATGCCCTTCCTCAACCTGCCTGAATTTCTGAAACAGTACATCCAGTTTCTCCTGGGGGAAGCCGATGCCTGAATCCCTGACATAAAACTCAACCATGCTGTTATCGCGAAACTGATAACCCACCTCAATAAAGCCTTCATTGGTATACTTCAGCGCATTCTCTATCAGATTATATAAGGTTTGCCTGAGTTTACGCTCATCGGTCATTATTGTAAATGAATGGTCCTTATTCGCCTTCTGCATCCGGATATTGATATGCTCCTTACCTGAAAGGCCTTTTTCAAGATTAAAGAAAGTTATCAGGCTCATCAGCACTTCATTAATCTGACAAGGTTCACGTTGCATGATGATCAACCCGGATTCTATCTGGGCAATATCAAAGATTTCCCCCATCAGATCAAGCAATTTGTTGCTGTTATTGTGAATGATGCTTATAAACTGCCGGCGTTCTTCTTCTTCAGGACCTGAATCAAGCAGCAGGGAGGAAAAACCCATAATTGCATTCAGGGGGGTTCTTATCTCGTGCGACATATTGGCAAGAAATGCAGACTTCAGTTTATCTGATTCCTCGGCTTTTTCCTTGGCTTTCCGCAATTCTTCCTGTGTATTGAGAATCGATTTATTCTGATCGCTCAGCAGTTTGATCATGCGGTTTTTCTCACGGGAAGCCCTTAAATAATAAATCAGCACTCCGCCAAGGATCATCAGTGCCAACAGAATAGTAATCAGAAAATAATAAAATGGAATTTCGCTTGCCATCTTGATTTTTCAATACTGGATAACTGAATAATAAAGTAAACCATTTGCCTGATTAATACAGGCCCCGGGCACAGGATTACAATGCCGCACTTTTCATCAAATTTAATGCTAATATTTCGATTCGCTGAAAAAACGTGAAAATAATTCCTCTGGGCATCCGTATCAGGGAGTAATTGTATGCGTTCCCGGCGGATAATCCCCGAGGATCAGCTTGTACAGCAATTCAAAATGATCAGGAATATTAACAAAATCAAGACGGTTAGCATCAATAATCAGGATCCGCATACCGGTCTGCTGCCGGATATAATCAAAATAGCCGCTCTGAATTTTTTCGAGATATGCCGGTTCAATATCCATCTCGTACGAACGTCCCCTCTGGATGATGTTTGATTTTAGCCGCTCAACAGAAACATACAGATAAACCAGTAAATCAGGCTTTGGAATCGAAAGATTTATAATATTGAACAATCTGGCATAAAGCGCATACTCATCATCGGCAAGGGTTTTACGGGCGAAAATCAGCGACTTGGTGATAAAATAGTCAGAAATGGTGAGGGGCCTGAAAAGGTCGGTTACCGACAATTCATTTTTTAACTGTTGAAACCGGCTCGCCAGAAATGAAAGCTCCAGCGGAAAAGCATATTTTGACGGATCGCGGTAAAATTTCGGCAGGAAGTCGTTATCCTCAAACTGCTCAAGGATCAGCCTGGCGTTCAGTCTTTCTGAAAGCATCGTTGCCAGAGAAGTTTTCCCGGCGCCTATGGTACCTTCTATTGCTATAAAATTATATTTCATTGATCAGAAGCACTGCTTTTCAAAGGTTTATAAATGTCAACAGCGAGTTTATCGATGCACAGATCCAGCAGTTGTCCGACAGTTTTCCCAAGGACAGGATGCACAACAGCATGGGCAATTTCATCAAGTGGTAAAAGCACAAATCTGCGCAGATGCATCCTGGGATGAGGTATCCGGAGGGCAGGCTTATCGATAATACGGTTTCCAAAAAGCATTATGTCAATATCGATGGTGCGGGGAGCATTAAAACTCCCATCCCGCTCCCTGCCCATTTCAGATTCAATATCGAGCAAAACCCCTATCAGCTGCAATGGCTCAAGGCCCGTTTCAATACAAACTGCCATATTGAGAAAAGGGAGATCGGGACTGGCTTCCCAGGGCTCTGTTTCATATACGGATGAAGATAACCTCACCCTGCCCGCCCTGGCCTGGATCAGGGCAAGTGCCTGCTTCAGCAGTTCAGCCCTGTCACCAAGATTACTCCCGAGTAAAAGGTAAGCTTCTTCCATTTAGTTAATTAATACATACAAAAATACTGACCTTTATCCAATGGTTGCCTGCTGAGCATCCATATTTGTCAATAAATTTCAACATTTCTTTACCTGTCACGACCATCCAAACAAGCACCCGGCATTCATTACATCCTGGATCAGGGGCAGATATGTATAAATGAATAAGTGAAAGTGGGTTTGATATCAGAATTATCCGGAGAAACAATTGTAACTTTACGGTCTGTTTAACGTCAAAAATAATTGTTGGCCTTGTTACCTGACAATAATATTGTCCGCATAAACGGTTAATACTTCCGCATCATCAATCATGTTTAAATCTAACCAATTTTCAAAATCAGATCGTATATGAAACAGTTCTTCAAATTCATGCTGGCTTCCATGGCAGGTTTCTTCCTGACTTTAATCGTACTGTTTTTCTTTTTTGCCATCCTGGTTGCATCACTGCTGACCTTTACCAAAAAAGAGGAAGTTGTGGTAAAGCCTAAAACGGTACTCCATCTTACGCTTAAAGAAGCCATTCCTGAACGAAGTCTGGCCAGCCCGTTTACTTTCAGCGAAACCACGCTTTTCAGCACTTCAGATGTTCCGGGGCTGCTGGAAACCACCGACCTGCTCAAACAGGCATCAGAGGATGAAAATATCAGCGGGATTTTACTGGACCTGAGTGAAATAGGTTCGGGGATGGCCACGATGGAAGAAGTAAGGAATGCCCTGCTTAAGTTTAAGGAATCAGGTAAATTCGTGATTGCCTATGGCGAAGTTTATTCCCAGAAAGCATATTATATGGCTACCACTGCTGACATTATCTGCCTGAATCCCGAAGGAGCGCTTGATTTCAGGGGAATGGCCGGCGAACTTGTGTTTATCAAAGGTTTACTTAGTAAACTAGATATTAATCCACAGATTATCAGGCATGGCAAATATAAAAGCGCCATTGAACCTTTGATCAGCGACCGGATGAGTGAGGCCAATAAAGAGCAGACGCTTGCCTATATGAATTCTCTCTGGATGCACATCTCTGACGGCATCAGCAAAGCCAGAAATATTGATCCCGCTAAGCTGCAGTTAATTGCCGATTCCCTGCTTATTCAGACGCCTGAGGATGCATTGAATTATCGTTTTGTAGACCAGGTTATTTATAAGGATCAATTGATTGATCTGTTGAAAGAGAAACTGGAAATCGGCAAAAATGATAAGATTGAGATGATTAAGCTGGAGCGCTATAAGGATGCACCGGCCAAAACGCTCAGGAAAAGAGCCAAAGAGAAAATTGCCGTGATCTATGCGGTCGGCAGCATTGGTGATGGCGAAGGAAACGATGAAACCATCGGGTCGGAGCGTATTTCAAAGGCAATCAGGAATGCCAGAACCGACAGCACGGTAAAAGCCATTGTTTTCAGGGTGAATTCACCCGGAGGCAGCGCCCTTGCTTCTGATGTCATCCTCCGCGAAATCAGACTGGCCCGGGATGAGAAACCGGTGGTTGTTTCGATGGGAGATTATGCGGCATCAGGGGGATACTATATTGCCTGTGCCGCCGATACCATCCTGGCCAATCCCACCACACTTACCGGCTCCATCGGCGTTTTCGGTGTAATCCCGGATTTCAGCAAATTTTTCAACAATAAACTCGGGGTCACCTTCGACGTTGTGAAGACCAATGATCATGCCGACTATATTTCAGTAACAAGGCCCATGACCCCTTACGAGGAAAAAGTAATTACAAACGATGTGGAGCGGATCTACAAAGTCTTCGTCAACCATGTATCAGAAGGAAGGTCAATGCCTGAAGCGCTGGTTGACAGCCTGGGCCAGGGAAGGGTATGGAGTGGTACTGACGGGGTAAAAACCGGTTTGGTTGATTTGACCGGCGGACTGCAGGATGCCATCAGCATCGCCGCAACCATGGCAAAACTCGAAGATTACCGGATTACGTCTCTCCCTGAACAGAAAGATCCTTTTACCCAGATCATGGATGAACTTACCGGTAAACCTTCTGAAACAAGACTAAAGAAAGAACTGGGTCTCTTGTATCCCTACATGAAAGAATTACAGTCACTTTCGGGCATGAAAGGCGTACAGGCAAGACTGCCGTTTTTACTTAACATCCAATAATAGTTTATCTTTTATTGTTGTCCGGAGAAAAGTGTGAGATTCTTCGCTAACGCTCAGAATGACTGTAACTTACGTAGGTTTTTAAGGAGAGGGGGCTAGGTGGAGGCTTCGCCTCCACCTAGCCCCCTCTCTAAAACCCTAAAACATTGTCCTTCTGAGCGTAACAACGTGGAGCGACGAAGACTGTAACTTACGTAGGTTTTTAAGGAGAGGGGGCTAGGTGGAGGCTTCGCCTCCACCTAGCCCCCTCTCTAAAACCCTAAAACATTGTCCTTCTGAGCGTAACAACGTGGAGCGAAGAATCTCTATGTTTGATAATCAATTTTTCCGGACAATAGTATTTATCTTTCATAAATTTGCACGGGTCCTTCCGGAATGCTGAATGAATCAGTTTCCGTAAGGGCCCGGTTTATATGCATTCAATCCTAAACATGGACTCCTTTACCATAATAGCAGAAAAAACAGAACTACGGCGGACAATAAGCCGGCTTAAAGCAGCCCAGTCGCCGCAGCAATACCTGGAAGCCTCAGCAATAATCACCGGCAGCCTCGAAATGCTCCCTGAATTCAGGAACGCAAAAACAGTACTGGCTTACTGGTCTTATAAAGGCGAAGTGCATACCCATGACCTGATCAGAAAATGGGCAGAAAAAAAACGGATACTACTTCCTTCGGTAAACGGTGATGAGATGCTGATCAGGCAGTATCTGGGCGATGATTCCCTGGTTCCCGGAGAAATGTTTGGCATTCCCGAACCGGCGGGTCCGGTATTTACCGATTACAACGAAATTGACCTTGTAATCATCCCGGGTATCGCTTTTGACAGGAAAAATAACCGGATGGGGCGTGGAAAGGCTTATTATGACAGATTTTTAGGCAAAATCAACGCCTTTAAGGCAGGAATCTGTTTCAGCTTTCAGTTGTTTGAGACCATTCCGGCCGATGAGCACGATATCCTTATGGATACAGTGATAACCGAAGTATCTCAGAATGAGCGCAGGGCCTTTCTGCGCAACTGAAATCTGACCGAATCTTCAACTCCCGGGTTATAGTTATAAAGGGCATTCTCCCAGTCACCGTACATGGCATTGGGCAGTAAAATAAACCGTTTACCAAACTCGGCTGACACACGGTCAACAGCATCCAACCTTGGCTTCACAGCAAGCCCTTCAAAGTCTTCAGCAAAGTCGTTGAGGTTGTCACCGAACAACAGCGATATATGATACTTCCCGGCCAGCAGCTGTCTTCTCCCCTCTTTACTGGCTTCCGCAGCGCGTGTAATGACATGTTCCCCATCGGCATGCGGAAATCCCAGGGCTGCCAGATTTTTAACGGTCACATCCTTCAGGTAGTCCTTCCGGTTGGTGACATAAAAAATACTCACCCCGTTTGCCCGGGCATACTTCAGGAAATCAAGGGCGCCCGGTAAGGCTTCGGCACGGGCCAGGTTGCACCATTCATCCCAGTTTACAGGATAAGAGGTACTTTCAAGCACAGATTTAGCCTGGAAAGGGCTGTTATCCAGTACGGTTTCATCCACATCCAGGACGATAATCCTATGCTTGTTCACCGATTTATCGGCCAGATCAAGGTCAAGCATGATCTTCCCAATATTAAAGGCCTGATAACACAGCGCCCTGTATTCTGCAGCAGTTTGCTGATAAAGGGTTGCAAGCACCATGTGTTCGTTCCTGATCAGCTGTCTGAATGCAGAGTCCTTAACAATGACCGCCGGGACTTCAGCGGGCTTTTCAGCGGAACCGGTACGATCCTCACGTTGAAACCATTTACACGATGAGGTCAGCAAAATCAATACAAGTGATGTAAGCAGCGCTATGTTTTTCATGAGATAATAAATAAATGAGCCGGGATAAACCCGGCTCAAAATTACAAAGGGTATTGAAATTCCGGCAAATTATTTTTTACTGAAATCCATATCCGCCATTCTGCGGTAGCTGTAGTAACGCCATTTGGCATTCTCCTCAGCAGCTGCAAAGAGTTCATTAGCTTCCTTCGGGAAGGACTTCTTCAGTGAAGTATACCTTACCTCAGAGTCAAGGAATGACTGGAATTTGGTAAAATCAGGTTCCTTTGAATCAAGCTGGAACGGATTCTTTCCTTCTTCTTCCAGCAGCGGGTTATACCGGTACAGGCTCCAGTAACCGGCCTCTACAGCGTGGGCCTGCTGATCCTGTGCCTTACCCATTCCATTGCGGAGCCCGTGATTGATACAGGGCGAATAGGCGATGATGAGTGAAGGTCCGGGATAAGCTTCTGCTTCACGCAGGGCTTTGAGGTATTGTGTCTGATTGGCGCCCATGGCTACCTGGGCAACATAAACGAATCCATAACTCATGGCCATCATACCCAGATCTTTTTTCCTGACTTTCTTGCCGCTTGCAGCAAACTTGGCAACAGCACCCACCGGAGTTGATTTTGAAGCCTGTCCACCGGTGTTGGAATACACTTCGGTATCAAGTACAAGAATGTTTACATCTTCACCCGATGCGATCACGTGGTCCAGTCCACCGTAACCGATATCATAAGCCCAACCGTCACCGCCAAACATCCAGACCGATTTTTTGACGAAATACTGTTTCAGGGATAGCAGTTCCTTTGCAACATCGGAGGTCTCTTTTTCCAGCATTGCAAGCACCCTTGGTGAAACTTCACGTGATTTTGCAGCATCATTGCGGCCATCAATCCATTCCTGGCAGGCAGCCTTGAGTTCAGCATTGTAATTACCTTCAAGGATAAGCTTCATGCGAAGGGCAATTCTTTCGCGCAACTTCGATACGGCAGTTGCCATTCCGAAACCATATTCTGCATTGTCTTCAAAGAGGGAGTTGGCCCATGCCGGACCTTCGCCCTTTGCATTGACGGTGTATGGTGTTGACGGAGCTGAACCACCATAGATGGATGAACATCCGGTAGCATTGGCTACCATCATCCGGTCTCCATAGAGCTGGGTAATCAGCTTGATGTAGGGAGTTTCACCGCAACCGGCACAGGCGCCCGAAAACTCGAACAATGGCTGTGCAAACTGACTGTTTTTAATATTCTGCTCTTTGTTTGCGATGGTATCCTTGTATGAAACATTCTTTGAAATAATGTTCCACAGCTTATCCTGCTCCATTTGCGATTCGAGGGGCTCCATAACCAATGCCTTGGTTTTGGCCGGACATACATCCACGCAATTGCCGCAGCCGGTGCAGTCAAGCGGACTGAGCTGAATACGGAACTGCAGCCCATCAAAAGTTTTCGGAATGGCTTTCAATGCAGGGGTACCTTCCGGCAACAGTTTCATCTCGTTCTCATCAATCAGGAAAGGACGGATGCAGGCGTGCGGACAAACATAAGCACATTGATTACACTGAATACAGTTGTCAGGTATCCACTGAGGCACGTGAACGGCAATACCCCGCTTTTCATAGGCGGTAGTACCTGCCGGGAAAGTTCCATCTTCACGGCCGAGGAATGCACTTACCGGCAAATCATCACCCTTCATAGCGTTGATGGGCATCACCACATTCTTAATAAAATCGGGCACATCCACTTCGACGGAAACCTTTTCACCGGACAGCGATTTCCAATCTGCCGGAATATCAATTTTTGTCACTTCACCGCCACGATCGATTGCTGCATGATTCATGCGGACAATCTCTTCTCCCTTGCGGCCAAAGTCTTTCACGACCGCCTTTTTCATGTAATCAACGGCGGTCTCGTAAGGAATAACCCCTGAAATACGGAAGAATGCCGACTGCATAATGGTGTTGGTGCGTCCGCCCAGACCGATCTCTTCAGCGATCTTCGTAGCATTGATTATATAGAAGGCAATATCATGATCAGCCATGTAGCGCTTCATGTAGTCAGGAACATGCTGCTTGGTTTCTTCAACATCCCAGATGCTGTTGAGCAGGAATGTACCGCCGTTTTTCAGGCCTTTGAGCATATCGTATTTCTCGAGGTATGCCGGCACGTGGCAGGCTACAAAGTCAGGGGTGTTTACAAGGTAGGGCGAACGGATGGGTTTGTCGCCGAAACGCAGGTGCGAAGTTGTAACACCTCCGGACTTTTTGGAGTCGTAAGCAAAATATGCCTGACAATATTTATCGGTGGTTTCACCAATAATCTTGATGGAATTCTTGTTGGCGCCCACGGTTCCGTCAGCACCTATGCCGTAAAACTTACCCTGGAAAGTTCCTTTGGGGGCGAGGTCAATTTCGGGAAGCAACGGCAGTGACAGGTAGGTTACATCATCAACAATACCAACGGTAAATCCGTTTTTCGGCTCGTTGCTCTTAAGATTATTGATCACGGAAACGATCATCGAAGGAGTGGTATCCTTTGAACTGAGGCCATAACGGCCACCAATGATCAATGGTTTTACCGCATGGTTGTAGAAAAGATCCTTCACATCAAGGTAAAGCGGCTCACCATTGGCGCCGGGCTCCTTGGTACGATCGAGCACACAGATGCGTTTGACCGACTTCGGCATTACATTGAAGAAATACTTTGCCGAGAAAGGTCTGTAGAGGTGTACGGAAACCAGGCCGAGTTTTTCCCCTTTGGAATTCAGGTGGTCAATCACTTCCTTGATGGTTTCGGTAATGGAACCCATGGCTACCAGCACGTTTTCGGCATCAGCAGCACCATAATAGGTAAAAGGATGGTATTCGCGTCCGGTTAATTTGCTGATTTGCTGCATGTAGCTCTCAACGATGTCGGGAAGGGCATTGTAGAATGGATTTGCAGCTTCGCGTGACTGGAAGTATATATCCGGATTCTGGGCGGTTCCGCGGGTTACGGGATGCTCAGGATTCAGCGCGCGGTCGCGGTAGGCCTGAAGGGCTTCCCAGTCGATCATCGGAGCGAGGTCTTCATTCGAAGGCGCTTCCACTTTCTGGATTTCATGAGAAGTACGGAAACCGTCAAAGAAATGCAGGAAGGGAATCCGTGACTTAATCGCGGCCAGGTGTGCTACTCCGGCTATATCCATAATTTCCTGAACGCTGCCGGTTGCAAGCATGGCGAATCCGGTCTGACGGGTGGAATATACGTCTGAATGGTCACCAAAAATAGACAATGCCTGAGCAGCTAAACTGCGCGCCGAAACATGGAAAACGCCGGGGAGAAGTTCGCCGGATATTTTATACATATTGGGAATCATCAGCAACAATCCCTGGGAGGCGGTGTAAGTAGTTGTCAGCGCCCCAGCCTGCAGCGAACCATGCACGGCACCCGCGGCACCTGCCTCTGACTGCATTTCGGTTACTTTAACGGTTTCACCGAAAATATTCTTACGTCCGTGTGCAGCCCATTCATCTACATATTCGGCCATGGTTGATGATGGGGTGATGGGATAAATGGCAGCCACTTCGCTGAACATATAGGCGATATGTGCAGCAGCATAGTTTCCGTCACAGGTAACAAAATTTCTCTTTTGTGTCATATCAGTTTGTGTTTAAAACGCTCATTAACAATAACTCACATTTTCATCTGAAAAGCAGTGCAAAATTACTGATTTTAAAGGATAGCAGTCTCAATTCATGCATGGATATCACCCCTGAAAAGCTAATTTATAATGAGTTTAATTAAGGAGGTCTGCCGGAAAATAATGCCTTGATGATGGCCCGTAAAACTTTTGAATCAATTTTAAATGTTCGGAAAGGATGATGGTCAGGGGAACTATGCGTTAGCGTTGAAAGGTAAGACCCCGCCGGAATTTACCGGAGCAGTCCTTCAAAATATAAACCTGATGTTATGCTGAAAATAATTCCGGTATAAAACCATCCGGAAATTCATTTCAGACCGTATACAAAACTGATAACAATAAAAATGAAACTTTTTGTTTAGCAATCTGACCAAAAACAGCTAATATTCTTAAGCATCGTAAAACAAAAAATGTAAAGATATTGTTAATAGACTCAGATATCAAACCAACCATCAATCAGGAGAAAGCACTATGACAAAACTGGCTGTACATTACATGGGAATTCCCTTAAAAAATCCCATAATAGTAGGTTCAAGCAACATGGTAAACAATCCGGAAATGCTTAAGAGGCTGCAGGACGCCGGTGCAGCAGCAATCGTGTATAAATCTCTTTTCGAAGAGCAGATACAACTGGAAAGCATTCAGTTTCAGGATGAAATGGAGTTATACAACGAGCGCAATGCCGAAATGATCAGTCTTTACCCCGATATGCAGCATGCGGGCCCTGAAGAATATCTTCACAAACTCCGCGAAGCCAAATCCATGCTGGATATTCCCCTTATCGGCAGTTTAAATTGCGTATTCACTGAAACATGGGTTGAGTATGCCGAACTGATTGAAAAAACCGGTGTTGACGGTCTTGAGCTGAATTTCTTTTCCGTTCCCCGTGATTTCGACACAGAAGCGAAGTCAATAGAAGATGAGCAGGTGGCTGTAGTAGAGCAGGTATGTAAAAAAGTTAAAATTCCCGTCAGTGTCAAATTAAGTCCGTTTTACACCAACACCCTTCAGGTTATCAGGAGAATGGAAAAAGCCGGAGCAAAGGCGTTTGTACTTTTTAACCGGATGTTTGAACCTGATATCAACCTTGATACACTTCAGCACAGCACACCGTTCAATTTAAGTACGGAAGGCGATTATCGTCTGGCCCTGCGTTATGCCGGCGTTCTTTACGGCAATACAAAAGCCGCTATTTGCAGTTCTTCCGGTATTTACACAGGTCATGACCTTGCTAAAATGATCCTTGCCGGCGCTGATGCCGTGCAGATGGTAAGTGCACTTTACAAGCACAAACCCGAACTGATTACCAACATCCTGGCAGATCTTGAAAAATTTATGGCTAAAAATGGCTTCGGCGATATTCAGGCTTTCAAAGGAAAGCTATCCAAAGCCGAAGTTAAGGATCCCTACATATACAAACGTGCCCAGTATATTGACCTTTTGCTGCACTCTGAGCAGATTTTCAAGAAATATCCGATGGCATAATTCCATCAATAAGTTTTATAAAAGCCGGGAAATCCCGGCTTTTTTATTTCCTGAAAAACGCTGCTGATCAATTAAACAGATCATTTTGACAGGTTCAGGTTGCGGACCACCGGACGAATATCGTACCTTTAAAAATTGTTCACCTAAAAAAGGAGGTATTATGTCAATGACAAAAAGAGCAGCGGCAGAGTTTATCGGCACATTCTGGCTGGTACTCGGCGGTTGTGGAAGTGCAGTACTTGCAGCAGCCTATCCCGAACTTGGCATCGGGTTCGCAGGCGTGGCACTGGCGTTCGGACTTACAGTTCTGACCATGGCATTTGCCATCGGCCACATTTCGGGATGCCATCTCAATCCGGCCGTTTCGCTTGGCCTTTGGGCCGGAGGCAGGTTCAAAGGATCAGACCTGCTGCCTTACATTATTGCCCAGGTTCTGGGAGCCATTTTAGCTGCATTTATCCTTTATCTGATAGCTTCCGGTAAGGACGGTTATGCAGGCGGTCTTGCTTCAAATGGCTACGGCGAGCACTCACCTGGCGGTTATCCGTATATGTCAGGCTTGATCACAGAGGTGGTGATGACTTTTATGTTCCTGATTATTATCCTGGGGTCAACTGACGAAAGGGCGCCCAAAGGCCTCGCACCTGTTGCCATCGGACTTGGCCTTACCCTGATCCACCTGATCAGCATTCCGGTAACGAATACCTCTGTCAATCCAGCCCGCAGCACCGGCCCCGCCCTGCTCGAAGGAGGCATTGCACTGAAACAACTCTGGTTCTTTTGGATAATGCCGGCTATTGGCGCTCTCCTGGCCGGATTCGCCTACAAGTGGCTCGGGAAAGAAAAATAATAATTTAAAGCTGATCAGCTGAGAAAAATCTGAAAATTGTTCGCATTGTCAGCAACAGCTGAAGCAACAATGCGCTGAATTACAATGCCGGAGGGGGCTTAAGCCCCCTTTTTCGTCTTATTAACCCGGATTAAGCATTTGATGATTAGGTGTTTGTAATCGGCACAATAAGAATAACGATGCACAAACAGTAAATCGGGATTACCTTTACAGAATCAATAGCTCAGCCTTTCCGGGTTTCCTGTGGATTAATCCGGGATTAAAAAGGAAAGTCCTCCCCTGTATCTTTGAGGATAATTTCCTCCTGCTGCGGCTCTTCAGCCATGATGTGTTGCCGGTTCCCTTCAACGAATATGGCCCTGAACGGCCTTGTCGGACAAGCGTATTCACAGGCACCGCAGCCTATGCAGATTTTATCGTCCACTTCGGGAATCGTAAGCCCGTCCTTATAGGGTACCATATCAACCGCCTTGGTCGGACAATGTTCAGAACAGGCTCCACAGTCAGTTTCATCGGTGTAAACCACACAGTTTTCCTTAATAAATACAGCCACCCCCAGTTGTACCCTCTTTTTTTGCTCCCGGACAAGCGGAAGTATCGCTCCCGTAGGACATATATCACTGCAAACCGTGCATTCAAAATTGCAGAAACCCGAATGATAATCCATATAAGGTTGCATCAGCCCCTGGAGACCATACTCCAGGAAGGATGGCTGCAATACGTGGGTAGGGCAAGCGCTGACACACAGATGACAGGCAGTGCAGTTCATATTGAAATGGTCATGGCCCTCAGATCCGGGAGGGGATGAAACCAGACTGCGCTGCTCAGGAATTGTGGTTGGCTTTTCGCCTCCTGTTAGCCGGATAGCAAAGGCTCTGGTCGATAAAAATGCCGTGCCCACCATAAATGCTTTCAGCAGGGTCCGTCGTTGTCCGTTCTCCACTGCTTCAAAATTCTCTTTACCGTTATTTATCCTGGATTTAACGATTCCATACACCACCCCTGACGACGGACAAGCCGTGATGCAGTTGAAACATGCCACACAACGGGAATAATCAACTTCCCTGTTTTTTACATCAATACACTGAGCTTTGCAAACCTTGCTGCATTGTCCGCAACTGTTGCACAGCTGTTTGTCGAGAGAGATCCTGAAAAGCGAAACCCTTGAAAATAAACTGAGCAGTGCCCCAACCGGGCATACCGTGTTGCAATACAACCTGCCTCTCACGGCTGACATCCAGGCAACCAATACAAAAAAAGCAGCGGCAAACCCCAGGGAAGCCAACTGATACCCTTTCCACGGGGTGCGGGGTAACCAGAAAATATCCTGTTTTTCAAGCATTGCGGCCATCGCATTGTTGCCGGTAAGGACAACAGGCCTGAACAGATTGGCCATAATCCTGCCAAAATTACTGTACGGATCAAGAAAATTAACCAGCAAAGCAGATCCAGCAATAATTGATATAATGACAATAATCAGGATAATATGCCGCAGTATATTTTGGGGCCTGGCATAGCGAAGTGGCTTCTGGCGGAGGATTCTGCGACGGATGCGGAAAATAATATCCTGTAAAGTGCCCAGGGGGCAAACGGTTGAGCAATAAATCCTGCCGAAAACAAGCGTAATGACAACAAACAGTAAAAATCCTGCAGCTGCCCACCCGCCGGTGATCAGAAACTTTAACAAAGAAGGGGTAAACTGGGGCCAGGTGATTGCTTGCAACCATACAACCGGAATCCACCGGGCGGGATCGAGGAAAATAACACCCGTAAATAGAAGGAACACCAGAGACAATGCAATCCGGGCCTTACGGGGCCACGCAACACTTCTCATGTCAGATCTTTATCCTGTTAATGTTCAGCTTGGTCAGGTCCATGGTCCCAAGCTTCATTTCGTTTGCAATCCGTATGTGCGGTATATCCTGGGGTTTGCTTCCGAAAACCAGGGTAGCGGCAGCGTCTGCCGCGACAATATCGGCAGAAACAATCAGTTGCTTCATCAGCACCACATCGGCTTCAGAAACCCCGCGCGGACCATTGCGCAGCATCACCCGGTACCCGTCGATCACATTCAGCGTTGGCTTACGCCAGGTAACAAAATCAGCAATGCACTGATGCAGGTCATTCCTGTGCCAGTACCTGCGGTCCCACACCACTCCCATCAGGTTTTTCATTGCCAGGGAAATGCTGGCCGAACTATGGTGCTTGAGCACCGGAACATTGATAAAAACATCCGAGTTCAGAATCAATTCATGAACCCTGGCTTCTTTCAGCCGCTTTCCTTTGGGAATCTGCACCGTTTTATAATAATTTTCCGTATTCCCGGGTACAATTTTACCCCCGGCATCTTTAACGGCTTTTTCGATTCCACTGTTCTTATAACATAAATTCCATGCATCGCAGGTATTGTCAAACACATACACCTCCGATGCCCCGGCTTCAAGACAATGTTTAACAATCCTGCCAACCAGTTTGGGATTTGTGTTTCCGGCCCTTTCGGGAGAGACGTCCCACCCTATGTTTGGTTTTACCACCACTTTCTGACCCTTTCTGACATATTTCGTCATCCCTCCCAGAGAGGCTATCGCCCTGTCAAACATAACATCTGGTTCTCCATCCCTCACAGCAACCAGATCGTAGGCGCTTTGAGCAGGCAAGACAGAGGCCATCCCTGATAATCCTCCAATGCTTAAGGATGTGCCGGTTACCAGCCCGGCACTGACTCCCTTTAAAATGAATTCACGGCGCTTCATAAAACCCGAAATTTTTAAGTCAGAATCCGGCAAAAATTGCCTGGAAATATCCACGGGTAAAAATAAATATTTCAACAGACTTTAATACTTTCACGTAAAAAAAACGTCGGGGAATCAACAAAATTTTATTTTTGTAATCGTTAAACTACCTGAGAACAGGCCTGAAACCAAACATTTAATCACACAGAGATGAGCACTGCCAGCCTTTCCCGCAGCACAATTACGAAAAGTATCATTATCAACACCACGGCGATACTGCTTATTTATTTTACGCCCGCGCTGTCGCATTTTCTTAATTTTCCGCTTTATCTTATTGAGCCGATGCGCCTGATGCTGGTGCTTGCAATGATCCATGGCGACCGGCGCAATGCTTATCTGCTGGCGCTCACCCTTCCCATTTTCTCTTTCGCGGTTTCGGCACATCCGGTAATTTATAAAATGCTGCTGATAACAGGTGAGCTAATGTTCAATGTCTGGCTGTTCTATGCGTTCCGCAGCCGCATCAAAAACGTTTTTGCAGCCATGGCCTCGGCAATAATCATCAGTAAAGCAGCCTATTATGGCCTTAAAGCGATGTTTATTTCGCTAGCCCTTATCGGCCCGGGGCTGATCTCCACCCCCCTTTGGATACAACTGATAACTACGCTGATATTCAGCAGTTACGCCTTACTGCTGCTGAAGAATAAAGCCTGATAACCTCAACGGAAGAGGATTTCACCAGATTCTGTAAAGCATACGGATTTATTCTGAGGCGGGATGGCCAGCATGAAATTACGCTGCAGTACGACGCTGTGTGCTTAAACGTATAATGGCCAGCAGCATCAGACCAACGCTTGCCCACTGAACCGGGCTGAGCACTTTACCATGGAAGAGATAATCAAAAACAATGGCTGAAAGCGGGAAACACAACTCACAGATGGCTGCCAGCATGGCGGTCACCTTCTTCAATCCGAAATAATACAAAAAGATGGCCCCGGATCCGACGGTGAGTGAGATGATCACAATGATGAGCCAATTGAACGGGGTAGCCAAGACGAAACCACTCAAGTTGCCTGTGACCACAACTAAAATCAGCATAATCAGGGAAGTAAAACCATACCTGTAGAAGGTTGCGGCCTGAAAAGAGAGATTATGCAATACGCCCTTCCCAAGCACAGTGGCAGCTCCGAAACAAAATGCGGCAATCATTGAATAACCCGCTGCAATCATGGTCTTTGAACCGGTATTGAAGTCAGGCAGATTAAACCCGAAAGTCAGAAAGTATCCTGCAATAATTGCCATCGATGCCCAGAAAACAAAGTTTCTGTTCAGCTTTTCGCGTAATAAAATAGCTGCCAGCGCAATGGCAAAGACGGGCTGAAGTTTCTGCAATAAAACTACAATGGACAAATCTTTAAATTCTACCAGGAAAAGCGCTTTTACAATTGCCATGGTCCCCAGCGCTCCACCGGTTAATGCAATGAGCGCCAGATATATAATTTCTCTTGACGTCAGCTTGCCGAACAGTTTGTATTCCCTGTAAAGAAAAAAATTCATCAGTAAAAACGGGAGCGCATGGAGAATAAAAACGACAAAAACGATGTTTAGATTGTATAGTTGCGGTGTTAGCAAAATACCATCAAGGCCCCAGAGCGATGCGGAAATGCAGACGGCGAGTGAGCCAAAAACCAGGGCTTTTCCGGATTTTGTCATCAGGTGAAAGTGAATTAATGAAATGGCTGCGCAAAGCTATGAAAATCCGGGAAATGTTTTCAGGAAACCAAAAACAGCAAGTCCGGAATTTAAGGGAACATTTGTCCGATGATGCTGCGGCGATGTTCAAATATCTTTTGAATTTTTCTCCTGACCAGATCCCCGGCAATTATCCTGCCAGGCCAACCCATAGGCAACTCATAATTGACTATATCCGTCATCATTACGCCTTCAGGCACCTCTTCAAAAATATGCTGATGATGCCACAGGCGATAGGGGCCTGATACCTGATTATCTACAAAATAACGCAGCCGGTCAACATGGGTAATTTCAGTAATCCATGTTACCGTAAACGCCGGAAATGGCCTTACAGTGTAGCGTATTATCATACCGGCATACATCCCGGGTACTGGTTGAGGAAACCGTATTTTGAAACCCATCTCCGGAGGCGTTATTCTGGCAAGGTTCGAGGGATCAGAAAAAAAATTCCAACAGGTCAGGACATCTGTTTTTACCAGCTGGGTAGTCATAAATACAGGCATATCAAGGATATTAAAAGTTAAACAATCAAGGTTCATTGGTCAGCCGGCCACCCCTTACTGTTGCCCCGATTACAATACCGGCAGAAATAATAATCAGGTTTTTGATAATATATTGCCCTTCAAGGGTAGGTACAAAAGGAAATACGCTGAAAGCAAGTCCGGGAAATAACACAAGCGGCGACAAAGTGCCGGCCATCTGAAGGAAAAGCAACAGTAAAGTCTCGCGTAACATAAAACCTGTAATCAATCCCAATCCGATCAGCGTTTCCCAGGCGGCAAGAATTATCATGGCCGTTCCTCCCGGAATAAGGCCGAAAGTCAGCAGTGATATGGTATCTGAAGCCAGGGTTTCAGCAGGACTTAAAGAAGGAAAAAACTTTAAAACGCCAAACCAGATAAAAATCAGTCCCACACTGATTCTGAGCAAAAGAATTCCCCTTGAGGCCATCCAGTAAGTGATTCGCCGGTCTGTTTCTGAGAGTTGTTTCCACATAGTAAGATTAGTTTGCCAAAACAACAATGGGCAGGCCACTTTGTTTAGCTTTGCAGACTTACAAAACAATGTTTAGCATATAAATTATTATATTAAACATTTTTTATCAAGACCTAAAGATTATCCATTAAAGAAAATTGATCTTATCTAATTGATTTATTGTTATTTATAACATTTTTTATCACATTATCTGATTTTTTAACATTTTTTTTGTTTAATTTTTATTATCCTTTATTGAACATTTATCCAACAACCCTGTTAAATTACCGTTACAAATCAATTCACGTTAACCTAAACTTGAAAACAATGAAACTATTCAGCTTTACACTCCGTTCCTTATCGTTCGTGTTGACGCTGTTACCGGTGTTGGCCTTCAGTCAGGCCAGGGTGCAGGTAATTCACAACTCGGCCGATGCGGCAGCAAGCGTAGTCGATGTCTGGTTGAATGACCAGTTGCTCATCGACGATTTCGCCTTCCGCACAGCTTCACCATTTATTGACGCCCCCTCCGGCGTTGATTTTGACGTGGTGATTCAGCCTTCAAATTCTACCGACACAACGAATGCCCTGGCGAGATTCACTTACAATCTTACTGATGGGGAAACTTATGTCCTCGTTGCCAATGGCATCGTAGTTCCTACCGGTTACAATCCGGCTACCCCTTTTGATATTTATGTTTACCCTATGGGCAGGGAATCTGCCACATCACCCACCAACACAGACCTTCTGGTTTTCCATGGGTCCACCGACGCACCCGTGGTTGATGTTGTGGAAGTAGGCGTCGGAGCGGGAACCATCGTTGACAATCTTGCTTACAGTGATTTCGACGGATATCTCGAACTCCCCACCCTTGATTTCAGCCTTCAGATCCGCGATGAATCAGGCACCACAACCGTTGCCCAGTTTGACGCTCCTTTATCCACTTTAGGTCTTGACGGTGCCGCTGCAGTGGTAGTTGCATCCGGATTCCTGAATCCATCCAACAATAATAATGGCCCTGCCTTTGGCCTGTATGTTGCCTTGCCTTCAGGAGGCAACCTTGTCGCGTTGCCTTCTGTTCCGATCTCAACCGCACGTATACAGGTGATTCACAATTCAGCCGATGCCGCTGCAGCCGAAGTTGACGTATGGCTCAACGATCAGCTGCTGATCGATAATTTTGCTTTCCGCACTGCTTCTCCTTTTATTGATGCACCCGCCGGAGTTGATTTTGACGTGGTAATCCAGCCGGCCAGTTCTACCGACACCACCAATGCCCTCGCACGGTTCACCTATAACCTCACCGGAGGCTCTAAATATATTTTGGTAGCCAATGGAATAGTCGTTCCTGCCGGTTACAACCCTGCAACTCCTTTTGATATTTATGTCTATGACATGGGCCGTGAAGCTGCAACTTCGCCCGTAAACTCAGATGTACTTGTATTCCATGGATCTACCGATGCCCCTGTGGTGGACGTAGTTGAAACCGGTGCAGGCGCAGGAACGATTGTAGATAATCTTGCTTACGGAGACTTTGCCGGATACCTTGAGCTTCCGACGGATGATTACGTACTGGATATCCGCGATGAGACCGGCACCGTTACAGTAGCCAGATATTCGGCTCCTCTTGCAACCCTCGGACTGGAAGGCGCCGCCATGGCAGTGGTCGCTTCAGGCTTCCTCGATCCTTCAGTCAATAACAACGGCGATGCATTCGGTCTTTTCGTTGCACTGCCCTCGGGAGGCGCGCTGGTTGAACTGCCGGTTTATAACCCCACCGCCCGCGTACAGGTAATCCACAATTCAGCCGATGCCGCAGCTGCCGAAGTTGATGTATGGCTCAACGACCAGCTGCTGATTGATAACTTTGCATTCCGCACTGCCTCTCCCTTTATAGATGCACCCGCCGAAGTTGATTTTGATGTGGTAATCCAGCCGGCCAATTCTACCGATACCACCAATGCCCTGGCAAGGTTCACTTACAACCTTACCAATGGCGAAACCTATGTACTTGTCGCCAATGGCATCGTAGTTCCTACCGGATATAATCCGGCTACCCCTTTTGATATTTATGTTTACCCAATGGGCAGGGAATCTGCCACATCACCCACCAACACAGACCTTCTGGTTTTCCATGGGTCCACCGACGCACCCGTGGTTGATGTTGTGGAAGTAGGAGTCGGAGCAGGAACCATCGTTGACAATCTTGCTTACAGTGATTTCGACGGATATCTCGAACTCCCCACCCTCGATTTCAGCCTTCAGATCCGCGATGAATCAGGCACCACAACCGTTGCCCAGTTTGACGCTCCTTTATCCACTTTAGGTCTTGACGGGGCTGCTGCTGTGGTAGTTGCTTCCGGATTCCTGAATCCATCCAACAATAATAATGGCCCTGCCTTTGGCCTGTATGTTGCCTTGCCTTCAGGAGGCGACCTTGTCGCGCTGCCTTCAGCTCCGATCTCAACCGCACGGATACAGGTGATTCACAATTCATCCGACACCGCTGCAGCCGAAGTTGACGTATGGCTCAACGATCAGCTGCTGATCGATAATTTTGCTTTCCGCACTGCCTCTCCCTTTATTGATGCACCCGCCGGAGTTGATTTTGACGTGGTAATCCAGCCTGCCAGTTCTACCGATACTACCAACGCCCTGGCACGGTTCACCTATAACCTTACCGGAGGCTCGAAATATGTCTTGGTAGCCAATGGAATAGTCGTTCCTGCCGGTTACAACCCTGCAACTCCTTTTAATATCTACGTCTATGACATGGGCCGTGAAGCTGCAACTTCTCCCGTAAACTCAGATGTACTTGTATTCCATGGATCTACCGATGCCCCTGTGGCGGACGTAGTTGAAACCGGTGCAGGCGCAGGAACGATTGTAGATAATCTTGCTTACGGAGACTTTGCCGGATACCTTGAACTTCCGACGGATGATTACGTACTGGATATCCGCGATGAGACCGGCACCGTTACAGTAGCCAGATATTCGGCTCCTCTTGCAACCCTTGGACTGGAAGGCGCCGCCATGGCAGTGGTCGCTTCAGGCTTCCTCGATCCTTCAGTCAATAACAACGGCGCTGCATTCGGTCTTTTCGTTGCACTGCCCTCGGGAGGCGCGCTGGTTGAACTGCCGGTTTATGTCCCCACCGCCCGCGTTCAGGTAATCCACAATTCAGCCGATGCCGCTGCTGCCGAAGTTGATGTATGGCTCAATGATCAGCTGCTGATTGATAACTTTGCATTCCGCACGGCATCTCCTTTCATTGATGCACCTGCTGAAGTTGATTTTGATGTGGTTATCCAGCCGGCCAATTCCACCGATACCACCAATGCCCTGGCCCGGTTTACCTATAACCTTGTCGATGGCGAAACTTATGTACTTGTTGCCAATGGCATCGTGGTTCCCACGGGTTACAACCCTGCAACGCCCTTTGATATCTATGTCTATGGCATGGGTCGTGAAGCCGCAACTTCGCCCTCAAACGCTGACGTACTTGTTTTCCACGGATCAACTGACGCCCCTGTAGTGGATGTTGTTGAAACCGGTGTAGGTGCAGGAACGATTGTAGATAATCTTGCTTACGGTGACTTTGCCGGATACCTCGAACTTCCTGCCGATGATTACGTGCTTGACATCCGCGATGAAACCGGCACTGTTACAGTAGCCAGGTATGCTGCCCCCCTTGCAACCCTTGGACTGGAAGGCGCCGCCATGGCAGTGGTCGCTTCAGGCTTCCTCGATCCTTCAGTCAATAACGACGGCGCTGCATTCGGTCTTTTCGTTGCACTGCCCGCAGGAGGCGCGCTGGTTGAACTGCCGGTTTATGTCCCCACCGCCCGCGTTCAGGTAATCCACAATTCAGCCGATGCCGCTGCTGCCGAAGTTGATGTATGGCTCAACGACCAGCTGCTGATTGATAACTTTGCATTCCGCACGGCATCTCCTTTTATTGATGCACCTGCTGAAGTTGATTTTGATGTGGTTATCCAGCCGGCCAATTCCACCGATACCACCAATGCCCTGGCGCGGTTTACCTATAACCTTGTCGATGGCGAAACTTATGTACTTGTTGCCAATGGCATCGTGGTTCCCACGGGTTATAACCCTGCAACGCCCTTTGATATCTATGTCTATGGCATGGGTCGTGAAGCCGCAACTTCCTCATCCAACACCGATGTACTTGTATTCCATGGTTCTACCGATGCCCCTGTGGTTGATATAGTTGAGGTTGGCGCAGGTGCCGGCACACTGGTTGACGACATCGCCTATGGTGAATACGCCGGTTATCTGGAACTGCCAACAGCTGATTACAGCCTTCAGGTTCGCGATGCAAGCGGCACAAGTGTAGTAGCAGAATACCTTGCACCGCTGGAGACCCTTGGCTTAAACGGGGCTGCTGCTGTGGCTCTTGCCTCAGGTTTCCTGAACCCCGCTGTAAATAATGACGGCCCGGCATTTGGAATATATGTTGCACTGCCTTCAGGCGGCGAACTTGTTGCACTTCCTGCTACTGACATCTCTACTGCTAGACTTCAGGTCATTCACAATTCAGCCGATGCCGCTGCTGCCGAGGTTGACGTATGGCTCAACGACCAGCTGCTGATAGATAACTTCGCTTTCCGGACTGCAACCCCGTTTATTGATGCACCCGCCGGCGTTGACTTTGATGTGGTAATTCAGCCTGCAAACTCAACCGATACGACCAATGCGCTCGCCAGATTCACCTACAACCTTACCGGTGGCGAAAAATACATTCTCGTTGCCAACGGCATCGTTGCGCCCGGCGGCTACAATCCTGCTACCCCGTTTGATCTTTACGCGTTTGGCAGTGCCCGGGAAATGGCTACTGATCCGATGAATACCGACATGATGGCTTTCCATGGCTCCACAGATGCACCCGTTGTTGATATCGTAGAAACATGGGTTGGCGCCGGAACCATCATTGACAACCTTGCTTACGGCAATTTCGCAGGATACCTTGAGCTTCAGACACTTGATTACATTATCGATGTTCGCGACGAAACAGGTACTGCTGTTGTTGCAACATATCTTGCCCCACTGGCCTCACTGAGTCTCGGCGGACAGGCAATTTCGGTAATTGCCAGTGGATTCCTGAATCCTGCCGCTAATAACGACGGCCCGGCATTTGGTCTCTATGTTGCCCTGGCCTCTGGCGGCGCCCTGATTGCCCTGCCCGAATACGTAGCTCCTACCGCGCGGGTGCAGGTAATTCACAATTCGGCTGACGCTGCTGCTGCCGAAGTTGACGTATGGCTCAACGATCAGTTATTACTCGACAACTTTGCCTTCATGACCGCATCGCCATTTATTGATGCCCCCGCAGGAGTTGATTTTGATATCGTGATTCAGCCGGCCAATTCAACCGACACGACCAACGCGCTTGCCAGGTTTACTTATAACCTTGAGGAAAACGGGACATACATCCTTGTAGCCAATGGTATTGTCAGCAGTTCGGGATACACCCCGGTTCAGCCCTTCAATATCTACGTTTATGACAACGCCCGTGAAACAGCAACCTCTGGTTCTAATACTGATGTACTGGTATTTCACGGTTCAACGGACGCTCCGGTTGTGGATGTTGTAGAGGTTTATGCCGGTGCAGGAACCATTGTAGACAATCTTGCCTATGGCAGCTTCGCCGGATATCTTGAACTTCCTACTGCTAATTACCAGCTCGAAGTTCGTGATGAAACCGGAACTACAACCGTTGCTGTATTCAATGCACCGCTGGCTTCACTCAATCTGGATGGCCAGGCTATCAGTCTGCTTGCCTCCGGCTTCCTGGATCCGTCCAACAACAGCAACGGCGCGGCATTCGGACTTTATACAGTGCTTGCTTCAGGTGGAGATTTCGTAGCCCTGGGCAATACCACAGGAATCAATGAGAATAGTCTTGCACAAAACCTCAATGCATTCCCGAATCCGGCTTCATACATGGTAAATCTTTCATTCGAACTGAAGAACAGTACTCAGGTCAGCTATGAAATTTATAACACCAGCGGCCGGATGATGATGAATACCAATCTGGGCACATTGAACTCCGGAATTCACCTGAACAGAATCGATACTTCTGTCCTTCCTTCAGGATTTTACCTTGTAAAAATCAATGCAGGAAACACCATCTCAACAATAAAGATTCAGGTTTCCAATTAATTACAACTAAACTCTGCTTTGAACGGGTTGCCTTACCGGGCAACCCGTTTTTCATTGTCTGAAAATTTTTAAAAAAATAATTTCAGAATAGCTATCCGTATTACCTATTTAGTAATTTTAGATTAATTAATCTCCCTGCCACTACTTGTATTACTATAAGAACAGACATTCTTCAACCTATTAGAAATCTGAATCTTAAATCATCAAATTCTTATTAACTCCAAATTCTATTTACATGAAAAATTTCTATGTCTTTGTTTTGGCCGCCGTTTTGGCCTGTTTTCAAAGTCAGGCACAAACTTTCAGAAAAATTTCCGGCAAACCGGCTGCAATCAATTCAACGCTGCAACAACTACCCGCTGTCCGAAGCACGGAAGTATTGAATAGCCTTAATGACGGCTTTGAATCATACGATGATTTCAGCCTTGATTTTGCTCCATGGACCCTTACAGATGTTGATGGAGCAGAAACATGGGGCATCGAGGGCGTCGAGTTTACCAATCAGTATGCACCGATGTCGTTTATTATATTCAATCCTTCTGCAACTGATCCTCCTATGACATCGGCGGCCATACTTCCTCACGAAGGATCAAAATTTGCTGCTTGTTTTGCTTCAAACGGAGCTACCAACAACGATTGGCTGATATCTCCTCCCCTGTCGGCAGGAACCAATACCTCCGTTTCTTTCTGGGTAAAATCATACACCGCGCAATACGGTCTCGAGCGATATAAGGTAGCCGTATCCACCACCGGAACCGACCCGGCTGATTTCACTTACATCTCGGGATCCAATTACCTGACAGCGCCCGCCACAGCCTGGGAACAGAAAACCTTCGATCTGAATGCATACAATGGTCAGACCATCTATGTCGGAATCCATTGTGTTTCTGATGACGCTTTTATCTTTATGGTTGATGATTTTTCATTTACAACCACTACTTCATCAACCTCCACACTTACAGGCCTGGTTACCGATGCTTTTGACGGCACCCCCATTCCCGGAGCCACGGTGACCATTGCCGGCCTCAGCACTACTACCGACCAGGACGGGAATTATACAATCAACAATGTCCCCGCCGGTACACTCAATGCAGCATTTACATCCAATGTTACCCAGGGCGCAGCGCCACTGGCCGTTAACTTCTTCGATCAGTCTTCCGAAGGCTCCAATACCGTTACCTGTGCCAAAGAGGGTTACATCACTTATGTAAACAATAATGTGATAATTCCCCAGGGTGAAACTTTGAATCTGAACATTTCTCTGACACAAACCCTGCTTGCCGGCAACATGCGTTTTGTCCTGAACTGGGGTGCAACGCCCGAAGACCTTGACTCACATCTGAACACGCCTTCCATCGAAGGCCAGCCCTATCATATCTTTTACAGCGATCAGGGCAATGCAACATCCGCGCCCTATGCTGCGCTCGATCATGACGTTACCGAAGGTTACGGTCCCGAAACCATGACCATTTACCAGATGTTTGACGGAACTTATCAGTATTACATTCACAATTATTCAGAAGAGCCTGCCATAACAACTTCCCAGGCAGTTCTTCAGATATATAACCAGAGCGGCCTTATACAAACCATGCAGATTCCCACGGTTGGCAACGGCCTTTACTGGTATGTATGCGACATCAACGGTTCAAACGGACAACTCACCATTAAAAATATCATTCAGGAAACCCCTCCGGGGAATTTCCGTTATGAACTTCCGGAAAAAACATCCGGTAACATCGCGCAAAACAGCAGAAGTATCACTTCATGGAACTGGAATTTCGGTGACGGAGCAAGCAGCACACAGCAAAATCCATCCCACACCTATACGGCAGCAGGAACTTATACGGTCAGCCTGACCATTGGAGATGGTACAAATTCCGATACAGAAACAAAAACCGGATACATAACCGTAACGGGAGGTAGCAGCGGCAACGGAACCCTCACCGGATTGGTCACAGATGCCGTAAATGGAAACCCTGTTGAAGGAGCCCTGGTGAGCGTAGCCGGAAAATCTGCCACCACCGATGCAAACGGCAACTATACCATCACCAACATCCCTGCGGGGGCGCTCGTAGCAAATTTCTCAGCCAGTCAAACATCCGGTACAGCCCCCCTGACGGTTGTATTTTCAGACCAGTCAACCGAAAACGCAAACACAGTAACTTGTTCCAAGTCAGGATATATTACTTATTCCAACAATCAGGTAGTAATTCCCGACGGCGGGTCACTGGAACTGAACATCTCTCTTTCACCCGAACTTGCAGCCGGCAATATGCGTTTTGTGCTCAACTGGGGCGCCACTCCCGAAGACCTCGATTCGCACCTGAACACCCCTAGCATTGAAGGGAATATTTATCACATCTATTATAGTGATGAAGGAAATGCAACAGCCGCCCCCTATGCTTTGCTCGATTATGACATTACAACCGGATTCGGGCCTGAGACCATGACCATTTACAAAATGTTCAGCGGCACCTATCAGTATTATATCCACAACTATTCGGAAGAGCCTTCAATTACCACATCACAGGCAGTAGTGCAGATATACGATCAGACCGGTTTACTTTACACCCTTCAGGTTCCTACCGGTGGAACAGGTTTGTACTGGTATGTTTGTGATGTTAACGGTGCAACCGGTAATATCATCATCCGCAATGTGATTCAGCAGAATCCGCCATCCGGATCAAGAGAACTATGGCCGGCTAAAGATGCCGCACCGGTGGTACCGGCTGAAAGGAATATCACTTCCTGGCTCTGGGATTTTGGTGACGGCGGAACCTCAACCCAGCAAAATCCATCGCATACCTTTAATGTAAATGGTTCTTATACGATTTCCCTTACCGTAAGCACCGGAACTGCCCAGGCTACTGAAGTTAAGGCCGCCTATATTCAGGTAGGCCCCCAGGGAATCGGCGAAAACGGTCTTTCTGACAGAATAACCGCATTCCCCGTTCCTGCTGAAAGCACCATGCAGCTTGACTCCCCGGAGCTGATCAAAACAGTAATTGTTACAGACCTCACCGGCAAAGAGCTGAACCACATCATTGTCAACGACAGGAGAGCGGTCATCAATACCAGTCAGCTTAACAGCGGAACCTACCTGCTGATAATTGAGACCGGCATTGGGAAGGCAACCAAGAAGTTCAACGTAAAATAGAATCGCCCATGTAAATAAGTGTTCCGCAGGCTCCTTTCCGGGAATCTGCGGAACTTTTTTTTTACCGGATCCGGCCGCTGAAAACAAAATGACCCTAAAAGGCCTTGATTGAAACCGGCTTCATGAAATTGCCTCAGAAAAGCTCTCTGGCTTCTTTTTTAAGATATTCCAGTGCCTTATAGAGTGTAGATCCTTCGCTGTTCAGTTCATCCTGAAAGATCAACTGGGCAAGGTCAGTGGCAGTCGCATCTTCCTTAAGATTTTCGGAAGCCGTATTGATGGCGGAAATTAGTGCCTCCCTCGCATTTTTAACCAATTCCCATGCATTGGATGAGATATAGAGCTGTTGCGAAAGGTTGTGGTCATACTCCTGCCGGATGTTGCCAATCAACGCCTGCTGCAGTTCCCTTGCATTCATCCCCTGTTGGATGTTGCGCATAATAAGTTGAGAAGGGGTGATGCGTTCAAGCAGCAGAACGACTCTTTCATAGGCCTGTAATCGCACCGGGCTGATCATTTTCATGCGTTCAGTCTTAACCTCAAGCTCCCGCCGGTCAGCTTCCGATTTCAGATGCATTTTTAGCAGAAAATAAACGGCGGCACCTACAAGCAATGCAGGAATCAGGACTAAAATCAGGTCACGCAGGATTTCCATGGACTAAATATTTTATTGAACCTGGCAAAGGTCGCAATTTTTGAAATTTTTCTATGATAAAATGCTTGTTTGCTGAATTTTAATTTCTTTAAATTTGTCCCCTTCCTGAACATACTGACTGACAACCATCCAAAAACATTATGAATATACTATCCGAAAGAATTCACAGGCTGGCCGAATCCGAAACGCTGGCCATGACAAGAAGAAGCCGGGAGCTTAAAGAACAAGGGTTTGATGTCATCAACCTCAGCATCGGGCAACCCGATTTCAACACTCCCGATTACATTAAGGAAGCTGCACGGGAGGCGCTGGACCAGAATTTCACCTTTTACCCTCCGGTAAACGGCTACCTTGACCTCCGCAAGGCGATCTGCCAGAAGCTGAAGCGCGACAACAACCTGGACTACACTCCTGATCAGGTGGTTGTTTCAACCGGAGCCAAACAGGCATTGGCAAATACCATGCTCAGCCTGGTAAATCCGGGGGATGAAGTAATTGTTCCCGCACCGTATTGGGTTTCGTACCGCGAAATCGTGAAGCTTGCAGAAGGCACCTCTGTCGTCATCAAAACCGGTGTTGAAACTGATTTTAAGGTTACCCCGGATCAACTTGAAAAGGCGATAAGCCCGAAAACAAAAGTTTTTATATTCAGCAGCCCCTGCAACCCGACTGGTTCCGTTTATTCTCGTGAAGAGTTGTCAGCCCTGGCCAAAGTGTTTGAGGCTCATCCCGGCATTTTTATTATTTCTGATGAGATTTACGAGTTAATCAATTTTAAGGGCCGCCATGAATCCATTGCTCAGTTCCCCGAACTGAGAGACAGGGTAATCATTATCAATGGCGTATCAAAAGGCTTTGCCATGACGGGCTGGCGGTTGGGATATTGTGTGGCCGCTCCCGAAATCGCGAAAGCCTGTGACAAGATTCAGGGGCAATTTACTTCGGGTGCCAGCAGCATTTCACAGCGGGCAGCCATTGCAGCAATAACCACGGATCCGGCCAAATCGGAAGAGCTCAGGAATATGATCGATACCTTCAGAAACCGGCGCGACCTGTTCCTGAAACTACTCAACGAAATCCCCGGCTTCAGGACCAACGTGCCCGACGGCGCTTTTTATATCTTCCCGGATGTAACCTGGTATTACGGAAAGTCGAACGGCAACGTAAAAATCAATAATGGTACCGACCTGTGCAATTATTTACTGGATCATGCGCATGTTGCACTGGTATCCGGCGAAGCCTTCGGCAACCCTGACTGTATCAGGCTCTCCTATGCAACCTCCAACGGGGAGCTGACCGAGGCCGCCCGGCGCATTAAGGAAACCCTGGCCCTGTTGCATTAAAAAAACTGATCGCCTTTCAAACGACCTTCCCGGGATATAAGCCAACAATACAGGAAACTCCCGGGACGGTCTGCTTTATGAATTTATTATAAAAAACTGTTTAACCTCCCCTGCCTGAAAAGGAGATCATTTTGCAAAACGCATTGTTGCCTATATTTGCATATCCATTGTTTTTTTTCGAGAAAAAGAAACCATATTGGATTTCATTAGTTAAATCACAGACACATTATCAATTCCAATACACTCCTAAATGATCAGCATTAGCGATAATCCGTTAAAATTTGCATTGATTGGAGCTGCAGGATACATTGCGCCCAGGCACATGAAAGCCATCAGGGAAACAGGAAATATTCTTGTTACCGCACTTGACAAGTACGACGGGGTCGGCATCATTGACAGCTACTTCCCTGACGCCGACTTTTTTACAGAACCGGAACGTTTCGACCGCCACCTTGATAAACTCCGCCGTGGCATTAACAATAAAATTGATTACGTAAGCATCTGCTCGCCCAATTACCTGCACGATGCACACATCAGGCTTGCCTTGCGCAATCAGGCCCATGCCATCTGCGAAAAACCCATTGTGCTGAATCCGTGGAACGTTGATGCCCTGAACGAGATTGAACATGAAACGGGAAAGAACATCTATACGATTCTTCAGCTGCGGCTTCATCCTGCCATCATTGCCCTGAAAAAGAAAATTGATGAAGGGCCGGAAGACAAGGTTTATGACATTGACCTGAGCTATATCACCAGCCGGGGCAAGTGGTATTTTATTTCATGGAAAGGGGATATAGAAAAATCGGGAGGGGTTGCCACCAACATCGGCGTTCACTTCTTTGATATGCTATCCTGGATCTTCGGAGATGTTGAACAACAAACTGTTCATGTGCTTGAACCGGCCAGGGCTGCCGGGTTTATGCAGCTGAAAAAAGCACGCGTACGCTGGTTTCTGAGTATCGATGAAAATGATCTGCCTGAAATCGCGGTGCAGAACGGCAAACGGACTTACCGCTGCCTGAGCATCTCAGGCGAGGAGTTCGAATTCAGCGACGGATTCACCGATCTGCATACAAACTCATACAGGGATATCCTTTCCGGAGGCGGATTCAGACTTAATGATGCAAGAAACAGTATCAAAACTGTCTATGAAATCAGAAATTCAAAACCGGTTGGAATTACCGGCGATTATCACCCGTTTGTAAAATGATGACATTGATTCCGGTTACTTTTTTACTTTCAATTCATAAATAGCTAAACATTAACATGAACGACCCGATAAAAATCTGTGTAATCGGCCTGGGATATGTAGGCCTGCCGCTTGCAGTTGAATTTGGCAAGAAATTCCCGGTAACCGGTTTTGACATTAATCAAACCCGTGTAAATGAACTGATGGCCGGCCACGACCGTACACTGGAAACCTCCGATGAGGACCTGGCCGCTGCGGTTTATCTCAAATATACCACAAGCATTGAGGATATCAAAGACTGCAATTATTACATTGTTACTGTCCCAACCCCCATCGATAGTCACAAACGACCCGACCTCACCCCGCTTTTAAAGGCGTCAGAGACTGTCGGGAAAGTGCTGAAAAAAGGTGACATTGTGATTTATGAATCCACCGTTTATCCCGGAGCCACTGAAGAAGAGTGTGTGCCCTTACTTGAAAAGTTCTCGGGACTTGCATTCAACAGGGACTTCTTCTGTGGATACTCCCCCGAGCGCATCAACCCGGGCGATAAGGTACATACGGTGACCAAAATCCTTAAAGTAACCTCCGGATCCACCCCTGAGGTGGCAAAAAAAGTTGATGACCTTTACAAAAGTATCATAACGGCCGGTACCTTTATGGCATCGAGTCTTAAAGTTGCGGAAGCAGCTAAAGTAATCGAAAACTCACAACGCGATATCAACATAGCGTTTGTGAATGAACTGGCGCTGATCTTTAATAAAATCGGGATAGATACCCAGGAAGTTCTTGCCGCTGCCGGCACCAAATGGAATTTTCTGAAATTCTTTCCCGGTCTGGTGGGCGGACATTGCATAGGTGTTGACCCGTATTACCTTACCCACAAAGCGCAGGAGCTGGGATACAATCCTGAAATTATCCTTGCAGGCCGCCGCTTGAATGACAACATGGGATTTTACGTGGCCAACCGCACCATTAAGCTGATGATTAAGAAGGGGCATACCATTGCCGGAAGCCGCGTACTGGTGCTGGGAATCACCTTCAAGGAAAACTGCCCCGACATCCGCAATTCGCGGGTGATTGATGTGGTAAACGAATTCAGGGATTTCTCCTGCAAGGTGGATGTATACGACCCCTGGGCCGACCATGCCGAAGTAAAGCATGAATATGGCCTTGACCTGATTGACAAGCCCAATGGCAATTACGATGCTGTGGTACTGGCCGTTGCACACAATCAATTCAAGGAAACCGATATCCGCTCATTTGGTCATAGTGATTCCGTTTTCTATGACATTAAAGGGTTACTTGACAAATCCCTGGTGGATGAACGCCTTTGATATATCCGGTTTAGCATATATCACAGGAACTGCCGGTCATTCGTCCGGCAGTTCCTGTATCAGATGAGATTCATAAAATTTCCTGCTGAAAGGTAACTTTCCAGGCCAGCGAAATTTTGCTTTTTTTTGCTGCAAGAATGTCAGGTGCTCCTTACTTCCGTTACCACCTTCATCTCAGGCGCATTATGCAAATGCTTTTTAACAGCGCAAAGATTGGCTGCATTGATAACGGCATCCCGGTATTTCTCAGGAAACGTTTCCGGCAATACAATTCTGATTTCAACACCGCCGATCATACGGGTTTCTGCATTATACTTCATTTCCTGCTCCAGGCTGATCCCATCGGTTGATATGCCGCGCTGCTCGCAGAAAGATTTTACATAAATACCTGCACAGGTGCCCAGTGAGGCCAGAAACAGATCGAATGGAGCCGGCGCACTGCCTTCTCCTCCGGCTCTGACAGGCTGGTCAGTCACAATGCGGTGACCGTTAAATTCCGCAATTACCTTTTTTTTGCCTTCAAATGTAATCTTCATATTTTTTCGTATTAATTGAATTTTAAAAACCGCAAAAAGGGACTGTAAAATAATCAATATCTCCCGTCTCTTTGCAGGATCACTATGTCGCCTTCATAAAGAACATGCCATTGACCGGAGGCCTTAAGAGAATCAGTAGTCATACGAAATTCCGTTTCTGTCAATGGATAGGGAACTTCATTGAACGAAAAAACAATGTATTCTGCATCTCTGATAACCGGAAACTGATAGATTCTGTCCCTCAATGCCAGATGCGGGAGGAAAGGCGACTGGGCACTTATAATTGCATCAGGGGGCAATCCGGATAAAACCTTATGAACGGCTGCAACATCATAGGCTCTTGTATAATGCTGTTTCTGGTAAAATCTGATGTTGACCTTATCTGTATGGATGACGGTATTATCCATCACCCGGAAGGTAGACGCAAAAGTCAGCAACAGCACCAGGATAGAGAGTATCCCGGCAAGCCGTTTCTTCCGGATACCTGAAATAACCGCAAAAATCCCGATGGCCATCACCGGGGCAAACTCAATGCTGTACTGATCGGCAATGCCCCACATATAATAATTGTCGTGAAAGAGTTTCTGAAAATATACCGGGATAAGCATCAGCAAATAAGCGGGCCGAAGCAGAAGGAATGGCAGCCCTGAAAAGACAAGTAAAAGATGCAGTTCAAGCTTAACAAAATCACCAAACGGGCTGTTGTTGTGATTCACAAATAAAACCTTCAGCGATTCCAGCGGATGGGATACAAGATGCAGAAAAGCCTCTTTGTAATTGCTACCCAGAAAACTGTAGTGAAAATGAGGATAATCGCCTGTATTTGAAAATGCGGGCATGATAAGTGAAACAATCATTATAAAAGCTGCACCGCAAATGATTGAGGAAAACAGCATAAAATTCCTGATCCGGGTCTCCTTTCTATACTCGAACGCTATACCAAGACATACAAATACGAGCCACAGGGATACATTTTCCTTTGAAACCAGCATCAATGCCAGCAGCAGGGCAGCGGCCCCCAAATTTCGTCTCCGCACAGAATAAAACAGCCAGGGCAGCAAGGAGGCCGCAATAACATTACTGTGATAATCAAAGGAAAGGGCTGAATAAACTCCAAAAAACAGGTAGAAATAAAGAGCGGCGTACAGGGGTATATTGCCATGCGGATTTCTCAGCCTGAAACAGAACCATACCCCTGCCCCACCGGCCAGGACCGCTGCAATCTGAACGATCAGCAAGGTATAGCTACCGAAAACCAATGACAATGGAGAAAAAAAGATAAGATACAGATCAAAATGATCGGCCAGCAGATTTTCTTCAATTTCCTTGAAAACTGCGCTGTCGTTCCAGCGGAAATGGATGTAATCATACATCGCATTGGTGTAAGCACCCAGATCCAGGGCATACGTTCTGAAATTATAATGATTCACCAGCGATATCAACGAGTATATCACCCCGAAAATAATAATAATCAGAGCAAGCCCTTTGTATTGCTTTAGCATTCTCATTTTATCCTTTTCAAATTGAAAAGATTTTGAAGCCTGTAACCTGATCAAAGAAAATACAATATGTGGGTTTGAATCGCTGAACTTCCAGGTTTTCGGGCACTCTAAATAAAAGTCAGGGCCACTTCCTTCAGAAACTTATCCTCCAGCAGCCGTGCAATCCTTTTCACCACAGTGCGACGGATTTCCAGTTCAACCGGCAGACTTGGATCCTGATGGGCGATATTGATGCGCGTACCGATGATAAAATGAATTTCATCGCTTTCGATAAGCATTTTTACAATCCGGTCGGCAGGGCCTTTGGTGAGGCGGGTAGAACTGTTAAAACCTTTGAGTATCTCGGTAACCTTTCCCAGGGTAAGAATTCCCTCTGTAACCAGGTCAACGCCCTGCATCAGCGAGATTGGCGGCAGGTCGGGATCGTCGAAGTCGAAAGTATCTTCAATGCTGCGCTTCAGCTCCCTGGCAATAATATCCGCGGTGGTTGCGCCGCAGATGATCTTCTTGCCGTCGAACTGGTCCACCCTGCGGGCAAACTCGCTGTCATTGCTTTCCTCAAATGGCGGGCCCGTGCACACCAGCATCTTTCTGGGCTCTCTGAAATAGATTACGCCGCAACTGGTATCATCTTTACTCAGGTATCCATCATTTACGTGAGCCATATTCACTACTTTATGGGCAAGTTGCAAAGCTGAAATATCGGGTTCATGGTTAACCAGTTCCAATACATACTGCTGCACGCTGTCGCGCCCCCAGCCAAAAAGAAACTTGCCTCCGCCAAGCCCCGACTGGGCGACACCGTCACTGAAAAAGATGATCCGATCTTCCTTTTCCGGAACAAATTCACAACTCTTAAGTTCTTTCCCTGCACTCTTGCCGCCTTCAAGCATCACACAGGTCCACTCGGGTTCAAATATCTTCTTCCCACGCAAAACAATGGTTTGCGGATTATCATACTCAAGTATTCTCACCTTGCCATCAAATTCTATATCAATAATGGTAAAAGTGGAGTAACTCATCTTTCGCTCGCTGCATTCCGGCAACGTATTCATGATGATCTCGGCAATGCGGTGCATTTCTTTATGCTCAGCCGTGAAATTCAACGCCATGGTAGCCGTAAGGGTCGCCAGCATATTTGCCTTTACCCCGTGCCCCATGCCATCAGACAGAACCGCCACAATGCGGTTTTCCTCATTGATCCGTCTTGAAAGGAATACATCACCACAGATGCGCGATTCATGATGATTTTTAAGCTCCGCGTTGACCTCGATGTAAAACCTGTTATCCATGCGCTTAGCTTACTTTTTGGCTGCCTTGTGCGACTCAATAATTGAATTGAGCATGCGCTCCGTTTTCGCGGCGCCTTCACCAAGCAGAAATGCAATTTTCTGGACCAGGTCAAGATTCTCATCAATCACTTCGGTGACCCTGTGGATTACTTCTTCTTTGCGGACTTCCGGCAGGTACATATCGCGCAGCACAGCGCCGGCGATTTTCCCTTTCCTGATCGAAAACACTGAAACATTCAGAAGGCGGTCGCCAAGATGCACATCGCGGTTTACCACATTCTCGTTGGTAGTAAGGACTGCAGTAAAGAGTTTATAAAACTGGAAAGGAAGCAGGGTTTTCAGATCCGCTCCAACCAGCCCGGGTATGATTTCATTGATTTCTTCGGCATCTTCGCCCAGCGTATTGATAAAACTCTGATTCGACTCTATCACCTTCAGGTTCTCATCCACAATAACTATCGCACTGGGCAGTTTCTGAAGCATGGATGACGTTCTTTCAAGGGCCTCCTGTGATGCCTGTTGCTCCTGACGCGCTTTGCGTTCGGACTCAAGCAGGGCTTCCTGGGTTTTGGCCAGTTTTTCATTGGTCAGCTTGAGGGTTCTGATAAAATCGTGCTTGCTTTTCAGCGAATAAGTTATACACATGTCGGTCTTTGTCAGCCCCTTGGCAACATTCACGGCAAAATCCCTGCACGACTCGTAGCCACAGGCACCACACCCGAGCTTATCCTCACTGTTTTGCTTGCCGATCACTTTCAGGATTTCCTCAACTTTTTCTTCGCTTGGCTGAGGCAAACGCTGATCATCGACGGAGAATTCCGCTTTAAAGTCGGTCAGGTTGCTGTGTTTCTTACATGCCTTTTCCCATGTTTTCAGGTCAAAATTCTTCAGCTTTTTATTGGCATAATCCGTTACCAGAGTTTTGCGCGCATACTTTTTACCGCCACGTGAAGTTCCCGGTCCCATTAAACAACCTTCGCAATAGAACAGGTTAAAATGCTTACGGATAAAATCAATGGATGATTCAAATTCACGGATGGCCTCCAGCACATTGTCTTTCCCTTCCGCAGTGATTACACTTCCCTGCATCAGATCCTCATCCAGGCCGGCTGCCTGAAGAATTCCGTTACTGACTGCGTAAAGCGATCCTTTATACCCAAGCGGCGGGTCAAAATCGGAATATTCAACCGTGCTTTCCTTAATGTTAAACTCCGCGAACAACTGCCTCAGTTCCACAAACGTAAGCACAGCATCAACCTTTGCATCGCCTTCAAACCGAAGGGCTTCATCCTTGGCTCCGATACAGGGGCCTATGTAAACCACTTTGAGATCCTTGCCATAAAGCTGACGGGCAATCTGTGCGGTAGCAATCATCGGACTGATGATGGGTGCAAGGTTACCAAGCAGATCAGGATGGAATTTTTCTATAAGCGCTACAATGGGCGGGCAGTTGGTGGTAATATAATACTTTCCGAGAAATTTGGTAAACAACTCACGGTATTCGGCCGCGACCAGATCAACCCCGAATGAAACCTCATTTACGTATGAAAATCCGAGTTCACGGATCATGCGCACAAATTTCCTGTAGTCAGTTATATCGTCAAACTCCCCTGAAATACTGGGTGCGACAATGGCAACAGCTTTTTCTCCCGAAGTCAGGATTTTCTTCACATCCTCGCAGGAATCCCTGTAAGTGATGGCCTGAGGTGCACATACCTGAAGGCAACTACCGCAGCCAATGCAACGGCCGTGATCAACCTCCGGCGCTTCCTGGTTTGCCTTTACCTGAATGGCATTCACCGGGCAGGCACGAACACATGCATAACACACCTTGCACTTCACCTTATCTATGTTAATCAGCGGAGGTTTCATAAATCAACTCTTTCCTTCTTTTAGATCATCAAACACCCGAAGATGTCTTCCCGAAAATTCCATCCAGGATCATGATCACTTTGTCTTCATTCAGACCGGTATATTCTTTACCATCTATGCTGATAAGCGGCCCCTGATCGCAACTGCTGAAACAATGGGCACCATGAAAATACACCAGATGCCTCAGGTTTCTCTCAGTCAGGTATTGCTCGATCACTTTAACCAACCGTTTGTTCCCCCTTGAAAAGCAGGAACTACCCAAACAGATCTGGATATCAATTCTGTTTTCCACCAAAGTTTGTATTAAACTATAACCAAACCGGATTAACATCCGGAGTATTAACTTCCCCTACCGGGAGCTGCCGGCAAAAGAAAAGATATCTGATGCCAACAACCATTGCGAAATTAAAGCAAAAATGCATCTGATGCAACTTCTCCTTTTTCAGGACATTGCATACAATTACCGCTACTGTTAACCAAAACCTGCTGCACCGTTGATTTCCGCTTATCCTGACAAAACAAAATTACTACTTTTTTATAAAAATATCTGTTAAAGAAATAACAATGTTAAAAAAATAACAGTAATTTTATCCTCAGAAAATCATAAAAGCATGCGTCCGGGCTTTTTTTCCGGATGCAAGTATAAAATTTATACAATTGAATATCAGTTAACTATGGCTGACAAGATTGATGAGATCATAAAAAAGCACATAAATGTGCAGCGCGACAGCCTGTTGCCCTTATTGCAGGACATCCAGAATGAATTAGGCTATCTGTCGGAAGAATCGATCAACAGGATTGCGCGGTCACTGGATCTGCCGACAAGCAAGGTATATGGTGTTGCCACATTTTATGATCAGTTCCGCTTTGAACCCAGGGGGCGGTTCCATATACAGATTTGCCACGGCACAGCCTGCCACATCAATAATTCTGCCCGCATTATCCAGGAAGCTGAACGGCTTCTGAAAATAAAACAAGGTCAGACCACCCGTGACGGCATATTCAGCCTTGAAGTTGTTAACTGCATGGGCGCCTGTGGATTGTCACCGGTGATGGCTGTAAACGATATTTATTATCATGGTATTGTACCGGGTGATCTGAAAGAAATTATTGACCAGTGTAAAGAAAAAATCAGCCGGCAATGAACACACTGACAACAATGAGTTTAAAAGAACTGGCCGGGCATTTACTGCTCAATGCGCATCCGGGCAGCGATCCGGCTACCGAAGAATACATTAACAGACTCAGGCGCGACACTGTTGACAAGCCGGTAATTTATGTCGGCACCGGCACCTGCGGAATGGTAGCAGGAGCTAAAGGAACACTGAAAGCCATCCGCCAGTACCTGACCGAAAAAAGCATTGACGCGGAAATCATTGAGGTGGGTTGTATCGGACTGTGTATTCATGAGCCGATGGTTGATGTTCAGCTTCCGGGTAAACGAAGGATTGCCTTCTCATGCATTACCGAAAACAAGGTTGAACCTCTGCTGGATGAGATCCTGAATTATGAAGTTCCTGCTGAAAACCTGCTCGGACAATACTCGCATCCTAACCATGAGGCCTGGGACGGAGTAAAGTTATTGGGGGAAATGCCTTACTT
The DNA here is from genome assembly GCF_001192835.1 of Lentimicrobium saccharophilum. NCBI lineage: Bacteria > Pseudomonadati > Bacteroidota > Bacteroidia > Bacteroidales > Lentimicrobiaceae > Lentimicrobium > Lentimicrobium saccharophilum. Next base: position 913,443 of record NZ_DF968183.1, read on the forward strand.
CAGGCTTCAAAACAGACTCGTACTCAGAAACTGCGGGATTATCAATCCATACTCCATCGAAGAATATATTGCCCGGGGGGGATACCGCTCATTGGTAAGGGTACTTCGGAACTATGCACCGGACAAGGTTTGCGATATCATTGAAGAGAGCGGACTCAGAGGCCGTGGCGGAGGGGGGTTCCCTACCGGCCGCAAATGGAAAACCGCGCTTAACACTCAGGACGATGAGCGTTACCTGATTTGCAACGGCGATGAAAGTGATCCCGGAGCCTTTATGGACAGAGCTATTTTCGAAGGCGACCCCCATAAACTGATTGAAGGAACCGCCATTGCAGCATATGCTGTAAATGCGAAGAAAGCCTATATTTACGTCAGGGCAGAATATTCGATTGCCGTTGACAGGCTCAGGCAGGCCATCCAACAGGTAAATGATGCCGGGTTGCTTGGCTACAACATCCTGAACAGCGGTTACAACCTGCAGATTCAGATACGTGAAGGAGCCGGCGCTTTCGTATGCGGCGAAGAAACCGCGCTGATTTCAAGCATAGAAGGCAAAAGAGGAACTCCCAGACCAAAGCCACCCTTTCCCTCCATCCGGGGTTTATTCGGCAAGCCAACCGTTGTTAACAATGTGGAAACATTGGCCAATGTTCCGGCCATCATCGAGAACGGACCAAGCTGGTTTAGCTCGATGGGAACTTCCACCAGCAAAGGAACCAAAGTTTTTGCGCTGGCAGGGCGGATAGCAATTACCGGACTTGCCGAAGTTACCATGGGTACTTCCCTGAAAGACCTGATCTACATCATAGCAGGAGGGGTAAGAGACGGAAAGCGACTGAAAGCCATACAACTGGGTGGTCCTTCGGGCAGCTGTCTGCCGGAAAAAAGCCTGGATGTGCTGATCGACTACGAAGCCCTGCTCAAAGCCGGTACAATTATGGGCTCGGGAGGACTGGTAGTAATGGATGAAGATACCTGCATGGTAGACATTGCAAAGTTTTTTACCGATTTCCTGCAACGTGAAAGCTGCGGCAAATGCATCCCCTGCCGTGAAGGCTCCCGGCGCATGCATGAAATCATGGAAAATATCACCCGCAGGCCCGTAAACGAAAGCGGACATGAAACCCTGGAACGGTTCAAAGGGGTCATGCAGCTTGAAAATCTTGCTGATGTAATCAAAGATACTTCCCTTTGCGGGCTCGGACAAACAGCGCCTAACCCACTGTTGAGCGCCCTTAAATATTTCAGGGAAGAATTTGAGGAGCATATCTTCGACAGAAAATGCCGTGCGGGAGTTTGTAAAGACCTGAAGGTATATTACATAGATGTTGAAAAATGCACAGGGTGTACCGCATGTGCCAAAAAGTGTCCGACCACTGCTATTATCGGCTCACCCCGGGTACCGCATTTCATCATCGAAGATAAATGTATCGGATGCGGAATCTGTTTCGATGTATGCAAATTCGTCGCTGTTTTTGTGAAATGACCTTAGTGGATCGAAATAAATAAAACATGAACTTCCCCATTGAAGTAAATAATAAAACAATCGTTGCCCGAAGGGGAGAAACCATTCTGGAAGCGCTGGAGCGTAACGGAATAAAGGTCCCTACCCTGTGCCACATGCAGGGCCTCTATCCTACCGGCTCCTGCCGCATGTGCGTTGTAGAGGTGGAAGGCAAGCACAACCTTATTACGGCCTGCTCTTACCCTGTGGAGGAATGGATGAAGATCAGGACACACTCCCCACGGGTGGTAAATGCCAGAAAAACCAATGTGGAATTGCTTTTGAGCAACCATCCCGACGATTGTCTGTATTGCGAACGAAACGGCAACTGCGAACTTCAAAACTTTGCAGAACAGCTTAATGTCAGGGAACGCAGGTTCACCGGCAAAAAGAATAAATACAAAACCGACCCTTCCGGATCCAGTATTGTGCGCGACCCAGCCAAATGCATCCTTTGCGGCCGTTGTGTCAGAACCTGTGAAGAGATTATCGGCGCCGCCACCCTCGGATTTATCGGAAGAGGAAACACAACCATCATCGGGCCGGCTTTTAACAAACAGCTCAACCTGTCAAGCTGCATCACCTGCGGACAATGTATCATGGCCTGCCCTACCGGCGCTTTACACGAAAAAAGACATTCATCCGACCTGCAAAGCGCGTTGCACAACAAAGACATCCATGTGGTAATGCAATACTCTCCTACCATTGCCGTGAGCCTGGCTGAAGAGTTCGGGCTGAAGGCCGGTAAGGAGATCAACGGGCTTCTGAATGCAGCGCTGAGAAAAACAGGTTTTGATAAAGTATTCGACAGCACTTTCGGCGCCGATATTTACATAATGGAACTTGCCGCCGAATTGGAGCACCGACTTAAAAACAGCCTTACGTTTCCCATGTTCAGCAGTGATTGTCCTGCATGGATCAAATATGTGGAGCAATGGCATCCTGAACTTATTCCCGATATTTCCACCTGCAAATCGCCCCAGCAGATGCTCGGAGCCATCATCAGCGAATACTATACCAAAACCTACCATATCAACATTGACAATCTCTATACGGTTTCGGCAATGCCCTGTACGGCGAAGAAGTTTGAGGCACAGCGTGAGCAAATGACCCACAAGGGGATCAGTGATGTTGATGCGGTTCTGACCACCCGGGAACTGGCTCAGTTTATACGCCTCAACGGCATCGACATTCATCAGGGCGAACCGGAACTTGCTGATTTTCCCTTTCACATCCGCAGCTCGGCAGGAAAACTGTTCAGTGTTTCCGGTGGAGTAACCGAAGCGCTGATACGGACCCTTCACTTCAGGCTTACAGGCAAGGAGCTGCAACAGCTGCGCATCACCGAACTCAGAAGTAACAAAGATTACAAGGAAGTAAAACTGAAGATCGGGGAATTTAAACTCGGCTTTGCCGCCGTAAGCACTGTAAAGCAGGCTGCGGTATTGATTGAAGAAATCAGAAACGGGCGCAACGACCTTCATTTTATCGAGGTGATGGCCTGCCCCATCGGATGCGTTAACGGAGGCGGTCAACCCATTGTAGATGATCAGACGGCCCTGAAAGCAAGAATTAAAGCGGTATATGACCTGGATGAAAAAGAGCCGATCAGAGTGGCACATAAAAACCCGGCCGTAATAGAATTGTACAAGGAGTTCCTCGGCGAGCCGTTGGGTGAACTCTCCATGAAACTGCTGCATACTTCTTACAAAAAAAGAGATGTCTCATTGTAAGCTTAAAAAATGACAACCATGAATCCCGGAGATACAACTTCAAAACGGCCACTCGTTACCACCATCAGGGAGCGGTGCCGGGTTTGCTACACCTGTGTGCGGGAATGTCCGGCCAAGGCCATCAAAATCAGCAATGGCCAGGCAGAAGTTATGTCGGAAAGGTGTATCGGATGCGGCAATTGTATAAAGGTGTGCAGTCAGAATGCAAAGGTTTTCCGGAAAGAGATTGATAAAGTGAGGGAACTGATCGACAGCAAACAAAGGGTTGCTGCCATTGTCGCACCAAGCTTCCCGGCCGAGTTTTCAGAAATAAAGAATCACCGGCTGCTGGTATCATTGATTCGTGCCCAGGGATTCAGATATGTTTCAGAAGTTTCATTCGGTGCAGACCTGGTTGCCGGGGAATACAAGAAGATCATACAATCGAAGCGTTATCCTCCGGTAATCTCTTCAGATTGTCCGGCCATTGTAAACTACATCGAACACTATCATCCTGACCTGGTAGGATCACTGGCAAACATCGTTTCGCCAATGGTTGCCATGACCCGGGTAATGCGCAGGAAATACGGCACAGACCTTAAAATTGTTTTCATCGGGCCCTGCATAGCAAAAAAGGATGAATCGTCCGAAGTGGATGCCGCCATCACCTTCAGGGAACTCAGGGAGATGATTAACCAGACAGGGCTGAAACCTGCAGAGGTAAGTCCCACTGAGTTTGACCCTCCTTTGGGGGGCAAAGGATCCATATTTCCTGTTAGCAGGGGATTGCTCAACACAATGGAGGTTGAAGAAGATATTTTTGAAAGAAATGTGATTGTAGCCGACGGACGCAGCGATTTTCAGGAAGCCATCAGGGAGTTTGAGAGCGGACAGATTGCCCAGGAACACCTGGAATTACTTTGCTGCGAAGGCTGTATTATGGGCCCCGGCATGTCTCCTTATCCCTTCCTTTCATCACTCAGCCGCAGATTCAGAAAAAGGGCCAGTGTAAGCGACTATGTAATTCACAAGATGGAAACCATGGATATGGACCAGTGGAAAAAAGATTACGAGGAATTTTCGGATCTCGATCTTTTCTGTGAATTTACAAAGCGCGACATTCGTTACAGCAGACCTGACAACGAAGAAATCAGAAAGGCGCTGAATAAAATGGGAAAATTTGAGCCGCACGACCATCTGGATTGCGGAGCCTGCGGATACGAATCATGCGAAGAGCATGCCATTGCGATTATCCGGGGGTTGGCCGAACATGAAATGTGCCTCCCTTATACCATCGAGAAACTTCATAACTATATCAGGGAATTAAATATTTCGAATGAAAAGCTTGCTAATACCCAGGAAGCTTTAAGACAATCGGAAAAACTTGCGGGAATGGGCCAGCTTTCAGCCGGCATTGCCCATGAGCTGAATAATCCCCTGGGAATCATTACTATGTACAGCAACATCCTGAAGGATGAAGCCCCCGCTGAAGATCCGATCCGCAAGGACCTGGACCTGATTGCAGAGCAGGCCGAACGCTGTAAAAAAATAGTAGGCGGATTGCTTAACTTTGCACGCAAAAACCAGGTCAACTTTACAGATGTCAATATCAACCAGTTGATGGAGCATTCGATAAGCTCGGTTATCGTTCCTGAAAACATCAAAATATCGCTTGAATCCAAGGTCAACAATACTGAGATTAAACTGGATTACGATCAGATGACCCAGGTGTTCACCAACCTGCTGAAAAATGCCATCGAGGCCATGCCTGAAGAGGGCGGACTGATCACTGTTGAAATGACCGATTCCAGCGACGAAATAACGGTTAATATTACCGACACCGGAACAGGAATCGAAGAAGAGAATATGAATAAACTCTTCACGCCCTTTTTTACCACCAAGCCCATTGGAAAAGGAACCGGTCTTGGATTGCCGATTATCTATGGAATTGTCAAAATGCACAAGGGGAACATCACCTTCAGGTCGAATGCCGATAAAAACAAGGGAGTAACGGGGACCACGTTTACCATTACACTTCCAAGAATGGCAATGACTTGATTAACAGCGACATGAAAGAAATAAAAATAAACTTTGTTTTTTAAACGCAGTACAATGAAAAAGACTATTCTGATTGTGGATGATGACATGGATTACCTGTTTCAGATGAAGATGAAGGTGGAACAGTTCGGATTCGACACCATTACTGCCGATGGGCAGAAAGAGGCAGAGTCGATCATCGAAACTGTCAGGCCCGATCTGGCAATCCTTGACCTGATGATGGAAAGTGACGACAGCGGTTTTATCCTGGCATACAAGATCAAGCGCATGTATCCTGATGTACCGATCATTATTGCAACCGCGGTAACGGCGGAAACCGGGATTACATTCGATATCAATTCAGATGAAAACAAGCAATGGATAAAAGCGGATCTGTTCCTCGACAAGGGAATACGGGCGGATCAGCTTCAGCGCGAAATCAACAAACTTCTAAAGATTTAAGGAATGGCATCATACAAAGTATTGGTAGTTGATGATGAGATGGGCATCCGTATGGGCACCCGGAGAATTCTGCAAAATTTCAAAGTTGATTACCCGTTCATGGATGAGCACATAGAGTATGTTGTGCTGGAAGCCCCCACCGGAGAAGAAGCCATTGAGATCATCGACCGTGAAATGCCCGACATCATTCTTCTTGACAATAAGCTTCCGGGAATTCAGGGAATTGAAGTCCTGGAATATGTAAAGAAAAAACTTTACGATATTGTGGTGGTAATGATTACCTCCTACGCATCGCTGGAACTGGCAGTTAAAGCCACCCGCGACGGGGCCTATGACTTTATACCAAAACCTTTTACCCCTCAGGAGTTGCGCAGCTCACTCGAGAATATTACAAAACAGCTCTTCCTTAAGCGGATGACGCAAAAAATGAACAAGGAAGGCAAACTGATCAGGTTCCAGTTTCTTTCAGTGCTTTCGCATGAGCTCAAAGCCCCCATCAATGCCATAGAAGGGTATCTGAAAATTATGCAGGATAAGCAATTCGGCGACAAGATCACATCCTACAATGAGATGATTGACCGCTCCCTGGAACGGATCAGCGGTATGCGCAGCCTGATTATGGACCTGCTTGACCTGACTAAGATTGAATCAGGAAAACCCGTGCAGCATATGCAGTTGGTGGATATCACAAAAATAGCAGGCATTTCAGCGGATACGATGCGACCATACGCCATTCAGAAGGACGTTGACATTTATCTCAACACCAAAGAGCCGGTTATGATGGAAGCAGATGCCAAAGAGATCGAAATTATTTTCAATAATCTGATATCCAATGCGGTAAAATACAATAAACAGGGAGGTCGTGTTGATGTATTCGTACACCAGGGAAAGAACAACATCAAACTCAAGGTTGCTGACTCCGGCATTGGCATGACAGAAGAAGAGAAAAGCACACTTTTCCAGGACTTTGTTCGAATTAAAAATCCAAAAACCAAACACATTACAGGCTCCGGTCTGGGCCTTTCAATACTCAAAAAAATTGTTGAGATGTATCACGGAGACATAGAGGTTGAAAGTATCCCTGACCAAGGCACTACATTTACCGTAATTCTTCCGACAGAAAACTCTTAAAAGCAAACTGCAAATGATAAAAAGGCTTCCCGATAAAACAGTCGAAAGACTCAGCCAGTACCGTCGCGCCCTGCTGAATTATTATTCAGGGGGTAAACACCACATTTTCTCGCATGAGATTGCAAGTTTATTGCACATCACGGCGGTGCAGGTGAGGCGCGACATTATGCTGATAGGCTATACCGGTACCCTGAGGCAGGGATATGATGTTAAGGAATTAATTGATATTATCGGGAAAATCATCGATACCAGAGAAGGGCAGAAAGTAGCGGTAATAGGTATCGGTAACCTGGGACGCGCCATTATGGGTTATTTCAGCGGCAAACGGACCAAACTGACCATTGTGGCAGCATTTGACAGCAATCCAGAAAAAGTAAACCGCATATATACCGGTGTGCAATGCTATCATAGTGATCAGATGATTGAAATCATCAAGCGCGAGGGAATATCCATTGCAGTAATTTCGGTTCCTGGCGAGATGGCAGCGCAGGTAGCCGAAGAACTGGTGATGGCCGGGATCAGGGGAATTCTCAACTTTTCCCCCAAAGCACTGAATGTCCCTCCCCATGTTTATCTTCAGGAGTATGATATGATTACAAGCCTCGAAAAGATTGCCTATTTCGTCAAGAAACCCTGATATTAAGGTCTGACAAGGACACTCAGATGAAGATATACTACGATCTTGACTCCATATCCTCCATCCGGAATCCGGTGGTTACCACCGGGTCCTTCGACGGTGTGCATATCGGCCATAAAACCATCCTCAACCGGTTGCGCGAAATCGCTTCAAACATTGACGGGGAATCGGTGCTGATTACCTTCCATCCGCATCCGCGCAAGGTTTTGTTCCCTGATACTGCAGGAAAAACCCTGTTGCTGATCAACTCACAACGCGAGAAAATCGAACTGCTTCGCAAAACCGGGCTTGATCACCTGATTATCATCAAATTCACCCGTGAATTTTCCGAGATTTCTTCCATAGATTTTATCCGGAATATTCTTGTCGGAAAGCTCCACGCCAGCAAGGTGGTAATTGGATTTAACCATCATTTCGGGCATAACCGCGAAGGCAATTTCGACTACCTCTACGAATTGGGACAATATTACAATTTCGGCGTAGAGGAAATTCCTGAACAGGACATCCACAATGAAACGGTCAGCTCAACCCTGATCAGAAAAGCCTTGCTCGAAGGGAAAGTTCAGCGCGCCAATGCATACCTCGATCACCATTACATTATCATCAGCGAACTCCTTCCGGGCAGCGAAACATGTCAAAGCATTAACTTTCCGACCCTGCGCGTAAAAATTGAGGAAGAGAGCAAGCTTGTTCCGTGCGACGGAGTATATGCCGTAAATGTGCTGGTTGACGGGGAATTTTACAAAGGCATCCTGAACATCAAGAATTCACTGCCCCTCGAAGTCAGAAACATCGAAGAAATCACCATTGATGTTCATCTGTTTGATGCGGAAGTAAATCTGACCGGGAAAACCGCCACTGTCTTTTTTGCCAAGCGAATCCGGGATGAACTGCAATTTGACGATAAAGATGCCATGAGCCGGCAACTTAAATCTGACCTTGCCGAAGTTGAAGAACTTATTTATTAAAACAAAGAACATGAGCCGGACAGGCCCGATAAAAATTACCTTTCTTGGAACCGGAACATCAATCGGGGTGCCGGTAATAGCCTGCAACTGTCCGGTCTGCAAATCTTCCGACCCGAGGGATAAGCGTTTCAGGACCTCTGCCCTGATCAATGTTGACAATCAAAATATTGTGATCGATTGCGGACCTGATTTCAGGTTCCAGATGCTTAAACAAAATGTAGAAGACATTGACGCGGTGATTTTTACGCATGAACACCGTGACCATATAGCCGGCCTGGACGATGTCAGGGCGTTCAACTATATCCTCAACAAGAATATCCCTATCTATGGATCCGCCAACGTGATGGAAGCCATTAAGACGGAGTTCCCCTATATTTTTACCGAAACCCGTTACTTCGGGGTTCCTCAGCTGACCATTCATGAAATTGACGCGACAGAATTCAGCATCGGCCCTACCAGAATATTACCCGTAAATGTATTGCACAACAAACTACCGGTATTCGGATACCGTATCGGAGGCCTGACGTACATCACGGATGCAAGTATGATTCCTGAAGAGGAAAAACATAAAATTTTCGGATCAGAAGTCCTGGTGCTGAATGCGCTCAGGAATTCAAAACATATCTCTCATCTCTCGCTGAGCGAGGCATTGCTGTTGATAGAAGAGCTTAAACCGGCCAGGGCTTACCTTACCCATATCAGCCATTTCCTAGGGCTGCATTCAGAAGTTGAGAAGAAGCTTCCTGAGAATGTACGTCTGGCTTATGACAACCTCATCGTGGAAATCCCGTAAAAACGGGGTATTTCGTTATTTGCTGTGCCGGAGTTAAAGATGAACTTTGTAATCCGTAGTGTAATAATGAAAGATTTTCACCTAAGGGGGCACAGTGTTTTATAATCTTCTCTGTGTTGCTCTGCGTTGCCTCGGTGAGCTCTGTGTAACTGGTTATTTTACGAAGATAAAACAAGTCGAATTTTGAGGGATCAACCTTTAACCCGTGCCAAATATTTCTTTTCTTACAAATATTTGGTTTCTTATATCCTGATGCATCCGCGATGGCGTGAAACCGGCACAGCATTTAACGAAAAGCCCTGAAAACGTAATCTGGAAGCAATTTAGAATACTCAGGAATGGATTTTACGGTGAATAAACATTAACTTTGTAGCATAGAATTCATTTTTTTTAAACAACTGAACACCAGTATATAATGATTTTTACACCGGAAAAATGCCGCATTCCTGATCAAAGGATGAAACCGTTTATCGATGCAGATGAGTTGTGGGAAATCCTCAATGAAACCAAATCGGATAAACAGGCAGTGCGGGAGGTGATCGCCAAATCACTTGATAAGAAAAGACTGACGCTGCGGGAAACTGCCGTCTTGATCAATGCCAATGACCCTGAGTTGATTGAAGAAATCAAGGAAGGTGCCCGGGAACTTAAGAAGAGGGTTTATGGAAACCGTATTGTACTGTTCGCACCGCTCTATGTAGGCAACAAATGCACCAACAATTGCAAATATTGCGGATTCAGGGCGTCAAACAAGGAGGCTATCCGTAAAACCTTATCTGATCAGGAATTGGTTCAGGAGGTTGAAGCGTTGGAAGATAATGGTCAGAAAAGGCTGATACTTGTATACGGTGAACATCCTGAATATTCAGCTGATTACATTGCCCATACCGTAAGGACCGTTTATGGAGTGAAAAAAGGACCGGGAGAAATCCGCAGGGTCAATATCAATGCTGCTCCGCTGGAGATAGAAGATTTCAGGAAAGTGAAAGAGGCCGGCATCGGCACTTATCAGATTTTCCAGGAGACTTACCACCCCGAAGCCTACAAAAACTACCATCTGGGCGGTAAAAAAAGGAACTTTGAATACAGGTTGACCGCGCTTGACCGGGCTCAGGAAGCGGGAATTGACGACGTTGGCATCGGTGCGCTATTCGGTTTGTACGACTGGCGTTACGAGGTGCTGGGCCTGGTGAGACATACAAACCACCTGGAAGCCTGCTACCATGTAGGTCCCCATACCATCTCCTTCCCAAGGATTCAGAATGCTTCAAAACTGGACCTTGGAACCGATTATACGGTTAACGATGAGGATTTTGCCAGATTGGTGGCCATTTTACGGCTTGCAGTTCCTTATACCGGAATGATCCTTACCGCCCGCGAAAATCCCGGGCTCAGGCATGAAGTGATTCAATTCGGCGTTTCGCAGATTGACGGGGGGACAAAACTTGAACTCGGATCTTACTCAAATTCCATCAATGAAGCCCAGGACCTCAACCGGGAACAATTCCAGATTAATGACAACCGGTCCCTGAATGAAATCATTGAGGAACTCTTCGAAAATGACTACCTCCCCTCCTTTTGCACAGCCTGTTACAGACTCGGCAGAACCGGAGAACACTTTATGGAATTCTCGGTTCCGGGATTTATCAAGCGTTTCTGTTCACCAAATGCCATGCTTACCCTGGCCGAATACCTCGAGGATTATGCCCCGGCGAATACAAAGCAAAGAGGCTGGGAAGTTATTGACAAGAACCTCAGCGACCTCCAGCAGTATCCCGATGCTGTCAATATCAATGAACTCAGGAACAGACTGGAACGCGTCAGGGCGGGCGAAAGGGACATTTACTTCTGATATTAAATCTTTACAGGAATATTTTATATGAAAGAGACGAGAATTATCGGTCTGCTCATCAGGGATCGCATCAAGGAAGCCGGGAAATTACAGCTTACATTGAGTAAGCATGCACATCTGATCAAATCCAGACTGGGTTTTCATGAATTAAGTGAAAACACCTGCAGCAGGATGGGATTTGTTATTCTTCATCTTTCAGGTAAACCAGAGGAATGGCAGGCTTTTGAGACCGAAATTTCGGAAATTGGCGGAGTAGAAATGCAAAAAATGTCATTTGAATTATAAGGCAGAATCATGAAAAGGCGAATTCTTGGAATCAGTGTCAGCAATCAGCGCAAAGTTGCTGAAAAGGTGCAGAAAATTCTCACAACCTACGGATGTTCAATACGTACCCGCCTGGGGTTAAATGAAACCGACGATGATACGGAATCAGGCGGATTGATTCTGCTTGAACTGATCGGAGATGAAAATGAATGGATAAGGCTGGAAAGTGAATTGTCAGCTATTGAACACACCGAGCTGAAACGTATGGATTTCTCAAGTTAAGGCTAATTGCGGTTTCCGCGCAGTATGGTCACTGCACCTCTATAGGTCTCATCCCGGAAGTAACCATAAGTATTCAGCCTGTAATAATATGTACCCTCCGGAAGATTCCCTCCGTCCCAGTCGTTTTTGTAATTGTCATTATCATATACCTTACGTCCCCATCTATCAAGTACGACAAGTTCAAGACGCATATATTCCAGATTGAGCGGGATGTATTCACTGCCACTGCTGCTGCCGCCATCATTGGCCTTCGCAATTTTGAAAACATCATTGATATTGTCACCGTTTGGTGTGAAAACATTCGGAATAAATATTTCCGCTTCACTCACGGGAAGTTCAAAAATGATCAGCGTATCGCAGCCCTGACTGTTGACCACTATAAGCTTAACCTGATAGGACTCAAGATCCGGCGTTGCCGCAGTAGAGTAAACATGCAAAGGATTCCTTTCCCGCGATTTCTCACTTCCGTCTCCAAAGTCCCATAGCCATTCCACAACATTCTGATCCTCAGTGAATGAAAAAGTTACAACCGGATTCTGAATATAAACCGTATCAGGTGTCACCTCAACTTCAACCTTTGTGGAAGGCAGTTCAGAAACACTGAAGTTCGTATCAAGCACACAGCCATTTGCATCAGTGATGTTCAGGTTGTTGATACCGCTGCAGGCGCCGGTCTTAATACTGTCGAACAACGCAGGCTCTCCATTCCAGAGGTATTGATAGGGCTTCAGACCACCGGTTACATAAGCCGCAATATTTGCATCGCATTTTCCGGAACAGGTAGCATCAATTTCTTCAATCTCAACGTAGAGTGAGGGAAATAATTCAATTTCTGCTCCAATGTATTCCGACAACAATTCATTACCGTCTGACTGCCTGTAATAACAAACTGCTTCATCCCAATCCAGCGAACCGGGTTGCGTACCGGTTTCAAAAACAAACTCCAGCAATTTATCATTGGTAATACTGATTGGAGCAGCAGATTTCCAGGTAAAAGTAACCCTTGACCCATTTGCCTCGACTATTGGAAAACCCGTCAGCAGCAGAGGATTAACCTGCCGGTAACTAAGGTAAGCAAGCGTTTGGGATGGAAATGTCAGGGTCAGTGAGATTGAATCCACATTTTCAACGGATGTGACCATTACCGGTGTTACGAACTGTGACTTCGGACAATAAAGTCCTCCTGTTACCCGGGTTTCATTAACCTGTCCAAGCGCAGAAACACCTGATAACAAAAGGAATGCGCCGAGCGTCAGGAGTAAAGATCTGAATAAAATGAGTCTCTTCATCAAACTAATTAGGTTCCGGAATCAGCCACAGACAAGCCTAAGTACTGCAGCAGTTTATCAGCAGGCTAAATTACTGAAAAATCTTTTGTCTGCCAGATAACGTTTTTTCTGTGGTTTTCGTGTACTATGTGAATCTTTTATCAGAAATATCCGCCTGAAATCATCATCAGTGTGCACTTTTGCTCCGTACTGATTCCATGCCTTCCGGCCAGTTCTGCCAGTTCAGGATTCCAGGTACCGGGATTAAAAATAATCCGGGCGGGTTTCAGTTTCACCAGATAGTTATAATACTGAGCCTGATTCTTAGGCCCAAGATAAAGAGTTACAGTATGAATGTTGTTTAATTCCGGAAAACCGGTCATTATATTAACCCCTGCAACTATGCCACTGCGGAGTCCCACCGCAGAAACCGGGAAACCCCCGTCTACAAGCTCATTGATACAGATATTAGAAAACCGTTCAGGATTCAGGCTTGCGCCAAGTACGAGAGTGTGCTTGCTTGATTTAGGGATCATTACAGAATGCTTTTCGACTGCAAAGTTATAAAACCCGGTATAGCAGGGCCGGAAGAAACCAGCTTTTCAACGGTTAAACTTCTGAGAGCAGCGTATCCAGATTTTCAAACTTCTGACGGTAATCCTCCATGGATGCCTCAATCACTTCATGGGCTTCTGCAGCACTGTATGTATGGGTAATTTCACAATCCCGCGCTTCACCGGGAAGGTCCTTATAAGTCAGGAAATAGTGCTTCAAACGGGTTACAATCAGGGGGGGCAACTGTTCCACATCGGTATACTCTCCATAAACGGCATCATTCTTAAGTACGGCAATAATTTTGTCATCGGCCTGGTTTCCATCAAGCATTCTGAATCCCCCGATGGGAATAGCCTGAACCAGGATATCGCCGTGAGATATGCTCTTCTCGGCAAGAATGCAGATATCCAGCGGATCGCCGTCACCAATGATATCCTTCCTCCCCGATTTTTGTGCGGCATAATCAGCAATTTTCTTTGCACAAAGCGTCTGTGGAATAAAACCATACAGCGCCGGCAGCACGTTTGAGTACTTCTGAGGCCGGTCGATTTTCAGATATCCCGAAATTTTATCAACCTCATATTTAACCGTGTCTGTCGTAACCATTTCAACAAAACAGGTGAGTACCTGAGGTGCATCCGGGCCGATATCCACCCCATGCCACGGGTGCGATTTGTACCTTAAACCCATCAGCCTTCCGATGGGATCCATTAATCTGTTTGCTGCCATATACTGATTTTAATCTGATTTCATGTGAAAGCACAAAGGTAACAGGCTTTCGCGGGATTTGTTTACCCGAATAAAAAAAGAATTACGCCAATATGACTTACCGCAAAGGCGAAAATATGCCATTTTGACAGATATGTATGCATTTCTATGGCTGGCAAGACATTTGCAAAACCATTACCTGTTGAAAAGGTATAAAAGGAGATCAAAAAATGAATCTGAATAACTTCACCATAAAATCGCAGCAGGCTTTAGAATCGGCCCGGGAACTGGCTGCTTCGCGGGGGCATCAGTCTATAGAAACCGTACATCTGCTCAAAGGCCTGCTGATTGCTGATGAGCATATACTCCCATTCCTGTTTGGCAAACTCGGGGTGAATTCCGCCGTAATTGAGAAAACCCTTGAAGCCATGATGCAGGGGATGCCAAAGGTGAGCGGCGGGGAACAATACCTTGGCAACTCAACTTCAAAAGCGCTCCAGAAGGCATCTTCGGCAGCCCGTGACATGAGAGACGAATATGTTTCATTGGAACACCTGTTGCTGGGGCTGCTTGCAACGGGAGACCAGGTTTCAGACATGCTGAAACAGTCCGGGATAAATGAAAAAGAGTTAAAATCCGCCATCAGAGAGTTGCGCAAGGGTTCTGCGGCAAATTCAGCCTCATCAGAGGATTCATTCAATGCGCTTAACCGTTATGCCCGTAATCTGAACGAACTGGCCCGCAACGGAAAGCTGGACCCGGTGATCGGCCGTGACGAAGAGATCAGAAGGGTGCTCCAGATCCTGACGCGCCGCACCAAAAACAATCCCATTCTGATCGGTGAGCCCGGAGTCGGGAAGACCGCCATCGCCGAAGGATTGGCGCACCGTATCGTCAACGGGGACGTACCTGAAAACCTTAAATCGAAGCAAATATTCTCACTCGACATGGGTGCGTTGATTGCCGGGGCAAAATACAAAGGCGAATTTGAAGAGAGGCTCAAGAGTGTCGTCAGGGAGGTTATTGAATCTGAAGGTGAAGTGGTCCTGTTTATCGATGAGATTCACACCCTGGTCGGAGCCGGGGGCGGCGAAGGCGCAATGGACGCCGCAAATATCCTGAAACCGGCCCTGGCCCGTGGTGAACTTCGTGCCATCGGCGCAACAACGCTGAATGAATACCAGAAATACTTCGAAAAAGACAAAGCCCTGGAGCGCAGATTTCAGATCGTAATGATTGATGAGCCCGACACGGTCAGCGCCATTTCAATCCTGAGGGGATTGAAAGAACGATACGAAACACATCACCAGGTAAGGATTAAGGACGAGGCCATCATCAGCGCGGTTGAACTTTCGCAGCGGTATATCAGCGACCGTTTCCTTCCCGACAAGGCCATCGACCTGATTGATGAAGCGGCAGCAAGGCTGAGGCTTCAGATAAACTCTGTGCCGGAAAAATTAGATGAGGTTGAACGCCAGATCAAACAGCTGGAAATCGAACGGGAAGCCATCAAACGCGAGGGGGACGAACAACGTCTAAAGATTATTACTGCCGAATTGGCCAATCGGAATGAAGAACGCAATGCGATTGCCGGCCGGTGGAAATCAGAAAAACAGATTGTCGATGGTATACAGCAGACAAAAAAAGCGATAGAACAATACCGTTTTGAAGCTGAAAAAGCCGAACGCGACGGCGACTACGGACGTGTTGCTGAAATCAGGTACGGATTGATCAAAACAGCAGAACTGAAACTGGAAGAGTTTAAAAATCAACTTGCCGGAATGCAGGCCGACTCAGCGCTGATCAAAGAAGAAGTAGGTTCCGAAGAAATTGCCGAGATCGTTTCACGCTGGACCGGAATTCCGGTCAGCCGCATGCTGCAGAGCGAAAGGGAAAAACTTCTCCACCTTGAAAACGAATTACACAAAAGGGTAATCGGTCAGGACGAGGCCATTGAAGCCATTGCTGATGCCATTCGCCGCAGCCGGGCAGGGCTGCAGGACAGCCGCAGGCCGGTTGGTTCGTTCATCTTCCTCGGCACCACAGGCGTGGGCAAAACCGAGCTTGCAAGGGCACTCGCTGAGTTTCTTTTCAATGATGAAAATGCCATGGTCCGCATAGATATGTCTGAATATCAGGAACGGCATACCGTATCAAGGCTGATCGGCGCCCCTCCCGGATATATAGGTTATGACGAAGGCGGACAACTTACCGAAAAAGTCAGGCGTAAGCCCTATTCCGTGGTATTGCTCGATGAAATTGAAAAAGCACACCCTGACGTTTTCAACATTCTGCTTCAGGTACTCGACGATGGCCGGCTCACCGACAACAAAGGCAGAACCGCTGATTTCAGAAATACCATCATCATCATGACATCCAATCTTGGTTCGCATATAATCAGTGAACGTACCGAAAACCTGAATGAAGAAAACCGGGAAAATGTATTTGAACAGACAAAGGCAGAGGTAATGGAATTGCTGCGCAAAACCATACGCCCCGAATTCCTTAACAGGATAGATGAATTGATTATGTTCAGACCTTTGTCGGCGGCAGAAATATCGGGCGTTGTGAGATTGATGCTGAACAACCTGGTGCAGGTACTGAAAAAAAATGACATTGCCCTGACATATACTGACAATGCCGTTCAGCATATTGCCGTCTTGGGGTATGACCCCCAGTACGGGGCAAGACCGGTAAAAAGAGTTATACAACGGGAAGTTATGAATGCCCTGTCCAAAAAAATCCTTAGCGGAGAAGTCAGTAAAGATGCAAACATCACGCTGGATTTGGAAAACAACAGGCTTGAATTCAGGAACTGAAAGCACTGAAAAACAACAGGTAAAGCCTGACCAAAGTGCCTCAGACCGCTCTGAACAAATGAATCACATGAATTTACGCCGGCAATCCGCCTTCTTACAGAAAACAATCTGAAGAAGGCGGATTCCTGGTTTGTTTATCCATAGAAGTCCGGATTCATCCGAGTTCCTTACCTTTGCTTCGATTTTTTGTCTTATGGATAACCTGATATCGGTCAGCTACCTTGCACTTTTCCTGATAATCAGCCTGGGCCTTATAGCCGGAAGGGCCAGGATCAGGGGCTTTTCGCTTGATATCTCCGCAGTTATTTTTATCGCGATGCTGCTTGGGCATTTCGGATTCAGGCTACCTTCCGAATATCAGCACATCGGTTTGTTGCTTTTCATATTTACCATCGGCATACAATCAGGTCCGGGTTTTTTCCGCAGTTTCAGGCAGTATGGAAAGCAGCTCTTCATCATTGCCGGCATCATCATAACCAGCGGAGCCGTTATAACATGGTTACTCAGCAGCATACTGGGCATAGATAAAGCGCTGGCTATCGGGCTTTTCAACGGAGCCATGACCAGTACACCAGGTCTTGCCGCTGCCGTGGAAGTAAGTAAATCGCCTTTGGCCTCCATCGGCTATGGCATTGCCTATCCTTTCGGAGTCATCGGTGTTGTATTATTCGTGAGTTTAATTCCAAAGATCCTGAAGATTAATTTCAGTAAGAGTGAGGAAGATTTTAACCTGAGCCTGAAGCAGAGTTATCCTGAATTTATTCCCGGCAATTTCAGGGTAGAAAACCCGAACATTGACGGCAAATCACTGGTTGAGCTTAAGTTCAGAACAGTGACCAACTGTGTCATATCCCGCGTAAAACATGGAGATCATACCACAACGCCTTCCAGGGATACCATTCTGAAAAAAGGCGATGTAATCAGGGCACTCGGAACCGCAGAAGACCTTGAGAAAGTCAAGTTGCTGGTCGGACCTCAGACTGATGAGGATATTCCGCTGGACAAAGGCCATGGTGTGCAGTGGGTACTGGTTACCAGTAAGCAGGTCGTGAACAAACCCCTTCAGAAACTTAATCTTGGGGCAAACTACGATGCCACCGTAGTAAGAATACGCCGCAGCGGCATAGAACTGCGGCCAATGCATTATACCATGCTGCGTTTCGGCGACCGCCTGATGGTTGCAGCGAGCCGTGACAGTATGCAACAGGTAGTAAAACTGCTGGGTAATGACGACAAACGGCTTTCCGAAACGGACTTCCTTCCGATTACCCTGGGCATTGTTATCGGTATCCTGATCGGAATGATTAACATTCCTGTTTTCGGGCTGTTCGATTTCAGCCTCGGCATCACCGGAGGTGTTCTTTCTGCCGCACTGATCCTGAGCGGAATAGGCAAAACAGGGCCCATAATATGGTCTATGTCAAGCAATGCCAACCAGCTTTTCAGGGAACTCGGATTGCTGATGTTTCTGGCCACGGTCGGCTGTGAGGCAGGCGGCCACATCGGGGAAACTTTTCAAAGTTACGGGGCAGGACTTATTGCAGCCGGAGCGGCCATCACCCTGATTCCTCTTGTTATTGCGCTTGTTGTCGGAAAATATATATTAAAGATGAACTTCCTCACCCTTATGGGTGTCATCACAGGAGGCATGACCAGCACACCGGGTCTGGCCGCGATCAACACCCAGTCCGACAGTGGCATCGCGCAGGTGGCCTATGCAGCCGTTTACCCGCTCGCGCTTGTGCTCATGATCCTCTTCTCAAATATACTGTTTCGCTTACCGTTATTCTGACTAAGCGCCAGGCAACCAGAGACGTTTGTCCTTCCATTGTAGAGATTCCGGGCTGGCAATTGAACTTACTCCCCCATACCCAACATTTGGAGACCGGCTGAATTACTGAAAAACCTATAAATAAAAAGAGAGAAAAGGTCTCAATGCTTAGGCAGTTTCAGCTTTCTGAACCGCCCTTCAAAAGTCATGTAAATTACCAGAATCAAGAGACCAAGAATGGCGGCCAGTTTAATCAGCAGCGTCCACCTATCTCCCTGAATCGCTTCATTGATGCTCATCATATCCGCCAGTACGCTCACAATGGTAAGGGCAGTAAGCGCCATTGCATAAACGTTCAGACGCTTGTCGCGGGTGGCCTGCTTCTGTTCAAGCACCTCATTCTGGATGTTGGTAAAAATCTCGCAGGCGGAAGCCATGTGTTCAATTTTTTGGGAAAGGCCCCCCAGTTGATCAAATGTATTCAATAGTTTAAGATCGGAAATATTCTGGGTAAGCGCGCCGAAACGGGTATACTCGGCCACGGTATGGGCAATGGTGCGAAGCCTGTTCAGCGAACCGGCATCATAAAGTGATGCGTCCCCGCTCAGGTTTTCCCTTACAGATTGAGAAATATGATAGGAAAACAGGCGCTCAAATCCATCGCATATACCATAATACACCTGAGCCATTTTCAGCAGAAACAGAATTCTGGTAACATAATCCTCATTAACAGGTTCCACAATGGCCGCAGCCCACCCCAGTTGAATATTCCCATCATCCATGCGAATAGGGGTCAATTCGTCATAGTCATCAAGCACTTTTTCTGCACAGGAAACGTCTCCCGGTTTGGTGCACATCAACACCACCTGATAACCCGGAAAGAAATCGCAGGGTATCCGGCGGCGTGTAATCTGCTCAATACCATCGTGCTTACTGAATGATTTATAAATATCTGCAACCGCCTTCCGGAAACCGTTTCTGAATTCACCGCTGCTGTATGTGCCATACGATGCGTATTCGTAGCAGCGGTAAATCCACAGTGCATAGCTCTCAAGTTCCTTGCTGAGTTCGGCTGATTCAATGTACAGATAACCAATGCCCAGGCCATAGAGATTTACAACCGCCTTCCGGAAACCGGCTTCAGCCTGAAAACTATTGATGATATCAACAATACCTGTCGGCGGGTCAGAATAATAAGACCCCATAAATTGCGGATCTGCGGCAGACTGCATGGCTTCGGCATGCAAATGTTTCAACAGTTCGCTTCCGTTAAGATCAATTTCAAGCCCCGCTCCTATCGGAACACTCAGGCCGATATGTCCTTCGGCATCAGAGCATGTGTACTCTGCCTTGCCTAAATCATCTGCAAAAGCATACTGGTCAGCAGGTTTATTGTATTTTACCCTGAAATCAACTTGCTTGTTCAGGGAAGCAATCACCCCAGGATCGGTAAAAGGATAATCATCAATTCCGATTGAAAATCCCGCATCAAAATAACCACTGATGATAAACTTCATGATAAATATTGAATTAAGAGGGCATTATATAACAAATTTCACACATACAGTGATGTATTTTGAAAAGTTGTGCTGTACCGGAGAAAAGTAACTTATTCCACTTTTCCGGCAACATTCAGAATGTATTGCCAAATCACTGCAATATGCTTAATGATTGCTCATTACTTATGTATCAATCAGCTTACATCTCTATATCAAGGTTCAACTGATCCTTCAATGTTTTGATGGCCGGGTTTCGTTCAGCCATTGCATTGAACTTTTCCTGATCGGTATAAGGCTTGCGCGATTCAACCGGCCGGTCAGTTACAAGTGTCTCAAGCTGTATGCCCCAGTTTTTGAGTTCCTTACGCAGGTAGCCCAATATTTCGGCCCTCTTACCGAAAATTTCACTTTCCTGGATTTTGTTATCTACGGTAACGACGACCTTAAACCCATCTGTAAGCACAGGAATGCGGCAGGTAAGGGTATTGAACAGATTTGGCGAATCCTTGGCTATGGTTTCAGCCATAGGTCTCCATATAAGTTCAAGGTCATGCTGGGTAAACACCTCCCTATCCGGGGGGAGTACTTCCGGCTCTTCAGCCAGTGTATTCTCTTTAGACGGAGCAGCAGCGCCAGAGCCAGGCTTCATCAGATTACCGATATTCACTCCGGTATAGGTTTTGACTTCAGCGGGAGACTCCTTGCGCACAGGTGCGGTGGTTTTTACCGGATAAGAAGTGAGCGGCTCGGCAGCTTTACTCACATTTGCAGCCGGAATGCCTGACTCCGGCTCCTGCAATGTCTTTAGCGGAGGCTGTTCCTGCGGCTTTGGACTTAAATCAGCAGGTCTTGAAGCCGGGGCCGGCTCTTTGGGTATAGCCAGCGCCGCAGCTCCCCGTGGACCGGCCGGAGATTGAACAGGTGATGCCAGATTACAGAGCTGCATAAGGGCAATTTCGAGATGCAGGCGCTTATTGTTGCTGGCCTTATAACTGAGATCGCAATTGTTACTCAGATCAAGGGCTTTCAGCAGGAAATCAGGGCTACAGGCAGCCGACTGTTTCAGGTAAAGGTTACGGATATTGGCGCTGGTTTCAAGCAACCCAACGGTTTCTTCATCCCGGCTGACCAGCAGATTCCGAAGATGCTGTCCCAGTCCGGTGATAAAATGCTGCCCGTCGAAACCATTATCGATGATTTCATTCACGGTAAGTAATGTCTGGCTTATATTTCCTTCAAGAATAAAATCTGTAATCCTGAAATAATAATCATAATCAAGCACATTCAGGTTATCAATTACCTGCTTATAGGTTAGCCTGTCGCCGGCGAAACTGACCAGCTGGTCAAACATGGAAAGCGCGTCGCGTAAGCCGCCATCAGCCTTTTGCGCAATGATGTGCAGCGCATCCGGATCAGCATTAACATGCTCGTTTTCAGCAACCCAGGCAAGGTGATGGGCGATATCTTCCACCCCTATCCTGCGAAAATCGAAAATCTGGCAGCGGGAAAGAATGGTAGGCAGTATCTTGTGTTTCTCGGTAGTGGCCAGGATAAACTTTGCATAAGCAGGCGGCTCTTCAAGGGTTTTGAGAAAAGCATTGAAAGCCGCTGTTGACAGCATATGAACCTCATCTATGATATACACCTTATATTTGCCCGATTGCGGCGGTATGCGTACCTGGTCCACAAGATTCCGGATATCATCCACCGAATTATTGGATGCAGCATCAAGTTCATAGATATTAAAGGAGGATGATTTATTAAATGACAGGCATGATTCGCATTCATTACAGGCCTCTCCTTCAGTGGTCAACGACCGGCAGTTGATCGTCTTGGCCAGGATACGGGCACAGGTAGTTTTCCCTACCCCTCTCGGCCCCGTAAACAGGAATGCCTGCGCGATCTGCTGGTTACGGATTGCATTCTTGAGTGTATTTGTAATAGAAGCCTGGCCTATTACCGTTGCAAAGGAAGCCGGCCGGTACTTGCGGGCTGATACAATGAAATTCTCCATCCTGATGGCTCAATAGATTTTTGGGAGGTCAAACTTACGTGAAAAAACAATATATCATGCAGACCGGAGCGGAAAAAGGAATAATTGCCCGGTGCCGTCAGGCCGCTAATCAATGCTCACACTGTTGACCCTTAATTCTCGACCACCTCCGCCGCAATCAGCCTGTCGAAACGCGAACCCTGTTCACGGTAATACACCAGAATTGTATAGCTGTTGCGGGTTTCATACCGGCTGCCTTCCAGCCTGGCAAGCTCAGCCTCTGATTCCCCGTTGGGCAAAAATGCGTACAAATAGTTGTAGTATCCCTGTTTCAGGTAAAGTCTGGCCTCGTAACCCTGGCGTGCAAAATTGTAACTCATCCTTCCCGGGCCGCTGCGCTCCCCGGGGGTGTTGCCTGCTGCGCTGAACTGCCAGTCGGTTAATGCGCCCATGATGTATGGTGCTCCGTCGGTCATGGGTGCATCCCAGGGAATGAAAAAATCCACCCATACATATTCTGCCTCGAGATCGTTGTCGCGGGCATCTTCTGTCTTGATCAGCCGTTGCCCGTTAATATCGGAGTAGGTAACATAAGGCTTGAATGTGCGTGCTGCGTCAGGCAGCAGGGTGACATGATAGCCATCATTGCGGTTCTCCACCTGCCTGACCCGTTCAGAGGTATAACGCAGACTCTTGATGTCAAAATACCGGAATTCATTGCCGGCTTCAAATGAATTCCGGCCATCGGTGTACTGATAATCAAGCTCGTCAGCACGTAGCATCATAGGGGCAAGATTCCAGATAGCGTTATCCCAGCGGTTATTCTGTAATATGACAACCTTCAGGTCGCGATAAGGTTCCGGAATCGGATAGGCAGGGTTCAGGACTGAAAACGGCACTTCCTGGTGTGTGAAGTACTGGTCGATTACACTGGAACGCTTTACCCGGGCTTTAACGGTCACCTTCGGATCAACCACCATAAACCGCCGGGTAATGGCCGGCTGATCCGGCATACCTTCCGGATATATTTTCAGAATATAATTCCCGGGTAAGGTAAACCTGAAGTTTTCATTGGGGATTGCCAGTTTGTAATGGGTGAATGCCTGAAGGGTGTTGTATGAATATTTATAATCCCGGATATAATCTTCGGTAAACCCCTCGATATACTCATTCTGCCATAAGTCGGTCGGCTTCCAGACTGCATCACAATGAATTACCGTATATTGCCATACTTTATAGTCAGCATCCAGATCATCAAAGGAGAGCATCAGCTTTTCATCGGAATTGAACAGAATCATCGGGGGCGTCAACTCCCAGCCCTCCCTGTGAAAAAGCACCGTTCTGACCGACTCCCGGTAAATAAAATCCTCATACCTCAAAAATCCGGAATCGAAGTAACTGTCTTTGCCCTTTGCCTGAACAACTTCACGTTCCTTTGCCCTTTTGCTGCTTTTCCCGGATTGTTTCTCGCCTGCCTGCGCATAAGTAGCCGCCGGTATATAAATGAAATACAGAAAAACAATGAATTTGGCCACTACCGGTTGAACAATGCTATTCATAAGTTGTTTGAGAATTGATTTGTTACAAAATTAACAATAGATTAAAACCTCAGGATGATTCACAACAGTTTTCGTACCGGAATAACGTAAACAAGCCGGGTTAATTTTGATTAAACCTGAATTATTCTGTAGATTTGCTTAGAAAATGGACTATGTAAAAAAAAGTCCCATTGACAAAAGTAAATATTTAACTTAATCCATACCTTTGCCGCTTTTAAAGCGACAGTCTGAAATTTCCAACATTATGCCGAAGACCATTAAACTTACCAAAGGGCTAAACATCAGGCTAAAAGGTTCAGCCGAAAAAAAGATTACCGGATTATCTGCACAGCAGTTCGCCATCAAGCCAACCGACTTTACCGGTGTTTTCCCGCGTTTGCAGGTAAAGGAAGGAGATGCAGTAAAAGCCGGTTCCCCGCTGTTTATTGATAAGTACCGGGAGAATATTGTTTTTACCTCACCCGTCAGCGGGACGATCACAGAGATTAAACGTGGAGATAAGCGTTTGCTGCTTGAAGTCCGGATTGAATCAGACGGGAAAAACGAAGCCATCGATTTCGGGAAGGCTGATCCTGCTTCTCTGACCAAAAAGGAGATTGCTGAAAAACTGCTTCAAAGCGGCGTCTGGACCGTCATCCGTCAGCGGCCTTATGCTGTGATTGCCAATCCGGAGCATACCCCCAAAGCGGTGCATATTTCCGCGTTCGATACAGCCCCGCTCGCGCCTGATTACGATTTCGTCGTAAACGGTCAGGGAGAGTATTTTCAGACAGGTCTCGATGTGCTTTCGAAGTTGAGTGATGGCAAGGTTAACCTGAATGTCAGCAAGGAGACAAAGGCAAAAGAATTCCTCGGAGCGCGCAATGTAACCATCAATATTTTTTCAGGCCCGCACCCCGCAGGCAATATAGGAATTCAGATTCATCACATTGATCCCATCAACAAGGGCGATGTTGTATGGTTTGCCGGCGTTCAGGATGTGATTACCATCGGGCGCCTTTTCAGGGAAGGTATTTATGATTCAACAACAATTGCCGCGCTGGCAGGGTCGGAAGCTTCCCGCCCGCAGTACTACAAAACCAGGCGGGGCGCTTCCATCAGCACGATGGTCAAAGACAATGTGAATGGTGAAAACGTAAGGTTTATATCTGGAAATGTACTCACCGGCAAGCAGATCAGGCCTGATAATTTCCTGGGATTCTATGATTCCATGGTCACGGTAATTCCTGAAGGCAATTATCATGAATTCCTGGGTTGGGCACTTCCCGGTTTCGGAAAATTCAGCACCTCAAGGGCATTTTTCTCCTGGATAAATCCCTCAAAGGAATACCGACTGGATACCAATCTGCACGGTGGCGAACGTGCCTATGTAATGACTGGTCAGTTCGAAAAAGTACTTCCCATGGATATTTATCCGCTTCAGCTGATCAAAGCCATACTTACCGAAGACATTGACCTGATGGAAAACCTTGGGATTTATGAAGTTGAACCGGAAGACTTTGCTTTGTGCGAATTTATGGACACTTCGAAAACCGAGATACAGACCATCATCCGGAAAGGCCTTGAAATCATGCGCAAGGAGATGAGCTAAGCAGGAGATTCAATGACACGAAACAAACACAAAATTAAAAATCAATACGTTACTGAATGAAAGCGCTCAGAAAACAACTGGACAAAATCAAGCCCCAGTTTCAGAAGGGCGGAAAGTTCGAGAAGCTTCACTCAACCTTTGATGCTTTCGAAACCTTCCTCTTTGTCCCCGACAAAACAACTTCACATGGCAGTCATATCCGCGACAGCATAGATATGAAGCGTACTATGAGCCTCGTGGTCATCGCTTTGATTCCGGCCCTGCTTTTCGGCATCTGGAATGTTGGACATCAGCATTTTCTTTCACATGGCGAAACCGTTGCATTCTGGGATAAAGTTCTTTACGGCCTCTGGAAAGTTTTACCCATCATCGTTGTTTCCTATGTTACCGGGCTTGCCATTGAATTTGCATTCGCGCAGATCAGGCATCACGAGGTGAACGAAGGATTCCTGGTTTCGGGAATGCTTATTCCGCTGGTAGTTCCTCCGGATATTCCCCTTTGGATGGTTTCTCTCGCCACAGCCTTTGCCGTTATCATCGGTAAAGAAGTTTTCGGGGGAACAGGCATGAACATCCTTAACCCGGCCCTTACCGCGCGTGCATTTCTGTTTTTTGCTTACCCTGCCCAGATCTCGGGCGATAAAGTGTGGATTGCTGAAAAAGCCGATGCTTTCTCAGGCGCCACTCCGCTGGCTGAAGCTGCTGCAGGAATCGGCGCTGAAACGGTTAATTTTACACATAGCTTTATGGAAATGTTTATGGGGACCATTCCGGGCTCCATCGGGGAAACTTCCGCACTTGCCATTCTGATTGGTGCCGCAATTCTGGTGTTTACCGGAGTAGGAAGTCTTAGAATTATGGTTTCAGTTGCCTTGGGAGGTATCTTTATGGGCGGACTCTTTAACCTTGTCGGGACTAATTCCTATATGCTGGATGTGCCGTTTTACTATCACCTCGTGATGGGTGGTTTTGCTTTCGGAATGGTGTTTATGGCCACCGACCCGGTCACCGCATCCCAGACCAACAAGGGCAAAATCATTTACGGTTTCCTGATCGGTGTGATGGCCGTGCTTATCCGTGTACTTAACCCGGCTTATCCCGAAGGCATGATGCTGGCCATCCTGCTTATGAATGTATTCGCTCCGCTGATTGACCATTATGTTGTTGAAGCGAACATTAAGCGCAGGCTCAAACGGATGAAGCCTGTCAAAGCCTGAACATCAATCCAATTTAAAACACATCGTAATCATGTACAGTAACGGTTATATATTCAGATACGCTTCTATCATGGTCATCCTGGTAGCAGCTTTGCTTTCGGCTGCCGCTATTCTGCTGCAACCGGCGCAGGAAAGGAATGTCAAGATCGAGAAGATTCAGGATATTCTGCGCTCAGCCCACATAGAGTCAACCACTGCGGATGCCGAACAACTTTATGATAAGCACATTGTCAAAGAGATTGTAATCAATGCTGCAGGAGAAGAGGTAGGCGTTTATGCCGGCGGAAAATTTGAAAAAGGCGACCGCAGGGCATTCCTGGTGGACCTGAAATCAGAGTTGAAGGCAAAACAGCAGATCGCCGAAGGCAAACAGGCCCAGGAGCCGGTTTTCCCTTTGTTTGTCTGCCGCAAGGGCACTGAAGACCTCTACATCATACCTCTCTATGGAGTCGGACTCTGGGGGCCAATCTGGGGCAATATCGCATTAAAGAGCGACTTTAATACAGTTGAGGGTGTCACTTTCGGGCATAAAGGAGAGACGCCCGGCCTCGGTGCTGAAATCGCCACAGACATCTTTACTGCCCAATTCCCGGCAAAAACCCTGTTCGATGCCAATGGCAACTTCACTTCCATAAAGGTGGTGAAGGGAGGCGTTGCAAATTCAAGCATCGATCCCGCCCATGGTGTGGATGCAATCTCCGGAGGAACGATCACCAGCAATGGTGTATCGGACATGCTTAATAGTTGCCTCGAAAATTACGTTACCTATTTTAAAAATCAGAAAGCCTTATGAGTACTGCGAAAACTGAGAGAGAACCCATGTTCTCAGCTAAAATCAAGAAGTTGCTGCTGGGCCCGCTCAATAAAGATAACCCCATCACCGTACAGGTACTTGGCATCTGTTCAGCACTTGCTGTTACGGTTAAGCTTGAACCTGCATTTGTGATGGCGCTTTCAGTTACAGCGGTCACAGCCATTTCAAACCTGTCCATTTCGTTGCTGCGCAACACCATTCCGCCAAGAATCAGGATTATTGTTCAGCTGACTGTTATCGCGGCGCTGGTAATTCTGGTCGACCAGATACTCAAGGCTTATGTTTATGATGTCAGCAAACAGCTTTCCGTGTTCGTAGGGCTCATCATCACAAACTGCATCATTATGGGACGCCTCGAAGCATTTGCCATGGCCAACAAACCCTGGCCTTCCTTTGTGGATGGCGTGGGAAATGGCGTAGGATATGGAATTATTCTGATCATCGTGGCTTTCTTCCGCGAATTGCTGGGTTCGGGTACCATCTGGGGTTATCATGTAATGCCGAAGGCTTTTTATGAGCTCGGATATGTCAACAATGGCCTGATGATCTTACCTCCTATGGCCCTCATCGTAGTCGGTATTATTATCTGGGTACAGCGCGCAAAAAACCCTGACCTGCAGGAAGAAAATTAGTCAATCACCCAATACACAGACTGATTATGGAAAATCTGATAAATATATTTGTAAAGTCAATTTTTATTGACAACATGATTTTTGCATACTTCCTGGGGATGTGCTCATACCTGGCTGTATCAAAAACGGTAAAAACTTCTGTCGGACTGGGGATTGCAGTAATCTTTGTACTGGGCATCACCGTGCCGGTCGATTACCTGATCAACAACTATCTTCTCCGCAAGGGAGCCCTTTCGTGGCTGGGCGGCGAGTTTGCCAATGTCGACCTCAGCTTTCTCAGTTTCATCATGTTCATCGCGGTAATCGCCTCAATGGTTCAGCTGGTAGAGATGGTAATCGAGAAGTTCTCCCCTACCCTTTATGCGTCACTCGGTATCTTTCTGCCGCTTATCGCTGTAAACTGCGCCATACTCGGAGGCTCACTCTTTATGCAGGAGCGGGATTACGGATCCATCGCCGAAGCCACGGCATTCGGACTCGGAAGCGGAATCGGCTGGTTTCTTGCCATCGTGGCCATTGCAGCTATCCGGGAAAAAATACGGTATTCCAATGTACCCAAGCCACTCAGGGGCCTGGGCATTACCTTTATCATCACAGGTTTGATGGGCATTGCCTTTATGAGCTTTATGGGCATCAAACTCTAAGATTAATCAGGAAAATTTTATTAAACAGAGAAAAATACTGCCATGGGAACCGGAATTATTGTATTGATAAGCATTGTGGTTTTCCTCACCATAATCCTGCTTCTGGTCGGTGTGCTGCTTTATGTACGTGCAAAACTCACACCTCCGGGAAAAGTAAAAATTACCATCAATGATGAAACCGAGATCGAAGCAGATCCGGGATCATCACTGCTGAGTACCCTCTCGGCACAGAAAATCTTCCTGCCTTCAGCATGCGGAGGCGGCGGAACCTGCGCCATGTGTAAATGCCAGGTTTTTGAAGGCGCCGGCGACATTCTGCCAACCGAAAAGGGCTACTTTACCCGCAAAGAGCAGCAGAACAACTGGCGGCTCGGCTGTCAGGTGAAGGTGCGCGGCGACCTGAAAATCGGCATCCCCAAAGAAATCTTCGGAATTAAGAAATGGGAATGCGAAGTGGTCAGCAACCGCAATGTTGCTACTTTCATCAAAGAATTCGTTGTCAGGCTGCCTGAAGGCGAAACCCTCGATTTTCAATCAGGAGGTTACATCCAGATTGATGTACCCAAGTGTGAGGTCGATTTCAAGGATATCATCGTTGAGGATAAATTCCGCGAAGACTGGGATAAACTGAAGATTTGGGATCTCAAAATGAAAAATCCCGAACCGATTTTCAGGGCATACTCCATGGCCAACCACCCGGCCGAGGGGAACATTGTGATGCTTAACATCCGTATTGCCACCCCACCCTGGGACAGGGCCAAAAATCAGTTTATGAACGTGAATCCCGGAATCTGTTCATCCTACATCTTCTCCCGCAAACCGGGCGACAAGGTAATGGTTTCCGGCCCTTACGGTGAATTCCATATCAAGCACAGCGACAAAGAAATGCTCTACATCGGCGGAGGTGCTGGTATGGCCCCGCTCAGAAGCCAGATTTTCCATATGTTCCACACCGAAAAAACAAACAGGAAAGTGACCTATTGGTATGGAGCACGCTCGTTGCGCGAAGTCTTCTATGATGATGAATTCAAGGCGATTGAAAAGGATTTTCCGAATTTCAAATTCAACATCGCCCTTTCGGAACCTTTGCCGGAGGACAACTGGACAGGCTATACCGGATTTATCCATCAGGTAGTACTCGACAATTACCTCAGCAAACATCCTGAACCTGAGGAAATTGAATTCTACCTCTGCGGCCCGCCCATGATGAACTCAGCCGTATTTAAAATGCTTGATAACCTCGGCGTGCCAAAGGAAAACATTGCATTTGACGATTTCGGAGGATAACAGACTCCTGCCTCTTCGAAAGCCCTGAAACCGGTTCAGGGCTTTTTTTGTGACAACCGGCATAATTTTTCTAATTTCGCACAACCAAAACAAACCAGATGACAAAAACCGGATTTTTGAGCCTGATTGCAGTGTCAGTTGTAATGGCCTCATGCGGAAGAATGCACAATCTCAAGGAAGTTAAACTTAACGGGATGGCACAGGGAACCTATTATGCCATCACCTATTACGATGAGGAAGGAAGGAACTTCCAGCCCGCCATCGACAGTTTTTTCAGGGCATTCGACATGTCAGCCTCGGTTTATCTTAAAGAATCTGTTATTTCAAGGTTCAACAATAATGATTCAACAGCGGTCGCCGACGATGCCTTCACTTATGTATTCAAAAAGGCACAGGAAGTCTCTGAAATGACAGATGGTGCATTCGACATCACCACCATGCCGCTGACCAATGCCTGGGGCTTCGGATTTACCGATGCCATGAAACTCACCCAGGAACAGGTTGACAGTATTCTTCCCCTGGTGAACTACAGAAATATCTCTTTGGAGAACGGCCGGCTTATCAAGGCAGACCCGGCCATTATGATCGATTATAATGCCATCGCGCAGGGCTACTCAGCCGACCTGATCGGAAAAATGCTTGAAACAGAAGGTATAAAAAACTATCTGATCGATGTGGGCGGCGAGGTGCTTGCCAGGGGAGCGAAGCCAGGCGGTAAATTATGGCGGGTCGGCATCGAGAAACCCGCCGGCGAAGGCGATGAAACCCGCACCGTTGACGTGGTGGTAAAACTGAAAGATAAAGCGCTGGCTTCCTCAGGAAACTACCGGAGATATTTCGTGAAAGATGGCGTGAAATACTCTCATACCATCGACCCGAAAACGGGCTATCCCGTTACGCATTCACTGCTGAGTGTTTCGGTACTTGCGGATGACTGCATCTCCGCCGATGCCTTCGCAACGGCATTTATGGTGATGGGTGTTGAAAAGTCTAGGGATTTTCTCAGTAAGCATCCTGGCCTGGAAGCGCATTTCATCTTCAGCGACGCGCAAGGCACCAACCAGCACTGGACCAGCCCGGGACTCGAAAAACTGTTTGAAGATAATAACGCCGAGTAAATCAGGCAGTTTTATTTTCGCAGGAGCTTCCTTCGCTGTTCCCGCAGGTGCATCCCAACCGCTGACCTGTATTGGGGTCAACGCTTGAGCAGGATTTCTTAAACTCCCCTCCCTTTTTCACAAACATTTTTATGGCTATACCGGCAATGGATAATCCGATGATTGCAGTGGCAAGCAGAACGACTTTTAGTATCATTGATCAGAAAAATTAAATTCATTTTACATTGAAGACCAGGCCTTAACAGCCCGGAGAATTCAGCATCAGCACTCAGGCAATATAACAGCAGCTTCCGCTTAATGTTGTTATCAGCCGGTAATTTTTGTCTATCCCAAAGGATGTTGACGCCTGATCTCATAACAGATCAGCGCGGCAGCAATGGAGGCGTTCAGCGATTCAGCGCGGCCTTTGGGTCCTTTTAATGCCCCCGGAATGGTAATCCTTCCGGTGATCAGGGGGATGATCTCTTCCGAAATTCCGTGCGATTCGTTACCTATTACTACTATTCCACCTGTTTTGAACCGGACAGTAGTTACATCTTCCCCTTCGAGCAAGGTACCGTAAACCGGCACTTGCGAAGCATGGGTATTCAAAAATTTCTGAAGATCAACATAATGGAATGGCATCCGGAAAACGGAACCCATACTTGCCTGAACAACCTTTGGATTCCAGATATCGACGCTGCCCGATGCGGCAACAATGCGGTCAATCCCGAACCAATCGGCTGTACGGATGATTGTCCCCAGGTTACCGGGATCCCTGATCTGGTCAAGCGCCAGCACCCAATCACCAGAAAGATCACCCGCAGCAGGGGTTTCCGGAATCCGGGCAATGGCAAGCACCTGATTCGGGGTATTCAGTGCACTTATTTTTTCGAGTTCCTGCTGGCTTATTTCAACAATATCAACAAGGTAACGATGTTTTGGGATATGACTTCCGCTTATCCAGCCGGCAGTGGCAAAAATCTTTTCAACCGCAAAATCGCTGGATAACAATTCATCCACCAGCTTAACCCCTTCGGCGACAAAAAGCCCCTCCTCCTGCCGGTTTTTCGACAGGCGCAGGGAATTGATCAGCTTTAATTGGTTTTTACTCAGCATCCTATTACAGTAGTCCGTTAAGAATTTTAAATGAATTGACTTACAGCGGAATATTAAAACTTGTTTAAAGATAGCAAATCGATCATTATCAATTCGTTGCGTCTTTGCGTCCTTGCGTGATTCTTAAATTTAACAGACTATTGAATGAAAAAAATCCCGGCTTTACGACCGGGATTAAAGTTACAAAAAATCCTCAGTATCGCCTATTCGGCGAATACTTCAAAGTTCACCATTACGCTCACGCCTTTGTGCAGCATAACTTTGGCCTTGTATTCACCTACTTCCTTAACAGAATCGCCATCAAGATGGATCTTTTTACGGTCGATATCGTAATTGAACTGCTCTTTCAGCGCTTCCGCAATCTGCAGTGCATTGACAGAACCGAAAATCTTACCGGTTGATGCAACCTTGGCGCCGATTTTAACTTTCACGTTCTCGAGCAGTTTAACCATTGCTTCGGCTTCGTTGCGGATTTTATCTTCCTTAAATGCTTTCTGCTTCAGGGTTTCAGCATTCATTTTTTTGTTGGCCTCGCTGGCCATAATAGCAAAGCCCTGAGGAATGAGATAATTGCGTGCGTAGCCATCGCGAACCTTTATGATATCAGTTGCATAGCCCAGATTGGGGATGTCTTTCTTGAGAATAACTTCCATGGTATGTTCCCTCCTTTATTTTAAAAGATCAGCCACATAAGGCATCAGGGCAATATGACGGGCCCTTTTAACCGCCTGCGCGACCTTGCGCTGGTATTTGGTTGATGTACCGGTGATGCGGCGGGGAAGGATCTTACCCTGCTCATTCACGAATTTCATAAGGAAGTCAGCATCCTTGTAATCGATATACTTGATCCCGCTCTTTTTGAAGCGGCAGTATTTCTTTTTCTTAACATCGACCGCGATCGGTGTAAGATATTTTATTTCAGAATTGGGTTGATTTGCCATTGTTCAATGAATTTAAAATTTAACCTGATCAGGCTTCCGGATTTGTTTCAGCAACTGCGGCTGCTTTGTTTAAACGCTTTTTCTCGTTGTAGGCAACGGCATGCTTGTCGAGCGCTACGGTGAGGAAACGGAGGATCCGCTCATCACGTTTAAAAGCAACTTCAAGATCTCCGATAAGGCTACCCTCGGATTTGAATTCAATTAAATGATAAAATCCCGAAGTCTTCTTCTGGATAGGATAAGCCAGCTTGCGCAAGCCCCAGTGATCTTCGTGGACTATCTCAGCCCCCTTGTCTTTCAGCAATTTCTGAAATTTTCCAACCGCTTCCTTCATCTGTTCATCAGACAAAACGGGAGTCATAATGAAAACGGTTTCATAGTTTTTCAACATCTGCGTTAGGTTTAATTATTAATTCATGGTGTTTTTAAAACGGATTGCAAAAGTACAAAAAAAATCTGATTTCCAAAGCAAATAAGCAATTCATTTTATATTAACTGATTAATAGCACCTGACTTACCGGAACAATTTTCCTAAATAGATAATTTGACACTGCCTTTAGCCTCCAAAATATCATTCCAGCTGCCTGAAAACCATTCCGGCGATTTTCCTAGCTTATGCAACAAACACTAAAATGGATACTTATTTGCATGGCTTTAAGGCCTGAATTTGACCCCAACTTTAGCCATCACCGACCATAACTAACTATAGGGCAGACGGTTACCTGCAGGAGTTCAAAATATTCATCACTATGCGCTAATAGCCTGCAGATTAATGATTTCACTACAAATAAACTCAGCCGCCCTTCCATCGCCAAACACGGCCGGAAAGTTCACCGGCGGATGATCGAGGAATTGCTCCAGGGCCTGAAGCAAGCGGGCGGTATCCGCATCGGCTAAAATACCGGCACCTGCAGCTGTAATTTCAGTCCATTCCGTTTCGGAGCGGGCTATCACACAGGGCTTTTCAAAGAAATAGGCTTCTTTCTGCACCCCACCCGAATCCGTCAGGATCAAGCGGGCGTTCTTTTCAAGGCGGGTCATATCCAGGAATGAAACCGGCGGAATGATCCTGATCAGATGATTTTCATTTACCGAAGCATATAATTCTTGTGAAAGGTTCTGGCTGAGTAATCCGGAAGTGCGGGGATGCAAAGGCAGTACCACCTGAAGTTGCCGCCGGCGGCTGATGCCGTCAAGGGCTTCAAAGATGGCATTCAACCGTTCGGGGATATCGGTGTTGTTGTCGCGGTGAATGGTAGAAAGCAGGTAGTTCCCCGTTTCATGGCCCAGGCCTTCGAGTATCCGTGACTTTTGCTCAGCCAGTTCCGCAAAGTGAAGGCTGTTGTCGTACATCACATCCCCGCAATGATAGATTTTCGGGTTGTCAATGGTAAAGGGTGGCCGGGCCGAAGCATTAAACCCTTCGCGCAACAGGTTGGCAAACCCGGTGGCCGTCGGGCTGAACAACAGCGTGGAAGCGTGGTCGCACATAATGCGGTTGATCTCCTCGGGCATGGATTTATTGAATGAACGCAGCCCGGCTTCTATATGGGCAATGGGAACATGCATCTTGGATGCCGCGACCGCGCCGGCAAGTGTCGAGTTGGTATCGCCGTATAGGATCAGCATATCTGGCTTTTCCTTTGACAGGATTTCTTCAATTCCCTGTATCATCCGGGCTGTCTGAACGCCATGCTGTCCGCTTCCGACCCCAAGATTATAATCCGGTTTTGGGATGCCCAGTTCATCAAAAAATACCTGCGACATATTTTCATCGTAATGCTGACCGGTATGCACGATAATTTCGGTTATACGGTCAGCAAATCCATTGGCGATGGCCCTGCTCAGGGCTGCAGCTTTGATGATCTGCGGGCGCGCACCGATAACTGTGACTATTTTTATCATAAGAAATATGCTTTTTACGGAGAAAATAGTGTTAAGGACAAAGATCGGGTCATCAGACCAGTTTTACATCTGTCCTTCATCCGCAAAGCTATAATATTTTTCGTCGCCGATAATAAGATGATCAAGCACGGGAAGATCGAGCAGCTGCCCGGCTTCTTTCATTTTGCGGGTTAGCCTGATGTCGGCATCGCTGGGCCTGAGGTTGCCCGAGGGATGGTTGTGGCATAAAATAATGTAAGCCGCATTCTGTTCAAGCGCCATTTTAAATATCTTTTTCGGGTCGGCCACTGTCCCTGCCTGCCCGCCTTCGCTTACCGACATCACGGATATTTTACGGTTGGCCCGGTTGAGAAAGAGCACCCAGAACTCCTCATAAAGGCTGTCGGCAAGATTCGGATAGAATATCTCAAACGCATCCCGGCTGGAAGATATGGTCTTTTTCACCGGAATTTCTGCTGCCCGCCGCCGCATGCCAAGCTCAAGGGCAGCGATGATACTTAACGCCTTTGCTTCGCCTATCCCGTTGTGCCTGGTCAGTTCTTCCGCTGACAGCCTGCTAAGTCCGATAAGATTGTTATCAACCTGCTGGAGCAGATCGCGCCCGAGCTCGACGGCAGAGCGGGTTTTTGTACCAGATCGCAGAAGGATGGCCAACAGTTCGGCATCGCTCAACGCTTCTTTTCCTTTACTGATAAGTTTTTCGCGGGGTTTATCATCTTCAGCCCAGTATTTGATGGGAACCCTGACCTTATTATCATCCATATCTTCTGAATTACATTAAAATAGCTATACATGAAATATAATTCCATAAAGATAATAAATATCAAAACATCATAATACAAAAAAGCCCCCGCACTCACGTACGGGGGCTGTGTGTTAATCTCTGGTAGTTATGCCATTTTATTCACCAGGCGGGTAAGTTTCGACTTAAGGTTACCGGCCTTGTTTTTATGGATAATGGTTTTCTTGGCAAGTTTATCTATCATGGAGATAAGTCCCGGGAGTTTTTCCGAGGCTTCGGCTTTATTATCGAGCGCCCTGAACTTACGAACGGCATTGCGCATGGTCTTTGCATAATACCTGTTACGGATACGACGGGTTTCGTTAGCCCTGATTCTTTTGAGTGACGATTTGTGATTTGCCATTTTGTTAATGCTATGTTAGCAGTCCGTAGGGGAATCGAACCCCTGTTACCAGGATGAAAACCTGGCGTCCTAACCCCTAGACGAACGGACCGTTAGGTATTTCCTTAGGGACTGCAAATGTACAACTAATTTTGAAACCTCCAAACAGTGAATTATTTTTTTTGAACTTTTTTTTGATGCCAATCCCGGGTAGATTTTTAATTAATTCGCATATTACTATTTATCAGCTATTTACATGAACAAGGCGCTTATTGTTTAAATTCCTCATGGTCGGCCTGGAACCGGAAGCCCAGCCTTTTTCCGGTCCTGAGTTTCATGTTTTCGAGGGAAGCCTGCATTTCGAACACGGTAACTTCCTTCACCTGGTCGTATGGAGGGGTGAGCAGGTCGAAGTTAATGGTATACAGAACAGATGATTCTACAATCTGCCGGGCCGACTCTTTTGTCATTACCGACGAGGAAAAATTATTGAAGAGCATGCCGATTTCCCTTTTCCCTTCGATAAAATAATGATTATCCTTATTAACAAAAACCCGGCCTATCATATACCCAAGGTCATTGATGCGGTTATAGCGGAATGAATCGGCAAGAAAATTGTAAATGTTGATGACCCCGCAATAGGAACGTTGCTTGTCATCATGAATATAAGTGGTTTTCATCACTTCATGCATACGCGAAAACTCAAAAATATTGGTATGCATCATAAAAATAAGTACATCACCCCCAAACCGCAGTTCAAGTTCAAACTCTCCCCTGTCACGGTATTCAAAGGGAATGGACTGCTGATTGCCATTATATTTTTGCTGATAATCGGCTACCATTTCAAGAATCACGTTCTTGAAAAGCCGGAAAGTACTATGGGTAATCTGGTAAACATCCTGTTTAAGCTGAGATTTCCGGCGCAGGACTTCAAACAGACTATTGTCAGGCTGATTTGCTTCCATGGTTGCTGATTCGTTAAGGGACTGAATGAATTGTTCGACTTGCCATGCAAACCTACCGAATATTATCTGAAACACCAACGGAAGGATCAAAAATCATGACGGGAATGCATAATTCAGGAAAAGAGTGTAATCAGCGCAGACTTCCGGCCACCGCCATTGCCACTTTCTGCCCGTCCATGGCCGATGAGACAATCCCGCCGGCATACCCGGCCCCTTCGCCGCAGGGATACAACCCTGATAACTGAGGATGTGTAAGTGTGACTTCATCGCGCGGGATGCGAACCGGAGATGAAGTTCGCGATTCCACGGCAATCAGAATCGCTTCCTCTGTTAAGAAACCTTTCATCTTATTATCGAAGTCACGGAATGCCTGTTTCAGCCGGCCGGAGATGAACGGAGGAAGGATTTCATTCAGCGGGAAGCTTTGCAACCCGGGATGATAAGAGCAATCGGGCAGGCTTCCTGAAGCTACATCATTTATAAAGTCTGT
The DNA here is from genome assembly GCF_001192835.1 of Lentimicrobium saccharophilum. NCBI lineage: Bacteria > Pseudomonadati > Bacteroidota > Bacteroidia > Bacteroidales > Lentimicrobiaceae > Lentimicrobium > Lentimicrobium saccharophilum. The sequence continues at coordinate 951,083 of NZ_DF968183.1, forward strand.
CATACGCTGGGCAGGCGCTTTCAACGTTCCACCGGCAGCTTCCCATGCTTTGCGTTCAATTTCCTGTTGCAACCTCAGGGCTGCAAACGGCCCTTCAGGACTATATGCCTGCCAGTCGGAAGGCTCAACAGCCACAGCGATTCCCGAATTGGCAAACGGCGAGTTCCGCCTGGAATTGGACATCCCATTGACGACCACTTCACCGGCACCTGTTGCCGCAGGCACAATAATACCGCCGGGGCACATACAGAAAGAGAAAACGCCCCTGCCCTCAACCTGGGTAACAAGGCTATACGCTGCCGCCGGGATATGAGGACCGCGGTCAGGGATCCGGTATTGGATGGTGTCTATCAGCGCCTGAGGGTGTTCAATCCTGATCCCCAGCGCAAAGGGCTTGGCTTCGATCGTGAGGCCCTGGTTGTGCAGCATTTCATACACATCGCGGGCGGAATGCCCCGTGGCAAGGATTACAGCCCTTGAAAGGAACTCCCTGCCATGCTGGTCAGTCACCCCACGGATCTTTCCTTTATGAGTAATCAGCCCTGTAACCCGGCAGTTAAAATAAAACTCTCCACCCGACTCAAGAATGGTCCTTCTGATGGCGGAAATGATACCCGGCAGCTTGTCCGTGCCGATGTGCGGGTGTGCATCGATCAGAATATCCTCCGGCGCACCGTGTTCAACCAATATTCTGAGCACGGATGAGACATCTCCCCGCTTGGTGGAACGCGTATAGAGCTTACCGTCGGAATAGGTACCTGCCCCACCCTCTCCGAAACAATAATTAGAATCCGGATTCAGCTTTTCTCCGCGGTTCAGTACCGAGATATCAAATTTCCGGGCTTTAACATCTTTCCCTCTCTCCAGAATCACAGGCTTATATCCTTGTTCGATCAGCGTTAATGCTGCATAAAGCCCGGCTGGTCCTGCACCGGCGATGATTACGGGGGGGCGGGTTGATACACCGGGATAGGACTTCCGGACGATCTTTTCCTCAAAAGGCAGATGCTCACCAATAAATACCTCGGCCTTAAGCCTGAAAACAATTTTCTGACGCGCGTCCAACGAGCGCTTGAGGGGCCGGATATGATAAATCCGCCCTTGCGGTACACCCAGCAATGAAGCGGCAATATGCTTCCAGCGCGCAGGATCTCCTGCTTCGGCCGGATTCAGCTTCATCTCAAGGATTTTTCTCATGGAAATTATAATATCTGGCTGATCGGAAATAATGGAATCAAAGCCTGAACAGGCAAGTAAAAAATCAGAACAACCTTCAGCGAATTACTCAAAAGTGAATGAAAGCAGGAACAGTTTGGAGTTCAGACGGTCAACTGCACCAGTGTAGATATTTCCTTCGCGCTTCAGAATGTCGCTCAAACCGTACGACATCTTCAGTTCGATGCCGAACTTAAAAAAAGTGGTGTAAAAATCGAATCCGGCGCCCAATTCGCCGTAAAGATCGCTTCGGTTCAAGGCTACATAAATGTTATTATTCTCTTCCTTTTTCTTTGAGTCACTGGCAAGGTCAATGGCATATTTGGCGCCGGCCAGCCAGTAAGGCCGGACATTATTCAAGCGGCTGCCTTTATATTTGATGTGAAGAGGAAATTCAACAAAGGTTGATTGCATTTTTTTATTGACCAGTATCTGATCTCTTTCTCCTTCGAAATTGGTGATGATTGAATATTCAAGGTCGCGTTCGCCAAAGGAAAGTGAAGGGACAAAACGCAGATCGAAAGACTCCGCCAGTCTCAGGTTCGAAACGATGCCGATGGTAAACCCGAAGGCAGGCTTATGTTCAAGCCCCAGTAACCTGGCAGAATCTGAATACAGATCGGGTGTCTGGAGTGATGAATAGGTAACATTCTGGAATCCGGGTGTTGTTCTGATGGAAAACAACATCTGGTTCATGCCCAGAATAAACCCAAAATGATAAGGGGCCAGGTCATAAGCGGGCAGATTGCGCACCTTCAGCCGCTGGGCGTGTACCCCCGGACTCATCAGGGCAATCAATACAATGGCAAAGATTATGGTAATGGCTTTTCTACGCACAGTTCAATTTTTTGTTCATAACGTTTTCAGGCTGACTTTATTTTATCACTGTCATCGCGCAACCAAAGCGGTTCAGCCGGTTTTCTTTCCGGAATCTGCCAGTAATTCCAATGCCTCTGTCATCAGCCGCTGTCTGTTCACAGGCACAACACCAACAAACTCGCATACCAGGCCTCCGGCCAGATTTGAAAGCGCCGCTGTGAGCCACGAAGACGCCCCGAGTGCACGACACAGTGAGGCAACGCTGATTACCGTATCTCCGGCACCCGAAACATCGGCGATATTGCGAAGGTGCGCAGGAACCAATACCTCATTGGTTTTCCCGTCAGCCTTTTCATTCATATATACCCCGGCCTCCGATAAAGTAACCATTACCGAACGGATGGACTGGCTCTCCTGCAAATGGGAAACTGCAGAACGAATGGATTCAATATCTCCGGAATCAATGTCAATTTTAAGTCCTTCACGCAGTTCCTTGAGATTTGGTTTGAACAGATCAACCCCCCGGTAAGCGTCAAAATGTTTTTTCTTGGGATCAACCACTACCGGAACTCCCTTTGAATTTGCCAGTTTAATGACATCTTCTATCAGTCTTCTTGTCAGCACTCCTTTGTCATAATCCTGAAATATCACTACAGAAACGGGCAATCGCTGCATCAGTTCCCTGATTTTATCAAACAGTCTTTCAACTTCCCGATCATTCAGATCCGTGTCCATTTCTTCGTCCACCCTGAGCATCTGCACTTTATTGCCAATAATTCTGAATTTTGTGGTAGTGATTCTTGAATCGCTCTGCAGAATGCCTTCTCCCGAAATTCCGTCATCCTTCAGCAACTGCATAAACTCCTGTCCACGCTGATCTTCCCCGATAACCGAGCAAAGCACCGGTACCGCGCCCAGGGCCCTGATGTTCAATGCCACATTGGCCGCGCCGCCCAGCAGGTTCTCGCGCTTGTTAAGCTGTACCACGGGGACCGGAGCTTCGGGCGAAATCCGCTCCACCTTTCCCCGGAGATAAGCATCGATCATTACATCTCCCAGGATCAGTACATGCTTTCCTTCAAAATCCCTGAAAAGCTTTTCTATGGTTAGTCGGTCGGTTTTCATCGGTTTCCTGTTTATCCCGGTATTATCTGAAAAGGCTTGCAAAGATAAGTATTCAGAACCAATTGGCGAAGCGGGCAAAAACAGCATCAGGAAATGTCCTGCTACTTTTCAAAAAACATTTCATTGAAATTGACCAGGTAAACTTCGGTGGTCGAGCGGGTCAGCGCGGTGTACAACCACCTGACAAAACCGGCGTCCACCATTTCTGCAGTCAGATAGCCATGGTCAATAAATACGGCATCCCACTGCCCGCCCTGGGTTTTATGGCAGGTAAGCGCATAGGCAAACTTGGCCTGAACGGCATTATAAAACTGACTGCTTTTCACCTTTTCAACCCTGGCTTTTTCAGATGTAATCTCAGTGTAATCAAGAAGAATTTCATCAAAGAGTTTCTGCATCTCCTCCTGGGGCATATTGGGCGTATTCGTGTTCATGGAGTCAAGCAGCAGTTTCACGTCAATTACCTCTTCTTCAGGATAATCAACCAGCTTGATACTCACATCCGCGAACCTGTATCCGTACATTTCTCCGATATGTCTTATTCTGCGCACCTCCGCCATATCGCCATTGGCTATAAACCCGGCTTTCGCTCCCGAAGGCAGCCAGAAATAATTATTCCGGGTTATCATAATGATATCGCCGGCCGAGAGTTCTGTTTCCCTGAAAAGCAGCCGTGCGCGCACCTCATTGTTAAAAAGGTTGGCGCGTTTGTTCGACCGTGTGATGATTGCCGTGTTTTCAACCCCAAACCTTGAGTAGCATGAATTGAGGGCATCTTCGAAGGAAGCGCCGTCAATCATCCGGATATCTTCAAACCCCCGGAGGTGAAAAAACGGCAATTCCGGTTTCTCAGGGGTTAATTGCCGCCTCAGACGGGTGGCATTGGTAAGTATTCCGCTTTCCAGCGATTGACGCACGACTTCATGCAACTCATAAACAACAGTATCCAGGTGGTACTGATTATTCAGAATATCCTCATCCAATGCCGGGCTTTCTTCATTGCCGACAGGAGGTAACTGCGCCCGGTCGCCGATCAGGATAAGTCGGCATCCCTCACTGCTGTATACATAAGTAATCAGGTCGTCGAGCAGGTCGCGGTGGCCATAGATGCCGGATTCCCCGGCTCCCCCCGGTCCGGGAATCATCGAAGCCTCATCTACAATAAAAAGCGAATATTTATGGGGATTGGCCGAAAGTTCCATCCTCAGTTTGCCATCCTCCGCAGAAATGGCTTTATAAATCTTCCGGTGAATTGTCAACGCCTGCTTTCTTGAGTAAGAAGCCAGCACCTTGGCGGCCCTTCCGGTGGGGGCCAGCAATACGGATTGCAATCCGGCAAGGGGGAGTATCCTCACCAGCGCGCTCACCAGTGAAGTTTTACCGGTACCGGCGTAACCGCGAAGCAGAAAAGCGGGCTGCCGGTGAGGTTTTTGCGGCTCAGTGATAAAGGTACTCAGTAACTGAACCAGCGTTTTCTGACCTTCCGTAGGCTCGTGCCCCAGTTCATTCAATATATTGCCGGCCATCAGCCGTGTATCCAATTCAATCATGTTGTTTTTTCCGTATCAGAAAGGATAACCAATTCCAAAATTCCAGGTAATATCGCGCAACTGAAATTTTGATATGCTGAACCACCGGCTATCTGTTAATTTTCCGGGGTCATAAACCGGCAATCCCCCGTCAATCCTGAAGATAAAAAAGCTGAAATCGAACCGGAGACCCAATCCTGTATCCAATGCCAAGGAAGCAGGTAATTTTTTCAAATCCAGCTTTCCCCCGGGAAAGTCTTCATTCTCCCTGAGCAGCCAGATATTTCCGGCATCAACAAATAATGCGCCATTCAGAAAGCTATACATTGGAAAACGGTATTCCAGGTTCGCTTCAAGCCAGATATCACCAACACGTTCAAACCCGGATTTTACAGGGGTATAGTACTCACCCGGGCCCACAGACCTGATTGGCCAACCGCGCAATCCATTGGCTCCTCCGGCAAAAAAGCCCTTTTCAAAAGGCAGTACGGATGAGTTTCCGTAAGGAACGCCCACCCCCAATGCCGCCCTGTATACCAGTTGCTGTTTTGCCGTCAAAGGCTTATAATAACGGAAGTCAAAATCTGTCCTTATATACTGGGCAAATCTGATCCTGAAAAGGGTAAAGTTCCCATCCTCATCTACGGGTGCATTTGCAATATTGCTGTAAAGATTAAGAAGATTCCCGGCAGATTCGAAATTAGCCCTGAAATAGAAATAATTTTTCTTACTGGAAAGATTCTGATTATTAAAGATAAAGGAATACTTCAGGGCCATCACCAGGTGATCGGTGTATTGATTCAGGTACCGCGGATCTTTAAAATCCTTTAAAATGGCATTGAAAGTGCTGTCGCGAACAATGCTCACCGAACTCAGTTCAACAGGTGAAAAAAGATGCCGGGTGGTATTGCTGCTATACCAGTCATAGCCAAACGAAGCATAACTCACATACCTGGTATAATAACTTCGCTGCTGATAATTAAGACCAAGAGCAACAGTGGTTTTCGCCCTGTAATTCCGGTTGATTCCCTCTATCCGGAAAGGGCTGAGTAATGTTGGAAAATCCAGACCTGTTTCAACCCCAGCCTCAAGTGAATTAAAGATTCCTGCCCGGGTTTCAATTCCCAGCCCGAGGTCCGGTTCAACCTCGAAAGCGCCACGCAACTTTAACCTGAATGTTTCCGCCCCTCTGAAAATATTCCTGTTGCGGTAATTCAAACTGCCTCCCAACCCAACAAATCCTCCTGCATTGGTGGCCTCTACTTCAGGATTAATCATATTCACCGGACTTCGTACCATTCGGATATCACAGTCGAGCAGCGAAATGCCCTCAGGTTGCAGTTCAGGCGCAATTTCGGCAGGATTCAGGTTCACGGACACAAATCTGCTTAAACCCAGGTTCTGAAGGCGATTATAGGTGAGATTAATTTTTTGCTGGTTAAAAGGGGTTCCGGGTTGAATAAATACTGCCCTTGATAATGCTGCAGGCCGTATACGCAACCTGTTTTTGTATATCAGGTAAAAATCGGGATTTGGCTGAAGCAGCGTATCGTGATTTTTCCTGTATGCAAGAGTATCATTTGTCGGTAAAGAATCGCCAACCATTTCAGCAAAGTTGGTATTCACAAAAATATTGCTGATAAAATAACGCTGGTGGGGACGGAATGAAGCTGAATCCATCAGACCGGAAGGTTTTGTCCTGACATTCTCAATCCTGACTTTGATGTCAGCTTTACACTTTTCTCTTGTCGTATCTACTTCAAAAAAAATATATTCCCGTGAAAAAGCATAGTAGCCGGCATCTTTCAGTACCCGGGTGATGCGTTCGCGTTCATCCCGAATCAGATAAGCATCGTACTGCTTTCCTGAAGTAATCAGCGAAGCCGTTCCTTCTGTATTAAGGAAATAACGAAGGCTGTCGTCCGGAATATCAAAAACCACTTGTCCGAAAATAAACGGATCTTTGGTTTTGGTCTGATAATTTACAAAAGCCCTGGCCCCCCTGAATTCTATCCTGCGCTGCACTTCTGCGCCAAAGTAGCCTTTGTTGTTAAGATAGACCCTCATAGGGATGAGGGAGTTGTCAATCAATGCAGAATCGAGCAATACGGGAGCTCTTCCAAGGTTATTCCGCATCCACCGCTTGAATTTCCGGTCTTTTCCACCTGAATTCAAATCATAAACCAATACCCCGGGCCTGAATAAACCCAGAAATTTCCGGTTGGGCTTTGGCTGAGCGAAGTTAAGAAGGTCGTATGTGTCGATACCCGGCCTGTCCGCCTTAACACTGTGCCCGGCCATAAGATAACCACCCCTTTTCTGAACCTTCCTGGCAGGACTGCAGGAAGCAAACAGCAGCAATAATGCCGTATAAAATGTTAAGCGAAGAATTAAGGTCGAATTACGAAGCATGGTTAAGTTCTGCATGCAAATTTAATGTAAATGTGGATTGACAGATACATTGAACAGTTGAATAACGCATCTTATAACAGGTTCAGATTTCTGAAACTGTTCTACCTAAAATTTTGTCAATGATTACTTTATCCGGAAACATTGCTGTCCGGTTAATTATGAGATTCTTCTCCCGCATTTTGCGGGATCAGAATGACTTTGACTTACATGGGTTTGAGGAAGAAGGGGCCTGGTGTCGGCTATTCCACCACCAAGCCCCCTATAATTATCGTTAATGTATTGTCATTCTGAACGTAACGTTGTAAATTGAAGAACCAATCCCGATAGCTGTCGGAAGGGCTCACCAAAGGTAATCTCATAACTACTTCCAAAGGTTTACCGGCCAATAATGATCCGGAAAAAATCATGCTATAACTCAATTTCATGCAAATCAAAGAGATATTCAAATATAAAACATTGTTTTTCTGCTACTTATCTTTTATTCATTTTTTTAGCTTTTTTTTCATTGCGCTATTGCCAGAATCAAAATTGTGATTAAATTTGCAGCCTCATTCGACGCGTACATTATCAATGTAAGCAGAAAATCGGGAGCATAGCTCAGCTGGTTCAGAGCACCTGCCTTACAAGCAGGGGGTCACAGGTTCGAACCCTGTTGCTCCCACAACAAAAAGCCACTAAACGTGGCTTTTTTGCATTTATGCCATATACTTATATACTCTTTTCTGAAAGCCTTAACAGATTTTATACCGGTTCAACCAGAGATACTGTAGATGTAAGACTCTACAAACATAATAACAGGCACTCCGGGTTTACCGCAGGCGCCAGGGATTGGGTGGTTGTTTTTTCAGAATACTTTGACAATTATGTTGATGCCAGAGCAAGGGAGTTACAAATCAAAGCCTGGAAGAGCAGAAGAAGCATTATTCAATTGATTGAGAAAGCCAGAAACGGTTCAGGGCATCCCGGCTGACAGCCGGGAGGGTCACAGGTTCGAACCCTGTTGCTCCCACAACAAAAAGCCACTAAACGTGGCTTTTTTGCATTTATGCCATACACTTATATACTCTTTTCTGAAAGCCTTAACAGATTTTATACCGGTTCGACCAGAGATACTGTAGATGTGAGACTTTACAAACACAAGAACAGGCACTCCGGGTTTACCGCAGGCGCCATGGATTGGGTGGTTGTTTTTTCAGAATACTTTGACAATTATGTTGATGACAGAGCAAGGGAGTTACAGATCAAAGCCTGGAAAAACAGAAGAAGCATTATTCAATTGATTGAGAAAACCAGAAACGGTTCAGGGCATCCCGGCTGACAGCCGGGAGGGTCACAGGTTCGAACCCTGTTGCTCCCACAACAAAAAGCCACTAAACGTGGCTTTTTTGCATTTATGCCATATATATATACTATTTTCTGAAAGCCTTATCCTCAACCTTAGCCTTAACTTTATTTTCTCTCCTTTCCACTCAATCCGCGCAGAGTTCTTATTTTTACAATTCTAATCAATAATTGCTCGAATATGTTTCCATACAGGATCGGCATGGGTTACGATGTTCATCAACTGGCTGACGGACTTCCATTCGTACTGGGAGGCGTCAGGATAGATCACTCAAGAGGAGCCGTCGGGCATTCTGATGCCGATGTCCTGCTCCATGCGATTTGCGATGCCTTGCTGGGGGCCGCCGGGCTCCGGGACATCGGTTATCATTTTCCTGATAGTTCGGATGAATACAAAGGGATTGACAGCAGAATTCTGCTCAAACACACCATCAGGTTGTTGAGTGAAAATGAATGGCAGACCGGCAACATCGATTGCACCATAGCACTGCAGCGCCCTAAGATTGCCGGTTATATTCAGAAAATGCAGGAAGAAATCGAGACCTTAACAGGATCAGGGCCAGGCAGTGTATCTGTTAAAGCGACAACCACAGAGCATCTGGGGTTTACAGGCCGCGAGGAGGGGGTTGCCGCCTGGGCTGTTGCACTGATCTATAAATCCGGTTCAGATCATTTTAACCATTGATATTCTCTTTATCCCTGCCACTAAATAACAACCAGAGAAAAGCACACCAAGGCCACCATGACCATAAAATACATCCCTGCGCATCAGATTGACAAACCCGCATGGGATAACTGCATCCGGTCAGCAGTAAATGGAAATATTTATGCATTTTCCTGGTATCTTGACCTGATGTGCGACAGTTGGGATGCTTTGGTTGCCGATGAATACAGCGCAGTTTTTCCACTGACCTTCAGGCAAAAGGCGGGCGTCACCTATCTGTACCAGCCATTTTTCACACAACAACTCGGCATATTCTCTATCAACCACCTTACACCGGAATCAGTAGAACAGTTTTTGCAAGCGATTCCCGAAAAATTCAGGTTTGCGGAAATTAATCTCAATACCTTTAACAAGCCTGATGCAGTTCGTTGGAGAATCATTCAAAGCATCAATCATGAACTCGATCTGATTGAACCATACGAGCAGATCAGCCGGGGTTATTCGGAGAACATACGCCGCAACATTTCCAAAGCAGCGAAAAACGGCATTACCATTTCAACAAATGTCAAACCCGAAGAGATAATCACCCTTTTCAGAAGCAACAAAGGCCTAAATATCAGCCATTTGGGCGAATATGATTACAGACGCCTGTTACGACTGATCTACCAATGCCTTCACGATCATAAGGCAATTTGCTATGGTGCTTATACCAGCAACAATACCTTCTGCGCGGGAGCCGTTTTCGTTTTCAGCCACCGGAAAGCCATATTCCTGTTTTCAGCTACCGGAGCGGAAGCGAGAACCACTGGCGCCATGTCATTCCTGATCGATCGTTTTATCCAGGATTCGAGTGGCAATCACCTCACCCTTGACTTCGAAGGCTCAAATGATTCCAATCTGGCAAGGTTTTACCGTGGTTTCGGGGCTAAAGTTATCACCTACCCTTCACTCAGATTTAATCGCTTGCCCTTGCACCTGAACATGATGATGAAAATTGTCAAAATGCTGAGAAAGATTTACCTGAAAAAATAAATCACCGGAATGTCTTACCAGCCTGCTTTTAACAGAAAGCCCCGGAATTCCGGGGCTTTCTGTTAAAAATTGCTGAATTATCTTATCATCAGTTCTGATTATTCTGTTTCTGGAAAGCTTCAAAGTCGAAGTGCAGGGTAAACCTGAGTGTATTCTCCAGCGGATTTTTAGCCTGGCCTCCGGTAGGAATCAGATAGGCAAAATCAAGACCGAAAACATTGTAGCGCAAACCGGCACCAAGGGTAAAGAATTTCCTGTTTCCTTTTGTCCTGTCCTCATGGAAGTATCCCCCGCGAATGGCAAACTGTTTGTCATACCAGTATTCCACGCCAACGGCGAATGACAATTCACGGATCTCTTCGTTGAACCCGCCGGGTGCATCAAAAAATGACTGGAACATTCCGACCGGAACAGATACATTGGGATCTTTACCTTTAAAGATCAACTGGTTTCCATTGTCATCGTAAATCGGCTGTCCGGTCAATGAATCGGTAGCATATATCGGAGGTGTGGGAATCAGCAGTTTGTTGATGTCAACCATAAATGAAAGCCGGTTATACTCATCAATGTCCAGGGTAAGTGAAGGGCCTAAACGGAGGTTGGTAGGAATAAAATCGCGCTGTGTATTGTCGTCAGAATAGGAAATTTTCGCCCCAATGTTGCTGATATTAAGACCCCAGGCAAAGAATCCTTCCATATTCGGAAACTCAACGTCATGACGTGAATAAATGGCAATATCGGCCGCAATGGAGTTGCCGGGTTTGGTGGAAGCACCACCAACGCTCTGCCCTTGTGTCAGATTGGAGTGGATGAAGCGGGCGGTTACGGCTCCCGATAAGTTTTTAGTCAGCATTCTCGAATAAGAACCGCTTATGGCAAACTCGTTGGGCCTGTAATTACCGATTGTAGCTCCCTGAATATCAGTAAATGTGATATCTCCCAGGGAAAAATAAAGCAGGGAGCCGGAAACCACCTGATTGTTTCCCAATTTTTTGTATCCGGTAAGATAAGCAAGATTAATATCGCTGACAAGGGCCCGCAACCATGGGCTGTATGACAGTGAAAATCCCATCTCATTCTCAATGTATGAATATTTTGCCGGATTCCAGTGCATGGAATTGGCATCGGGCGTACTCGAAACACCAGCCTCTCCCATCCCGCCTGAACGCGCATCTGGAGCTATCTGCAGGAATGGAACCGCAGTGGTGATAGTATTCAAATCCTGTCCAATATAGGTTGTTGATTGAGCATTGATGGATTCAGAAAAAAAAGCAAAAAGGCCGGTAACAAGGCATAATTGCAGAACCGATTTAATACGCATACAGTACTTTTTGATTGAAGTGTGCAAAGTTATTGATAATTTCTAAACGAACGAACGTTAAACAAACGATTACAGCCGGAGTTTATTGCACCGGGTACATTTTTGCAGGATATCAGGTAATAACATCGTAAATGGTCTTTTATTGTTGTTATTATCAATAATTGTAAAATTTTAAAAATCAGGTTTATCTCGCTTAAACCATGAATGACTCCTTTACAATGAAAACCAGCTATCTGAAGAATAATCCGGTCGCACTTAACACAATAGACCAGACTACTACAGAAACACATAGCATAACCAAAGATCCGGCCCTGCCTGACGAATAACGGTAAGTTAAAATAGTCCCCAAAGGTATCGAAAGAAGCACAGGAGTAAGAATAATAATTCCGGCCAGACCATAACGGCGGAAAAACCAAACAATCAACCGGTTGCGGCGGCTGAAACGCCTGCGGGTCAGAGAAGCAGGCGAAGGAGTAGCCTTAAACCCGGAAATATTCCTGAAAACGCTGAAATACATGCGAAAACCAATTCTATCGCTAAAAATCACGTACCTGCTCAAATAATGGAAAAACACAATTCCTGAAATACCTCCCAGACTAGTTATCAGAATGGTATGTATAAATGAATTCCCGAAAATATATGATGCAGGAACGGCAAAGATAAACTTGACAGAACTGATCAGGGCAACCCAAAAGTTGGCGGACAGGTTGCCGCCTTCCATAAGCAATATATCATTCATTTGAGCAAACAAATAGTTCATTTATCAGGTTCATTATCAGTTATATCCGAGGTATTATCCACGTGCGATCATTAACGTTTTTAAACCGCTATTGTTCAACAAAGAAATACCTGAAACAGTAGTCATAACACCTGAAACGGCAAATATCGCTGATGCCGGAGAAGCCACAGATTTTGCAACTGCTGGGAAGCAAATTTTAGCCTGGTACTGATACCGGAATATTATTCCTAAACTAAAATATGTACCGATTATTGTGACAATACCTTCACAATCAAAGAGTTTTCATGCATAAGCACCTGCTTTTTTCCCTTCCTTTGAAAAGAATTAATAAACTTCATTTTTCGTGTTTCATCTGCCCTTCTGCGCGATAGCGATCATCATGACAACCCATAATAACTTATCTTTGTCCGGTTGAATAAGATAAATGCATGAAACCTCGCCGGATCTGTTTTAGTTTTTTCATTTCACTGCTGATACCAACCCTTTCAAATGCCCAGCAAAGCTATCCTAAAGACGACTTTATAGCACCCGTTGAGTTTCCGATGCTGTTATCTGGGACTTTTGCAGAACTCAGAAGCAACCATTTTCATTCAGGAATAGATATCAGAACGCAGGGTGTTGAAGGAAAGAAAATTCTCGCCTGTGCTGATGGTTATGTTTCGCGCATCAGGATTTCTCCATTCGGATTTGGTAAAACTGTTTACATAACGCATCCTAATGGCTATTCTACAGTATATGCCCACCTTTCAGGCTTCAACCCTGAAATAGCCGCGTGGTCCAGGGCTGAACAATACAGGATGGAACAGTTTGATGTTGATCTTTTTCCTGAAGCCGGACTTATTCAAGTAAAGCAGGGAGATGTAATAGGTTATTCAGGTAATTCAGGCTCTTCGCAGGGTCCACATCTTCATTTCGAAATCAGGGACTCCGGAACAGAACGTCCTGTCAACCCGCTGCTCTTCGGGATTGCTGTAAAGGATTTTACAAGACCCACCATCAATGGAATAAGGCTTTACCCTGAAGGAGCAAACGCGCTGATCAACGGAAAAGCAACTCCCTTCAATCCCGGCATTGCAGGCTGGGGACTTTCTTACCGGTTTTCAAAATCTGACACCATCGAGGTATCCGGAGGTGTTTCATTCGGCATCAACGCGCACGATCTGCTCAGCGGCAGCAATAACAAAAACGGCATTAACCGTATCACTGTATTTAATGGTAATGAAATATTTTTTGAATGGAATGCTGAATCCTTTAGTTTTAGTGAAACCAGATATATCAACAGTTTTATTGATTATGCAACCTATTCATCTTCACGCGAAAGGTTCATGCGAACAAAAGTTGAACCCAACAATAAACTAAGCCTGTATAGAAAAGTGACAGGAAACGGGATACTAAATATCAGGGCTGACATCGTTTATCCGATCAGAATTGAAATCGCCGATGGCTCGGGAAATACTTCAGCGATAAAATTCGTGATAAGAGGGAAAGTTGCACAGAACGGAGTTATAAAACCAAGAATCGACGGGCAGGTATTCAGCTATAAGCGGTTAAACCGTTTTGTAACGCCACATCTGAAAATTTCCATGCCGGGCAGCTGTCTTTACGACAGCATTGTTTTCGAATACAACTCCACCGCTTCCGACGGAAATTCCTGCGCCCCGGTGCACATGATTCACAATGCTGAAACACCGGTTCATGATTATTATGATCTCTCGATCAGGGTGGACACGGCATATCATAAACTGGCGGACAAGCTTGTAATGGTAATCCTGAACAACAAAGACAAACCATCCTCAGCAGGAGGCAAATATCAAAACGGCTTTCTAAATGCGAGGGTCCGCGAATTCGGGAGGTTTTCGGTAATGGCAGATACTATAGCCCCTGTTATTAAACCGCTGAATATCGCTAACAATAAAAAGATCAGCGCACAGCAAAGTATTCGCGTGAGTATCAGCGATAACCTTTCGGGTATTAAGTCTTACCGGGGAACGCTGAACGGCAAGTGGATACTGATGGACTATGATCCAAAAAACAATTTGCTGAAATACAATTTTGATGAATTAATAAATCCGGGAGTTAATGAATTTTTACTGGAAGTTACTGATGATGCAGGCAACAAGAGCAGTTACAATGCTTTGCTCATAAATTGAGACCGTTTCAATTCCGGCAGAACGGCCTCAGGGTACGGATCTGATATAACAGCAGAAAGAACTTCAAATCCTTATGAGGAAATCAGGGCTGATGGTTACCAGGATACCATGACCAATCTCTCCAAGCCTGACCAAAACCTTCCGGCTGCCTCTGTATTCAACCAGCTCGCCACGCAACCCTATCAAGGGCCCTGCCTGCACTTCTATCGCCTGGCCGGCTTCAATCTTGCCGGAAACGACTTCGAGTTCCATCCCCTGCCCTAACAGCAACCGGATTGCATTAATCTGGGATTCGGGTATCGGTACCGCTCTGTTCTCAAAAGTAATAAAGTGAAGCAGGCCTTCAATCTTCATTACCTTCATAAAATTTTCCGAATTGACTTTAACGAAAATATAACTCTTCAGCAGGGGCTCATCAACCCACTTCATCCTGTCGCTCCACTTTTTCCTGGTTCTTTGCAGCGGGAGGTAAGACTCAATCTCTGCTTCCCTCAGGCGCTGCAGGGCTGCTTTCTCAGCCCTTGGCTTTGTATAACAGGCATACCATTGAGCAATGGTTGATTCTACAATTCTTGCAGGTCGGGCTACGCTTTTCATTATAGGATTGTTTGCAATTGCAAAGATATTGGATTCAGGTGATGATAAATATGCATTCAAACGACTGAACAGAATTTTGATCGATTGCCAGAACTTTCGCTCAAGGTTTCAAGAGCATAAGAGTTCATTCCTACAACTTTACGATCGTATCATGGAATCGACCGGTGAATCGCTCGAAATTACCCCGTGTATGATCTCAAAGCCTGTATAATGAAAGGGAGGCATTTCCCTTACTTCAAAGGACTCTATTGAGCAGCCATCTGGTCCGCTGCGACACCAGTCAACGAAAAAATTCAATTGTTCAGGATCTCCTTCGGCTTCAATCAGCAATCCGCGGTCAATATACATCGCCTTACCCCTGATACCGGATAGTTTTGCCTGCTGAAAGGCCTGATGACGAAATCCGACCCGCTGAACATTTCCGGAAATATAAATCTGAAAACGCTTTTCCATTACTATTTGATTTAATATTTTTTCATTTTACATTAAAGCCTTGAGGATGGAACAAGTTCAGTTGTTAAAGACTCAGGCTGCTGATAGTAGTAAAACGCACATGCAAATAGTGAGACTTATCACCAAAAAGGAATATGATCTGAATTAAATATCACTAACAACATTGAATAAATATTGTTCAGTTTGCCAGAATGGCCGTCATTGTATATTGAAACCAGGCATACAATTGAAGCCAGGCATACATAGGCGGGCCCGGTTTCAGGGTGCTGCATATTCCAGCAACTCGCTGTAAACCCTTGTCCAGCCGATCCATCGCTTTTCTTCCGACATGGACTCGTTATGCCACAAGCTTATAAAACAGCCGTTTACCGATTTCACTTCATCCACCAGGGGTCTGATAAATTCCATGGCCTGCTCAGGGCCAACATTCATGTAATCCCTCAGGGTACCCTCCATCAATGCAAATGGATGCAAAGTGAGGGAAGTTTCTGTTTCTGCTTCAAGGTTATACCATTTAAAAGGTGAGCAAATACCAGCCCTGAAACCCGGTTTTCCGGCAAAGCCAAGGGAGTAATCATCGGTGATGTCAAGGTTGATCAGATTGAGGTATGTCTCAGGGAATGATATCTTGAGAAAATGTTGTCGGCTTGCGGTTATTTCCCTTCTGAGAACAGCCGAAAGACCATCGATCTCGCTTTTTAATAATGAGAGTGACCCGTTGGATGCATAAGAAGGGTGTATTCCAACGGCAGCATGATCTGCAAGTGATTTGAGCAGCCTCCTGAATGAAAGATTACCGGTTGGCGTATTCTTGTCATTCTGACTGTAGGCTGCAAACAAAACGAAATATAACGGCCTGATACTATACTTCTGATGAATCTCATATAAAAAATCAAAAGTGTCAAACGGATCTTTTTCCATCCCTAGTAAAACCCGGGTTCTCTTTTTTGCCTCCGATATATTCCCCGAAGAAATGTCCTTCAGGTAACCACCTAAAGTCCTTATCAAACCCTTATGTTTATATGCCCAGGCGGCATCAATATCAATGGTAGGTAAAAACCGGTAGCCAGGGTAGTTGAAAGTAAGGTCCGGAAACTTCAATCTCAGTATTTCTCCAAGTTTCAATGACCAGCGGTTTACCGGGGCAACCTGCAGAAATCCATGCTGAACCGCAATGCCTGCATCGGGAGAAAACCGGCCGTGTTCATCTTTCAGATAAGGCAGATACTCTTCATACCGGCTCACAAGATAGAACGCTGCCGAAAAAGGATCAAAAGGCATATCGGCTGATTTTGCATACACCGGAAAAAAAGCCTTCGACCCTTCATAATCAATAAAGCGGAGCTGATGGCTGTTGATGGATTTTTCGGTCAGTAAACCTGCAGGAGCAATGTGAACTTCATTTTTACCAGCAGGGGCAATAGTATGATAGAATAATTTTGCCCCCTCAAAAGCATGGTACTGCTCCAGATCAGTTGTGATTCTGAATGTAAGGCCCAGCAATTCCCTGAACATGAGCCCCATGATGTAATTCAGGCGGGGGCTTAACACTGGCGTATATATCAACAGGCTGTCACGCATCGGATCGGGAATGCTGATTACTCATAACGAAGTGAATCTACCGGATTAAGTTTTGCAGCCTTGGTGGCCGGGATATACCCTGACACAACAGCAACAGCGAAGCATAGAACAACGCCAAGGATAATCCATGCCCAGGGAATGATAAAACCTGAGCCGATCAGCGCCGATAATACATTCCCGATGCTGATTCCGAAGACAATCCCGACAATTCCACCAATCTGACCGATTACAATGGCTTCAGCAAGAAACTGGTTTCTGATGGTGCGGCTGGTGGCTCCCATGGCCTTACGAATGCCGATTTCACGGGTCCGCTCCGTTACAGATACAAGCATAATATTCATCAGTCCGATGGCAGCCCCGATCAGGGTAATAGCCCCGATGATTGTTGCGGCAAGCCGGAGATACTTAAGGTTTTCAAAAAGCATTTCGGCCAGATTGTCGCTCTTTTCAATTTCAAAACTATTCTCCTGTCCTGCCCTTACTTCGCGTATTACACGAAACAATCCTGTTGCTTCCCCGATCGCGGCATCGAGCTGCGTCGGATTCTGAACCATTACATTAATGGTAAAAGTCATTCCTGACCGGGAAAACTCCTGCCTTACATTCGAAATCGGTATTAAACAAAGGTTGTCAGGGTTAAAGCCCAGACTTGAGCCTTTGGACTTCATCACTCCGACCACCCTGTATTTTCCAGGCCCTATATTAACAACCTTGTCAAGCGGGTTTTCGCCTGATTTAAACAGTTTGCTGACAACGCCTGCACCCAGCACCACCACATGTGAGCCATAATTTACTTCATTTGCCGAAAGATTCCGGCCTTTTTCCAGTTCATTGCCTGAGGTTGCCAGGTAATTTTCATCCGAGCCCACCACCGGAACATTTGGATTGGTCTTTAAAGACCCGTACTTCAGTGTTGCGGTATTGGTTGCATAAGTAAAAACGGATGTTACCGCCGGGAAATCATACACCTCCTTGAATTCCATGGCTTCCTGCCAGGTGATCGTCCTGTAATTCCGCGGGAGGGTGGACCTGTTGCCCATCTGCACCCTCATGCTGCGATTCCTGATCGAAAACGTGTTGGCCCCCATCATCATAAAATTCTCGTTAAGAAAGTATTTGATGGAATCTATTGAAGTAAGAATACCAACCAGGGCCATGATACCGAACGCTATGATCAGCACAGTGAGTATGCTTCGAAGAAGGTGGCTGCGGATGGAATCCAGGGATATCCTGATGTTTTCTTTCAGCAGATTGGTCATGCCCGATATTTTTTTTACAAACTTACGTTGAAAAAGTCAATTAATCCCTTTGATGACATTATATCTTATCAGAATCAGACAGGATCCATACAGATATCACTGGCAAAACAATTCCTCTGCCAGCAACAATAAGTAATCTATTTTATCAGTATACGCAGCAGCGGGAGCAAAAACAAGAAAAACACTTCCGGGAACAAAGTATGGGTCATACCGGAGAAACACAGGAACCAACACCTGAAGTGCTGTTAAAAATAACGAATCTGAAAAAGATTATATCTTACTACCGAAAGCCAGATCTCCGGCATCGCCAAGGCCTGGCACGATATAAGCCTGGGCAGTAAGTTCATCATCAATGGCGCCAAGCCATAATGTGACGTCTTCAACCGGCAGGTATCTCTTGATATAATCCAGACCCTGCGTACTGGCAATCAGCGTAACGATGTGGGTGTGAGAGGGTTTTCCCTTGGCCAGCAGGGCCTTGTAGCTGAGTACCAGCGAAGCACCGGTAGCAAGCATCGGATCGGCGAGAATCAGCACCCTGTTGGTGAGATCGGGACATGAAACATACTCAACCTGTATCTCAAAACGGCCATCTTTGCTGTGTTTTCGATAAGCCGACACAAAGGCATTCTCTGAACGGTCAAAAACATTCAGCAATCCTTTATGCAGGGGCAATCCCGCCCGAAGTATGGTTGCCAGCACCGGTGAATGCTTTAATACAGGAACCTCTGCAACTCCCAGTGAAGTAACTACCTCACGGTTTTCATATTCTAACTGCCGGCTGATCTCATAAGCAAAAACCATTCCCATCCGTTCCATGTTGAACCGAAAACGGAGGCTATCCTGTTGTATCACGGCATCCCTGATTTCAGATACATATTGATTGAAAATGGAATTCTGAGCACCCAGATTTCGAACCATGACGAAGGATTTGTTGTTTTTATAAAAGAAACAGACTTTGCGCACAAATATAGGAATTAATATTGCATTGCAGCAGTATAAATATCAGAAACTTAATGTTCGCAAAGTTTGAAAGCCGGGCTATACCAATGGTTTATCCGAATCCGGAAAGACTTCGTCCGGTGCTGCTACCGGCTAATTCAGAATAATGCGATGCCAGATTGAAAATCATTCAGGTTGTAATACGAAATGAGCCCCCCATATCCGGAGGGCTCATTTCGTAAGCAGGTTAAACAATTTATCAGGCAATCCGCGATTTGCCCTGATTCACAATTTGCTTATTATCCAGATGCCTGTGCCTTTTCTGAATGGAAACAAGGACAAAAGCAATAATGGTCAGAATGGTGCCTGAAAAAATCAATAAACCAAACAATTTCATAGTTCCAAGGGATTGGAATCTCCAGGCCAACAGGACAAAGACAATATTAAACATCATCAGGATATAAGTTGATTGCAGGTGATTAAAGCCCAACTTCAGCAATATGTGATGCATATGGGCTCTGTCCGGTGCAAAAGGGGTGCATTTTGTATAAATTCTTACAACAAACAGACGCAGGGTATCGAAAAGAGGCACCATCAGTATTGCAAATGAAAAGGCCGGAGCTGCTTCCATATTTCTAATGGGGCTGCCGGGGACATTCATCTCATTAAATCTGACGGTAAATACAGCCAGGATAAAGCCCAGTAACATAGAACCAGTATCCCCCATAAATATCTTGTACCTTGAATCAAGGAGGTTGTACCTCAGAAAGGCAAACAGAACACCTATCAGGCTCACTGCCATAACCACCATACCAGTTTGCCCGGCCCGGAAAAACCATTCGCCAAAAAAAACTGAGGAAACTATGGCCAGGCCGGCTGCCAGTCCATCGATTCCGTCGACCAGGTTGAAAGAGTTAATAATAACTATAAAAACAAAGAGCGTGACCAGAACACTCCATATGTAGGATATCTGATAAATCCCGAAAAGGCCATGCAGACTACTGAACCTTAAATCGCCCAGTAAAATAACAATTAAACCCGCTATTACCTGTCCATAGATTTTTTTTAGTGGTGAAAGTTCCAGTACATCATCTTTCAGCCCAAGAAAAAAGATAACCATTGCACCTGCGACGGTGACCGGGGAGAGCAGGCTATCTGATGAAAGGTTAAACGCCAGTACTGCAATAGCGAATCCGGCAAAAATTGCGATTCCGCCCAGCGTAGGCACCTTGCCTTTATGGGAAGTACGATGATTTGGCTCATCTACAAGGTTTTTCTTTCTGGCCACATCAATAATTACCGGGATAAAACGGTAGGCAACGAAAAAAGATATCGCAAGCGCGGCAATTATTCTGAATCCGGGCAACAATAGCCATTCAGGAGTATGAGGCATATGAGTAACTTAATAGTTCAAAATTTGAAAACAAGGTCTGAAACAGGTCCCTGACAATTTTCCGGGACCCTGAACGCCAATGTTTTTTATAAATATTAATTAACATTTTCGATAAAAGTAATTCAGTGCAATTTAACATTTTAGCCCCTGTGGTGTAACGAAAATGTTACAAGAATTACAGGCAATTACCTAAAATTCCGATGTTATCAGAAAATGCCGCAATCAACCGGAAAATAATTAAATCCTGTAGACGTATGCCTTACTCCAGTCGTTCTGCTCAATCGCTTTACCAATATCAACAAAGTCAAATTCGCTGATCAGCCGGGCTAATTTGCCAAGGCTTCCATGCAAACCGTAATAAGATTTGAACATTCGTAATGGAGTCAGCCCGGGCAACATTTTTTGTCCGGGATCAAAATCCCTGGGATGAAAATAAGACATAACATAAGAACCATTGTTGGTCAGCTTTCTGATTATTTCATACGGTAAAAGCCTGAAATAACCTCCGCCCGAGAAGACAACCCGGTGATTGAAGAATTTCGCCGTATTCAGGGGAAACTCGTAGAGCTGCATTCCTCCAGCTTTGATAATGCATGGCTGATCAACCGGGAATGAAGGAAAACCACCGTGGGCCCGCGAAGTCGGAAAAATGGAAGCATCTGCAACAATCCCCTGTCGCATAAGTTCCTCAAGCGCCCATACAGTTTCAGGAACAATTGAAAAACCAGGTGCGCGGTACATCCGCACAGGTGTGCCGGATAAACCGGAGACTTCACCGCAGGATCTTTTAAGATCTTCACGAAACTCCATCCGCGACTGCTTTGAAATAAGGGCATGGTCCCATGAATGAACTCCAAGCTCATGGCCGGCTTCAGCTATTCTTCTGATCACTGACGGTGAATGCCGGGCAATCCAACCCATTACAAAAAAAGTTGCTTTAATGCCTGATTCGCTGAGGAGCATCAATATCCTTTCGGTATTGGCTTCCAGCCGTGGCTCAAAACCAACCCATTGATCAGGCCTGCTGGTTGAATCCAGTTCGAGGAGATGATACCACTCCTCGATGTCAAAAGTCAAAATCCGCAAAAATCAGACAATCAACCTATTGATATTCGAATATCGATTATTCAATGATGCCGGCATTGATCAGCTTTCCGCTTCTTCGGAACTTCTCAACCCACAAGACCCAGAGGAAAAAGATGATTACATAGAAGAAAGGGCGCAATATCCACTCATGGACAAAGTCCCAGTGCTGTGGGATCCAAAGCGCCACCAGAGACAGGCAGACAATCCGGAAAACATTGGCCAGAAACATGGTAAAAAAACCAAACGGGATATACCAAAGTTTATGGATCCATGGCCCAGGAAATAAAATAAACAAAACGGCCACCTGATAAAACTGTTTTAAACCGGAACACCCCTCATCAATGGCAACAAAAGCACCATTTGAAAACCACATGGTATTCGGCGCTGAAGTCAATACCTCCAGCCCAAGGATATTTCTGTTAAACCACAATGAAATTATATAGACCTTTCCGGCCAGCCAATCGGCGGATCCGATGATGAAATTAAAGGATTCGAGCCAACCGTAGAATGACCACCAAAGTTCATGAAAAACAAAGGTGATAACAGCAAATATTGACACATCGACCAGCGCGTGCAATTTATGCTTTTGAACAAGCCGGTCAGCAGCCAGGTAGATTTTACCAAACATAAACAAAGATTAAGAAAGGTGCCATGTAAAAAATACGGGCGGAGATCATGAACATCATTAAAGCTCCTGGAACCCGATCAGTAAAATTTCCCGGCAACCATCGGCCCCAGCCACCTGATGATAAAACAAGGAGAAATTTTCCAGAGAAAGCTCAGGATTTTCCGGTTGGGCATTGGAATCTTTAAAGGTCCTATTGTATATTGATCGTTGCGAAGCGGGTAGGAAAAACTCCAGTAAAGGGTGGTGTTTTTCACGCCCCATTGCTGTTTATACAGGTGCGGCCCTGAATCTTTCGTACTTCTTCCAAAACTAAAGACCTTGCATCCCCGTTCAATGGAAAGGCGGATACACTCCCACCAAAGAAAATATGAAGTATAAAATGGATTGTAATCTTCAAGGGTTGAAAACCAACATGTTTCGGCAAATTCGCCCTTTTTCAGCAAGATAGCACCACCAATGGCTTTTCCATGATAAAGGGCAATCAGCACACTGGCATCTCTTCCAAAGGCCGTAACCACCCGCGCATAAAAAGACTTCGACATGGCCGGGGCTCCAAGGCGGTGCATGTTGTGAGAAAATACTCCGTAAAACTTTCCTATCAGTTCGGATCCGCCCACCTCAAGTTTAATCTCCCGCGACACAGATTTGTTGATCTTTCGCCGGAGGTTTGAACTGAACCTTAACAGCTGCTTTTCGGCTGTAGTTTCCAGTGGCAACCAGGAAACTACCTTAACAGTATGAAAATGCCCGGATACCGGTTTAAGCATACGTACATGCCATTGGATAGCGGGATCACTGCATTGCAGCTTTCCTTCCTCCAGCGTAAATTCCGGATGCTTCTCAACAAGTTCAGGTTCCTGATCGGAAAAATGGGCGTATGAAAAATAGGGCATTGAAACCAGAATGTCATCCATATTTACCATCATCATGAACCTGTCACCTGTAACAGTTTTTACCCTGTACCAGCCGACCGGTCCCGCATGCTGATAAATCAACGGCCATTTAACGCTCATATTCAAAAGAGGTTTGCTACAAAATTAAGATTTTAATTAATCCTGAATATGCATCATTATCCGGTTTTATCATTCATCAGCATATTGAACGCCATGAACATAGTTACGCGGTAACTGCCAGCGATTATGTTTTTATTCCTCCTTTTTCCCGAAAACAGGTATGGGCGGCAGATCGCGGAACCATCTGAACACCCGGTTATTTTCGGGGAAAATGATCACCGCGGCAGTTAACAGGATAATCAACAGATCTGTCCTGAATCCCTGATGTTCACGGTACCATTTTTCCAGAGCGCCTTTATAAGGGGCAATATAAAGGCGGTCATACTCGTGGGGATCTATTTCCGTGTTTTCATAGAACTGTTCTTCATCCCTGAAAACAATTGAAGCAATACCGGTCAGTCCGGGCTTGCATTGATAAAACTGATCCTGAATTTCCGGGGAAAACTTCTGAAAATCCACTTCCATCAGCGGCCTGGGGCCTACCACAGACATTTCCCCCAGGAATATATTAATCAACTGCGGTATTTCATTGACCTTTGAGCCCCGTAAATACTTCCCAAGCGGTGTTAAACGCCAATCGTTTTTCAGGGTAATGCTTCCGGTGCCAAGCGAAGGGCTGGCTTTGAGCATGGTGGCAAATTTCCATATCCTGAATTTTTTGTTTTTATAACCCCTCCGCTCCTGCAAATAGAAAATATAACCTTCACCCGTCAGCTTCAGTGTGATGGCCAGCGGAATGAAAAACGGGAGGAACAATAGCATTCCCAGACTGGAAAACAATATATCGCCGATCCGTTTAAAATATCTGTACATACTATAAGATTTACATTTTCTGGTCCAGGTTTTTCCCGGTTTCTATATGATGGAAACCCGGCAGGAAAGAGGTCATCACCTTGACTATTTCAGCTTTTGTTAATCCCGGGGTTTGTATCACCCTCTTAAGTTCCCCGACCATATTCCGTATCTCATCCATCGAACGGCGAGGGGCATTTTTGATGATTCCCAGAGAACTGAATGTTGCGAGATCAAGCTCCTCCCCTTCCGTATAGAACTCTTCAAAGGTTTTTTCACCGGAAGTATCCGATTCAAAAAAATAGACCGGATAGCTTCGTGAATTGGCCTGCATCATGGACGCTTCATAGCGGGCCTCTTCTTCACTTGCACATATACTGGTTTCAAGCCCCTGCTGCCTCAAAAATTCAATGGTAATGTCTTTAAAATTCATCATCTGCTCTTCGTCCAGCTTCGGAAAGAAGATTTCACCGGTCTTTCCCAGAATACAAGCCATCAGGCAAATCTGGCCAGACTCTTCAGGAGAAACAAAAAATCTCCGGATATCTGAAGGGCAGGAAAGCGGCTGATGTTTCATCATTCGCTCGAGATAACCCGCCAGCAGACTTCCGTTGGAAAACGCCACATTGGCAAACCTCGCCGTGGAAACCGGGAAATGGCCGGCGTATGCCATAATCACCTCTTCCATGATTTTCTTACTGGCTCCCATGATATTAACCGGATTGGCAGCCTTATCCGTGGAAACGCAGAAGAAATGCTCAGGGGGGGATTCAGCCAGCTTGCCTAAGAGCTGCTCGGCCTTAACAATATTGTTTTCAAGCAATGCAATCACCGAGAACTGGTCTTTCTCACTCCGGACATGTTTGTGCGCTGCAAAATTGGCTACAATATCGAATGGCCCCGCATCCTGCAGTATCTTATCAAAAACCGGATCGGAAAAGTTTATCGGATAGGTTTTATAATCATCCGGAACCCTCATACCCAAAGTACTTCTGAGATCGCGCGTAAGTTCGGTCAGGTAGTTCTCGCTCAGATCAACCACAAATAGCCTGGCCGGATTGAACTTCAGCAATGCCCGGATAAAAGAGGATCCGATGGTGCCACCACCCCCGATAACCAGCGCCGACTTCCCTTCTATCTGCAATCTGAGCTGGTTTTCATAACGCAACAGATCATCCTGAAAAAAACTCTTCTCCCGGAAGGTAATATGATTTGAAATAAAAGCTTCAATATTGATCATACAGGCTGAATTTAATGTTTTAGCGAGTGGCGGATGGCGTCAACAACGGCTCTCCGCTCTTCATCCGTAATGTTAGAACTGGAAGGCAGACAAAGTCCGTTCCGGAATAATCGTTCTGATGTACCATCCGTATATGCCGGCACATTGGCAAATACCGGCTGCAGGTGCATGGGCTTCCACAAAGGCCTGGTTTCTATGTCGAGCCGGGCCAGATCTGTGTAGATATCCTCACGGGTAACGCCTCCTGCCTGACCGGGATCAATCAGGATGGTCGTAAGCCAATGATTCGAAAAATAACGCTCATCCGGTTCATTCTGGAAGGAAATTCCGGGAATACCGGCCAGCATCTCACGGTAGAAGAAATAATTTTCCCTTCGTTTGGCGATCCTGTCGGACAGCACTTCCATTTGCCCCCTGCCTATTCCTGCACAAATATTGCTCATCCTGTAATTGTACCCGATATGAGAATGTTGGTAATGCGGAGCCGCATCACGCGCCTGTGTAGCAAGAAACAGCGCCTTTTTACAATATTCCGGGTTTGCTGAAACCATAGCACCACCACCCGAAGTAGTGATGATTTTATTTCCGTTAAATGAAAACACCCCGATTTCCCCAAAAGTTCCGGTGCTTTTGCCGTCGAAGGCAGATCCGAATGACTCTGCAGCGTCTTCTATCACCGGAATCTGATATGCATTGGCAACAGACATCAGTTTATCCAACTGTGCCGGCATACCGTAAAGATGCACCAGAACAATGGCAGACGGCTTTTTGCCCTTTGACATGCGATCTTTTATCGCAGATTCAAGTAAATCCGGGCTCATATTCCAGGTCATGGATTCTGAGTCTATAAAAACAGGGGTAGCACCCTGATAGGCTATCGGGTTTGCCGAAGCTGAAAAGGTAAAGGATGAGCAAATCACCTCATCCCCCTGCTTAACCCCCAGAAGGATTAATGCCAGGTGAATGGCAGCAGTCCCTGATGAAAGGCAGGTGCAATGGCCCGCCCCGGTCATCCGGACAATATCCTCCTCCAACCCTGTAACATTGGGTCCAAGGGGAAAAACATGATTTCTCCTGAATGCCTCTTCGATGTATTTCATTTCTTTCCCACTCATATGGGGAGAGGAAAGCCAGATTTTTTCTTTCATTTCAGCGTTAGTTAAGGTATTCTTCTTTTAGTTTTTTACCGAGAATGGTAAAGATAATAATCTTGAGATCAAGTCCGAATGACATATGTCTCACATAATTATTATTGATCCGGACCTTCTCCGGATACAGCACTTCATCATTGTACTTTACCGGATCATCCTGCAGGGCAAGTAATTCTTCCTCGCTGGAGAATTTAAGGCTTGCAGCACCGGTAAGGCCCGGTCTGATACTGAGCAAAAGCCGGTCCTCTCCTTCCAGCTTATCAGCATAACCGGGCACATCAGGCCGGGGACCCACGAAGCTCATATCTCCGATCAGGATATTCCACAACTCAGGCAATTCATCCAGTTTATATTTTCTGAGCACGGCACCCAGCGGTGTAATGCGGCACTCGCCTTTCACCGAAATTGTGCTGCCGTTGTGGTTGATGGTCATGGTTCTGAATTTGATCATTTTAAAAATCTTACCATGCCTGCCTACCCTTTGCTGTTTAAAAAAAACAGATCCTGTCATTTGAGTTTTAATAAGCAGATAAATTGCGAGAAAAACAGGGAGGGTAATTATTAGACCAAAAACAGCTGCAGTTATATCAAAAAGTCGTTTAAATATCACCTATTTCTTTTCCACAAATTGCACAAATAAATAATCGTCATCCAATTCTCTCAGCACCTTCATGAAAGAGTTGTTAGCATGTGATTTCATCACCAGACTGTTTTTCCTTGAAATGGTAGACAGTACTTTAAAACCCATTCTCCAACCAATATTGTACATAATACTGTTCATCATCCTTCCGATACCCTTGCCTTCAAACGGCTGATCAATAAGACGACCGACAAAACACTTTTTATTCCAGAAAAAACGTAAAAAGAAGTAGCCTACCATCCGATGACCTTGAAAAACTCCCATCATCAAGAAGGCCGGGTTACGGCTAACTGAAAGCAACGACTTTTGATCAAACCCATGCGGGTTGAAATAAGTCACTCGTGACGCTTCCTGAGAATCATGTAACAAACTCAGCAAAGTCAGATCCTGATGGTTTAATTGCCGGGTCTCAAAGCCAGGCAATCTGAATTCCTTAAGGGCTTTCTTAACCTCCTCATCCATCCTGCTTTTGTATAAAATTGAATACAATAAACCATTCAATTTCTCAATAGCATTCCAGATAATAGGCACTTTATGCTTGATATAGAGCAAAATTCTAATCACTATCAACTATTTATGTTACCGTATTGTCAAATAAATAGTCAAGGGTTAAATGTACTTGCTAATCATTGACTTGAGCCCTTGTTTTACAGGCAATTGCCACAACAATTTACACCAGTTATGGTTTCCTTCTACCAATTCCGGCCCATAGGAAGTAATCGCTATATCCCAGCCAATTGACTTATTTTCGGGATGAAGCAGCGCAGCTTTTGTAACCATATCGAGGGTCTCCGGCCAGAATGGGATCTTAAAACCTTCGATGGCTATTCCTGTAACAGGATGGTTTGATACTGCCGGTCTGGTAATATCACTATATACGGCAGGCCCATTCACAACGCCGGTTTCCATAAGGACCGGAGCAGCCAGATTTCCTGCACCCATATTATCAACCACCGAATTAACTGATACCCTGAGCCTGGCGCCTAAAAAAACTACAGTGCCTTGATCCAGTTGGGTAAAAATCCGCACAGTATTCAATCCTGAAGGCGATAAATCCATCAATGCAGGATGCTGTACAATATATTCCTCAGCCAGGTCAAAGCCCAGATCTTTCATCTTTATAATCAATGATTCAGGTGTAAAATTTAAGGAATCAAAAACCCTGACTTCGGCACCAACCTGACCGGTAGAGAGTTTCAGGACAATTTTCCCTGAAGGGTTGCCTAAAAGATCAATAGCTGTTTCCTGATTTAGTTCCAATTCTTTCAGCGTACAGTGCTTGTGTCTGACGAAGTCAGCATACTTTTCAAGAAATTCAATTTTATTTTCAAGAATCCCCCGGGAACGCTTTGGGTTCATAATAAGATGATATTCGTACATATACCCGCTTCCGGCCCATTCCAAGCGTTCGCTGTGAGATTTCTCATAGAATCTGAAGTAGAAATAATCAAGTAATGAAATATTATATTTAAATAAAGAAACAATACAATTTATTAATATAACAAAAGCAGGTTTTCCGGTTTCTGCAGACGCATATTTAAGAAACTTCCTCAGCTTCTTACCATCAATCTTAACAACATAATAGCCCAAATAAAGAATCCTGTTAATGCCAGATTTCATAAATGATGATTTTTAGCTTTTCACTGAAGAAGTAACCGCATTCATAATGATTTTATAGCTATTCTCAGGGTTATATTTATCTCTGAGGGCGATGAAACCATTCTCTCCCATTTGCATTCTTAACTTCTGATCATTGTACAACTGATCAAACCGTTTCCGGTAACATGCATAATCACCATATAAACAACAAAAACCTGAATTATCCTGCTTTAGCATTTCATGATAATCGGTATTAGGATCAGTAATGGCAAAAACAGGTTTACGCATATTGTAATAGCTTAAAGTTCTTGATGGGATGTTTGGAATCGTGAACTTTTCATTCAATGAGATTAGTCCGATTTCCGATTTAGAAACAAGTTTTTCATAATCTGCCCTTGGCATATAATCAATGAGTCTGATGTTTTTTAAACCTTCTCTGTCAATAAGATGCTGAAGATATGTTTTGTGGGTCCCCTTTCCGACTACAACGAAAACAACATCTTTTTTGGATGCATGAACTTTTGCAAGTTCAACCACATTATCTACTTTCTGCGAAACTCCAAGATTTCCACCGAAGATTACAATAAATTTACCAGCTAAACCATACTTATCCAGCAGGTCTTCACTTACCCCTGTCTCATATACCTGAATTCTGTTCCAATTTGGCAAAACATGAACCTTCGCCGGATCGATCCCGGGATTGTTTCTCAAAATATACGATCGGTTTCCTTCTGTCATGCAACCAATTAAGTCAGAAATCTGATATAAGCGTTTCTCAATCCATCTGAAATAATGATAAATCGGGTTATTCTTACTTAAATAACCTATATCTACAGCATTCTGAGGAAAAATATCTCTTAATATCAGGTAAAGCTTAGTACGATTTCTCTTCTTCAGCGAATAGGCGATTCTGAAAAGGGTAATAGGGGGCGTAGGAGTTATTATAAGATCGAATCGGAAATCCTTAAGGTATTTTCGGATGGCTAATCCATATTGAAAAGGCACAATTATGTTTCCTAGTCCCTTGCGAAATGGACCTACACCTAAAAGCGGAAGAGTTTTTACCCTGAGAACATCAGATAATCCCTCCCTGTATATTCCGGTTGGTTTGCCGGCCTTTTCAAAAGCAACTACGGAAACATTATGACCTCGGGCAACAAACACATCGACAAGCGAGTTGTACATGCTGACCGTATTGTTGGCATCCTCAAAATTAAACATCAGGAAAAGAACGTTCATAATCCTGATTCTAACTTAAGCCCCAAACAACCCTTTTCACGTAGTCAGTGTAAGATAAGATTATCCGAACCACTTTATCCGAAACATTTGGCATGGTGTAATCGCCAACGACCCTGAAATTTCTGTTTATGGTATCCTGATCTAATACCTGAACAAGTCCCTGCATTACCCGCTCAGGATTTAAGCCTACCATCATAACCGATGCTTCTTCCATGGCTTCGGGTCGCTCATGCGCTTCACGGATGTTCAAGGCCCTGAAATTTAGGATAGAGGACTCCTCACTGATTGTTCCACTGTCGGAAAGCACAACCTTTGCATTCGTTTGAAGTTTAATGTAATCCAGCAACCCGAAAGGTTTCATTAAATGCACGTTATCATTAAAAGTAATGCCTAATTTTTCAATCATGTGTCGTGTCCTGGGATGGGTTGTCACAATAACAGGCAATTGATAGGTTTCGCCCAAAGTATTAAGAATCTTAACCAGATTTGAAAAGTTTTTATCCGAATCAATATTCTCCTCCCGATGAGCCGATACAACAAAAAAACCATCCTTCGTTAACTTAAGTTCCTCCAGAATCAATGATTTCTCAACCTTAGGCTTAAAATGCATCAGAACTTCATACATTGGGCTACCTGTTTTAATTACACGGTCAGCCGGCAAACCTTCCTTTAAAAGATACTCACGGGCAATATCGCTGTATGTTAAATTTATATCGCTGATGTGATCTACTATCTTCCGGTTGGTTTCTTCAGGAACACGCTGATCGAAGCAACGGTTTCCTGCTTCCATATGGAAAATAGGTATACGCCTTTTCTTGGCAGGAATAGCGCATAAACAACTGTTGGTATCTCCCAATACTAAAAATGCATCAGGCTTAACACGCTCAAGAATGGGATCAATTTTTATCAGTATCTGACCAATGGTTTCAGTTGCATTATGACCAGCGGCGTCAAGAAAAAAATCTGGTTTTCTAAGATCAAGGTCATTAAAGAAAACTTCATTCAATTCGTAATCATAATTTTGACCGGTATGTACCAAAATATGATCAATAGCCTCACTATTATCCAGTTTTTGAAGAACACGCGACAACCGGATAATCTCGGGACGTGTGCCTACGACGGTCAGAACTTTAAGTTTTTTCATACTCAACTGAATCTGTCAATTCCTTTATTTTACTGATTTCCAAACTAATACTATGCCCATCTATTTTTTTCAGGGCAACCCCGGTGAAGAACAGATGAGTATCATCACCAACTAAATATTCCGGAAAACGGCACAGCCCAAACTGAAAATATCTGTGATCCCAGCAATCTTTAGCAAATTTTGCAATAACTATTGACCTTTTAATGGAATCATCATACATCCAAATATATGCATGCTGATCCTTATTAATTTCCGACGGCTCAATGGTTGTACTGAAAAAACAGCGACTACCAATTTTAACAGATTTTATAACAGAGCCCTGAATTCCAGCCAGTGTTGAAACCTTTAAGGAAGACCGGTCAATTTGTTTAATATAATTCCTGGCAGTTTCCGAATCTGTTCCATAGAGTATCTTATCGCCGTAAAACAGAAGGTTGCACGTACGGTACTCCTGTCCCCCTCTGAAAACAATATTAAAAGTGCTGAACTGATCACTGGAGTATCCAATCATACACTCTCCTTCAAGATCTCCTGTAGTCACCCAGACTGAATTTTCGAATTCATCAAAATGTAACCCATGAATATGCCGGATACTCCCTGCCGGAAAAGTATATACCACCTTCCAGGTCTCTCCCGAGTCCTCTGACATGTAAATATTCACGCTTGTCCTTTCTGCATTGTGAAAATACTCACCAAAATATAAAAATCCATGGCTATCCTCACAAATATTCAGAGGCCGGTTACCTCTCGGTATTCTGAAGCACTGCTCAAATTTTCCGGATGCAGCACTAAATTTATAAATTCCGCCCTTGGCTATGCATATCACCTCTTTGTTTCTGAGGGTTTTGTAAAAATGAACTTCCGCCCTGAATAACCTGGCTAACAGCCTGAACCGTGATAAAATTGCAAATTTAAGGTCATTTACCCTGGAAAAATAACTCCACCGGGCATTTCTTCGGTCAAACCGGAATAGCCGGTATCCACTGGCCCCAATAAGATAATCTTTTCCCGCTTCGGCAATCCGGATATTTTTAAGAACTTCTCCGTTCAATTTATCTGAAAACAATAACCGCGATAAAACCTCTTTATACCGCATCAGTCAAACCTTTTCAAAATAGGTATCCGGATCATCCGGATCATACCACTCATTAATCCAGAAAATGGTATAGAGATCATCTTTGCCAACATTTGTAATGTTATGGGTATGCCATACCGGCATATCCACAAATGAAGGGCTTTCCCCATCTAGTAAAAACTCAAGAATCCGGCTTTCACCTATCCTTCGTAACTGTATCACTGCTTTACCACGGATCACCGCAAACCTTTCAATTTTACGGGTATGATAATGATTACCACGGGTTATACCTGGCTTTGTAGTTGAGAAAGAAACCTGCCCGCCAACACCCAGCCTGACAACTTCAACAAATGCCCCCCGGGTATCTGAATGCTGCGTAAGTTTAACCGGGAAAAACGTTTTGGAATCAATATAGCTTCGAAATGTGTTGAAAAGATTAACTTTATAGGAGCTGTCCAAAACAGGAATGATCCCTTTCTCCAGATAAAATTCCTTAAATATCCGGAGCATTCCAAGTATTTCGCTGACTTTTAGTTTCAAATTAAAAGGAACACGGTAACCTGTGGTTTGGATTTCACCTGAAATAGCCTTGTAAAACTCCCTGAAAAGGTCGTCGATGTATATAAGTTTTATTTCACTGTCAACATGTATTTCCGGTTCTCCGCCAGTCGCCAGCAGATGACAGAATGTAGCTACGACTGAATTGTAAAAGGGCTTACCGAAAGGGCCAAACACATTGGGGATAAGCATGGAGGTAAAAAATGATCCGCTTTGTTGTGACCACTGCTCCAGTAAAAGCCTGCCTTCTCTTTTCGATTTCCCATAGACATTATCCAACTCCTCCTGTATGGATGATGAGAAAATCACATGAGGTTTTGAAGAAGTCCGCTGTAAGGAAGCTATAAGCTTCTGCACCAATCCAATGTTTGTATGATAGAGAAGGTCTGCATCCTGATTCCGGTTCATTGCAGCCAGATGAATGATTACATCACACGAGTGAACAAATTCATCCATGGATGCATCTTCTTCAAAATATGAATCACAGAAAGGAATACGGACTATATCGGGCATCAGTCCCAATTGATTATAGAAATGCGTCCCGATAAAACCTGACTGCCCGGTAATACCAACTTTTTTCATTCCAGATAAAACTTTAAACGATAATGTGATTCAGCATCTTTACAATAAAAAGTTATTTCTGAAAATGATTTTTCAGATGCCAAGGTCATTTCTGACCATTTCCAGCTTAAGCAGCAGTCGTTTTGTCCCTTCAACATCAAGCCGTTCAGTATTGTGTGAATGATAATCCTCCAGGGAGGACAGCTTCTCCTGCCCTTCGGAGAAATAGCTTTCATAGTTCAGGTCGCGGTTATCAGACTTCACCCTGAAATAATTCCCCATATCCGAAGCTTTTGCCATTTCTTCCCTGTTAACAAGGGTCTCATAAAGCTTTTCTCCATGCCTTGTGCCTATAATCTTGATCTTGCTTTTTGAGTTATACAACTCAATTAATGCCTGTGCAAGATCATGAATGGTTGATGCCGGAGATTTCTGTATAAAAATATCGCCATTCTTTCCATTCATATATGCAAATAAAACCAGATCAACCGCATCATCAAGCGTCATCATAAATCTGGTCATACTGGGATCCGTAACGGTCAGATCCCTTCCTGCTTTAATCTGGTCAATAAAAAGTGGTATCACAGACCCGCGGGAGGCCATGACGTTGCCATATCTGGTTCCACATATTACCGTCTTGGATTTCTCGGGTAAACTTCTTGCTTTGGCAACCATCACCTTTTCCATCATAGCCTTGCTTAGTCCCATAGCATTAATAGGATAAACAGCCTTATCTGTACTCAAAAGAATAATTTTCTGAACCCCGTTTTCCACTGCAGAATCCAAAACATTACCTGCTCCGATAACATTGGTTTTCACAGCTTCCATCGGAAAAAATTCGCAGGACGGGACCTGTTTCAACGCCGCGGCATGAAAAATATAATCTGCTCCTAATACAGCGATGTCAACACTATGCCTGTCCCGAACGTCTCCGATATAGAATTTCACTTTCGGATTATTCAGCATATGCCGCATATCATCCTGCTTTTTTTCATCACGGCTGAATATCCTGATTTCTCTGATATCCGTTGTAAGAAACCGGTTAAGTACTGCATTCCCGAAAGAGCCGGTCCCTCCGGTAATTAACAAAGTTTTATCCTTAAACATCTGGGCAATATTTTAATTAAAAGATCTTTTAAAATCAATTACTGAGAACACTTTCATACAGTCTTATGTATTCCGTATTCTTGGATAATTTATTGAAATTTTCCACAGCTCTCTTTCTGCAAAAATCCTCATATACTCCTTTCCCAACATCTAGGGTTTTATTGATCGATTCAAAGAGACGCTTGACATCGCCCTTCTCAACAATCAACCCTGTATTATCATCTACCGCTTCCGGGCTTCCACCAGTTCTGTATGTTATAACCGGTGTACCACAGGCCAGGGCTTCGATATTGGTCGTAGGGAAATTATCAACAAAGGTTGGATTAACAAACACATCGGCCATTGAGTAAAGTTCAGCTAGATCATTTAAACTTTCAGTTCTTCTGATTCCAATGACATTGCCAGGAAGATCTTTGATCTGAGATTTTTTTAGCCCTACCAGGATAATAACCTGATCTTCCGATAGCATGGAACTCAATTTAATAAAATCACTCAATCCTTTTCTTCTGTCCCAGATACTTGCAACCCCCAAAATCACATTCCTGCCTGAAACACCATATCGGCGTTTTAACTTCTCCCGTTGCCTGGAAGGCCTGAAAACATTAACATCAACCCCGTTATGAATGATTTCAACCGGATAGCCACTTAAAAATGATTGCTTAAGCAATCCGGCCATCCATGCAGAAGGGGCAACAAATGTAAGCTTTTCGAGGCCGGAAAACAGATGTTTTTTCTTTATGAAATTTACCCTTGAGTTATCAACGACCAAACTCCTCGGGTAAGCCATTCTGTTTGGGCATGAATAGCATTCTGACTTCCATTTGTTGCATCCGACATAATCAAAATAGCTGCAATGGCCAGTAAATGGCCAGCAATCGTGCAATGTCCAGATCACGGGTTTTTGAATCTTTTTCAGATAATTAAACAGTACCTCAATATTAAGATAATAGCCATGAAGATTGTGCAAATGAATGAGATCAGGATTAATTAGGGAAACTTTTTTAACAAACCTCACAGTTGCAAAACGTGAACCAAAACCATGCATATCAAATAAACGCGTGGTAATGCCATGAAGGCTTTGATCAAATCCTGAACCGATTTTTATCAGTTTGGATGCGCTGGGCCTTAATTTTCTGCCATATCCTATGTAACTGGTGTGACCTGTATCAACCAGAATTTCGCCAATCTCCTCAGCAATTCTGCCTGGCGCTACTGTACGCAAAGTTGTATTAATTTGCTGAATGATCATATAGCAGTTTCAGTATTTGTTAAATGTTTCTGATATAGTGTCGGCTTTAAACACAGCTATACTTTGCGGGAAAGTATAAAAGAAGTGCTGATAGTGAGATCTGAATCAGGCAAGCCGGCATACCGGGGAGCCAATTTTTCCCGTTTAACTGATCCACCCTGAATCTGATTAATCTCAGATATCACCTCAAATCCATTTTGCTTATGTAATCTGACATGCACACTATGGGGTTCCCGGTTGATGGCAAACTTACGCCCTCCTTTGACAAATTCCCATTCCCAGTCTTTGAAAGTCAAGTGTCCATTCCAGGTTTTTGTCATTCCAAGCGACTTATAATCAATAACATGTGACATGTATCCACCTCTTCGCATCCAGAGCTGCATTGAAGCATATGCTTCGTCAAGTGTATTTACCTGCTCCAGCACAGACTGAGAAAATATAAAATCAACGGAATCATTTTGAATAATATCACTATTGTTCCATGGTGCATATGTCTTAATGAATCTGTTGTTCTTATTACCAGGATTGGAAATTTCTTCACAAATTTTTCTTACACGGTTTTCAGAAAGTGACTCCTCCAGTAATTCCGGAGTAAGCATTTGAAAAGGGAAACCATAATCCGATATTTCAGGGAAAAGCAATGGAAACTCCTTTTTATCGGGGATCATTTCCTTATTTCTGAACATTGCCAACAGTTCATGAAAAACCCTGATATTTCTTTCCTTATTCCAATAATTGATCTCATCCATCGCGAAATAAGTTTCAGACCCGGATAATAATGCAGCCAGCCCAACACCAATTGAGTCTCCGGGACCGAGTTCCGCAACAACCTCCGGGACTTTCCCCCCATTTTGCTTCGCTAAATAATTTAAGTGTCTGAACCAAACAGCATAACAATATCTGCTGTTTGAAGTAGCCCCAGCTGAGACAGGCATTAATTTTGCAATCAAGTCGGAATATTTCAAAATGCCGACAATTAAAGGCCTTATGCGCACCTCTGAAAAGAGAATCCTCATCCTATAAATACTACCTGAAAAGCATTAGACATGCATGTAATGCAAATGTCCAACCCGGTTTATTACTAATAAAATTTCTCCTTACCTTTCATCATCAACTCGCCCAACCGGTCGCTGGTAAAAAATTCTACTTCAGGCCAGCGTTGGGTGATCTCTTTTAACAACCTGTTAAACTGACGCAGGTTATTGTCACGATTCTTTTGATCAATTGTTCCAATAAAATTGAGTCTGTGCGCACTGATAATTGCAGGCTTTTTCATTTTAAAGGCAACCTCCATCCTCTTGAGACAATAAGAGGCCTCATCCGGATTACCGCTCAGGCTTGGTTCGAAATATGCATTTCTTACCAGGTAAAGTTGATTCAATCCATTCTTCTGACCTGTAAAATGGAATCTTCTATTAAAATTGTGCTTTCCATCTTTACAGAATGGTTCCAGTTGCCTCGCTATTCCCTGAATATACTTAACTCCCTTATCATTAACTGCCCTTTCAATTTTGTCATTCCAAATGAAACAACATGAAATAAAAGAGCGGGACGCATAGCCAAAAATATTTTCAAAGATTCTTAGCCCGTCATGAATTATTCCGGCTTTTTCCATCTCCTCTTCCACAGAAAAACTGTCATATGCCTCCATATAGCCGAATTTCATTCCGGATGACTCAGAACTGATGCTGATCATGCCATGGCGGAAAGCTTCGCGGACCATATCAACGTCACTTCGTAATGCCATCATCCATTTTGAAACATTGATATGTTCACGCCCATGAAACTGCGGGTAAAATATCCCGGAGCTCATGCCGCTTCTCCATAATTCAAAACTCCCTGCATGTGCCGGATAGCGTTTCAGGGTTTCAGTAAACGGCTCATATCTATATTCCTGAAAGCCGGATTTTTCAATCGCTGCAAAATCAGGATTACAAACAATCGTATTTGCGGTTATTACCGGAGGAGATCCGTTTTTATCCTTATAAGAAACCAGGACCTCAAACAAATTTGACAAATCGCTTTCTCCCGCCAGTGAATCATATTTCAGGAAAGGGTCTGAATCAACTTTATAGCCTTTTGCAAGCAGATGATCATACACTGATCTTGAAGGCATCCTGATGCTCCCCCAATCATCTGACTCAATCACTACAATCTTCCGGGAAGTATTCCAACCCGGAAGATTCTGCAACAGACTTACAAGAAAATTTCTAACCCGCACTTCTTATTAAAAATATTGATTCAAGGCCATTGGAAACCGGGATACTATTTTTTTTCAATGATTTGTTTGTACAAGTTAATATAGTCACCGAACCGGTCATACTTGTTATATAATAATTCAGCTCTTTTCCGGCACTGGGATGAGAATGAATCTTTCCCTGCTTCTATAACCGACCTCAAAGCCGCTTTTAATTCTGTAATACTCCCTTTTTCAACTATTCGCCCGGTATGTTCATCCAATGCTTCAGGGCTTCCACCTGTTTTATAGGTAACAACCGGGGTACCACAAGCCAATGCCTCCAGATTTGTTGTCGGAAAATTATCCACATATGTTGGATTAACGAAAACATTGGCCCTTGAATAAAGCATAGCCAGTTCCTTCTGATTTTCCGTCCTTGATAAACCAATAATATTTGATGGCAGATGCCTTCGCTGTTTTTTACTCAATCCTATCAGCAGGATTTTTTCCTTTGCTTCAAGCGTTTTACTTAATTGAAGGAAATCGTCCAGTCCTTTATGCTTACCCCAGATATTTGCTACACCTAAAATCAAAATGTCATCCTCTTCAACGCCAAAGCCCTGAGTATGCATCAGGCCATTATTGATTTGAAATGTCTTCAGATCAATTCCATTATTAATAACAGAAACATTATATCCGGCCAGGAAGGATTCTTTCAGTATATCTGACAACCATACTGAAGGAGTTACCAATACAAGGTTATCAAGCCCGGAAAACAATTTCTTCTTTTCATTATAATTTTGCCTCGAATTATCTAACCAAATACTTCGCGGGTAAGAATCTTTATTTGGACACTCAAAGCACTGATCTTTCCATTTATTACAACCAACAAGATCAAAATGGCTGCAATGTCCTGTAAACGGCCAGCAATCATGTAATGTCCAGACAACAGGCTTTCCGGAACATCTCAAAAAATCAAATAACACCTTTATATTCAGGAAGTACCCATGAATATTATGAAGGTGAATAATATCCGGACTAATCCTTTCAACCTGGCTGATGAACCGCATGGTTGCCTGACGACTCCCAAATCCATGACGGTCTAACAGACGGGTTTTTATTCCGTGCACGGTCTGATCAATAAAACTACCTATCCTGATTGTTTCTGATACGCTTTCCCTTACTTTCCGGCCATACCCGAAGTAGCTGCTATGTCCTTTGGAAATCAGCACCTGCCCGATCTCCTCCGCTATCCTTCCCGGTGCTGAAGCACTCAAAGTTGTATTTATCTGTAATACTTTCATTTTAAACTACCTTTAATAATCCATGACAGAATATATTTTTTCCATAATAGCATCATCATCAAATACTTCCGCCCTTTCACGGGACTTTTGTTTATAAAACTCTCTTAATTCTGAATTATTAATCATGGTTCTCAAGCCATGATATATTCCTTCTGCTGTTTTATTTGTCATCATACCATATTGACCCTCAGCGACAAGTTCCCTGCATCCGCTGCAATCTGTAACAACGACAGGAAGCCCAAGAATCATGGCTTCTCCCAGGGCAGTCGGAAGTCCTTCAGAAAGAGATGTCATAACAAAAATGTCAGATTGCTTTAGAAACGGATACGGATTTATATGAAATCCCTTAAGTTCAACAAAATCTTCCAGATCAAGACTCTCTATCTGTGACAATAATTCATGTTCAAGGTAACCATTTCCCAGTATCCGAATTTTAAATTTTAAATCATCGTTCTTCAAAAGCAATGCAGCATTAATCAGCAGATCATAACCCTTAACCGGCAGCAACACCCCCAGGGCAATAATGTTGATAATGCTGTCATCAAATTTCTCGTCTATAGGATAATCTGACAATTTACAGATTTTTTCAGTATCCAGCACGTTGTAAATAACAGATTTCAATGTCTTACATGTAAATATACCTTCAAATTCCTGCCTTGAGTCATTAGAGACAAAAACAATATGATCCAGTTTGCTGTACCGGTTTTGTATTATTCGATCCTTATAGGCTCCCTGATAGAACTTCCCAAAATTATGATAGGTCTGATAACTGGAATGCACCCAGGCTATCCTCTTTGAAATCTTATTATCGAGAAAAAAGAGTATATCTGTGAAGGAGCTATCCAAAAATGATATTCCGACATGATAATTCCCTGGAATTCTGCGATTCACTATCCATTTATACAGCCGGTTTATATTGAACCTTATGTGGAAGTTTACTAAAATCTTACAGACCAATGAGCTATCGAAGACTGTAATCAACTTTACCTGTTCAGGAATCTGATTAAAGAAAATGCCTCTGTTTTCAACAACGCAAAGATCAACCTCATAGCGGTTGTAATCTAATTTTCCAAGCAGATTTACCAACACGCGTTCAGCACCTCCTTCTTCAAGAGATGGTATAATAAACAATATTTTAATTCTGGCCATTTAACTAATTTCTCGTTTTGCTTCTACTAATCAGATCGCCTAATTGATCTGATGACATAAATTCTACATCAGGCCATTTTGAAATTATGCCTGTAAGCAATTGCCGGAGCAATTTCAAACCATTATTGCGGTTAGCAGGGTCGAGCGATCCCACATAGTTCAACCGGTGAGAACTGATAATTGCAGGTTTTCCCCAGGCAAAAGCAATCCCAATCCGTTTGAGCGATTCACCCACATTGTCTAAATCAGGGGTATGACTTGGTTCGAAAAAAACATTCCTGATCAGGTACCGCTGACCAAAATTGTTATGCTGTCCTAAATAATGATATTTCAGTTTATACCTGAAAGGAATCCCTTGAATTGGCTGAAATTGATTGATCATTCCCTGAAGATATCTGACTCCGCCCTTACTTAAAGTTGCCTCAAGTGCACTACTCCAAATATAGCAAGGTGCCATGAATGACTCTGAATTAAACCCCCATATATTTCTAAAAACATTAAGCCCATCAGCTAGTATATCAGGCAAGAGATCATATTGCTCTTTGGTGTGGAATGCAAGTGCATCAGTGTATTCATTAAAATACACAGGATCAGGTTCAGCATGTACGCTGAACATTCCAAATTTAAAAGCTTCTAAAACCGATTTTCTGCCTTCTTGTAATGAGGCCATCCATAAAGGGACATTAAGGTGTTCTCTGCCATGAAACTGAGGTTTAAGAAAATTCTTGGCAATTCCCTCCTGATATAGCCTGAAAACACGGTTGTGATTGGGGTACCTTTCTAATGTTTTTGTAAATGGTTCGTAATAATAATTCTGAAAATTATCCGATTTTATTCTTTCGAAATCAGGATTTGCAACAAGGCAATTGGCCGTAAAAATTGCCCCGTTTCCATTTTTATCTTTTACAGAACTTAAAACATCCAACAACAACTCCAGATCATCATTTGATTCAAGTGCATCAAAGTAATTATAAGGATCCTTGTCAACAGGATAGCCGAGCTTTAAAAAATAATTCAAAGCCTCTTTTGAAGCCATTCTGACTGAACCCCAATCGTCAGATTCAAAGACAACAATCTTTCGCTTTGAACGCCACCCGGGAATATTGATCAGGTTATGGGTTATTCTTTTAGGTATTAAAAAAGATAATGCCAAATTATTTTCTTCAATATGTTAAGTTTTATTTTCTATTCAGGCCTTATAAAATCAATGTAACCGGACGTTGCATCAGGCCTGCTGATTATTTTGCCCGGATTGCCTATAACAATTGAATGGTCAGGTA
Organism: Lentimicrobium saccharophilum; assembly: GCF_001192835.1. NCBI lineage: Bacteria > Pseudomonadati > Bacteroidota > Bacteroidia > Bacteroidales > Lentimicrobiaceae > Lentimicrobium > Lentimicrobium saccharophilum. Next base: position 992,649 of record NZ_DF968183.1, read on the forward strand.
CATCAAAATTCACAAAAGCACCGGGTGCAATTAGTACATCATTGCCTATCCTGATACCACCGACAATAATTGAATTGGTTCCCATCCAAACAAAATCTCCTATAACCGGTACCCCGCATTTTTCTCCTCTAACTGTTTGGCCTATGGTCACCCCTGGTGCAATATTGCAATTCTTGCCGATCACAGCCTTTTCATTGATGATAACATTACCCTGATGACCAATGTAAAAACCTTCACCAATAATGGCATTAAAAGGAATCTGATAGCCAAATTTATAGGAATACCTTCTCAAAAGAATCTTGTAAAAAATCCAGGTGATAGACTTTACCCTTGCTTTCGAAGCTTTTCTTAAAAAATACATATACCTGAAACCCGGCACACGCAAACATCTTAAAAAAGTCCAAAAGCTATACTCCCGGTTAAAATATCTGTAAAGATCAGATTTAATAATACTATCCATTTCTATTACTTAATCTCATGTAAATATTAGAACGCAATTACGATTAGTCAGATTCTTAATTTAACTGTATTCTTAAAAAATCGGGAATATCAATCCGGTTGAAGGTATTATTATCACCCAAATAAAAACTCATAGTATTGCATCCCCACCCTTTCAATGCTATACCGACTAATCATAAGTCTGGAATTAACTCCCATCTCAGCTTGCATCCCTTCATTGCCCATCAATTCCGATAATTTCTCAACGAACAAATTATCATCAAACATTGGTATCAGGAAACCATTTTTACCATCTTCAATCATATCAGATGGACCGGCCAAACAATCATATGCTATTACAGGAAGTCCGGCAGCCATGGCTTCACCTATTACATTGGGGAAACCTTCGGAACTGGATGTAAATGCAAATATTTTACTTTTTCGGTAAAACTCATCTACTTTATTTGAATTTCCGGCAAGAATCACCCGATCCTCCGCATTTAAGTTGCGAATCTTTTCCTGAAGTACTGATTTAACATCTGAATATGCGACATCCCCTCCAACAATCACCAGTTTCCATCCGGACATATTCACCTTGAGAAAAATATCAATCAACAAATCATGATGTTTTGAAGGAATCAATCGACCAACGCTCAGTACAACATTTTCCCTTAAAACACTTGAAGAATTCCCATCGCGATTATCTATCGGGTTCCCTATGATGGCAATATTGGAATGTGAAATCATTTTTGCGTAGATGTCCCTTGCCGCATTTGTTTGTGTAATAATCCCTTTAGCCAACGGATACAGGACTTTCCGGAGTTTGTCATGAAAAAATCCAAGGCTTTTATCAGGTTGACATCTGTCAGAAATATAAATTGGTGTACGAAAACCTAGTAATGAAATCAAAACAAAACTATTCCAATACTCCCCAAAACTTAATATGACATCCGGATTGATAAGTTTTATCTCTTTTCGAATAAAAAGTAAAGTTCTTATTGTACTTATAAATCTTGACTCGTTATCGAAATCAAAATTCGGCTTATGGATTGAGATCGTTTCAGGAAGTTTAAAAAATATTTTTTTTGAAATACCATATAAAATCAGGTGAACTTCAACATCCTCTTTGGATGTGAAATACTGAGCCAGTAGACTCATAGCCTTTTGCATCCCACCAGGCCCTAAGGTTGAAATAAGAAGACAAAGTTTCTTTTTTCTCATTGTTTTTGGGCCACCTGGTTCACAACCAGATCCACCATCCATCCATAAGGATTAAACTTACCTTCATGCCATTTCAGTTGACGATCCCAATATCCAAAATCGAATTGCTGGGGGTCATAGCCAAATCCATAACTGACTTCAACAATTAATGGACCGGTTTCCGATATAACAAAATCAAATGCCGCTGTCTGGAGTTTAAGTTGTTCAGCAACACTAAAACCAATTTTAACCGCCTCTATCGGAATCCTGGACATATCATGCTCCTGCATACCCCCACCCGACGCCCTGAAGTCACCTTTCCTGACCCGACGCCTGAGCGCAAATATCCTGTCAGCAACATATGTTATTCTGATATCATGCGTATTACCCGGAATAAAATCCTGAAAATAGGCATAACCTCTCTCTCTTCCGGCAACACGGGAATACGGGGTTCTAATAAAAAGATGTCCGACTCCTTTTATCACTCCAAAAAACGATTCTTTTCCTTTGCGATAGTGATTGATCCTGTCTTTTAAAATGCCATAACTATTATAATTACTAAAACCCCGGCCAAAAGCTCTGTTAATTAATCTAACCGCTTCATCATAATTTGCAGCCAATCTTACATTAGCGCCAGATGATCCGCCCCTGAGTTTAAAAACTTTGGGGAATATAGTTTTACGTACCCAATTCAAAGCAGCGGTTTTCGAGTAAAACACATATGAAGGAACCAATGGTGCGTTGATTGACTCCAAAAGATATTTCTGCCCGACTTTATCATCGAAATGCCAACCGGTACGAAAATCAGGAAATACAATTTTACCGGCCATTTCAAGTGAGTAAAGCAATTGTTTTGCGAATAGGATATCCTTGGCAAACATGTGATGATGATGCCACATCAGTGCATCACAGTCAGCAAGTTGCTGGATAATATCAGACCGGTAACAATCAACCACCTTGTAATCAATTGCATTCTCCTTGCAGTATTCGATCCAATAAGAACTGAATGACACTTCTGAATGATGAATTGCAATTTTCATGATAATAAACCGCGTTAATATCCCTGTAAACTAATCCATATCTGACATGGAATCAGAATCAGGCCAAAGCAGGTCAGCTTAATTAGGCCTTATTCTGTTCTGGTTTTGAATTTCAGGAAATACCGGACCAAATTTACCTTCTATAATATCGATATGCGGCCGGCCGGCATTCCATTCCAATAATACCGGGACTCCGGCTTTATCAATGCAAACGTCCCATCCAATGATTCTGACATAAGGAAATCTGCTGTGCGCCACTTTGCATTTTTCCAACATTTCTCCATACATCGGAAAACGGAGTTCTGAGAAAAGATATCCGGTATTCTCATGCCTTTCACCAATATCAATCCCTAGTTTATTACAGGCATATTTTGCCGGCTTTCCATCAGTATCAAAAACAATAAACCTACCGCCTGAAGCAAGGTTATCAACCTTTGACCCATTCGAACCATATCTTAGAAAAACTAACCTTACACTGATACTTCCGTCCCTTTCGATAAAAGTGTTAACCCGGAATGTATTCACGCTATCCGGATACAAATCGTTAAGACTTTGATACTGTTCAATATATGGCTGAATTACATAGTTTTTAGATTTTTCAATATGAATATTACCGAAATCAGCAGACTCAAAGATCCTCACTTCCTTGCCTCCTCTACCAAACTCTTCTTTAACAACAACTTTTTTATTATATTCTCTGAAAAAAAGCATGACTTGATCGAGGGAAACCATCTGATAATCTGAATTGTAAAAATTTCCTCTAATTACTATGAATAAAGGGGTCAGGGCAAAATTCTCAAAAATCCTGTGATCAAAACCTTTGAAATTACAGACCATATTGTATGGTGATGGATTCCATTCCGGTAAAAGGTTTTTCCAATAATAATCTTCAGGAATCCAGCCACTTATAAATCTTTCTCTTATCTCAGTGAAAAGGGCCAGATATGGCCAGAATGAAGTGCTGCCGAAATTATCCTTTGAATATCTTTTCAGATTCCTTTTCAATTGCCTGTTAACCGTTTTATAACCTTTCTGCAGTATAACCTTTTTTCTGGCAATGTGTGCCTCATTTCTGGCATATTTATATGCAAGTGTCCTATCCGCTTTCCTTATCAGATACCAGAGAATGACCTCTATTCGACCTATAATTCTGTTGTAAATGGAATAGGTCATCAATACTATTTTAAAGCCCAATGATTATTGATACAATACTTGATCACTTCATCAGTAAAATTTCCGAAAAATGAAAATCCGAAATTCTGAGCGAATTTTATAGTGTGCTGACCATAAACATTCGCTTCCACAAAACGCCAATTTCCCTTCTCATCACAACATGCATCCAAACTAATAATTCGTGCATAAAATATCTTATGGGCAACCCTTTTCGAAAGTTCAATCAGTTCATCATAGTTTGGCACACACTCATCAAACTTCATCAATGTATCCGGGTGTTCATCAAACCGGCGACCATAACGATCCAATGCATAGCCAACCATAAATCCGTCAGGTTTTACATATGTAATGATCCCTCCGGCCTTAAGGTTATCGAGGGAACCGCCTCTGCCCATTCTCATCGAAGTATGCAATGCATGAACTTCATTATCAGCAACCGAACGATAAAGTGCCACCCTGATTGTATTTAAACCATGTGGATTATATCTGTTGAAAAATTCATACTGTTTTATCCTTTCCTGAACTACAAAATTTTTTCTACCCTTTACCAATTCAATCAATTCAGCATCATTAGCAGGAAAAAATACATCATTGCCACCGGAAGTATCACGGTTAGGTTTGATCACAACAGGATATTCCAGCTTTTTTGCCAAGATGACAATATCCTGAAATTCAACACGCTCCAGGTCTGAATCCAAATATTCACCGTCAACATTGTGAAAATAATCTTTTGGAAAAATACCTTCAGAAAACCAATGGTTGCTGAAACTTTTATTGGCCAGGTAATCAATGACAGGATCATGATTAAGGGTGTCTTCTATATCTGCAATATAAATTTCTTCAGGAATATAGCGAATATCAGAAACTCCGGAAATATTCCGGCATATTCTGTATGTTGAGAGATTGATCCCTGACGAAAAGCCTTTCCATAAATTAATATGAGATTTTTCCTCAGAGCTGTTCGTTTTCTTGAAGTTATCAGGATTTGTCTCATAAAATTTCCCGAATACAGGCTTCCAGGTCAACCTGGCCCCCCTTCTGACCATAAAATACGACACCAGATTCTTCAATCTCTTTTTTAATGGTAGATTTTTATTGAAAATGATTCTTTTATACATAGATCAGATTTTTTCCTTAACTAATATCAGGATTAACCGGTTTTAAAGGTGCAGGAAGGATTTCCTTTTCTCGTCACGAATCAGTTCTCCAAGCTTATCGGATGTCATAAATTCTACACCGGGCCACTTATTTAATATCTTACGCAGAAGTTCTTCCAGTTCAACCAGAGTTTTATTACGGTTTTCAGGTTCGATCCACCCGGAAAAGTTAATTCTGTGCGTACTGATTATAGCCGGCTTATTCAACCTGAATGCTGCTGCTATATCCTGCATGCAACGATTTACCGTATCTTTTCCATAATTCAGGCTAGGTTCGAAACTGCCATTTCTGATCAGATATAATTGGCCAAACTGATTAAATTCACCGAGTTGGCGGGTGTGGAACCTGATTTCATTCCCGTTAATCCCCGGCTCTCTGATTTTTCTATATCCCTGAAAATACTTTACACCAAGATCAGCAACAGATTTATTAAAATGCATACTCCAGGTATAGTTTGGTGGAATAATCGATTCAGAGAAGTATCCGAACATATCTTTAAATATCCTTAATCCATCAAGTATTATAGATAAAATTTCCTTTTTGGCAGATTCAGTTTTAAACATTGTTGCCTCAACATAATAATTGCCTCGTTTGGATGAGCCCAACCTCATTATACCAGGCATTCTGTGCTTAATGGCAAACTTAATATCTGAATCATTCTGATGCAAGGCTTCCATAAACATCCCCACATTAAGGTGCTCACGCCCATGAAACTGAGGATAAAAAATCCTTTCATTTAATCCCTGCTTCCATAAATTAAAGCCATTGGCGTGTGCCGGATATTTTTTGAAGGTTTCTGTTACCAGTTCGTAATGATATTCACGGAAAGAGCTACCAGAAATTTTATCAAAATCAGGATTGGCTACAATACAATTCGCTGTTATTATAGGATGATTCCCGTTTACATCCCGGAATTTTTTAAGTAAATCAAATAAAAGTTCAAGATCGTCCTCGCTTTCGAGAGCGTCTGTTTTCTCGTAAATATTCTTGTCAACGGCATATCCTGCCTGGAGGCATGCATAATAAACTTCTTTTGAAGGCATGCGGATGCTACCCCAATCATCAGACTCAAAAACTACAATCTTCCGGTTGGTACGCCACCCGGGAAGGTTTTTGACATGACGGGCAATTTCAGACTTTATTGAATTAAAGATCAATTGCTTTTTTGTATTAAGTCACCCAATTCAGCTGAAGTCATAAATTCAACATCAGGCCAGCGCGAAACAACTTCCTTCAGAAGTTGTTTCAATTGAGAAAGGCCATTTTCCCTGTTACCGGGATCCAGCGCGCCTATATAATTTACCCTGTGTGAACTTATAATTGCAGGTTTGTTCCACCGGAAAGCCATATCAATATCATTCAGGCATGAATTTACCCAGTCCTTGCCTTTCATGCATGGCTCAAAAAAGCAATTTCTGATAATGAACCGCTGACCTAATTTGTTCCTCTGGCCGATAAAATGAATACTCTTATTAATTTTACCATAACCTGCGGGTGTGGAGTGAAACCTGGATGCAAAAAGATACCTGATACCATTTTCAGAAGCAGCTTTATACAATGAATCATGCAAGTAACCGTTGGGGGGCACAAAAAATACAGCCCTGTATCCAAATATCGATTCAAATAAATTCAAACCATCTGCTATTATCTTATCATGAACAGCAAGATCTTCGGGATCATAAAAATCAAATGCCGCCTGATATGAAACAGACGAGCCATTGTATGGTTTATTAGGAAATCCCCACATGCCATGCTCAAATGCGAGATGGGTTTCCCGATCTCCCCGTTTCAGGGCGCGCATCCATTCTGAAACATTTAAATGTTCCCTGCCATGGAATTGCGGGACAAATAATTTATTTCTGATCCCTTCTTTCCACAATTCAAATGAATCATTATTCCCATAATATCTTCTCAGTGTAACAGTAAAAGGTTCGTAGTAGTAATTTTCAAAATCACCATTTTTTATTCTTTCAAAATCGGGATTGGCTGCGACACTAATGGCTGTGAATGCACAAGGATTCCCATAATGATCCTTTACATTTGACAATACTTCAAAAAGGCCACTAAGATCCTCCGGATTTGCTACCGTGTCGTATAGGTTATAGGGCCCTGAATCGCCTAAAGACAGCGGAAGACCTTTGTTAACCAATGAGTTAAAAGTTTCCTTTGAAGGCATTCGTATGCTCCCCCAATCGTCGGATTCAAAGACTAGAATATGCCTATTGGTACGCCAGCCGGGAAGATTAGATAGCATTAATCTTAGGTTACGGAGATTGAACATACTGATTACAAAAGAGATTTAATAAATTCAATGATAGGCTTGGTATCCTCGAAGAAAATAGCTGATATTGGATTTCCAATAAAGGCTGAGACTCCAATAAAATCAAATCCGACTCTAATGCTGAAAACGCAATAAAATATCAAAAGCGGAACAACCAAAACGCGAATTGCACTTACAACCCGACTAATTTTATATTTCGAAAGATGCAATATAATAAATACCAAACTCAAAGAATTAGCAACAGCCAAGAATCTGCCAACAGAAGGTACTAATGCCACTAAATTAACCAAACCATAAAAAAACAAAACAAAACAAATGTAATTATATTGAATTGGATTTGTTTTTAAAAACCTCCTTCCTGTCAGAATCAGCCCTAGCATTAAAGAAATAATAGCAATTTTTAATGCAATTCCAGAAAACTGAACATACCAGTTATTGTCTGTGCTTAACTCATGTACTCTTTCGGCATATTCTATATTTGTATATGTTTCGACCCTGGGATGAAATATCTCAGGCAAAAAGAATAAGGCATTTTTAACTCCAATGAGATCAATTTCTGAAATAAACAATGTTGAAACAAAAAATACTATATACATTGTTATATTTTTAGGGAGAAGCCTAAATATAAACAATAATATAAGAGGTAACAAAAATGAAAAATGTATAAAAATAGAACTTATAGCCCACCATAATCCATTCTTCTCATTTCTTATAAAATACAACAACACTCCATAAATAAATATTTGGGCCGCAGTCCACATCCTTACACCATTAATTGACCAAATTGGAATTATAAAAGCAAGTACAAAAATAAACAGAATTAAGGTCAGGCTAAGTTTACCTTTAATGCTACTAAAAACTATCCACAGATTATTCGCATAGAAATAGCCAAAAACAAGTGCAAAGAAAGCAAACAGATAACGTGCATCATCAGTAAAAAGTGAAATAACCCATGTAATAATTGGTTGATAAATATCCAAATAATTCGTTTCAAATGTATAAAACGAGTTCCAAAGCGTCATGAAGCTCGGGGTCAGTTTATGCAAGTCAGCCAGATTCTGAGCATAACGTGCAGAATCGGCACCCTGAATATCGCGACTGAAAACAAATACAAATCCAAAATAAACACAAAACAATATAAACCCCCGCTTAGCCAGAGGATCGCGGTAATTTCTTAATGAGGCATAAAGCAGCGCCAGCGGCCAAATAAAAAACAACAGGGTTACGGGCAAAGATTTTGCCTTTTTTCTTTTGAGGGGAAATGCAACCGGAGTCGAATTCATGTTTATCTATAGCAATTCCAGAAATTGCTTTGCAACATTCTTTATATTATAACTTTGTATATTATCAACTACATGCATTCCCGAATAATCGCCTTCCAGAAACTGATCAATCAGAACTGGATCAAGCGGTGATCTTACATTAAGAATGGGCCGCCCTGCCAGTGCATAATCAATAAGTTTACTTGGCACCTGAACTGACGTATTGTTATCAAAATTTACCAGAAAATCCATTTTACTCAGCACTTCAAGCAAAGCTTCACGGGGAATATAATTCATTACCACCAGTTTCCCATTCAGTTTTTCTTTATATAAATCTAGTAATGCAGATGCACTTGTATAGATAATAAACCTAAAGTTAATACTGATATTTAAAAGATAATCCAAAAATGGCCTTGGATCTCTTATTCCGGGGATAAAACCTCCGGCATAAGCGAATGTCGGAATCTCATTAGCCACATAGTTTACAGGATTTTGCTCAGAATCAAATCTAAAGCCCTGAGGTATAATTTTTATTTTTTTATGGAATTCCGGATAATAACCAATTTTTGCAGTTTCAACCGGTATGCTGATAAAGTCAGTCTTATGCATAAACCACTTTTCAATAAAACTGAAATAAAACCACTTTCTGAAACTATCGGTTCTTTCCCCCATATAAGGGTCACCACAATCAGCTACCCATATTTTTGCAATTCTGTTTTTTGATGTTCTTGCCCAGGCAACGCCCCAATGAATCGGATAGGGGACGGCAATAGAAACTAACAGGTCGTAACCCTTTACTCCTTTCAAGGCTTTCTTGACTTTGTAAACAAGTTCGATATCAGGATATTCTATACTTAATGATAGAAATCTAAATACCGCTCTCGTCAAAAAGAAACCAATTCTTGAATTACCAAAATCAGGACTTCTAAACTTAAGGCTCCCCAAATCTCTTATTTTCACATTAAACTCTCTTTCAAAATCATTATGAATTTTCGGCTTCTTTAAGGTAAATACGACCACCTCATGACCCTGCCGGGCGAACTCTTTACATAATTCAGTTGCCCTGTAAGCTCTGGGGGAATTCTCCGGAAAAAAACTTCGTGTAACGATAAGAATTCTCATTTGGCAATTGTGCCTTGAAAAATTGGTTTAATAACAGAAATATAATTTAGATTAAACAATCTGGCAGTTGGCAACAACAACACCCCAAAGAAAATAAATGATAATATCAGAAATAAAATATTCTCAACAGGAAAAGGCATTAACCCGATAAGCAACTTTACACTTATCATTACCAGTATGGAATGCAGCAATAAGAGCAAAATCTCCTTTCCCGGTATCAACTCGAACACTCTTATATTTAACTTAACGCCCACGTGCCTCAGAGAAACAGCAATTTTTACAACTGCCATAGCTGTTGAAAAAACTGCTAGAATGACCGGTGAGTCAAAACCGATAACAACCATATACCCCCCGGCCCATGCAATAATAGCAAAACACATATGCATTCTTGCATAAAATCGGGTTTCACCAAGGGCAAACAATAGAGGGGCAAAAACAATAATGTTAAAAAAATTTAACATCATGGCGATACTGAAATAAACCGCAGAGTTGGCATATGTATCGGAGTAAAGCGTTACCACGGTAAGCCTGGAATTAAAGAGAAAAAAGATAACAATCGGGTAGATGATGATTGCCGATTTTGTTAACGCGTTCCTCCACAGTTCAAGCAATTCTGCAGTCCCGTTTCCATTGGTGTTCTCATGAATTAATTTCGAGAAAAGCGGCATTAGCACAACGGAAGTTGCTCCGGTAACCATCCCCACAAAAGGCAGTTCAATAAATCCATTGGAAAACTCAGCAAATACTTCTATCCCGAAATACCGGCTGATGTAAAACTGATCAGCCGAGCGGATCGCCATTCCCCATAAACTGGCGCCTACCAGTGGAAGACTATACCCGAAAACCTCCTTTAAGGTTAGTGAAGATCCCTGCCGCATAAGGCCACGGAAAGGTATATTCTTATAATATAAAGCGATGATTAACATTAAAACCGAAACCACCAGCCAACCGTAAATAGCATGAATATAAGTTCCTTTAAACAGAATAACCGGTAGTACAATAAACAGCAACATCAATGACCTGGAGACTGTATTATATATAGCTATATAGATAGTCTTCTTATAAGTCGAAAAAATCCCATCAATTCCCAGGGTTGGTAGTAACAACAGGGGAATCGGCGAAAATATTCTCAGCCCTCTGCTTAACTCCGGATTTTTTAATAATGATGCAATGATATCAGCGGTCAAAAAAAGAAACAGACTAAAAACACCTCCTGCAATCAGAAGTACCTTAGTCACTTTAATTACGATATCTTTTCCTTGCTCAGCAGTATACCGGGGAAGAAAGTATGCAAAAACACTTGGAAGACCTGCAGAAAAAATAATCAGCAACGTATTATAAACATACAAAATCTGCCTGTAGGTCCCATAATCCGTCTTATTAAAATATCTGGAAAGTATCGCCGCGCTTACAATCGCCAGGGCAAATGAACTCAGGCTCCCCATGGCAACCCACATTGCCTGAATCGTTTTGCCCTCCGCGCGCAACAAATACCTCAAATCCATTCTATAAAAGATTATTCTTTTGTAGATTCAACAAACTCATAAGCCTGATTGATATAACAATAACCTTTCCGGATGTTCTTTCGCCACTTTCCACACTTCGTCAGGCAAAAGATACTCGTACCGGATCTTCCGCTCCGTCATCCCCTCAACCCTGGCAATATAGCCTGCAAGCGCCTCCTGATTGATTTTATCACCTATCAGCAACAGACTGATCGTATCACTATCCCTCCCCCTCGCAAAATCGCCCACCAGCCAGGCTTGCTCCAGTCCACCCAGACGCTTCAGTACATTCTGAACCACCTGGTCTATCCCGGTGTATTTCAGCAATATACTGTTGATATCCTTGAAAAGCGGATGGTTGATATTGGCGGAAAAAATCTTCTTGTTCCCCTCAAAATGGCTAACCAGCATCCCTGCCTCCTCAAAGCGGTTCAATTCAACCCGGATGCCATTGGTGGACTCCCCGAATTCCGCCTCCAGGTCACGCAGATAGGACCTGGTGGAAGCGTTCAGAAAGAACTTCACCAGCAGTTTTAAACGGGTTTTGGAAGTGATAAGGGTATCGAGCATCAGGCAGAAGTCAGAGCCCCCGATAATAGGGGGATCTCCGGCAGATTTCCCGGGTGGTTATAAAGCTTCGCCACGTCAGTCCCATATTGGCGCTAACCGTAATCTGAGAAATCGAGTAACAAATATACTCATTAATTATTGAAAGTCAAGTTTTTTTACACTTATTTTCAGGCTTTGCACCTGCTTTGTTCAATAAAACTATGACTCTCCGGCATTCCGGTTACTAGAATTATTAATTGCAAAATCTTATAAAAGTCATTTTCAACATCGCAAGCCACGTCAACCAGCTATTTCAGAAGTAACACAGCCTGAAACGCCTGATTAAACGTACAAGTGTAACAATATGTTTATGGAATGCCTGATATTAAAAGAAAATCAATTATGAATCGTACAAGACTCTGTAAATCTGTCACATTAAATAAACGGTACAGTGAACTTTTTAAATATTGATTTTCAGCATGATCACAATGATAGCAATGGGCGTCTGAACTTCTCAGACCTGCATATTTTTAATAATAAAATAATGTGGCGGCTTACTGAAGAATCAGACCTTAAAACCTGATTGTTGTATTCAAAGGCTTGCCGGGCGCAATAAAAGCATTCTCTACCACAAAACCGAGCGGAATTGAACCCTGCACTGCAGCAGCATCGCCATTTAACTTAATAGACAACTCAATGGTAGAATAAGCGGGCAGATCCAAAGGATAGATCAAACCATAGCCTTGCGCCTCTTTTCCGGGAACCAGGTGAAAATCAATTCCGCTGTAATTGGTTACAAAAACACTTCTGCGGTTATTTACTGACGCCCTGGCATTATTCTCCTGCCCGGTACACGCAGCAAACAATCGTTTCAACCATTCTTCACGCCCATACAGATCGCCATCGAAGTAAACCACAGTCCTTTTTTCGAAAAGTGCATCCTTAACACCTTTAACAGTCCGTTCCCTGGCAAATACGATGGTCATAGGCCGCTTCTCCCCCTGCGCCAGATTGTATTCCTGTGCAATAGTCCCGTGAATATCAGAATTCCCGAGTAAAGTAAGGTCCTTTTCAAGCGCCCAGGCAAAAGCTGCAGGGTAGTATTCCTTATAGTTAACTATTTCAATCCCATGCAGCATCCCCTGATTCAATAATCCGGAGTGTTCATCAAACCAGAGGATGGTATCCGGTTGCTGTGCTTTCCATCCGGGATGATTCCAGAATATAAAAGCACCCTGCCTTTTCGCTTCAGCAAAGGCATCTTCCCATTTTGCCGTATCCAGCCGGTTCACATCATCCAGAAATAAGGCATTGGAATGTCCCGGAGGCATTCTCCGGGTTATTTCCCCGCCTTGTATCAATAAAATGCCCAGTTTTTCTGCTTTATCAGCAGCCAATTGATATGGCCGGTTCAGGTCAGTATTAACATCAGACTTAAATGGCTTATACTCGATGTGATCCGTTATGGCAATTACATCCAGCCCTTCCTGCCAGGCCTCAACAACCCGGAGTGTTGGCCACACCAGTCCGTCAGAAAAAACCGTGTGAATATGAAAATCACACTTTAATGTATGATAGCCCGGGATATCGGGAATATTGAAGTTACGGCGCGCACCATCCTGTGCAATGAGGCCGGTAAATAAACCCGTAAAGACGAAAAATAACAGAATAATTTTTCTTTTCATTCATTAATGATTAATGGATTATCATCCGGATTAAACCAATCAGTCTTACTTTTCGAAAGCCCTTTCTCATCATTTTTCAGGCGGAAGGGAAAATTTTTCAGGATGGCGGGGATGTTTATCCTTATAGAATTGCCTGATCATGCTGAAATCTTCATCATAATTCCCTGAAGGCATAAAAGAAGGACCAAACCCCCCTTCCTTGGTTTTGTAATCCAGAAATCCCATAACAACCGGGACATTTGAATTTTCGGCAATAAAATAAAATCCGCGTTTCCAGTTCCGGTTCAGTTTCCTGGTGCCTTCAGGAGTAATGGTAAGAATCATCTTTTCTTTCCTTTGAAATACCTCGGTCAGTTGATGAACGATATTGGTGCTGTGCCCCCTGTCGACCGGAATACCCCCCATTGCACGCAGAATTCTGCCGGTAAACCAGTTAAAGGCTTCCTTTTTAATAAGAAAATAGGATTTATAACCAAGACTTGCATACCCCAGCCAGCCGTAGAAGAAATCTATATTTGCCGTATGCGGAGCCATCATAACCACACACTTTCCGGCACCTTCGGGAATGTTACCGACAATACGCCAGCCAAGGATTTTCAGAAGGAATGATGCGATGTATTTTTTTATCATATCCGGTAAGGAGGGGCACCCTGCCAGCCAATGAAATTCTCCCGGCTGCCGCAAACCTCTGCTGCAAAGATAATCGCCCTGCCGATTGCTTCATCCCAAAAAACTTCATCAGGCAAAATATTTCCGTATTGGTGGATTACGGATGCCAATCCAGCATTAAAGCTGTCGCCCGCACCAACTGTGCTGACAACCGTCACAGCCGGAACATGATAATGTTTTGTAAACCAAGGTGTAAACAAATCCACACCTTCCCGGTTCCGTGTATAAACCAGCAGTTTGCATCCGGATTCCCTGACGAAATCATAGGCATGCTTTCCATTCTCTGCACCTGCAATCAGATTCATGTCTTCATCCGAGGCACGCACCAGGTCAGCCATCGAAATATTTCTAATGATGGCTGAAATGGTTTGAGGCAGATTATCAAGGTGGGGTCTCCTGAAATTAGGATCGTATAAAACCGTGGCACCTGATTCAACCGCCCTGCTGACAACTCTCCCGATATTGCCTTGATTTCTGTCTGATATAGAATAATAAGAGCCGAACATCAGCAAATCTGCTGAATTAAAATCAGGGTTCCTGAACTCAGGGGCAATGGTTGGCAACTGATGGTAAAACTGATAGGCGGCATCACCACGATCGTCGAGGAATGCCAGTGCCAGCGTGCTCTTCCCTTCATAAACCAATAAATGATTGATGGTTACACCATTTTTCGAAAGAAAATCATGGATCATATCCCCGATACGGTCATTACCCGTTTCGGAAATAAAGGCAACAGGCTGACCATATCTGCCGAGCGAAACTGCAGAATTGAGCATACTGCCGCCCGGGCAGGACCATTCCGGCTGTCCGTTTCTGAAAATAATATCCAGCAGACATTCACCTATAGTGTAGATCATGAAATTTATCTGACCATAACCACTTTCACCGTGTTGCCGGAGGTATACCCATTACGGTCGCGGATCATAAGACGACAGAGGTAAAGACCTGCTCTGACCGGACTCCCGTCGTCATTACGGCCATCCCAGTGGATATTACCGGCTGTATACCCTTCCGAAATCACCCGTTCGGGTCCGATTGTCCTCACCAGCATCCCTGATGAAGAATAAACATTCAGTTCAACGTCAAATTTACCATCAAACTGATTATGACCAAACCGGAACCAAACATCAGCACCCGATGGATTCGGATAAGCCACTACCTCGTCCACTGCAAGAACTATCTTACGTTTTACAGTAAAATTGATGCTCGACTGACCTGAGTTATTGAATACATCCCAGGCTTTCAGGGTAAGGGTATGTTCGCCATCCGGCAGATTAAAATACTGATAATTAATCATCCCGCTCTGATAGCTGTCAAGATCCGAAACATAATAATCGTTCAGCACAATGCCATCGTAGCTGTCACCGTCGATGGTAGCAACAATATCATGCCCGATTCCGTTGCCTACCGTGTTTATCCCGCTCTCATCATACAGATAAGCAATCAGTTTGGGATTTTCACTTGTAATGCCCCCATCAATAAAATTGGTGTCATTCAGGAAAAGCCTGATAGCCGGCCCGGTAAGATCTGTCTGATTTTGAGCAACCGACCCGCCGATTTTAAAATCGGTAGAATACCCATGTGCATCTTCAATGCCATTGGATGCATATAAACTGATTTTGCCATTCCCTATGGAATAATCAATATCCCTGGGCACCGGGAATGTAAATGTAAAGTTTCCTTCCTTAACTGACGCTTTTCCCTGGTAAACAATGTTTTTCTGGGCCTTGAATTCGACAACAAAACTTTCGGGATGCTGTCCGAGGGTATTAACCTTAGAAGGTTTGTCAAAAACCTTAACAGATAAGACGCCGTTAAAGTCATCCATAAATGTTCCGTCGACACGTCTCACTTCCCCCGAAACTGTCACAAGACTGTTTGCAAACAGGGTATCGGCAGGATTACCGGTAACAGCGTCGGTGATTGAGGTTGTTACTACCCTGTGCTGTGGAATAGGCAGGCGCATAGAAGGATCGCCAAACAAGGTCAAATGTCGCGTGTTCGGAGAATTCCCATTGGTATTTTTGGTGTATTTCAACACATCTCCCAGGCGGGGAATTTCATGACTTTTTACATCGAACAGGGTATCGGCAAAACTAAGGTTAAGCTGCGAATTACTTGAGGCAAAAGCCAGACGGGTGGTGGTAATCATCGACATGGCCCCTCCTTCGGGATTAAGGAATACCAGTTCACCGGCCGAAGTATGAAGGGGATTGTCAAACCTCGAAAACTCACAGGTTGCTGTAAAGAACATTCCCATCCTTTCATAATTGGTCCAGGCATTGATGTCGGAAATTTCAAGCACCCTTTCATCAGCCCATCCGACTTCCCCGCCATGTCCGACATAATTCACCAGCAGCGCCCCTTTTTCAACACGGCTCACAATTTCGCGATTTACATCAGGGTAACGGCCTCCTCCGGGCGTCGATTGCTTTTTATATGCATCAAAATAAATTTTATTGACGTTATAAACCGGATCAAGCGTGTCAATGCTATTTATCAGCTTTTCGGCCTGGTTCAGGTGAGTGTTTCTGTTTTCATCATCCGCCGGCACCACAATCACATTGCGCCAATCGCCATGCGTGGAAGCCGGATTTTCGAGGTAATGCAAAATTTTATCTGTAACGACTTTTGATTGTTCAGCATTTCTGACCGGGAGCCGTCCAATACCGATATCCAACAATCCGGCAGCATTCAGCGCACCTTCGCCTTCATCCAGCAGACCATAATAATCATCAGTAAGGAAAGAGTTTACCAGATGCACAGAATTATCGCTCTGGTACGTTGGAATAAAAATGGAATTACCTGCCACCCTGTTCTTCACATCGTATGAAGCATTGCCAAAAAGCAGCAGATATTTGGGAAATCCGGCCTCCCTGCCACGATCGTAAAGCATCTTCATAAAGTCACGGATTGCAGTAATATCCTGTATCCCCGAAGAAAACTCATTGTAAATTTCGGGGAGAGGCACAACGATGGCCGAAATTTCTCCCTTATTGTTGTGGGCTGCCGCCAGTCGCGTGGCATCAGTATTAAAATCAGGATGTGTTACGATAATCAGATCGTAATTACCGGTAGAATGCAGATTCTGATTTTTTACTTTCTCACCAAGTTTCACCTCATTGAAAGTAGAATTGTCATGCGCGATCATCTCAACCAGCCGTTCTGTATTTCTCTTGAAAGTATATTGATTCCCAACTCTTACAGGCTGAATGAATTTTACATCGGCCGGATCGGTAACATCCCAGATCTCAAGTCCTTCAACTGCATTATCGAGTGTAAAGGAAGTAATCCTTCCAGCGGAAACCGTTTTCGGGTCCCTGAACGCAAGCTGCCCTCCCGGATACTTCAACCGGCAACGGACATTCAATGAAACAAAATCAATGTAACCGAAATCGGTGCTGCTCACCGGGTTAAATCTTACCTGAACATCAAGTTTATTGCTCCCAGGTACAAATGAAGTGGTTGTGGTAACTTCTCTTACATAGTCCCAATCAGAAACGATTTTTGACAACGAGCTGCTTGCTACCTGTTCGCCATTTACCAGAATATTAAAGGAAATCTGCCCTGCCAATGACCTGCCTGCCAACCCATAACGAACAAGGGCTGTTTCATTTGCTACCGGCTCAGCAAACTGAAAAGAAGGAATTGAAAACGTTCTGGTATAGTAATCCAGTTTCTCCCCGAACCATTTTCTTCCGCTTTTAATCAGACTGAGGTTATCATTTTCATGAACCCGGAAATCGGTATATTCAACTGAATAAAAGTTAGGTTCTTCCACCGGGCCGGGATCCACAGCGATCCTCTTACCTGCAACCGGGCCAATGGTAACAAAATAGCAGGCTTCATCCGCGTAAGGATGCTTCAGATGTTCCATCCGCGCTGAAAACGGGTTCATATTCCATGCCAGCGTACCCTGACCATAAAAAAGAATATAATCACCCTGTGCAAAAACACCGGGACTTGCGGTTACCACCTTTATGGCATTCTCAGCCAGATCATCAATCCTGCTTCCACCGGCCCCCTCAGGAAGCATACGGCCGCCATTCCCGAAAATCCGGATCATATCAGGATTCAAACCATTTACATTGATTCCCAGGTTCTTCAGATCATTATAAGTTAAACGGTAAATCCCGGTTTCGTTAATGTAAATCTTATACCAGTCTCCCGAAGCAAGCACGGAGTTCATGGCATAACTGCGCTCATTTTTTTCGGATGCCGGTTCGGAAGCAGTGATAAAATCCAGCCGGAATTCCGACAATTTCATGATCTGACCCGAAGACGGCTCCAGAGCGAAGGGCACTATCGTAACCATTGCCCAGGGTCTGCCGTTTTCGTACATCAACTCAACCTCAGGTGTCAGTTGTTTAGGCAACTCTTCTCCTGCCAACAGAATCCTGTCAGAATCCGTAAGCGGAATAAACTTTTCACCCGATAACTGAACCTCAATTAAACGATGCCCTTCCGGCAGCCTGAAGCGATTAACATATGCGGGCATATTGCTTTCAGGCAGAAAAGGGAACTGCGCACCTTTAAATGAAGGTGCAGATACTGAGGAATCGGTACCCCGCACAAGGGTGGCCGGACGCTCCCATTCCAGTGATTTCAGCACAGAAACCTGACCTGTTAGACTCAGAGATAATGCAGCGAAACAAAAAGCAAGAAAAGGCGATTTTATTTTCATTTTTTGGTCAAAATTATTTTCTTTCAATCATCTGACAATCGAAATTTTAACAGATTTTGAAGCCTGAAGCCCGGTTGCGCTATTAACAACCAAGCGTCCGATATAAAAACCGGGATTTAACGGACGGCCCTGGTTATTGCGTCCATCCCATTCAAAAGCTGTTGTCCGGAAACCATCCGCAAAAACAGTCCGGTTCAGCACTGCCACAGAAGCACCGGACAATGAAAAGATGCTCAGGGTCAACTCCAGATCCTGACCAGACTGATTATGGTCGAACTCAAACCTGGTAAAGTCATTCATGGGATTGGGATAAGCGTCGAAGCTTCCGATCACCATCTCGCCGGATGAAACAACATAAAAGGTAATGCTGGCATCCGCGGAGTTATTGTTAACATCCCAGGTCTTCAATCTGAGGGTGTGCAAACCAGGCGAAAGATTTTTAAACGGAAATACAACCTTTCCACTCTGAAAAGTATTCAGGTCCGATTGATAATACTCATTCAGAATATACGGACTATCTGTTTTTCCATCCAGAATGGCAACGATATCATGGCCTATGCCGTTGCCGATGGTGTTGATGCCGCTGATATCCGCAAGCAGGGCAAGCATTACCGGATTCTCGTCGGTAAATCCGCCCGGCCGGAAATCGGTGTTGTTCATAAAAATGGATATCTCCGGCCCATCATAATCATCCAGATTCTTATTGCTGATCCCTCCAATAACAATGTCAGTGTAGTACCCTGCAGCATCCTGCTCCCCGTTGGTGGCATAATAACTGATTTTCCCCTGACCGAACTGATACCCGATGTCGCGTGGGACAATAAAAGTCAAGCTGAAACGGCCATCCTCAACCATCACGTTGCCTTTATAAATAATATTTCTCCTCACTGTAAATGACATTGAATTTGCCCCGTCACTTCCAAAAGTATTTATCTGGCTTTCCTTATCAAATACAATCGCTGTAACAACACCGTTAAATCCTGCAAGAATATTTCTGTCATTATCGGCTACAATTCCACTGATGGTTATTTCACCCAATGCCCTGAGTGTATCTGCATCACCGTTAACTGTGCGGCCGTTAATTTCTGTTGTAATAACATCATACTTTGGGTAAGCCATTTTCATTGCAGGGTCGCCCAGCAGCACAAACTTCTTACTGTTGGGATCTGATCCTGTCACCCTTTTTGAAATTCTGATGAGATCCCCGAGGAATGGCATACCATTGCCATCCGGTTTCAGGGCAATGTTGTAAAAATTGCGTGCAAGGTTGAAGTTGGGGGTTCCAAAAGTGGGTCTTGCCGTAGTAAACAATGCTATTCCGCCGCCCCGGGGATTCAGAAACACCAGTTCCCCTCCTGATCGCCTGAGCGGATCATCATAGCGGCTGAATTCACAGGTTGCCGTCATAAAGACCGGCAAACGGTCATAGTTGGTCCAACTGTTGATATCGGAAATTTCAAGAATCCGTTCGTGTGTCCAACCTGTTTCTCCTCCATGTCCGGTGTAATTTACAATCAGTGCACCCTTTTCCAACCGCTGGTTGATTGCGGCGGTTGCATCAGGGGCCCGCTGCCCGCCGGGAGTCGAAATCTGTGGATAAGCATCCAGAAATATTTTATCAATATTATATTTTCTATAAGTCGTGTCAATCATGGTTGCGATCTGGTCAGCCTGCCGCATATGCTCGTTACCATCGCCGTCGTCGGCAACAAATGCAATCATATTCCGCCAATCACCATGTACCGATTCGGCAGCGGTTGCATAATGTATAATCTTATCTACAGCCATCCGGGCTTCTTCAGGCGTTGCAACCACAAGCCGGCCAACACCGATATCCATAATGTCTGTGGAAAAACCACCCTCATTGTCGTCAATACATCCGAAGAAATCGTCGGTAGCATAGGAAGTAACGGGATGAAGCGATTCAGGGGCCTGAAATGTGGGGATAAAGTTGGTATTACCTGCCAATCTGTCCTTATAATCGTATGATGCATCACCAAAAAGCAGCATAAAGCGGGGTTTAATCCCTTCACCACCGCGATGCCAGAGCATCTTCATGAAATCGCGGATGGCACTGATATCCTGTGCACCTGAAGAAAACTCATTGTAAATAGCCTGTGGCTGGACAACAATAACACTAAAATCATTATGCTGGCTATGAAAAGCGGCCAGGCGAGCTGCTTCCTCCGCGAATAACGGATGAGTAAGAATTACCATATCGGCAGACCCCATTGAATGCAAATCCTGATTGGCAACCTGTTCAACAAAAACAGGTTTCAGGAAAGAAGATGCATCACTCAGGATATACTCCCTCAGTGTATCTGCCAGCGCCCTGAAAGTAAGGGTACCTGCAGAGACTGAGGGCTGAATGTAGCCGGGATTCAGGGGATCGGTAACATCCCACAGCCAGTCATGTGTTGTAGTCGTTGTTACCCGGTATTCAACAACATCCTGCAAACCGGTCTTTCTGAAAGCAAACTGGCCGCCACTGAAGTTCAGCATGGCTACTGCATTAAGCTCAATAAAATTCAGCCACCCGATCGCACTGTTTACCGGCTTATTATAATTGATTTTGAGACCATTGAAACTACCGTTGTGCTCGATTTCGAATGTTTCAGTCGACATCCTGGCATAGTTGGTATTGAAATCAGTGATAATCGAAGGAATAAAAAGGTTAAATGTCTTGTCTGATGCTGCCAACGTAAAGAAACTCGCGGATGTCGAACGTGCTGCAGCACTCAGCCTGACCTGAAGAGGTCTGGATGTTTCAGGAACAAATGACTTAAAGGTATAGTCACGCGAAGTAATCAGATCGAAAATATCCCCGAACCATTCCTTACCCGATTTGATGAGGTTTACCTCGTCAGAATGATATGCATCATAGAAATCAAATGAGTTCACGATGGTGGGTACGCCCGTCTGGGGCTGGGGGAATTCAGGAATTCGCCTGCCGGGAGTTGAGCCTGTCGTTATAAAATAATAGGATTCATCTGAATAAAGATGGGGCTTATGTTCAAACAACCCGGATTGGATATTATACTTCCATGCCAGGGGCCCTTGTCCATAAAAAAGAAAATAATCGCCCGGATCAAATTTACCATCTCCGCCATCAATCACCATGACCGGGACCTCAGGCAGATCATCATATCTCGTTGCACCTGCCCGTTCAGGAAGCATACCTCCTCCATACCCGTGAACCCTGATACCGGATGAAGAAAGGCCATTCACCATCACGCCCATCGCCGAAAGGTCATCATACGTAAGCTGTTGAATACCAGTCTTTTTCACAGCAACCCTATACCAATCGCCTGCAGAAAGTACGGAAGAAGCTGTATATTGCCGGGATTCCATTCCACTTCTCTCATTGCCTCCTTCAACTTTCAGATCAAAAGAAATCAGTTTTTCAATTACACCGGTCAACTTATTCCTTCTCAGCGGCACTAAATTTATTAAAAGACGACCTTCGCCCCGGTCATAAACTAACGTGGCATTATAATCAGATTCACCTGACCAGCTTGCTGAATCCGATTGATCAAATGCTTCTCTTTCAGCCATCGTCAACTCAGCATATTGCATGGAAGTGAAGCTCAGTTCAGGAAGCACATCAAAATGACCTTCAGCATAAAAGCTGTAAACAGGCAAGCCGGTTTCTTCAGTGTTGTAACACGATTCACAATGCAGCCAGTAGTGTTCAGTGTTGTCATCTGCCGGATGTCCGGCGTATGGCATATACCACTTAACGAAGTATTGCGCAGATAAATTCTCCTGCGGAAATATCAGATATAGAAACAAGATTGCACTGAATACTAAACGAATCGGGTTCATAGGCAATATTTCGGTTTAACGCCGGAAATTGAGACACAAAATTAAACTAATCATGCGGTGCTATCCGTATTAACACGTAATTTAAACATGAGGCAACAGAAATAGGTTCATCTATTCGTATATTTGTAATGAAAACTGATATGCCTGATACACCGCTGGGATAATAACGGATTGAGAAATCCGTTATTGCAGGGGCTTGTCTGAATTTTGCATTTTTTTAAACAAGAGGCCGTCATTATTAAAATTATTCGTAATATTGGCTGCCGAAATTCATTACGACATGAGAATTAAGCTAAGCCTGATATTACTGCTGATTACAGCTGGTTTTTCAGGTATTTCGCAGGATGCCTCTTTTTCGCAATACTATGGTAATCCGTTATATCTTAATCCTGCCCTGGCCGGTTCCAAAATCTGTCCGAGGCTAACCCTCAATTACAGGAACCAATGGCCGGGTATACCTGCCACTTTTGTAACCTATGCTGCTTCGTATGATCAATTTATCGATGTGGTTTCCGGCGGTATCGGACTTATGGTTATTTCTGAAGATATGGCAGGCGGGGCAATGAAAACAACCTCAGCCAGTGGAATGTACTCATTCAGGATGAATATTTCGAAAAACCTGACATTAAATGCCGGTTTTCAGGGAACTTATATTCAGAATAAACTGGATTGGGATAAATTCATATTTGAAGACCAGTTGCTTGTTGGCGATATCAACAATCTTCCGCCTACCCAGGAAAGTCCTCCCGATCGCCTGAGTATCGGTATGATTGACTTTTCCGCCGGCATGCTTTTCGGTTACAGGGAGCGATTGTATGGAGGCTTTGCCGCACATCACCTGAATCAGCCTGACAACTCCTTTTACAGTAATGGCGACAGTAAACTCCCCATGAAAATAACAGCCCATGCCGGTGCACTGATAGATATGCGACAGGGACTCAGCGGTGGCGAGGTTGAAGATCTCAGCATTTCACCAAATATAATGTATCAGCAACAGGGTAAGTTTCATCAGTTGAATGTTGGTCTCTACCTGAATGTTTATCCTTTTGTGCTTGGCGCGTGGTTCAGGCACAATTTTGAAAATCCTGATGCAGTAATTGCACTGGTTGGTTTCCAGCATGCAAAATTTAAGGTCGGATATAGTTACGATTACACTGTTTCACGATTAACCAATGCAACCGGCGGTGCTCATGAGGTTTCATTTGCATGGCAATTCGACTGCGGGCAGAAAACTTTCAAGCATAAGGCAATAAAATGTCCAAGATTTTAGTTAATAACAATCAAAAACAATAATTTCCGGAAATGATCAGCTACAGAAACATCTATCTGAAGATCTTCTTCTTTGCAACCGTAACCTTTCTCGCATCTTCATGTGCCAAAGAATCCTCACGAACTACCGGATGGGAATACAACAATTCAAAAAACGGAGGATTTCAGGTTAATACCAAATACGGAGAGCAGCCGGTTGGCCCCGGGCTGAAACTGGTTGAAGGCGGCACATTCACCATGGGTCGCACCAGCGACAATCCAATGTATGACTGGGACAATATCCCCAGGAGGGTTACGGTGCCTTCTTTCTATATTGATGAAACTGAGGTTGCCAATGTGGATTATGTAGAATATCTTTATTGGTTAAGCCGTGTATTCGGAACCGATTATCCAGAGGTTTACCGCAAAGCACTGCCCGACACCCTGGTTTGGCGGGAAAAACTGGCGTACAACGAGCCCCTGGTTGAAACCTATTTCCGTCATCCGGCTTACAGAAATTATCCTGTTGTCGGTGTCAGCTGGGTTCAGGCAAATGAATACTGCCTCTGGAGAACTGACCGTGTGAATGAAATGCTGCTTATTCGTGAAGGCATCCTGGACTTTGACCCGGATCAGCGAAATGAAAACAATTTCAACACAGAAGCTTACCTGGCTGGCCAATATGAGGGACTTGTCAATAAGCCTTTGAAAGATCTGAATCCCAGTGGAACAGGTGAACGCCGCGCCAGGCTTGAAGATGGTATTATGGTTCCGAAATACAGACTGCCGACTGAAGCCGAATGGGAGTTTGCCGCTTTGGGTCTTGTTGGTAACACCGTTTACGAGCGCATCGTTGAACGCAGGGTTTATCCCTGGAATGGAACCATCGTTCGTTCTGATCAGAAAAAATATTATGGCCAGTTCCTTGCCAACTTCAAAAGGGGACGTGGCGACTACATGGGTGTAGCCGGCAGCCTGAACGACGGGGCAGACCTCCCTGCTGAAGTCGCTTCGTACTGGCCGAATGATTATGGATTGTACAATATGGCCGGTAATGTTGCAGAATGGGTACTTGATGTTTATCGCCCGCTTACTTTCGAAGACATGGCCGATTATGCCCCATACCGTGGAAATGTCTTTACAACCAAAGTAACGGATGAAGAAGGCTTCCTTGCACCGAAAGACAGCCTTGGCCGGATTAAGTACCGCGAGGTGACCACTGAAGAAAGCAAAGACCGTTTCAACTACAGAAGCGCAAATCAGATCAACTACCTTGATGGTGATTATCAATCAACCATCAATCCTGACTGGACAACCATACCCGCCGACAGCGTGAATACTACCAATATGATGTATGAATATGCCAAAACATCACTGGTATCCGACAAATCGAGGGTTTATAAGGGAGGATCATGGAGAGATCCGGCTTATTATCTCAGCCCTGCTACCCGTCGTTACCTGGATCAGAATCTTTCTACCAATTATATCGGATTCCGTTGCGCCATGGGTAAGGTTGGAGGCGCTTACTCTTCGAGCAAAGGAAAATAAATCACCATACTGTCTAAAAAAGTCCATTTGCGCGGCGAATGGACTTTTTTTATTGGCTGCATTTTATTAAATCCCGGACATATTTGTTACTTTCGGCAATCAAACAAATGTTGTAACGTTGACCTGATTAAAAAAACAATATGCGAATATCCAGTTCTGACGAAATCTTTCTTCATTTCAAACAGCACCCCTACATCAGTCTTGATTCGAGAAAAACACAGCCCGGAAGCCTGTTTTTTGCTCTGAAAGGCGAAAACTTCAACGGCAATCAGTATGCAAAACTAGCGCTTGAACAAGGAGCTGCCTATGCGGTAATAGATGATCCGGAATACTATACCGGAGAAAGGACACTACTCACCAGTGACACGCTGACCGCATTGCAGCAACTTGCCGCTGACTACCGCAACACTTTGAATATTCCGGTAATCGGCATTACCGGCACAAACGGCAAAACCACTTCAAAGGAACTGATTTTTACTGCGCTTTCAACAAAATTCAGGGCCTGCGCAACTTCCGGAAATTTTAACAATCACATCGGTGTTCCTGTAACCCTGCTCAATATAAAGCCGGATACAGAAATAGCTATTGTTGAAATGGGCGCCAATCATATCGGGGAAATAGCAGCACTATGCAGGATTGCCAGACCAACCCATGGACTGATTACCAACATCGGGAAAGCCCATCTCGAAGGCTTCGGCAGCCCCGAAGGGGTAATTAAAGCCAAAAAAGAACTTTATGATCATCTCAGGAAGAACGGAGGAACTGCCTTTGTTCACGGAAACGATCATCTGCTGATGCAACTTTCGGAAGAACTGCCCCGCATTACTTACGGAAACTCCGGCAATGAGCCTTTTTTTGGTGAACTGATTGATGATGAGCCTTTTCTATCAGTGAAACTGCAAAAACCACTTTCCTTACAAATTCAAACACAACTGAGCGGGGGATACAACTTCTCAAATGTGATGGCCGCAATTGCCATTGCCGGTCATTTCAGGGTTAACCTCAATGATGCTGCCACCGCATTGCAGGCCTATGAACCAAAGATGAACCGCTCACAGGTGCTTCAAACAGGGAAAAATATCATTGTGCTTGATGCTTATAATGCCAATCCTTCCAGTATGACAGCAGCCATCAGCAATTTTTCTGCAAAAAGCCCTGATAAAAAGGTACTTATTCTTGGCGATATGTTTGAGCTTGGCACTGCATCGGAACAAGAGCATAACAGTATTCTGGAACTCGCTGTTTCCTGTGGTTTTCGCCGGATTATCACAGCCGGACCTGAGTTTCACAAAGCTGCTGCATGTGCAGTTGATGTGCTGGCATTTCTTTCCGTTGAAGATCTCAGATTATACCTGCTGAACAATCCTTTATCCGGAGAGAACATCCTTATCAAGGGATCACGGGGCATGAAACTTGAAACCATTACCGATGCACTCTGAAAGAGAAGAGACGGTTCAGGCCATCGGCCTGATGTCAGGAACCTCGCTTGACGGGCTGGATATTGCATGCTGCACATTCGGGTTTTCAGGCGATAAAACCAGTTTTTCCATTAATTGTGCCGAAACCATCCCTTATCAGCCTGACATGATATTAAAACTCAGGCAGGCGGAACATGCCGGTGCGCTTGAATTCTTCAGAATCCACAATGCTTATGGGCAATGGACCGGCGAAGTTGTACGTGATTTTACCGAAAGATATCACCTTCATCCCCTCCTGATCGCCAGTCATGGCCATACGGTTTTCCACAGGCCGGAAGAGGGTTTTACCGTTCAGGCAGGCAATGGGGCGCAGATTGCCGCCATCACAGGAATCAGAACGGTTTGCGACTTTCGCTCCATTGACGTCGCGCTCGGAGGACAGGGCGCACCACTTGTACCGGTTGGCGACCGGCTGCTTTTTGGCAATTACCATGCATGTGTTAATATCGGGGGGTTTTCAAATATTTCCATGGAGTCTGAAGGCAGCAGGATTGCATGGGATATCTGCCCTGCCAACTATGTATTGAATCATTATGCAGGCTTATCGGGCCTGAAATTTGATGATTCCGGCAAAATCGCCCGAAGCGGAAATCTTATACCCGGACTCTTTCAACAACTGAACAGTTTGGACTATTATTCGGCGAAACCGCCCAAATCGCTGGGACGTGAATGGGTAGAAGCAAACATTTATCCCCTGGCTGACAAATACCTCGATGACATACCCGGCATTCTTCATACACTGACGATGCATATCGCTGAACAAATCAGTTTGTCTCTTCCTGAAACGTCATTTGAAAAGGTATTGCTTACCGGTGGCGGCGTCCACAACAATTTCCTGATTGAAATTATCAGAAAAATGACATCCTGCCATATCGAAATTCCTGAGCCGAAAATAATTAACTTCAAAGAAGCATTAATATTTGCGTTACTGGGAGTGCTCCGGTACAAAAAAATCCCTAATTGCCTGGCTTATGTAACTGGTGCTGTTTCCGACAGTATCGGAGGAGCAATTTATGAAGCCTGAAATTGCCGGAAAGACAAATAAACCCGGTTTACTCAACAGAAGGCCCGATAGGACTGAACTATTATTGATTTTATGAGGGTAATCCCGATTCAGGGTTTGTTCGGTACAATTCTTATTGCGCTGATTACAAACCATTTAATCTTTTAAGCACTATCAAATGCTTAATCCGGGACGAAAACATCCAGGATCAATTTCCTTGCCTAAAAATTATGAACATTTGCTCATAATTATGTAATTTTGTTTGTGGTTTCAATTTCCTAAGCGGAAAGGGATTACCATCTTTATAGCAATCCATTATCGGACAGGCCCTGAGTTACTGAAAAGATTTGTTATCTTTGATAAGGCAGATGCCAGGATTTAACCTTTTAATCCAACTGCCTTAATCCGGCCATAAATTGAATCAATAATAATTGTAAAATACCAGATGAGGAGGAATAGAACGAAAAGTTTTTTCGGAAACAGCAAACGGATAATAAGCGGTCTGATTGCAATTACCTCAGTATTCTTTATGCCAACAGCAGAAGTTGTTGCACAGCAAAAGGACAGTATTGTGCAATTACCGGTGTTTGAACTGACCGACACCTCTGTTTACCGCAGGATGCCTGTTTCAGTCATAAATGCAGGTTCACTTGAACAGATCAGGGAAGTGGATCTGGGAGAAATTCTCAGGCGGCAACCAAATGTCAGCGGGATCCGGCGGGGAGGTTATGCGTTAGATCCCGTTGTAAGGGGATTCAGGTACTCGCAGATCAGCGTATTTCTGGATGAAGGGATTCATATTGAAGGGGGATGTCCCAATCGTATGGATCCGGTGCTCGCGCATATTGAACCTGAGCAGGTCAACAGTCTGGAGATTGTGAAAGGCCCCTATCTGCTGCAATACGGCCCTGCACCTTCAGCCAGCATTCATATAAAAACCAGACCTGATCAATCAGCATTTAACCGGGGCTTCCATGCAACCTCCCATACTGGTTTCGATGCCGGCAGGAACGGATTAAAACAACACATCAGCCTTCTTTTCTCTGCTGAAAAGGCATTCCTGAGTTTAGGCGGCGGGATAAAAGATTACGACAATTACACTGACGGCAATGGCAAAGAGTGGAATTCCTCTTTTACCAAGAAAGATATCTCGGCAGATGCAGGCTTCAGAACCGGTAAATCCGGATTCCTGATCCTTTCTTACAGAGGATCTTTTGGTAAGGACATCCTCTTCCCGGCCCTCCCCATGGATGAAACAATAGGCAATACCAATATCTTTTCCGGTTATTTCGAAAGATACGATCCGGCGAATCCTGAAAAACGGCTGACATTGTCGGCATATCATTCGAAGGTGTATCATGTGATGGATAACAGCTTCAGGCCGCAATACTCTCAGGTAGTTCCACCCTACAACGGCATCATGCAGGCAACCGCCATTGCCAATGCTTCATCTACAGGTGGCAGATTCTCCATCTCCTACCCATTCAAAAGCCTGAATATGCTTCATGGAATTGATACCAGAATCACTACAAAGGACGGAACCAGAGATATGCGCATGATTATGATCATGGACGGGCAGGAATATACCTCAGAGAAAAAAATCAACCTTTGGCGAGATGCGCTGATATTTAATACCGGGCTTTTTACCTCAGCAGTATTGAAAAAAGGAAAAACTGAAGCTTTTATAGCGGCACGCCTTGATCTTAACCATGCTGAATCCGGAGATACGCTGATTGTTGCAAAGGAGGGTAATCTATGGTATAAAAGTACGCCCGTAAACCAGTTATTATACAGTATATCCGGAAACATCACCTACAGACTGACAAAAAAAACAACTATAGGCGTGGGGTTGGCAAGAAGCCAGCGTGCTGGAGATATGCAGGAAAGGTATATAAAATTCCTTGCAACCGGGTTCGACCGTTACGACTATTTGGGCAATCCGCTGATAAAACCTGAAACTAATCATCAGGCCGACCTTATGCTGACCTACAGGCCAGGGAAAGCACAACTACTTGTGAATTTGTTTATTTCAAGAATTGACAACTATATAACAGGCGTATTACTTCCGCCGAATGTTGCCCGGCCATTGAGTCAGGGCGCGCCGGGTGTTAAACAGTTCGGAAACGTTGATGCGGCAGTTTTTACAGGGCTTGAAGCATCACTTTCATGGATACCATTTAAAAATTCCAATATCGGGGTCTCTGGGGCCTATACATTTGCCTACTTCACCAAAGCTGAAAAAATCATCCTCGAAAACAACCAACTGGCCGGAACAGAAGTAATTAAAAATGATCCGGTACCGGAGATCCCGGCCCTGGATGCCACAATGATTTTCTCATACAAATTCCGGAAACCCCGGTTAAAACCCCAATTAACCGTAAGGGCTGTTGCAGCGCAAAATCATGTATCTATTTCTTATTATGAAGAAAAGTCCCCGGGGTATGTGATTACCGATCTGGCATTGAATTATTACCCGCACAAATCAGTTTCACTCTCAGCCGGCGTAAGTAATCTCTTTGACATCGCCTGCTACGACCACCTCAACCGCAGATTGCTTGGGAGCAATGAGAAATTGTATGAACCGGGCAGGTCATTTTATATCAATCTCAAAATTAAAATTTAACTAAATCCGGCGAATATGCGACCCAACTATAAAATACTTGTTTTACTCATGGCCATTTCGATGATCGCATGCACCGAAAAAGATCCTTCTGCATCTGAAAACGGATTAAAAATTATTTTCAGCCATCAGGTAGATAATGAACCGCTGATTACCGACCAGATGATTTATGAAAACGCGGCCGGAAATCCCTATGAAGTGACCGAGATCATGTATTTCATTTCAGATCTGACACTTTACCACAGCGACGGCAGCGTCATCAGACCATCAGATTGGGAAGACATCCATTACACCGATACCAATATTCCCGAAACACTGGAGTGGCTTGCCGGGAAAAATATACCAGCCGGGCATTACGACAGCCTAACTTTCACATTCGGCCTGTCCGAAGAGCGGAATGAATCGTTTATGTTTGTAAACCCGCCTGAAGTCAACATGGTATGGCCTGAAGTACTTGGAGGCGGATACCATTATCTCATGCTGAACGGATGGTGGGAAGATCTTCAGGGAGTCAGACAACCCTATAATTTCCACCTTGGCATCGGACAGATATATGAAAATAATTCCGGACTGG
Source organism: Lentimicrobium saccharophilum (assembly GCF_001192835.1). Lineage (NCBI taxonomy): Bacteria > Pseudomonadati > Bacteroidota > Bacteroidia > Bacteroidales > Lentimicrobiaceae > Lentimicrobium > Lentimicrobium saccharophilum. Next base: position 1,023,711 of record NZ_DF968183.1, read on the forward strand.
TGCCTGACATCACCGGATTTGTTCACAATTATTTTACTGTAAATCCAAACGGGGGACCTTTTTATATAGCGGCTGAAGGCATTTCGGAATTAACCCTGACCATGCATATTGAAAGCTGGTTTGAGACACCCTTCATATACGATCACAACCAATGGGGTGGAGCAATCATGCAGATTCAGGATGCAATGTACATTGGCAGTATGAACGGAAGGGATGCATTTTCGATTAAACAATAACAGCAGTGCCATAAAACACTGCTGTTATTCCTGAAAACATTCCTTCACCTAATCATAGTACGGGCAATCCCTTCCGTTACGCATGCCCGGCCCCCTGCGACCTGGCTTCATATTAACATCGTTCCGGCCTCTGCCATAACCACGCCCGCAATTGTTATCGTACCAGGTTTTCTGCTCATCATTCAGCAATGCCTTGATGCTGCGACGGTGTGCTTCCCTTTCTTTCATGATGTCACCGCGAAGTTTTGATATCTCGTCAATAGCGTTATCTATGGCCTTTTCATCTTGTTTTTCAGCAAGCTGAAGGGTACGTAACCTGGCCTGTTTCTCTCCGATTTCTGCACGCAACAATTCCGCTTTGCGAAAATGTGCAGTTCTCAGCTTTTCAATGCTGGTTTTCTGCTCATCAGTAAGACCGGGAATATCTTCAGCCCAATAGCCTTTGGCAGGACGTTGCATTTCCTGTCCCCCTCCGGGTCCGTATCCTCCTCTGAAACCCCGGCCAGGTCTTTGGGCTGAAAGGTCAGCTGAAGTAACGGTTAACATTACCATTCCGGCAATAAGGGCGATTAATTTCATTTTGTTGATTTTCATAACATTAAAATTTGACTGTTGAAAAAAAAGTTAGTTTGCAGTTTATTGGTTTGTCAGTTTTCATTATCGTCTGCCACGGCGAAACCGGTGTCCCTCTCCCCGGCCGGCCGGCGGAACATCGCCCTTCAGCAACTCATGATAGAATAACACGAGTTCATCCCGCTGTTCAGGTCTGGCAATGTTCCATACATCGCGCATATGCCCAACCGTTTTTAATTTGATTTCTCCGTGAATATCTCCTATTAAAAAGCACAATTGTTCGATTCTGAGAGAATCGGGATGATCTTTCATCACTTCAGCTATCAGTTCTCCGTTCAGATCCTTTAATTCGGCAAACAAAGGAGCTACTAAGTCGCGCTGTCTGAGCCTGGAATCATGGAACTGCATGGCCTGATTTTCATCAAAACCGGCTTCACGGATTATCATAGCCGGCCGGGGCCTGTTCCTTTCCCACATAAACATACTGCTGTCTGATTTTTGATCCGTAGCCGTTTCAGTTTGTCTCACTTTATAATAAACGGTAAATACAGCTGCCAGGTTAATGACAGTCAGTAGGATAATCAAAAGCAGTATAATCCTGCTGGTTCTTGCAGTTATCATTTATCCTCGTTTTTTTCGTTATCAAAAAAATACGTTTCCAGCCGTTCAAGTGAAGCTTCCTGCTGCATGATTTCCTGCGCATAGGCTTCCTGCAAGCCGGAAGCTGCATCTTCCCGAACAACATAACCATTGAAAAAAGGCACTAATACCCTGCTTCCAAGCCATATTCCAAGGAAGACTGCCGCAGCAAGGCCGGTGAGAGAGGTACCAAACTGAAAGGTGTTTATTTTTAACCAGCCATGCTCGAAACGGTTGGCTTTACCGGCCCTTAACCTGCTTATTACATTGTAATAGAATTCGGGGTTTTCTTCAGTAACCCTTTCAGCAGCAACAACCTGAAAGGCTTCTGAATATAATTCAGAAAACCTGCGGCAGGTAATGCATTCCTGAAGGTGCCGGTCCAAATCCGGATTGTACTGCCGCACATCTGCAGAGGCAGTGTAATCAAGGATTAATTTTTGAGCATCACGGCATTTCATCTGACTAAGCTTTTAAGTTTGACACAAATTGCGCTGATTACTTGCGCATATTAAAGATTCTTATAATTTTTCAGTTTTTTCTGCAAGTTAATTTTTGCCCTGTGGATCAATGATTCCACTGCCGGGAGGCTGACCTGCATGACTTCCGCAATTTCAGCATAAGGAAGTTCTTCGAATTTATTCAGCGTAAAAGCAACCCTTTGGTTCTCAGGCAGACTGTCAATTGCAGATTTCAGCAAATGCCTCAACTCATTTGACTCCAGTTGATTATCCTCTGTATATGGTTCCCCGGATTTATGATTATCAACATCATCTGCCAGTCCGAACACTGCTCCGATTTCATACAGAAACCGTTTCTTCCTGTTGTTCCTGATGTGGTTCAGCGATCTGTTCACGGCAATGCGGTAGAGCCAGGTGCTGATTTTTGAATCCCCCCTGAAGCGGTGCGCATTTTTCAAGGCTTCCACAAATACATCCTGGGCAATATCTTCAGCATCTTCATGGTTGTGCAACAGGCCGAGACATACATTGATGACCTGCAGTTGATGTGTCTTAACCAAAAACCGCCCCGCTTCAGGGTCTCCGGCAGCAAGGCCTGAAATCAATTCACTGTCGGTCATAATGCTGTTTTAAACTCATTTGGATGACGGAAAATATATTAATATTTTGACAGATCAGCATCAAAAAACTTGCGCTCATGCCTAAAGTTAATTCACTCAACCCAGTTTCACCGGTCTTTTCGGAATGGGAATCCATAAATTATTCAAAAAAATAATGCTGCTTTCTCTCGCCGGAAAACTTATCAGCCAGACAGTTATCCGGTCAATTAATCCTTAACTTTGCGCGTGCAAACATAATGAACAAATAGGCGGTCAGATGAAACCCCGGAACAGAGCAATATATTTTATTTTATTGATTGCTACGTTTTATCTGTCGTTGCATGTGACTTATCCTGATTTGCAGGGAGATCATCTCTGCGACTCAGAGCTTGTTTACGGACAGAAAACATTCGCACTCCTGCCCATATGCCCCGAAAACAGGGAAACCGGATTTGAGAAAACCCCGCTAAGTCAGGAAAATTCAGCACCTGATGTTTTTCTCAAACCCCGCTATTATTATCAAAGACTCTTAAATCTTTTACCTGGGATCTTCCGGACTAAACTCACCTTCCCTGAATCAACAGAGCTTCTCAATCTTTTCTGTGTATTGAGGATATAGAATCCCTTTCCCATTGCCGGTTTCCGGCTTCAGACCAATCATATTGCTGGTTTTCAAAGGATTCAAAATTTAATTCACACGACCATGTCAGCTGAAAGTTCAGAAAAATCAGGCATGTCAGGATTTAAGCCATTTTTAATTATTCTGGCTATCCTGATCGGGATATCGCTGCTGCTGAAAGTAGTTATCTCTCTGTTAATGTAATTATTACAATAACATTTGTGAGGCAGGAGAACAGACAGTTCATCGTTTTCTCCTGCTTCCTTTTTTTTATGATAAAATATTTAGCCGCTTTGTGAGTTAAATATTAACATCAGGATGTTGATAGAATAAATCGCGATGCAACAATCCTGCTCGTTATAAACACTAATTTTACCCTGATAAAAATAATTCACAATGATTTCAGGAATTCTTCTACAAATCACCCAGCCCGCGGGGGCCATTGCAGACACGCTTGTTTCCGGAGCTTTACCGGTTGAAGCCGCCGGAGAGATTAAACTTTCAATCTGGGAACTTGCCCTGAAAGGTGGCTGGATTATGTTGCCACTGGCACTGATGTCGCTTTTTGCCGTGTATATTTTTATTGAAAGATATATCATAATCAACCGGGCATCCCGCGAAGAAAACAATTTCATGAACAATATCCGGGATTTTATCCATAATGGAAGGATCGATTCAGCCTTATCCCTTTGCAAAAACAATCATAGCCCGATTGCCCGAATGATAGAAAAGGGAATAATCAGGATTGGCAAACCGCTGAACGATGTCAATGCCGCGATTGAGAATGTCGGCAAGCTTGAAGTCGCCAAACTTGAGAAAAATATAGCAGGACTGGCAACTGTTGCCGGAGCGGCTCCCATGATAGGATTTCTTGGCACTGTAATCGGCATGGTCAGGGCATTTTACGATATGTCCATGGCAGGAAACAACATTGATATCGGTTTGCTGTCGGGTGGTATCTACCAGGCGATGATTACCACAGTTGCCGGTCTCATTGTTGGTATTATTGCTTACATCTGCTATAATATCCTTGTCGCAAGGGTTGAAAAAGTTGTTTTCATTCTCGAGGCCAGGGCTACCGAATTCATTGATTTATTGCACGAACCGGCATCCTGAATCTCAGACTGATTCTATTTCTTTAAACTGATTTTCATCAGAAAACTATGGCAATCAAATCCAGAAATAAAATAAATGCGCAGTTCAGCACAGCATCCATGTCGGATCTGGTTTTCCTGTTGCTGATCTTTTTCATGCTTACATCCACACTGGTAAGTCCCAACGCCATCAAGCTGCTGTTGCCATCCAGTTCAAGCAAGACAATGGCCAGGCAGTCGCTTACAGTATATATTGATGCAACGAACAGCTATTTTGTTGAAGAAACCCCGGTAAATCCGGAGTTTCTCGTCGAAACAATCGGGAATAAACTCCAGGGGCAACAGGATGCATCAGTTGTGCTCAGAGCCGATCAGCAGGTTCCGGTTCAGTATGTTGTTACCCTGATCGATGCAGTCAACCAGGTAAATGAACTTACCAATACAAGGCATAAAGTAATTCTTGCCACCAAGCCGGCCAAATGAACCCTGAAATTGTGGCAGTATTTTTGTTATAAATTCCGGACAGACTGATCGTATGGACAGAGATAAAATAAAGGGCCTAGCGGGAACGGTGATATTTCATGCGTTGCTGCTGGTCATGCTTATCTTTCTGGCTTTGCGGACTCCCCTTCCACTTCCTGAAGAAGCCGGAGTTGAAGTAAACCTGGGCTATTCCGATGAAGGCATGGGCGAACTGCAACCCCGTGAACTGGCCACGGGAGAAGCTATTCCCGCCCCTTCCCAGCCTGCAGCGTCAAATGAGGATATTGTAACAGACGACTCAGAGGAAGTACCTGCCATACAACCGGTAAGAAAAGAAAAACCGGCCGAGGTTGTAAAAACCGAGTCTAAGCCGGCTGTAAAGCCGGAACCCAAGCCCAAACCGCAACCGGTTGTCAATCCGGATGCTATGTATAAGCCCAAGCAGGGCACTTCAAGTCAGGGAGGCAATCAGGGTACAACCGGGAAACCGGGCGATCAGGGGAAACCCACCGGAGATCCGGATGCACAGGGGTATGACGGAATTGGCGGTGCCGGTGGCGGCGTTTCCTTTAGTCTTGAAGGACGCACCCGCAGACAAATACCTCCGCCGCCCAATACTTTCCGTGACAGGGGAACCGTTGTGGTTACCATCTATGTAAACAGAGCCGGAGAAGTAACCCGTATCAACGCACCTTCCAGGGGTAGTACGACTTCAAATGCCGAACTTATCCGTCTTGCAAAGGAGGCAGCTATGAAAGCCCGTTTCAGTGCTAAAGAAGATGCCCCTGAAGAACAAAGGGGAACGATTACATATATTTTCGAGTTGAACTAAATTCATGCCCGATGAATTACCAGCAAACCCTGGATTACATGTTCAGCAGGCTGCCCATGTTTCAACGCATCGGAGCAGCAGCGTACAAGGCAAATCTGGATAACACCATTGCCCTGTGCGAACTCACCGGGCATCCTTACCGGAAATTCAGGTCCATTCATGTGGCCGGGACCAATGGCAAAGGATCCGTTTCGCATATGCTGGCCTCCATTATGCAGGAAAATGGCCTGAAAACCGGATTATTTACCTCTCCTCACCTGAAAGACTTCAGGGAACGGATCAAGGTGGACGGAACAATGGTTTCCCGGGATTTTGTAACCGGTTTCATCGAAAAGTATAAGCAGGATTTCGAAAAGATCAAGCCGTCATTCTTTGAAATGACCTTTGCCATGGCAATGTGCTGGTTCGAAGAAATGCAGGTTGACATAGCAATCATTGAAACGGGTATGGGCGGCCGGCTGGATTCCACTAATGTGATTACCCCATTGCTTTCAATAATTACCAACGTAGGGTATGATCACACTCAATTCCTGGGAAAGACCCTGCAGGAGATCGCTGCTGAAAAGGCCGGAATCATCAAATCCGAAGTACCTGTGGTAATCGGGGAAACCCTGCCGGGATCAGCGGAGGTGTTCCGGGAAACAGCGTCAAAAAAGAATGCTCCCATTCTTTTCGCGGATGAGGTTGTTAAGGTTGTTAAGGATGGCAGGCATCCGGTGGCAGGAGAAATGATGGTGACCGCATTTCATTCGCTAAAGAAAAGTATTCTTAAATCACCACTTACAGGAAATTATCAGCTAAAGAATATTGCAACTGTTATCGCAGCTACCGACCTTCTTCAAACCACCTATGCATTTTTTGCCAACCTTACGGTTACCGCAGGTATTCACAAAACCATTCAGAACACAGGATTAGCCGGACGGTGGCAGGTATTTAAGGAAAAACCGCTCATCATTTGCGATATCGGTCATAACCCCGACGGGATCAGCGAAATAGTACATCAGCTTAACAGCATGGAATTCAACCAGTTACATTTCGTTATCGGTGTTGTCAACGACAAGGACATCACGAAAATGCTTTCACTCCTGCCTATGAATGCCAGGTACTATTTCTGTAAAGCTGATATTCCAAGGGGGCTCGATGCAAAGGAACTCCAGGCAAAGGCCCTTGAGTTTGAGCTTTTTGGCGATAGCTATATGTCAGTGGCGGCTGCCTATCATGCAGCTGTTGATGCGGCGGCTGATAATGATCTGATTTTTGTAGGTGGCAGTGCTTTTGTAGTGGCGGAAGTTATCTGACATCAACCACCGGATACAAGGTGCAAAACCATAACATCATCCCCGTCTCTGACAGTCGACTTGTCGAATTCATGACGCCTGACAAGCTCGCCGTTAATCTTTACCACAAGCATTTTAAAAGTGAAATTCTTCACAGCGAGCAACTCCGATATGGTCAATTGCTCTTTATCGAACGTTTCAGACTTGTTATTGAGAATGATTTTCATGATAATTCCCTTATTCGTGAACAGGTTTAAACTCCTTTAGAAGGATTTTCAGGACTTCATTGGCCTGCATATTCGCAACGACACCTACCCTGGGGGCTAACACGGGCAGTGATTCCGAGACTTCAGAAGACTCGTCCCCGCAGATAATCAGATTTTCAGAATATCTGCAATGCAAAAGGTTTGTATTTCCCCATCCAGCCATACCTACCCCGACCACAAGCGGTTTTCCGGGAATTCTGGACAGTACGGTCTCAATGATCATATACTTCATCTCTGCTTTGTCAAAAGCTTCAACGATAACATCACATTTCGAATACAAATCCACAATATCGGAAGTACACAGTTTAAGATCAAAAGCCTTAACGGAAACATCAGGATTGATTCTTTGAATATTTTCCCTCAGTGCATGTACTTTCAGCCGGCCGATCTGGTCATGAAAGTAATACTGCCGGTTCAGATTATGAATGGTGACGATGTCATAATCAGCTATAACCAGTTTGCCAACGCCGGCACGCGCCAAAGCGACGGCGCAATTCGATCCCAAGCCGCCACAGCCTGCAATTCCAACTGTATATTTTTTCAGATAAACACTGATCTCGGCAGCTCTTTCAAATGACATATACAATCCGTTTTCAGTTATAACTGTTCCCTCTGATGCAAAAATAGAAAAATAAGTCTATGGATAACGCCCTGAAGAATGTCAATAAGCACACTTTCATGAAAGCCGGAATTTATTATTTTATATAACCCACCGGATATGAAAATGCAGTCATATCGCTAATTTTCAATGAATAAAGGTTGGGCGTTTACAAAACTTTGTACATTTGTGAACCGAATAACAGGAAACCCAAAATCAGAATATTTCTATGGACCTTACAGTTTTAAAAGACTCACTGCGATTGATCAAGGAGTACCGCTATTCATGGGCCCCGATTGAAAAAGGATACAACAACAGAACGGTTTATGTGAATGTTGGAACCCATGACATTCTTGAAAAGCCGGTCACCCCTCAAATGAAAGAAAAATTCATCGGTGGTAAAGGATTTGGGCTAAGGCTTTTGTGGGATGCCACTACACCCACCACCCGGTGGAACGATCCTGACAATGAGATCGTAATCGGCATGGGACCAATCTGCGGAATTACACAATATTCCGGAACCGGAAAGTCACTGGTGGTTACCATCTCACCTCAAACCGACATTGTAATTGACAGTAATGTTGGTGGTTACTTTGGCCCTTTTCTCAAATTCTGCGGTTTTGATGCATTAGAACTTCAGGGTAAAAGTGAAAAGGATCTGGTAATCCTGTTCGACGAAACCCGTGAAGTAATTGAGATATATGAAACCATTGATCTCCCGGGAGACAGTCATCTGCTGGCTGAAAAACTTACCGAAATATTTGCTGAGGAAGAAAGCGGGCGCAAAAATGTATCTGTGGTTTCGGCAGGAACAGCGGCAGAACATTCCCTTATCGGTATGCTCAATTTCAGCTTCTTCGATTCAAAACGTAAAGTTGTCAGGCTTAAACAAGCCGGCCGGGGCGGTATCGGTACTGTTTTCCGCGATAAAGGGATTCTTGCCCTGGTAGCCAAAGCCAAGGGAGTAAAAGGCAATCTTAACAACGTGGTTGACCTTGATGCCATCATGGAACGCGGGCGCCGGTTCAACCGTGAAATGCGCGAACTCGATGACAAGCAGTGTGAAATGCGCTCAAAAGGAACGGCACACCTCACCAATGTCATGAACGACTATGACCTGCTGCCTACCAATAACTTCAAGTTCGGCAGCCATCCGGATGCAATAAAAATTCACTCCGAGGTATACAAGGAAAGATTTACACAGGGTGTTCCCGATGGCTGCTGGATCGGATGCAACATGTCATGCGCCAAGGGCGTGGATAATTATGAGCTGCGTTCGGGCCCGTACAAAGGTTCCAAAGTCATTGTAGACGGACCGGAATATGAAACCGCTTCTTCTCTCGGCTCCATTGCCGGTATCTTTAATCCCGACTTTACCATTGAGGGCAACTTCTATTGCGACACCTATGGCATTTGCACCATTTCATGGGGAACCATCCTTGGATTTGTTATGGAGTGCTACGAAGCAGGGGTTCTCAACGACGAGCGCACCGGTGGCCTTAAACTGAACTTCGGGAATGCCGATGATGCCATGGAATTGCTGCATCAGGTTGCCAGGGGTGAAGGCTTTGGCAAGATTGCCGGACTCGGAGTCAGAAAAATGAAGGAAATGTTCATCGCCAACGGATGGGGAGATCCGCAGTTTCTTCAGGATATAGGAATGGAAAACAAGGGACTGGAATATTCACAATACATCTCTAAAGAATCACTGGCTCAGCAGGGCGGATACGCCATGACCAATAAAGGCCCTCAGCATGATGAAGCCTGGCTTATTTTCATGGACATGGTAAATAACCAGATTCCTACTTTTGAAAACAAAGCTGAAGCGTTGCATTACTTCCCGATGTTCAGAACATGGTTTGGTTTACAGGGGCTTTGCAAATTACCCTGGAATGACGTGGAGCCTGAAAGCAATGCACTAAGCGGTGAACCGGCAAAAGTGCCGGAACATGTTGACAACTATGTGACCATATACAATGCAGTAACCGGCAATAATATCGATAAGCACGAAATTATCCGCCAGTCGGAAAGGGTATACAATTTCCAGCGCATCTTTAATATCCGTCGCGGTTACGGCCTCAGGAAACATGATGCGCAGCCTTACCGGGCGGCCGGCCCTGTGACAGCCGAGGAATACCTGTCGCGCCAGGAGCGTTATGACAAACAGCTTTCAGAACTGCAGGGACTTGATCCTTCAAAAATGACGCTGGAAGAAAAAATGGCCGCCACCCGAAAGTATCGCGAAGACCGTTACGAGCAATTACTGGATGCCGTTTACTTCAGGAGAGGGTGGAACAGCAATGGCGTTCCGAAAATCGAGCATTTGAAGAAGATCGGCATGGACCTTCCTGAACTGATCGAGGTGGTTGCTCCGCTGCAATAGTTCTCTTAATCAATTAATGACAAAAGCTGCCTTATTAATCAAAGGCAGCTTTTATTATTTTATTCAACAACACCAGCAGATGCACCAGAAATCGGAAATCCAAAACACTCCGATACAACAACGCTTAATATTTCCCGGTCACTTCATTATACATTTCCATAAATACCGGGTTTTTTATCATTCCTTTCTGACCAATTTCTGCAAACATCAGACTTGGTTGTTCATTGGCTTCTATCAGTACCGGACCCTTGTCGGTAATGGCTACATCCCAGCCAATGATTCTTAATCCGGGAGTTATGCTGGCGGCAGATTCAACCAGGCTGACAATCTCCTTAAAATATGGCAAAGGATAATCTCTGAAGAGAAGTCCGGTTTCCGGATGCACGCGATGCGTTTTGCCCCTGCCATGGGTAAAATCAGAAAATGCCTCCTCCCTCAGAACGCCCTTCTCCATGTCTACCCCAACAAACGCCCCTCCTTTTGACACATTGTCAACGTGCGCTTTGTTCAATCCGATCCTGATATTTCCTGACATGATACGTGAAACTTTATGTCTGTTGGTAAAAGTTTCAATCCTGAGCGTATTTACACAATATGGATTTAAGCGGTTAATTGCCTCATGCTGCTGCAATTGCTCCTGAAAAATAAAATCTGACCGGATTACTGCATTATAAACTTTTTCAAGTTCAACTTTATCTCTCTTCAACGAAGAAAAAGATACCTTGAAAATATTGCTGCCCCCTCCTGATCCATGCATCTTTTTAATAAAAATAAATTCCGATGCGACAAGTTTTGCCGTAAGCAATTCAATGACACCCAGGAATTCTTCAGGCGAATTAATTTGCAGAACCCTGTTATCAATAAGGACAAGGGAATTATAGCTTTGGGCTATGCTCGGGTGTATGCTGATTTGATGCTGGTTACAGAAGCGCTCAAACAGGTATTTGTTATCCAGCAGAGAATAATAGTTTGGATCATTCAGTGCCCAGCATTTTTGCTGTATGGCAGGGGTCATCAGGTAATCCTTACAGTTGTCCACTCCTTTCCTGTAAAGAAATTTTGGAAAATACTGCTCCGCAACGGAAGGCTTGCTGACCAGAAAACCTGCATACTCCCTGATTATTAATGGCATGCTTTTTCTGTCAGGATCTTTCAGAACTATTGAAAAAAAATCCTCCATTTTTGAAACCAGGGTTCGCTTACTCATAAAAAGCCACCAATAAATAAAATTTAACCATAAAGAAAAGTTCCTTTGATCTGTCCCGTTTCCTTCCGGAAGACGGCTGACTTATTCAGGGTTCAAGCAATTCACAAAAGCGCAATATCGGCGGATTCAACATGCGCTCAACTTCGCTGTATCACTTAATCACGATTTGCAAAACAAGTAATCAGTTTCTGAATTAATTAATTCAGTGACTCAGATTCAGGACTTGAATTAAGATCAGTGACAACGGTCTTCCTTCATAAACGGATAACGAAAATCGGTAGGAGGCAGCAGGGTTTCTTTGATTGTTCTGGGGCTCGTCCAGCGGATGAGGTTAAGGTGGCTACCGGCTTTGTCGTTTGTACCTGACTGCCGGGAACCCCCGAAAGGCTGTTGACCCACCACGGCGCCTGTTGGTTTATCATTGAAATAAAGGTTCCCGGCTGAATACTTCAACGCTTTGCTGGCCTTATCAAGTACCTGACGGTCATGCGCAAAGATTGCCCCGGTCAATCCATAAGGTGAGGTCTCATCCACCAGTTTCAGCATTTCGTTAAAATCCTTATCTTCATAAACATAGATTGTAAGCACAGGGCCGAAAATTTCTTCTTCCATGGTAATAAAATGGGGATCTTTCGTCAGAATAACGGTTGGTTCAATAAAATAGCCTTTCGACTTGTCCCCGTTACCTCCGAATATCACCTCGGCATCCGGCGATTGCTTTGCCTTTGAGATATAATTCATGATATTATCGAACGATGCCTCGTCAATCACTGCATTCATGAAATTGCTGAATTCACGCACATCACCAACGGTTACCTCCGAGAGCATCTCCCCTACCCTGTTGCGTACTAAAGGCCAGAGCGATGCAGGCAGATAAGCCCTGGAAGCAGCTGAGCACTTCTGTCCCTGATACTCAAAAGCTCCGCGGACAATTGCTGTAGAAACTTCATCCACGTGCGCCGATTCATGAACAACAATGAAATCCTTACCTCCTGTTTCGCCCACAATTTTAGGGTATGATTTGTAATTCCTCAGATTCTGGGCAACATTCATCCACAGGCGGTTAAAGGTTACGTTGGACCCGGTGAAATGCAATCCGGCAAAATTCCGGTCTGTAAATATTGCATTGCCGACCACCGATCCGGCTCCAGGAATAAAATTTATCACCCCCTCAGGCAGTCCGGCTTCACGGAATATCTGCATCAGCACGTAGTTTGACAGAATTGAAGTGGAAGCGGGTTTCCAAAGGACTGTATTGCCCATCAACACGGGCGACATGTTGAGATTGGATGCTATTGCGGTAAAATTGAACGGAGTAAGCGAAAAGATGAATCCCTCAAGCGGACGGTATTCAATTCTGTTGATAAAGCCAGGATCCGAATGAGGCTGTTCATGGTAAATGTCAGAAATGTAATGCGCATTGAACCTGAGAAAATCAATGGTTTCGCAGGCGCTGTCGATTTCAGCCTGATATGCGTTCTTACTTTGGCCAAGCATGGTGGCAGCGTTGAGGGTTGCCCTGTATTTCTTAGAGATAAGTTCAGCTATCCTGAGGGTAACGGAAACGCGCTCCACATAAGAAAATGACTCCCACTCCCTGTGGGCCTTCAGGGCTGCATGAATGGCCATCTTAACCTCCTCAGGACCGGCCTTGTGATAATTTGCCAGGATATGCCCGTGATCGTGCGGCATCACTACCGGTTCAGTATCCCCGGTTCTGACCTCTTTTCCGCCAATGATCAGCGGGATATCCACCGTTTCGGAAGACATCCTGTCTAGTTCCTTCTGCAGATTACGACGCTCCGGAGTCCCTGGTGAATAAGACTTTACCGGTTCATTTTCAGGGTAATCAAAAACAAATATGGCATTATTCATATTAAAAATCTTAAAAGGTGTAATTTTAACCGACGAAATAACAGCGGCTAAGTTCAAATGTTCATCACCTGCCGCAACTAAAAATTGTTACGGTATGAATGCATACATAATTACAGGTACCAGCTCGGGAATCGGCAGCTCACTTGCCCGGAACCTGCTCTCCGGACGGGAAGGGGTCATCAGCATCTCGCGCAATGAGAACACCAGCTTAAACCGGCTTGCGGAAACCAACAACAGTTTCTTCAGGCACTTTACATTCGACCTGAGCCAAACAGACAAATTACCTGAGCTTATGGACAGCATTTTTAAATCCCTTCAGGATGTAAATCCCGAAAGAATTTCCCTGATTAACAACGCCGGAACCATAGAGCCAATCGGACCTTCAGGCAAAATGGATGCAACCCGGATTGAAATACACCATAAAACAAACCTGATTGCGCCAGCTGTGCTGATCAATGAATTTATCCGCTTTACCCGGCCACTAAAGATCAGCAAAAGCATCCTGAACATCAGTTCCGGGGCTGCACACAATCCTTATGCCGGATGGAGCAATTACTGTGCCTCAAAAGCCGGATTGGATATGCTGACAAAGAGCATTGCTATAGAGCAGTCATCTGAAGAGTTTCCAGTAAGGATCATCTCGCTGGCGCCCGGCATTGTAGAAACGCCCATGCAGGAAAAGATCAGGGCTACCTCAGCAGGTCAGTTTCCCATGCGCAACAAATTTATTGATCTTTATAATAATCACCGCCTGAGTAATCCTGACGAAGTGGCCGGAAAAATCATCCCGCTGATTTTCTCAGATCACCCGGCATCAGGCACGTTCAGCGACCTGAGAAATCTGTAAATAATACTCCGGCTGTTGGTTTACCCCTTTAAAATAATTAGATTTGCCAGGGAAAACCATAATCTTTAAGCTATGTTCAAAACCAATGATTACTTCGACGGAAAAGTAAAATCGATCACCTTTGAAACCATTGAAGGTCCGGCAACTGTGGGCGTTATGGCAGCCGGTGAATATGAGTTCGGCACTTCTTCTGTCGAATACATGACTGTTATTTCAGGAGAAATGGATGTGAAACTTCCGGGGGAATCCGGGTGGAAAACATTTTTGCCTTTTGAAACATTCATTGTTCCGGCAAATGTAAAATTCGGGGTACGGATGAAAGGTGACACCGCTTACCGTTGTTTATACCGATAGAGATAAAGCCCCGGTTTACGGGGCTTGTTCAATCTGCCAGACAGAAAGTATTCATCTAACGGATCAAAAAAATGAAAGCAAGTAAGTACGAAGAGCTTCGTTTGCATTACAAAATATGGTTCACGGACAAGGATGATAACGGCATTCTCGGCGATGGTAAATATAAAATACTTAAAGCCATTGATGAAACCGGATCCTTGATGTCAGCATGCGAAAAGCTGGGCATTACTTACCGGCGGACATGGAATGATCTCAAAAGCATTGAAAAGCGGCTGGGATTTCCATTGCTGGAGAAGACCAGGGGAGGAACAGATGGCGGAAGCAGTACCCTGACTCCCGAAGGCAGGAAACTTATAAGGGCATTTGATAATTTCCATGAGAATATGGACGAAATCATGCAGCATCATTTTAAAGTACTCAAGCACCAGCTTCTTTCAGATGAATAAAAGTGGAATGGTATACTTTACAGCCTGGCTTCTGCTTTCGGCGATTTTCATAAGTTCATGCCGGAACAATCAGTCAGAGAAGCAGTCAACAGACTTATCAGGTGAACTGACGATATTTCATGCTGGCAGCCTTTCGGTTCCGTTTAAAGCACTTGCCGATTCATTCTGCAGGATTCACCCTGAAGTCAGCATACTCACCGAGTCTGCCGGCAGCCTTGCTTCAATAAGGAAAATCACCGACCTGAATAAGCCTTGCGATATAATGGCATCAGCGGACTACACCCTTATAGATAAATTATTGATCCCGGATTACGCAAGCTGGAACCTGCTGTTTGCCGGCAATGAAATGTCCATTGTTTACCATTCAGATTCCAGGCTGGCTGATTCATTATCTGCGGATAACTGGTATAAAATTCTAATGAACCCCGAAGTAAGGTTCGGGCGCTCCGATCCCGATTCAGATCCCTGTGGCTACAGGGCCATCCTTACCATGAAACTGACAGAAAAATTCCTCGATCAGCCCGGTCTGACGGAGAACTTTCTTCAGAAAGACAATAAATTCATCAGGCCAAAAGAAGTTGACCTTCTGGCATTACTTGAATCAGGATCAATAGATTATATATTTCTTTATAAATCAGTTGCCATACAACATAAGCTAAAATATCTGGAATTATCTGACAGCATTAACCTCGCTTCACCAGGCCTCCAAGATCTTTATCAGACTGTTTCAGTGGAAATAGCAGGCAATAAACCAGGGGACAAAATCACTCAGCATGGTGAAGCCATGGTTTATGGCCTCACCATCCTTAACAACAGCAAAAACAAAGCGCTTGCCGAAGCTTTTATCAGTTTTATACTGAAAGATGGCTTACAGATTATAGAAAATCTCGGGCAAACCCGTGTAATTCCCAGACTATCTGAAAAATCGCAAGCTCCGGCATTTCTTCATGAATATCTTGTCCCCTGATTTATAGCTAGTTAAGATTTCATTTTACAAGGTTTCTGGTGGCGGAAGAACAAACTCCATCAATTGTTGTTTGTTGCATAAAAACCAATAACATGATATCTTCCGACAATCACAGAATTGCTGAATTTCTCTCCCGTTTAGGCATTTCAGAACACAACAAGGGTGCAACTTCCGGGACAGTATGGATTGATACGAAAGGAGGACCGAATCCATCCTACTCCCCCGCCGATGGCAAACTGATTGCCTCGGTAACACTTGCCACCGGAGATGACTACGCTGTCATCACTCAAAAAGCAACTGAAGCATTCAAAATATGGAGAATGATTCCGGCTCCTAAAAGAGGAGAAATTGTCAGGCAGATCGGAAACAGGCTGAGGGAATTCAAGGAGCCGCTCGGATCACTGGTGTCGTATGAGATGGGTAAAGTATACCAGGAAGGTTTGGGTGAAGTTCAGGAAATGATTGACATTGCAGATTTTGCAGTCGGACTTTCCAGACAGTTATATGGATTCACCATGCATTCCGAAAGGGAGCGCCATCGGATGTACGATCAGTATCACCCGCTTGGTGTTGTCGGAGTGATTTCCGCTTTTAATTTCCCGGTCGCCGTTTGGGCATGGAACGCCATGATAGCAATGGTTTGCGGAAATGTGGTAATATGGAAACCTTCATCCAAAGTGATGTTGAGCGCGATCGCTGTGCATAAAATCATTGAAAAGGTGCTGGCCGACAATGAAGTTCCAGAAGGTGTGCTGAATCTGATCGCGGGAAGCTCTAAACACATGGGAGATAACTTCCTTTCGGACAAGCGCATTCCATTGATTTCTGTCACTGGCTCCACCAGGGTGGGCAGGCATGTAAGTAAAACAGTCGGAGAACGTCTGGGCCGATGTATCCTTGAGTTGGGCGGAAACAACGCCATTATCGTTTCGCAATACGGAAACCTCAACATGGCTTTACGGGCCAGCCTTTTCGGGGCAGTAGCCACATCAGGACAGCGGTGCACGTCAACCAGGCGGTTATTGATCCATGACTGTATCTTTGATAAATTCCGCGATAAACTGATCGATGCTTACAAGCAACTCAGGATCGGGCATCCGCTGGACCCGTCAACCGTAGTCGGGCCTCTGGTTGACAAGGATGCGGTCAGAGCGTTTCTTGATGCTCAGGCCAGGATCGTTGAAGAAGGCGGAAAAATAGTATACGGCGGTCAGGTTCTTAGTGGTGAAGAATTTGCATCGGGATGTTACGTCATACCTTGTATTGCCGAGGTTGAAAACGATTTCAGTATCGTTCAGGAGGAAACCTTTGCGCCCATTTTATACCTGATCAAATACAAGACGCTCGATGAGGCAATTGAACTGCACAATGCCGTTCCACAAGGACTTTCATCAGCAATTTTTTCAAGAAACATTATAGAAACAGAACGCTTCCTTTCACACGAGGGTTCCGACTGTGGCATAGCGAATGTAAACATTGCCACAAACGGAGCAGAGATCGGCGGTGCAT
The DNA here is from genome assembly GCF_001192835.1 of Lentimicrobium saccharophilum. Classification (NCBI taxonomy): domain Bacteria; kingdom Pseudomonadati; phylum Bacteroidota; class Bacteroidia; order Bacteroidales; family Lentimicrobiaceae; genus Lentimicrobium; species Lentimicrobium saccharophilum. The sequence continues at coordinate 1,040,976 of NZ_DF968183.1, forward strand.
TCGGGGGTGAAAAAGAAACGGGCGGAGGCCGGGAATCAGGCTCCGATGCCTGGAAAGCCTATATGCGGAGGCAGACAAACACCATCAATTTTTCCACCGAATTGCCATTGGCACAAGGTATAAAATTTGATGCCTTTGATGATTAACCGGTATTGAAATTGAAAGAAGGCTCCGGAAGTATTTAAAGCTTTACACTATATTTGCGGAACGGGTAGTTGACTTTTTCAACAATTGACACCGGCGGGCATGATAACCTGAATAATAAAATCAACACTTTACTGCAATTTTACCTTAAAGCGGATTATGAAGAAACTGCTCCTGCGCTACATAGAAAGGTTCAATTCAGGTCATAGCCGCAGTGTAAAAGCCAGAAAAAACATTCTCGCATCTTTCTTCATTAAAGGTGTCAGTATAATTGTCGGTTTTATCTTCGTACCGTTACTTATCGGTTATCTGGGTGAGGTTGAATACGGTATATGGATTACAATGAGTTCCATCCTGGCCTGGGTGAATTACTTTGACATCGGGCTGGGCAACGGTCTGAGAAACCGGTTCGCGGAATCACTGGCCAAAGGGGAACATCAGATGGCCAGGATATACGTGAGCACTGCCTATGCCTCTTTAAGCCTGCTGTTCGGATCATTCTTCCTGGTCTTTATGGCAATCAATCCGTTGCTAAGCTGGTACGAAATCCTCAAGGCCCCGGCATCATTGGCAGACGAGCTTAACATACTGGTAATTATTACTTTTGGGTTCTTTCTGCTCAGATTTACGCTCAGATTAATTGCCATTATTATTATTGCCGACCAACGGCCCGCGCTTAGCAATGTTTTCGATCCGCTTGCAAACCTGATATCTCTGCTGGCCGTATTGGTATTGATCCAGACTTCGGAAACATCCCTGCTTGTGCTGGGAATTATCCTGGGAGCTGCGCCTGTTCTGGTGCTGGCATTGGCCACGATCCATTTCTTCAGACACGATTACCGGGACTACCGGCCCTCCATCAGGCTGATTAATTTCAAGTATTTTAAAGACCTTACAGGGCTGGGAGCGAAATTTTTTATAATTCAGATTACAGTGGTGATTATCATGTCGACCAACAACTTTATAATTACACGGGTTGTCGGCCCTGAGGCAGTAACTGCTTATAATGTTGCCTATAAGTATTTCGGACTGTTGCTTATGCTATTCACCATAATTACAAACACTTACTGGTCAGCATATACAGAAGCCTTTATTAAGAAGGATTTTGCCTGGATTCGCAGGGTGACCGGAAATCTTGTAAAAGGCTGGATAGCTATACTCTTTATTCTCGCTGCAATGCTTGTTATTGCGCCATATTTCTATCATGTCTGGATACGTGACAAGGTGGAAATACCTTTCCTGCTTTCAGCATTCACTGCACTTTTCATCGGAATTTACATCTGGTACATTATTTTCATTTATTTCATTAACGGAACCGGCAAAATTACCCTGCAGCTCTATGTCTGTGTGATTGTGGCAGTTCTGAATATCCCCGTCTCAGTATTCTTTGCGAGGTATCTTGGCTTGGGCTCGGCCGGAGTAATCCTGGGTTCTTGCGTTACTTATCTTCCTGGTGCAATCATTGCACCGATTCAATACAGAAAGATCATCACCGGCAAAGACAACGGCATCTGGGGCAAGTAAATGAAAATCAGCATCAGTCAGGATGCATATCTGCCAAACACCGGGTTGCAAAACAGAATAATCAATAATCGGAGATTAAATTTGCTCAAAAAAAAACATCATGAATCATCTGAAGGATTTTTTAAAAACACAATTGATCAAGGTTTTCCCCTCTGCCTATAAGAAGCGCCATTACAGGTTTCTGGAAAACCTGAACTGGAATAACATTCCTGCGGAGGAAGGAGAGCTGCTCCTTATGCCGTATTTCCTTAATGATAATACTTTATTTTTTGACATCGGCGCGAATACCGGAATTTACACATCCTTCGCCCAGAAATTCATTCCCGGCGAATCGGTTTATGCCTTTGAACCAATCCCTGAACTATATACCCGGTTAAAATACTTGTTCAGAAAATCAAACATATACAAAATGGCATTCTCCAATGAAATCAGCGAGAAGCAGTTTAAGATCCCTTCCATTTGCGGAAAAGAGTTTAAGTCGAGGGGCACCCTGAATGTCAGTTACAAAGAAAACGATGAAACAAAATCCCGTGTTATTGATGTAAGCACAGATACCATTGATAGCTTTGTAAAGAAAAAAAATATATCAAAAATCGGATTTGTAAAAATTGATGTAGAAGGCCATGAACTACAAGTAATTGAAGGTGGAATTGAAACACTGAAAGAGCAAAAGCCCGTTCTGCAGATTGAAATAGAACAGCGCCATTATCAAAGAAATATCAGTGAGATTATCGATTTTATTAAAGATGCCGGTTATTTCTGCTATTATCTTGATCCGAAGGCCTGGATACTTAAAAAACTGGAAGTTGATCCCGTCAGTCTGCAGAAAGAAGATCATTTCAAGACTGCGCAATATATACACAACTTTATTTTCCTGCCTGTCAACACAAAATGGGACTCAGCAGTTTCAAGTATAAATCAGGATATCAGATTGGCCAGATCAGGGAATTAATAAAATATAACCAGCGTAGTCAAATAAGGACCGGTGAAAGATACCTAATACGCCCCTTGTTATAATGCAGCAGGAGGTGTAGAAACAATTCATCCCGGTGTATTGTTAAGTTACGTAACTTTATGGTTGCTTTTTCGCTGATTTCTGCACGTAAAACTGAAGATTCCAATCTGCAATAAAAATGGTCAAAAGAGTCATCGCGCTTTTTATTATTATTACATCGCTTGAGCTCTTCAATTTTGCCTTTATAGGCAAAGAGATTACAAAAGTTGCAGAAATTGCCGGAATTGGTGTTATCCTGCTGGTGATTGTGCTTCAGTTGATTTATCACAAAGGGGAAGGTTTCAGGATGACGTATAAGTGGGAAGTCGGGTTGATTCTTCTCGCACTGGTTACCAGTATGTTTATGGCATATTCGGCGCATAATCAGAATTTTCAGACGACACTGATTGCGCAACGTTTTATGTATTTCTATTTTTTTTATTACGCATTGCACATGTTGAGAATTCCGGATAAAGAACTGGAAAAAATCATCCTGTATCTGGCCCTGATCTATGTGTTCTTTTATATTATCCAGTATTTTGCCTATCCAACAATTATTTTCAGGGTCCGGGTGATTGAGGAAAGGGGAACCATCAGGATTTTTCAGGTTGGCCTTTCATATATGATTCTTGCATATTTCTATGTACTGAACAGAAGTTTTGACAAATTATCGCTCAGGGGAATCGGCATGTTGTTTTTGTTTTTCAGTGTGATTATACTTATGGGTACCCGGCAGCTTTTATTTTCCATGTTCCTTCTGACTATGCTCAATATCCTGATGAGCCGCAAAGTAAAATCAAAACTAATGGTGATCTTACTTGCGATGTTTGCAGCGATTCCGGTTGTACTGATGTTTCAGGATATATTTACAAGCATTATCAGTTTATCGAAAGAGCAGAGTGTAGGCTTTGAAGAAAATATAAGGGTATTGGCCGGCACATTCTTCCTCACAGAGTTTTTCCCGAACAACCTCGCCTACTTAACAGGGAATGGCGCTGACAGTGCAAATTCGGGCTATGGAATGACAATACAGATGTACAAGGATGTGTTTGGTTTCTATCAATCCGATGTCGGCATTATTGGAGACTACAGCAAATTCGGAATTCTGTTTCTTGCTGGTGTATTCTCTATCCTTTACCGGACGCTGAAAACAAGTTTCAGCGATGATCTTAATTACATTAAATACTTTTTTCTTTTTGTGATATTAACAGGCATTACCGGTGCAGGTCCGTTTGGGGATGCCAATTCAATTGTTACCATCAGCATTATCTTATACCTGGCTGATGTCGACAAACATAATCGCGAACTGGAGGAAGAAGAACAAGCCCTTGCAGGCAGCGACCCTGATGCGGTTGCAAACACTGCTGAAGAAAATCCGGTGGAAAACAACTATACTTACTAATGAACGAAGCAAACATAGCCGTCCTTATTCCTGTGCATAACGGGTTGCATTTCACTTCAAAGTGCCTGAAGGATTTGTATCATCAGATCAACCTGCTCAGCAACGAAACAAAAAAATTCACCATCGTTGTTATTGATGATGGATCTACAGATAAAAGCCAGGAATGGATTAAGGCCAACTATCCTGAAACCGTAATATTGAATGGAGATGGCAGTCTGTGGTGGGGAGGAGGCATCAATAAGGGAACTCAGTATGCCATTGATGAACTTAAATGTGATTATGTTCTTTGGTGGAACAATGATATACATACGGACGGCGATTATTTCAGGAATCTGCTGCTGATAGCCAGCGAAACTGAGGAAAATACAATTATTGGCTCGAAAATATATTTTGCTGACAAGCCGGAAGTTATCTGGTCAATGGGAGGAATTTTCGATACCAGGTCCGGCAGAAAATATACCATCGGGATGCTTCAGAAAGATTCAGAGCAATTCAGCCGGCCTATTGAAGCTGACTGGCTCCCCGGAATGGGGACACTTATACACCGTTCCGTTTTCGAGAAGATTGGATACGTTAATGCAACTGATTTCCCCCAATATCATGGTGACAGTGATTTCACTTTCAGGGCAAAACTTGCGGGATACCGTATTTTAGTATCACCATTGCTGAAGATATGGAACGACAAAAGCAATTCCGGGCTGCATCATTATAACAGTTTCCGATTGCTTATTAAATCACTGACCGATATCAAATCAAACAATAATGTGAAGAAGGATGTTCTTTTCTATCACAAATACGCCACCTCACCGGTGGCATATATTGCATTGGCTCACAAATACATATATTACATCGGCGGATTTTTTAAATGGAAAATTCTCAGCCTGGCGGGTTTTAAAAAACGCGATTCCCAACTGAAATAGTAAAAAATGAAAGTTTCAATTTTTAATGGTGCAGGACAGGTTGATTATTTGTACGGGCTGGTTTCCGGACTTGCCCAGTTTAAAGAAGACCAGATTAATGTTCTGGATGCCGATGTAACCGGTGATTTATTCCTTCAATATCCCAATGTCAGATATATTCCGGTTTTCAGGTTTCTGCCAAAGAATTCTTCCTTTTTCAGTAAAGGGTTAAACATCGTGCGGTTTTATTTCAGACAAATATGGTACCTTCTCACCTCTTCTCCGGGAATTGTTCATTTTCAATGGCTTGACAGATATAAACTTATTGACAGGCTTATTCTGCCAACGATTGCCAGAATGATGGGCAACAAGGTTGTATTGACCGTTCACAATATAAATGCCGGCAGCAGAGACAATAAAGATTCAAAGATTAACAGGCTGACGCTAAAATATCTTTACCGGATATCAAACCACCTGATTGTGCATACTCCTTTAAGTAAATCTGAACTGATTACTGAATTTGGCACCCAGGATTCTAAAATTTCCGTTGTCAGGCATGGTTTGAACAACAGGGTCAGTCACAAAGGATTGAAATCCCGGGAAGGCAGAGAATTGCTTGGCATCCGTGACAATGAAAAAACAGTGCTGTTTTTCGGCAATATCGATCATTATAAAGGGCTTGATATCCTGATCAAATGTCTTGACTTCTTGCCTGATAACATTATAGACAATTTCCGGCTGCTCATCGCCGGTAACTCAAAAGATGAGAATTACACTGGAAAAATACTATCCGACATTTCGGACTCCACTCACAGTCAGCTGATTAATTACAGAATATGCTATATCCCTGATGAGGATGTAGAGCAATACTTTACAGCTGCTGATTGCATCGTACTGCCATACAGAAAAATATATCAGTCAGGTGTCATTTTTATGGCATATACCTTTGGATTACCAATTATTGTGACAGATATAGGAAATTTTAAAAATGACATGCTGGAAGGTAAAACCGGCATGATAATCAAAGAAAATACACCGGAAATGCTTTCCAAAACCATTACTGACTTCTTTAGTTCGGAGATGTATCTTAAACTCTCGGAAACAAGGGGTTTTATTAAAAAATGGGCCATTGAAAATTATGGTTGGGAAAGTATTGGGAAAGAAACCCGTAACTGCTACCTGAAATTATTTAAATAACCTTCATTTTATCAAAGCCTTAAGGAAAACAATCAGATATTGCATTCGCCGGTTATAAGAAAGGGAGTCATCCGAATAATGAATTTACCGGCCAAATGTGCCACTTATTTATTTACTTTTAGCAGAATTTTCTTTTCAACCCTTACAAACCAGAACTGCTTTGGATTGTTGGTATTTCATTACAGCAGCCAATCATTTGGGCCGAATCATATAAATTAACAATATGAAAGTTAGCGACAGGCCGGTTATTTTTTTCCGGAATGATGACGTAAGGGAGCGCCTTGACTACACCCTGATCAGTCTGACAGAGCTATTTCTGAAACAACAGATTCCGCTTGCCCATGCTGTAGAGCCTGCAAACATCACGCCCGAAGTTGTCAACTGGTTAAAATCATTAAAGACAGACTACCCCCGGTTAATTGACATCGTACAGCATGGTTACAATCACAATGCTGAAAACCCGGGCATAAAGATGGAATTCGGTGGCTCCCGGAATTACGCCGATCAATACAATGACATTCTCAAAGGGAAAGACCTGATGTATGAATATTTTTCTGAACACTGGTCCCCTGTTTTCACTTTTCCTTACGGCACTTATAATTCCGGTTCCCTGAGAGCTCTTTCTGACTGCGGATTTAAAATACTTTCTTCGAAGATCAAATTTACCATGAAAGCCAGGTTAAAAAATTTCCTTGGCCGTTCGCTTGGAAAGGACTTCATTTTTGGAAAATCCGTCAACTATCATCCGGGTGTCAGAAGTAATTACAACTTCAGCGAAATCTCGGTTTCGGTGAACCTGATCAGAAAATACACAGGATATGAAACAGCTGACCATTACAACCTTCAGGAAATTCTTTACCAGATTGAAGCAGCCCGAAAACATACATCCATCATCGGGATTCTGATGCATCACCGCTTCCATGGTAATCATCTGGACATGATTCAGGAATTACTGACTCACCTTAGAAATACCGGATATTCTTTTGTTTCATTTTCTGAGCTGATGTATTAACTGTCTAAAATTATCAGTACATGAAAGAGTTTATTCATGAAATCGATATTGACAAGCAGATCAAGCCCAAAATGGCAGGATATCTTCTTGTTGAATCGGATCCGAATGACCCGGACAGAAGCCAGAACATCCTTTCTGAAGGCATCAGGAATTTTTTCGGCGGGTTTGGCAACAGGGCACATATCTACTCCCTGGGTAAATTCATCTTTGCGCTGCTGATTCCTGACGAAATTCACAAACTGGACATTTGTGGCTTTATCAGGGATAAACGGGATTTTGCTTTTATAGAGGGTACGTTTTATGAATCACCCACTCCCGATAGCTTAATTAAAAACAGGAAAGATGCAGGAAATTATCTTGCTGAAGAAATTCTGAATATATGCAGATCAGGGAATCCGGACAAACTTAAAGAACTCAACGGGAGATATTCAGGCTTCTCCTATCTTTATGAAACCGACACCCTGATCATTTTCAATGACCAGTTGGGTGGTAACAGGATTTATGTTTATGACAACAGCAAAGTCTTCGCTATCAGCAATAATGTTTTTGCGCTGGCATCAAATCCGGCTCTGCAGATTTCAATCAATGAACAATCAATTGCAGAAATACTTCAGTTGGAATATCCGCTATACAGAAATACTGAATTCAATGAGATAACCCTCATTGTACCGTCTGATATCTATATCCGGAAGGGGAAATCAGTCGTTTACCGGAAGTATTACCAGAAGTTCGACAGAAGCAGGAAAATGTCGGACAACAGTTACATCGAAGGCCTGAAGCATGTCATTGATTCTTTTTTTAAGAAACTTTACCAGCAGGTTGAAGAGCCACTTGGAATTTTCATGTCGAAAGGAAAAGACAGCAGGATATTTCTGCCATTCATGGAACACAACCAAATACCATATATACCTTATGTTTTCAAAGACGGAACAGGGGTTTTTGATTACCCTTACGTAAAAAGAATTGCAGAATTGCTGCAAAAAGACTTACATGTACTTGAGTCATATTCGATTGACCGTCGCCTCGCGTTTATGATTGCAATGAGCACAACGCCAACATTTTCATGGGGCGCTTTGGGCAGTCTGGCATCCGGCTATTCTTCAACGGCATTGATGGGACTTTTCGGAGACATGAGTTCGGGCAAGATGCCTTCATTCAGGGTTCCTGGTATTAAAACCCGTGATGATATGATCCATGGCATTTTTGATTGGATTACCAAAGGTGTTACACGCGAAATTTTCAAGGAATCGCTGACCTGCTATAATAAATATGACATCTGGAATCAATATACATCACTATACAAGGAGTATCCGGAATCGGAGCTCCTGATTGACACAGAGATTCACCACGACACTGACAACCGCTCATTTCGCAACACCCAGCCGATCCTGCTGCGTGCACAGCACTTTCTGACGCCTGTCACCCCATTTGCCGACAGAGAAATACTTAAAGCCTATCACTCGTTACCGGCAAGCCTGATACGTTCTCAAAAAGCACATGCGAAGATTGCGGCAACCGAGCAAAAATCCAATTCTGTCAGATCCACGGCTTTCCCCGTTTCCCTGAAACTTGAAAGCCGTATTCGCCCTGCAATGCTCCAGATTATCAGATTCAACAACAGGAACAGCAACCTTCTGCTCCGTTGGCAAATTAAAAAGTTTAATCCGTACGTTGAAACAGATCATTTCATCCCTCGATCAGACTATTTCAGGAATTTATTCATTGACAAAAAATCAATCAGACCAGGTCATAAACGCTTACTGACCCGAATGTATAACACTGACGATTACCTTCACCTGATTTTTCATGACAATATCAGATCTTTTTGCAGGACACCGGATATTGTTTATAATGAAATGGAAGCGATGCAGAAAAATTGAAATCCAACAATCAAAGAACAGGACTTCTCTGTATGAAAAAATGGATTATCTTCAGCGGTACCGACTGGTTCAGACCTTCTGTTACCAGTACCCGTCAGATAATGATGCAATTTAAGCTAAAAGGATATTATATTCTGTGGGTAAATCCTATCGCATTTAAATCTCCGGCGGTAAATTCGGAGAACAGAAAATCAATGCGAAAAAAAATACTGAACAAATTGCAGACCCACCTTAAGTTTATCAGGAAAGCAGATCAGGGAGTTTACGTATTGGTTCCCTTCTACATTCCTCTGTTCAGTGCAACCGGCGATAAGATCAATGACATGCTGATCAGGCTTCAAATAGCAGTTATTACGTTTTTTCTGGGCATCAGGATCAGAGAAACCATTTTGTGGATATCGGGTAGCTTCACCTTATCGCCGGTTCTGCATAAACCTTTTTACCGCAAAATTTATCAGGCGGCCGACCTTATCTCAGATTTCAGGACCAGCAACCAGGCACTTCTGAAAGAACTCCGGAGAAAAGAACATTACCTCGGGACTCATGTCGATCTTTTATTCGCAAGTTCTCCGAATATCAGGACTAAACTGGAACAACTTACAGGCAGGCAGGTTTCCTTGTTAACTCATGGTGTAAACTTCACACATTTCAATACTGCAGTGGAAGTAAATCCGTTTATGTTAAAAGTTAAGGCATCGGGCCTGCCGGTTGCCGGTTATTTTGGAACACTTTCAGATGCCAATGACAAAGAAGTCTTCAGAATACTTGCAGAGCGCGGATTTTCGGTTGTAATTATCGGAAAAGTGCTGGGAGATTACTCTTCACTTGAAAATCTTGACAACATTTATTTTACCGGCCCTGTTGATTTTAAGGAACTCCCCTCCTATGCCCGGGCTTTCGATGTTTGTCTGCTCAACTGGATTATGGCCGACTGGATTTACAATTCATACCCTGTTAAGACCCTTGAATACCTGGCTATGGGCAAGCCCATTGTCAGTTGCCCCATCCCGGTAGTAAAGGAACTTTTTGGTTCACTGGTATACTTCGCAGATACGCCTGAAGAATACCTGGAAAAAGCCTTGCTTGCATTGAAAGAAAACAGCAGAGAATTATCAGAAGCCAGAGTCAGTGCAGCCGCAGAACACACCTGGGAAAGTAAATTTAAAACCATAGAATCTGCAATCCAATGAAGACAGGCATAAAACTCATTGACCTGGCCAGGGGCACCGATATCCTGGGTAAATACAAGGAGCTTGTCAGGCTTTGGGATAATAAATCGCCTCTTGAGGAAGCCCGTAATAAGAACCTTGCCGGATTCCTGCTGGCCATCAGGAGCCAGAACCGATTTTACAGCCCCTTACTGGGTAGATTTAGCCCGGATGAGATCATTGACAATCCGCAGAAGGTGCTGACAGACATGCCGGTCATCGACAAAAAAATGCTATCCGAAAACCAGCATCTGGTTTTTACCCCGGTTAAAGGCGTTGACTATCAGTTTAAGAAAACAGGAGGCAGCACCGGCGAACCTTTCCGGTATTATGTCGACAAGGAGCACCTCTCCTGGATGTGGGCACATAACTATCTGTTCTGGCACAACAACTGCGGTTATGAACCCGGGGAGCCGTTTGTTACAATAGCCGGTAACTCTCTCCGCACAGTCAATAAAAAATTTTCTGAGAGTATTTATCACAAACTTCAGAACAATTATTTCCTTAAGGGTGACATGATCGACAATAATCTGAAACCGGATCTTTCAAAATTAAAGAAAGCGGTGTTGATTTATGGATACCCCAGCTCAATCCTTAACATTATAAAATCAGTGCCTGAGTTCTCATCACATTTCAAGGGGCTCAGGGCAATTTTCACAACCTCTGAGCAATTAATACCATCGGTTCGCAGACAAATAGAGGCGGCATTCAATAAACCTGTATTTGATATTTACGGGGCTAATGATGGTGGAATCCTGGGATGTGAATGTCCTGAACACCAGGGATATCATTACAATTTTCTCAATTGCTTTGCTGAAACATTGACAACAGAAGACGGGTTTACCGAATTGTTGCTGACCAACACAAACAGTCAGAACTATCCCTTCATAAGATACCGTGTCGGAGATATAGGAAGTATCACCAGCGACAGATGCATATGCGGCTCTGCATGGCCAAGGATAATTGATTTAAAAGGCAGAACAAGGGACCTTATCAGAAAACCGGATGGTGGTTCAATTCATGGAGCATATTTCAATAAAATTCTATTTGACTTCCCCGAGGTCGACGCCTACCGCATTGTTCAGGAAACTGATTATTCGGTGACTGTTTATATTCACCTGAAGCAAATGCAACTATTTGACAAAATGGCAACAAAACTGACCGCCACGCTGAATAAACTTCTGCCAGAACTCTCCTTTTCAATTGTGCAAATGCAGGAATACAATCCGACCAATGCAAAGTTTAAATTAATTGAAAGCCATGTCAATCAATCTATGTAGTGTCGGTGATATTATGCTTGGCGAAAATGTTCATCATTTCGGCCGGGGAATTATAAAAAAATTCAGCAGCGATTATACCAGGCTGCTGAGTCCGAAGGTCTATGAGGTAATATCAGAGGCAGACATCCTTATTTTTAACATGGAGTCGGGTTTTGCCCCGGATATTCATTTCTTGAAGCGTAACATCAGCAACGGAGTTTATCTTGCACCTGAAAGTGCTGCAACTATTTTCAGAAAGATCAATGCAATTAAAATAGCCAACGTTGCCAACAATCATTTCAGTCAGCATGGAGTGCAATCTGCCGGACATAGCCTTCAGTTTCTCGAAAAAGAAGGCATTCTTGTCGCAGGAAGAGACAACACCCCCCTGGTTATAGAAATGAACAGCAAAGTTTTAAAAATCTGGGGAGTAAGCCTTATAGATGATAAGAATTACTGCGGTCAGTACTTTCGCAGTTCCAACAACAATCTTATCCGTGATTTGAATCTCAGCCGGAAAGCCGATAATGAAATCCGCATCATCAGCATTCATTGGGGTGATGAATATCTGACACTGGAAAATGCACAACAGCAAATTCTTGCACAGGAATTAAGCGATGCCGGTTTTGATTTCATACTTGGACATCATCCGCATGTGATACAGTCTGTAGTCAGACTAAATAAAACTTGGACTGTCTTTAGTCACGGCAACTTTATTTTCGATCAGAACTTTTCCAAATTAACCCAAACGGGATTGATTTTCAATGCCAATCTTTCCGATAATCATCCAAAATTATTATTTTCGCATCAGAAAATGTTCCAGGTTAAAGAACTCAGAGCAACCAGCCCTGAAGCATTGAATCATTATTGCAAAAAGCACTTTCATCCACGAAAGCCATTTTTTATGCGGATCAGGATGAAAGTTGAATTAATTGTTCATTTTTATGAGCTCAACAGAAGTGTAATCGTCGTTTTTATGAAAAGACTTTTACGTAAAAGCAGTAGTCGCCATAATGGGGAAAATTAAAATACTTGCCATCGCCTCCAGCGGAGGCCACTGGATACAATTGTTAAGACTTCTGCCGGCTTTTGACGGACAGTATCTGATTTTTGTGTCCACCCATAAAGGCAATCAGGCCCAGGTTGAAGGCTATAAATTTTATGCAGTTACCGATGCAACGAGATGGGAAAAACTGAAGCTTATTAAAATGGCCTTTGAAGTAAGGAGAATTATTGTAAATGAAAATCCTGATGTGATTATTTCAACAGGGGCAGCACCCGGGCTTATGGCTGTTATATGGGGAAGGTTGAAAAGAAAAAAGACAATCTGGATCGACAGCATAGCAAATGTTGACCGGATATCCATGAGTGGCCGCATTGCAAAACCTTTCAGCCGGCTGCACCTTACCCAATGGGATCATCTGGCCGATAATAAATCAACGCTATTTAAAGGAACGGTTATATCATGATTTTTGTTGTAGTAGGAACACAGGAACCATTCGACAGGCTGATCAGAGCTGTTGACCGGTGGGCCGGCGACACCGGTTATAAAGAGATTTTTGGTCAGATTTCCAGGGCAGAATATCTACCAACCAACTTCCGTTATACTGACTTTATTGAGCCTGAACATTTTATTGACAGGTTCAGGTCAGCTGATGTTATCGTCGGGCACGCAGGAATGGGAACAATCATTCAGGCGCTGCAGTTCTCCAAACCCATCATTGTAATGCCCCGGCTATCAAGTTTTCATGAAACAAGAAATGATCACCAGATATCAACAGCAAAAAGCTTTGGAAGGTTGGGATACGTCCGGGATGTCTACTCGGAACAGGACCTTTTTGAAGCTTTAAACCGGATCGACACAATTAGACCTTCAAAACCCATAGGGCCAGGCGCTTCAGAAAACCTCCTGGCATCTCTCAGGGAATTTATCGGCATTTAACTTATCCCCGAAAATACAGACATGGTGGATCGAAGAAAAACCTTACTGTTGTTTCTGTTTCGGCAGTCATTTTATAAATAAACGCTGAGATTTTTTATATTTCACCCCGGCAACAAATGAAATTTGTCAATTATAGGTTGTTTTCAAGTAAAAGCGCAACAAATATGAGTTTTAGTTGTGAAATATAATTATTTTTGATAACTCGTACATTTCTACCTTCGACCACTAAAAAGAAAATTATTCATGTTGTAATAATCGTGAAAAGATTTCTTTTTTTTGACTGACGTTGATTTTTGGTTTTAATATTTTCAGGTTTACCGGATTTCTTGCATAAAATAATTTCGGTTGAAAAGCGGCAGCGCGGCTAAGAAACAAATCCGGAATTAATTTGTTGACATTGGCACTTAAGGCATTATTATTAACCTGATTTGCGATTAAATACTAAAACCCCCGAATAGCGAAAATGATACAGGAGCGCGAGGAGCTTGGAAGCAAAACTTTTGGCATTATCATCACGATATTGTCAGTATTTGCTTTTATAGGGGCTTTTTTTATAATAAACTGGTTATCAATAGCCGACATTGAATACAATAGCCAGTATCTCACCGTTTTACTGATCATGATCCCTTTATGGCATTTTGGGATCAGCAAAACAAATCTCACCCGGTTTTACAGGGCCAAGGATACGGCGATCATCCTGCTAGAGAGTTTTTTATTTATCTTAACCGGAACCGGGATTCTGGCCATCATTATTTCATTGCTAAAACTCGACCAGGTTAATTTTTACATCCTCCTGGTGTTTGCATCAGTTGAGTTTATATTGCTAAACCTGATAATTATTCTATCCTACAGGTATCATAAAAATCTACTCAGCAAAGGATTAAACACCAGAAATATCATATTAATCGCTGATGAAAACTGTGTTGATTTTATTGAAAGACTTTTTCTCCATAAAGAATGGGGATTCAGAATTGTAACCATAATATCTGAATCGGAAATTATTTCAGAGATTTTCAGCAGCAGGGTCAAGGTCATTCAAAATACTCAAAGCCTGGCCTACCTGATAAAATCGCATGTTGTTGACGAAGTGTTCTATTGCAAAAATGACATTAATCAGGCTGAAATTAAAAAGCTGGTGTTTGCATGTGAAGAAATCGGGGTTGTATTCAGGCTGCAATCTGCTTTCTTCCAGATGCCTGCGACCAAGACTCATCTGAGTTATTACAATGAAGTACCCTTTCTCACATTTATCAATACGCCGGCCAACAAGGATGCACATCAATGGAAATTTGTCGTTGACATTGTAGCTTCCTTCCTTATATTGCTTATTTGGTCCCCCATTCTGTTGCTAATTGTTATTGCGATAAAACTCACCTCAAGGGGACCGGTTATATTCAAGCAGAAAAGGGTTGGTCTTAGGGGGCGTGAATTCAACATCTATAAATTCCGGACAATGGTTCAGGATGCCGAGAAACTGAGGCCCCTGCTCGAAGCCCAGAACGAAATGGATGGTCCGGTATTCAAGATAAAAAAAGATCCACGAATCACAGCTGTTGGGAAGATACTCAGAAAAACTGGCCTCGATGAAGTCCCCCAGTTCTTTAATGTTTTAAAAGGAGACATGTCGCTGGTTGGGCCCAGGCCACCCCTCCCCAGCGAAGTAGCCCAGTATCAGAGATGGCAACTCAGGCGGTTGTCAATGCGTCCGGGCATCACCTGCATATGGCAGATTGCGCCTAACAGGAACAACATTACTTTTGACGAATGGATGAAACTCGATCTGCAGTACATTGACAGCTGGTCACTGAAAATAGATTTCATGCTGCTGATAAAAACCATTCAGACAGTTGCAAAAGGTTCAGGTCAATAAAGGAATTTTCAGACAATTGCCTGAAACAACAATGATTGATTAACCCATGCGTTACTATATGAAATGCCGGATAATTGAACTTAACAGTCAGCCAAACAGAAAAGAACACCATATGAAAAACCCGGGTCAGTTTACACTTAAGCTGTTTATGTTATTGCTTATCTCAGGAATACTGGCGTCGTGTGTACCGCAGGACAACCTAAAATACGTTCAGAACAAAACAAGTTCGGAAATCAAGGAAAGCTACGAACACCTAAGGCCGATAAAAAAAATACGGCCTTTTGACAATCTGTATATCAATGTTTTAAGCCTCGACGAACAAACCGCCAGGATATTCAGTAACCAGAACTCTTCAATTACAGGGGGGCTAAGTATAGATCTTCTGAGTTATACAGTAAGTGAAAGAGGAACCATTGATTTTCCTTTTATCGGAGAAATCCTGTTAAATAACCTTACACTTCCTGAAGCAAAAGCCAAAGTTGAAGCTGAGCTTAGCCAGTATCTCAGCAATACTGCAATAACCATGAAGTTTGTAAACAGTAACATTACCGTGTTGGGAGAAGTCCGGAACCAGGGCGAATTCCCCTTTTTTAAGGAGCAGATCAATATTTTTCAGGCCCTTGGATATGCAGGCGGAATAACTGATTACGGCGACAAAAGCAAGGTAACACTGATCCGGGAATACGACAACCTGGTCAGATTTCACAACCTGAACCTGACAGATAAAAAAATTGTTGAAAATGAGTATTATTACCTTCAACCCGGCGATGTTGTAATCGTAGAGCCCATTAAAACCAAATTCAGGAGTCTCAGGACCTTTACTTATGCCACATTTCTTGCCACTACAACAACACTTATAACTGTTTTGTACTTTTTCAGATAACCCGAAGCCGTGAAAAGATCAGAAGAAATATTCCAGCAGAAGACAGACTACCGGGACTTGATTTTTAAGCTGTGGCGACACAAATTCTGGTTTGCCCTTTCTATCGCCGCCTTTCTTGCGGCAGCATTTCTTTTCAACAAATTCTCCACCACTATTTTCAGGAATCACTCTACACTGTTGCTCAAGGAATCCGAGCGGAATTCTTTCATGAGTTCTCAGGATATCATGCAGGGTTTTGGCCTCTTTGCAGGTAATCAGAATATTGAAAATGAACTGGGCATTCTCACCTCATATACGATGATTTATGATGCTGTAAATCAACTCAATCTCGACGTTTCATTTTACTCGGAGAGGTATATGTTCGGGGGGATAATCAAACACAAACTATTCAGGGAAACCGAAGAGATCTATTTTGATAAACCATTACAGATAAGTATTGATAAATCTTCGCTTCAGCCCATTGATCTTCCGATCTATTTCAGGATACTGAATAAAGATGAGTTCAGCATTGAAGCAAACGGAGAAAACATTCTGATATACAACTATCTGGATGATAATATTGTAAAAATCGCACCGAAAGTGAAAATCTCAGGAACTTACAAGTTCGGCGAGGAAATCAAGGGAGAAAACTATAGCTTTAAGGTGCATTTACCTCAAGGGAATAACTTTCAGCCATCATCCGGTAAAGTATATTTTTCTTTCAACAGTTTAAGTTACCTGACGCTTAAATACCAGGCATCCATAACTGCCAACGTTACTTCCAGAACCTCTTCACTTGTTGTAATCTCAATGTCTGGCGACAACAGGTACAAAATCACTGACTTTCTCAACACACTTTCAAATGCGTATCTTGAGAAAAACCTCGAGAAAAAAAACAGAATTGCCATCAACACCGTGAAATTTATCGACAGTCAGATCAGCGAAGTATCGGATTCATTGACTTATGCTGAAAGCAAACTTCAGAATTTCAGGACTTCGAACCGGGTTATGGATATAAGTTTTCAGGGTCAACAATCGCTCGAAAGGATGAACCAGCTTGAAAGTGAACGGGCATTGCTTATTATGCAGAAGAAGTATTATGATTATATCCGCGATTATTTTGAAAAAAATACAGATTTATCTGATCTTGTTGCCCCTTCCTCGATGAATGTTCAGGATCCCTTGTTAAACCAGTTGATTTCCCAATTGATTACACTCAATTCAGAACGAACCAACCTGCTTAACCAGGGAAACATTAAGAATCTGAGACTTAATACTATTGAAGTTCAGATAGCCAACCTGAAAAAAACCATCAACGAAAACATCAGCAGTAATGCGGCAACCACTGAGATTGCCCTTCAGGATATTAACAACAGGTCTGCACGCATCTCTGCTGAGATGTCAAGACTCCCTTCAACTGAAAGGCAACTTTTCGGTATTGAACGTAAATTCAAGCTGAATGATGCAATTTACACCTTTCTGCTCCAGAAAAGATCTGAAGCACAAATTGCCCGTGCATCAAATGCCCCCGATTATGAAGTGATTGATCCTGCAAGATACATAACTTCTTATCAGGTCTTTCCCAAGAACAAATTAACCCTGATTATCGGTGCTTTATTGGGGTTAATGATTCCTTTTATCATTATAATTTTACGTGACTTCCTGAACACAAAGATTTCTTCGAAAAAGGAGATTGAATCCATCACCGGCCTGCCAATCCTTGGTCATGTATTTCACAATGACAGCAAAGAAAAGATCGTTATCAATGAAGCCTTCAATTCACCAATTTCGGAATCCTTCAGGAGTTTAAGGACTAACCTTCAATTCTATGCCACGGATAATGAGAAAATGATATTTGTGGTTACTTCTTCATATACAGGGGAAGGAAAATCATTTATATCGCAGAATCTCGCCTGTGTTTATGCCCTGTTTGGTAAAAAAACCCTGTTGATGGGTTTTGACCTCAGAAGACCAAAACTATACCAGGACTTCAACCTGTCCAATCAGAAAGGGATCAGCACCGCCCTGATAAATCAATCTTCCCTGCCTGAAATTATTCAGAAAACAAGTATAGATAACCTTGATTTCATTTCAGCCGGACCAATTCCACCAAACCCGCTTGAGCTGATCGCTTCCCAAAAAACTGAACAGCTGATCAATGACCTTAAAAAGCTGTATGACTACATTATTATTGATTCTCCACCTGTTGGCGTTGTATCTGACACGTACCTGTTAATGAAGTATTCGGATGCAAATATTTACGTTGTAAGACAAGGATTTACTGTAAAGGAAGCATTTACAACAAATATTAATCATTTGACTCAGAAGAACATACCTCACATCAGCCTTGTGATCAACGATGTTAAAGCGAGAGGTCTGAGTTATGATTACGGATATGAATACACTTATTATGAGGAGAAAAAGGATAATTCCTTCTTCAAATCATTCAGCAAAAACTTATTTAAAAAGAAGTGATCAGCCCTTATAGTCTGTCAAAAGGGAATTTCTTTCTTTAGCATGTGTTTAATCTTTATGGAATATTTCCGGTGATCTGATAAATATCATCTGTTATACGTGCATCAGTGTTTCCGGAATCCGGAGCAATAGCTATCCTCCTAAACCTTTGCGGCTTCCCCGGGGAGAATTTCCCCAAAATGAGAAAGCAAGGCCAACAATATCCCCTATCACTAATTAGACTCTTTTTAAATTAACTTAATAAGGAAATTAATAATTATCTCAATATGCTGTCTGTAATCGATTTCGGATTCCATTTCGGTTTAAAAGCTAATTAAGCGCAACTCAACCAGGATTTCTGGCATAGTTTTCCATCAAACTTTCGCGGGGCAGCATTCCGGGATGAGAAATGCTGTCCGGGGGAGAATTTTACAGCAACAATCTGATAGAATACATTTTCCCTGCTGAGCTACCCGATTAAGTAGCTGATTAGCAGCATTGAAATTTATTTTTGAATTAATGTTAAATGAACAAACTAAAACGACTACAAATGGAAAACAAACGGAGCATTACAGGAGGAGGAATTTCCAACAAAAAACCCAGATTTTTATTTCTTGCACTAACTTTTCTGCTACTCGTATTTTATTCTTCGATTCTTTTTGGTGCAACCATCTACATTGATCCGACCAACACAAGCTCCGGTCAGAATGGTTCCATTACAAGCCCTTACAGTTCCTGGACCAGATTTTCCCTGGTGAGCGGGAATACCTATTTGCAAAAAAGGGGGACTACGTACACATCCTCAACGCAAATTTTCATCAGTGCGAAAAACAACATCACAATCGGAGCATATGGCACCGGTAGCAAGCCTGTTTTCTCATATACAGGCAGCGGATACGCCTATAGAATCGAAGGCTCTTCCAATTGCACCGTTCAGGACTTTGAAGTTAACGGAAATGGAAATGCCCATTCCCTGATAGGGGTCTCGGGCAGTTCATCAAACTACACTTCTGAAATTACCATCAACAATTGCGTGCTTCACAATGCACATAATACCAACAATGCAGGCTTCGGAATATATGGGGTATACAACAACAACCTGTCAATTCTGAATACCACAATTCACAATGTAGCCATTGACGGAATATATTTAGCCAATATTCCGGGTATTGAGATCGGGTACAGTCATATCTACAATATTAACCGGAGATTTTTTGTAAACCCCAATCAGACTTACTCATCAGGAGATGGAATACAACTCGACGGCAATTATAATGGTTTTCACATTCACCATACGATTATTGACCGCACAAACGGTGCCGGCAATAAGTTCAACCTTATTCTGAACAGTGCACCCGGGACTTCCGACAATGCAACCGGAATAATTGAGTATTGCACATTTATTAATGGCTCAAATGTGGCTGCAGCTGTGCACATTGAACGCGGGAACGGAATCATTACAAGGTATAATACTTTTCAGGGAAATACCCTGGGCTTAAGAATTGCAGGAGCATATACCAGTAATAATCTGATTCATAACAACATCTTCTACAACTGTTCAAGCGGAATCGGCATTGGATATACATATCCCTCTGTGGGGCCGGCAACAAACACCAAGGTCTATAACAATGTCTTTTACCGTGTCTCAAATTACCATATCTGGGTTGATAAAACAAACGTTGATTCAAGAAACAATATCCACCTTAGGGGCACAGACAATGGTGTTGCCATCTACAATTACGGTGGCGGATCATGGACCATCAGGAACAACTGTTACGGCACATCTGCAACAGCCGGAACGCCCGGAACAGGATCAAATCCGGTTACAGGCAATCCGCTTTTTGTTAATCCGGCGGGTTACGACTTCCACCTGCAAAGTAGCTCTCCCTGCATCAATAAAGGCGTGAATGTGGGAATCAGCCATGACATTGAAGGAACCTCAATATTTCAGGGATCCGCACCTGACATCGGTGCTTATGAATATATCTCTTCCTCTGGCAGCAACCTGCCCCCTGTAATAAATAACCAGTCATTCTCAATAAATGAAAACAGCCCGAACGGTACCGGTGTCGGGACCGTAGTTGCAACAGACCCCAATGCAGGACAAACGCTTACTTACACTATTGTCAGCGGCAATACTAACAATGCATTCACACTAAACTCCAGTACAGGTCAGATTATTGTAGCCAACAGTGCTGCTATAAACTATGAATCTGCATCATCTTTTGCGCTTATTGTAAGGGTAACTGACAATGGCACCGGTAATCTCTGGTCGCAGGCAACAATAACAATAAATATTCTTAACATCAATGAGCCTCCGGTTATATCCAATCAGGCATTCAGTATTGCCCAGAATCTTCCCAACGGGACCCTGGTCGGGACTGTTCAAGCTTCTGATCCGGATCAGGGACAGGTTCTTACCTTTTCAATTACCGGCGGAAATACCAACTCCTGTTTTGCAATCAATGCTTCTACGGGTACAATAACAGTTGCAAATGCAGTTGCACTCACCCCTCAAACGTTTAATCTTACCGTCAGGGCTACCGACAACGGGAACCCTAGCCTGTATACTCAGGCTACTGTATCTGTAACAGTTACTTCGGTAAACCAGGCTCCTGTAATAAACAACCAGTCATTCAATACTGCGCAGGGTTCTCCCAATGGAACTGTTATCGGAACAGTGATTGCAAGCGACCCCAACCAGGGGCAAACGCTGTCATATTCCATTACAGGGGGGAATACATCATCATGTTTTGCAATAAATCCCTCAAGCGGAGCACTTTCAGTCAATAATTCAGCCGCCCTTGCTGTTCAGACATACAATTTATCAGTCCGGGTAACAGATAACGGAATCCCGTCAATGAACAGCCAGGCGATCGTCACGGTGAATGTAACCCCCGGGAATCAGGCTCCTGTGATAGAAAACCAGACGTTCAACGTTCAGCAATATGCACCAGCCGGGACACTTGTCGGGACGCTGATTGCCACTGATCCGGATCCGGGTCAGGTCCTCACATACTCTATCACTACAGGGAATTCCAACGGGATATTTGCCATCAATCCGGGCACGGGTGCTATTACAGTAGTTCATTCCTTTGCGCTCTACCCCAGGACATTTTATATGATGGCAAGAGCAACCGATAATGGCACACCAGCATTGTTCGCTGAAGCTATGATACAGATCATAGTACCAGAGACAAACTACCCTCCTGTCATTGATAACCAAACCTTCATCACAAAAAAACATCCTCCGGCAGGTTCTGTGCTCGGTACTGTTGTGGCCAGCGACCCCAACCCAAATCAGCTACTTACATATACAATAACAGCGGGAAATTCCAACGGCATTTTTGATCTGAACCCGAATACAGGCGTGCTTACTGTAGCAAATCCGGCTGCATTTTATCCGCGAACGCTCTATCTCAGGGTCAGAGCTACAGACAATGGCACCCCTAATATGTATGCGGAAGCAATTATCTCAATTGTCGTGTCAAATGCATCTGCCACCACCGCTGTTCCGGTTTCCAAACAATATTTCAATACCAGCATTCTTCTTCCCGAAGGGAGTCCTGTTGGCCAAATTTTATCAAGGCACTCCTCCGACGAGATGAATCTAACATACATCCCAATGCAGGATCACCCACTTCCTGGTATTTCAATCAATAGTTCGACTGGTGAAATCATAATATCAGACAAAGACAGGCTTTTGTCGGGCGAGCTTGATTGCAAAATCGGAGTTCTTGATTCTGAAGAACTTGAATTAATGGAAGTTGTTGACATAACCATATCCATTTCAGAAAAAATGACAACTACAGAAACCAAAGAAGAAAATAACATGCAAAATATTTCTATTGATTCAGAAGTCGTTGTTTACCCGAATCCCTCGGTTGATGGAATCTTCAACATAGGGTTCAGCGGACAACAAATATCTGCCACTGAGATTGCGGTCTTCGACCTCTCAGGCAGACTTATTTTCAATACAATTTTTAAGCAGTCGGATAAAATAACAATTGACCTTTCAGGACGGCCAAAAGGAACTTACCTCCTGAAAGTCTTTAATGGATTGCAACAAAAGACCATCAAAGCGGTCATCGGCTGATGAGCGAAAACAATTCCTGAGTCAGGTGGCTATACAACTAGCCACCTGATTTTTTTCATACTATTCCATTTTCTTTATATATATTATTATATTGTTTATTTAATATTTCTATACATTACTGAGTCAAGGATAATAATCTGTTGCTATTAAAAATGAAAAATATACACCACTGTCATACAGCCCATTAATTCCTTTAAGAAATACAGCTTATATAGCAGACGCTAAATGTAGACCTCTTCTAAATTATCAATAATCCAATTTTTACCTGTTACTTTTTCCAAAAAAAACTATAAAAGGATTACAAAGCCAGAAGGAGGAGATCGGCCAGGGATACTTCTGCCTTCAACTAGGAATAATCAATGACTTAGGTCACTCAAACAACTAATGGAGGAAATGATGGGAAGACAATTAATTACCTGGACTCCAGCGCAATCAGATTGCCGGAGACGCTCACTTTTTATAACTTTTTTACTGATTATCTCAGTATTTTTCAGTTTTGCACAATCGACTATATACATTGACCCAACCTTCACGGGCTCTCCAAAGAATGGCACCATTACAAACCCTTACAGCTCCTGGACAAGTTTTTCCCTGGTGAATGGTAATACCTATTTACAAAAAAGAGGCACAACGTACACTTCCTCAACACAAATTTTCATCAGTGCAAAAAACAACATCACAATCGGGGCATACGGCTCGGGCAACATGCCCGTTTTCTCTTATACCGGCAGTGGTTATGCTTTCAGAATTGAAGGCTCTTCCTATTGCACCGTTCAGGACTTTGAAGTCAATGGAAATACCAATGCCTTTGCTCTTTTCGGCATTATTGGAACCTCATCAAACTATACCCAGAACAACACGATTAACAACTGCCTGGCTTATAATGCCCACAACACAAACAATGCCGGATTCGGCGTTTACAGCTTCTACAGCAACGGGTTATCTGTCCTTAATACTGTAATTCACAATGTCGCCCTGGATGGAATGTACCTCAGATATACTCCTGATGTTGAAATCGGATATTGCAATGTATATGACATTAACCGCAGGTACTTCTCCAATTCCAACCAGACCTATTCATCGGGTGATGGCATTCAGCTTGATGGCAATTACAATGGTTTCCACATTCATCATACCACCATTGACCGTACAAATGGAGCAGGCAACAAATTCAATCTCATTCTCAACAGCCCGCCGGGAGCCTCAGATAATGCAACAGGGATTATTGAATATTGCACATTTATCAATGGCTCAAATGTGGCTGCAGCTGTGCACATTGAACGCGGAAACGGGATCATAACCAGGTACAATACTTTTCAGGGAAATACCCTGGGCCTAAGAATTGCAGGAGCATATACCAGCAATAATCTTATTCATAATAACATCTTCTACAACTGTTCCAGCGGAATCGGCATTGGGTATACATATCCCTCTGTGGGGCCGGCGACGAATACCAAAGTCTATAACAATGTTTTTTACCGTGTTTCCAATTACCATATTTGGGTTGATAAAACCAATGTTGATTCAAGAAACAATATCCACCTGAGGGGCACAGACAATGGTGTTGCCATATACAACTACGGGGGCGGATCATGGACCATTATGAACAACTGTTACGGCACATCTGCAACAGCCGGGACACCCGGAACAGGTTCAAATCCGGTTACAGGTAATCCGCTTTTTGTTAATCCGGCAGGTTACGACTTCCACCTGCAAAGTAACTCTCCCTGTATCAATGCGGGCACTAATGTCAATATCGGATTGGACATTGAAGGAACAGCAATCCCTCAAAACGGAGTTCCTGATATCGGAGTTTACGAATACCAGTCAGGAACGGGTTCAAACCAGGCTCCACAGATCAGCAATCAGACCTTCTCATTGAATGAAAATTCACCCAACGGAACCACTGCCGGGACAATAATCGCTACTGATCCTGATGCCGGACAAACCCTTACTTTCTCAATAACTTCGGGGAATACAAGCAATGCCTTTACCATCAACAGTGCAACCGGAGTATTATCAGTAAATAATTCTACAGCACTAAATTTTGAAGTTACCCCATCATTTAACCTGAATGTTCAGGTTACTGACAACGGCTCAGGCCCCTTAAGCAGCCAGGCAGTGGTAACCGTAAACTTAACTGATGTCAATGAATCCCCGGTTATCAATAACCAGACTTTCTCGATTCCTGAACAATCAGTCAATGGAACGCTGGTTGGTAATGTTATCGCAACCGACCCTGATAACGGACAAGCTCTTAACTATTCAATCGTTAGCGGCAATACATCAAATGCATTTTCAATCAATGCTTCAAGCGGCGCCCTTATTGTCAATAATTCCGTTGCGCTGAATTTTCTGACAAACCCGACTTTCAGTCTGATGGTAAGGGTACAGGACAATGGCGCAGGCAACCTCAATTCAACAGCTCAGATTACCGTTAACCTTACTGAGGTTAATTATCCGCCGGTTATCAATAATCAGAGCTTTTCCCTGAATGAGCTTTCACAAAACGGAACCCTGGTCGGAACGGTACTGGCAACGGACAACAATCCGGGTCAGACGCTAACCTATTCAATTATTTCAGGTAATACATCTTCAGCATTCACGATCAATGGAATATCAGGCGAATTGATGGTCAATAACTCTCAGGCACTGGTATTCAATACAAATCCGGTATTTAATCTTACTGTAAAGGTTCAGGATAACGGCCCCGGAAATCTTTCAAGCAACGCCATTGTCACCGTTAATCTGATCCAGGAACCCCCACTTTCGCTCAGCTTTGCAGTTACCAACGAAACCCCTCCCGGGAATAACGGAGCGATTGACCTGACAGTGAATGGAGGATTTAGTCCGTTTTCTTACGTTTGGACCAACTCACA
This sequence comes from Lentimicrobium saccharophilum, assembly GCF_001192835.1. Lineage (NCBI taxonomy): Bacteria > Pseudomonadati > Bacteroidota > Bacteroidia > Bacteroidales > Lentimicrobiaceae > Lentimicrobium > Lentimicrobium saccharophilum. The sequence goes on from NZ_DF968183.1 coordinate 1,066,598, forward strand.
ACCTGCCAATTGTGCAGAATTGGCAATTTCTTCGGTTTATGCAATTGGCGATGATGGGAATATCCCACAAAATGTCATAGACAATAACTTGAATACCAGATGGTCAAACAACGGCATCGGATCATGGATAGAACTTGATCTTGGAGGCATAAAAACAATCTGCAGTGTCAATATTGCATGGTATAATGTTGTAAGAATAAATTATTTTGATATCTCGGTTTCTTCCGATGGTATAAACTACACAAATGTTTATACCGGAGAAAGCAATACAGCATACCTGCCAAATCCGGAACCCTACGATTTTGAAAATACAAGCGGACGATTCGTACGGATAACCGTAAATGGCAACTCGATGAATGCCTGGGCCAGTATCACGGAAATAGATGTGATAGGTTTTGATCCTATAGCTTCAACCGAAGACATCAATGGCCTCAGCGCAGGAAGCTATTTTGTTACCGTTACCGGATCAAACGGAAATACAATCACCGGTAGCGCTATAGTTGAATATGATGCGGGAAACTCAGCCCCGGTGATGAGCAATCAGACCTTCAGCATCAATGAGAACGCTTCCGCCGGAACCGTTGCAGGCATCATGAGTGCTGCGGACCCCGATCAGGGACAAACCCTTACTTACAGCATCACTGCCGGAAACACCGGTGGCGCATTTGCCATCAGCCCTTCAACCGGAACTATAACGGTAAGCAACCAGTCAGCAGTTAACTTTGAAGTTAATCCGGTTTTCAGCCTGACCATCTGGGTACAGGACAATGGAGCCCCTGCACTTTCTGCCACTGCGGTTGCCACCATTAACCTGACGGATGTAAACGAATCACCGGTGATGAGCAATCAGACCTTCAGCATCAATGAGAACGCTTCCGCCGGAACCGTTGCAGGCACCATGAGTGCTGCGGACCCCGATCAGGAACAAACCCTGACATACAGCATCACTGCCGGAAACACCGGTGGCGCTTTTGCCATCCATCCTTCAACCGGAGTAATTACAGTAAATAACCCGGCAGCAATTGATTTTGAAGTTAACCCGGTTTTCAGCCTGACCATCATGGTACAGGACAATGGAGCCCCTGCACTTTCTGCCACTGCGGTTGCCACCATTAACCTGACGGATGTGAACGAGTCCCCGGCAATGGGCGAACAGGTGTTCAGCATCAATGAGAACGTTCCCGCCGGAACCGTTGCAGGCACCATGAGTGCTTCAGATCCCGACCAGGGCCAGTCCCTGACATACAGCATCACTGCCGGAAACACCGGTGGCGCATTTGCCATCCATCCTTCAACCGGAGTAATTACAGTAAATAACCCGGCAGCAATTGATTTTGAAGTTAACCCGGTTTTCAGCCTGACCATCAGGGTACAGGACAATGGAGCCCCTGCACTTTCTGCCACTGCGGTTGCCACCATTAACCTGACGGATGTAAACGAGTCCCCGGCAATAGACGACCAGGTATTCAGCATCAATGAAAACGTTCCCGCCGGAACCGTTGCAGGCACCATGAGTGCTGCGGACCCCGATCAGGGACAAACCCTGACATACAGCATCACTGCCGGAAACACTGTTGGCGCATTTGCCATCCATCCTTCAACCGGAGTAATTACAGTAAATAACCCGGCAGCAATTGATTTTGAAGTTAACCCGGTTTTCAGCCTGACCATCATGGCTCAGGATAACGGAGCACCCGCGCTTTCCGTCACTGCGATGGCAATCATCAACCTGACGGATGTAAACGAGTCCCCGGCAATGGACGACCAGGTATTCAGCATCAATGAAAACGTTACCGCCGGAACCGTTGCAGGCACCATGAGTGCTGCGGACCCCGATCAGGGACAAACCCTGACATACAGCATCACTGCCGGAAACACCGTTGGCGCATTTGCCATCCATCCTTCAACCGGAGAAATTACAGTAAATAACCCGGCAGCAATTGATTTTGAAGTTAACCCGGTTTTCAGCCTGACCATCATGGCTCAGGATAACGGAGCACCCGCACTTTCCGTCAATGCAATGGCAACCATCAACCTGACGGATGTAAACGAGTCCCCGGCAATGGGCGACCAGGTGTTCAGCATCAATGAAAACGTTCCCGCCGGAACCGTTGCAGGCACCATGAGTGCTTCAGATCCCGACCAGGGCCAGTCCCTGACATACAGCATTACAGCCGGAAACACCGGAGGCGCTTTTGCCATCCATCCTTCAACCGGAGTAATTACAGTAAATAACCCGGCAGCAATTGATTTTGAAGTTAACCCGGTCTTTAGCCTGACCATCATGGTACAGGACAATGGAGCCCCTGCACTTTCTGCCACTGCGGTTGCCACCATTAACCTGACGGATGTGAACGAATCACCGGTGATGAGCAATCATACCTTCAGCATCAATGAAAACGTTCCCGCCGGAACCGCTGCCGGCACCATGAGTGCTTCAGATCCCGACCAGGGCCAGTCCATGACATACAGCATCACAGCCGGAAATACCGGTGGCGCTTTTGCCATCCATCCTTCAACCGGAGTAATTACAGTAAATAACCCGGCAGCAATTGATTTTGAAGTTAACCCGGTCTTTAGCCTGACCATCATGGCTCAGGATAACGGAGCACCCGCGCTTTACGTCACTGCGATGGCAATTATCAACCTGACGGATATAAACGAGTCCCCGGCAATGGGCGACCAGGTATTCAGCATCAATGAAAACGTTCCCGCCGGAACCGCTGCCGGCACCATGAGTGCTTCAGATCCCGACCAGGGCCAGTCCATGACATACAGCATCACAGCCGGAAATACCGGTGGCGCTTTTACCATCCATCCTTCAACCGGAGTAATTACAGTAAATAACCCGGCAGCAATTGATTTTGAAGTAAACCCGGTTTTCAGCCTGACCATCATGGCTCAGGATAACGGAGCACCCGCGCTTTACATCACTGCGATGGCAATTATCAACCTGACGGATGTAAACGAGTCCCCTGTGATGAACAATCATGAGTTCGAGGTTTCCAGAACCGCACCTTCAGGCACCCTTATCGGAACAGTGGTAGCTTCTGATCCTGATTTTAACCAAACGCTTACATTCTCAATTACAGACGGAAATCCTGACAATATCTTCAGCATTGACCCCCTGAGCGGTGAGTTATCCGTCAGCAACAGCAGTGCACTGATAGCTTCGGCCATCGAAATGTTCACCCTGAACATCCTGACCGAAGACAACGGGAATCCCGCGCTCTCAGCATCTGCAATTGCCACCATCATGGTTACCGACAGCAACCTGCCGCCTTCCATCGATAATCAACTCTTTGCCATTGACGAAAATGCAGTGTCAGGCTCTATTGTCGGCCAGGTGACCGCCACAGACCCCGATCTGAACCAGGTTCTCTCTTTCGGCATTATCGGCGGTAATACTGATAATGCATTCCAGATCTCTGAAAACGGATTGCTCTCTGTTGCCAATGCTGGTCTGATGGATTTTGAGACATATCCTGTATTCAATCTCAACGTTCAGGTAACTGACAACGGCTCCCCTGCCCTGTCGGCTTCGGCAATGATTACCGTTGAACTCAACGATATCAACGAGACCCCGGTAATCGCCCAGGGCCAGTCATTCCAGGTTGATGAGCATGTGCCGGCCTTAACCCAGGTAGGAACTGTGATGGCTACTGACCCCGATTCAGGACAGTCTCTCACGTTCACCATACAGGGTGGAAATACCAACAACGCCTTTACCATCGACGCCCTTACAGGTGAAATTACCGTGGCCGGAAATATCTGCTTCGAATACTGCAGCCAGTACAACCTGCTGGTGAGGTCAACCGACAACGGATCTCCTGCTTTATACGGCGAGGAAACGGTGGTTATCCTCCTGAACGATGTGAACGAAGCTCCCGTTATTGCAGATCAGAGTTTCGGCGTTTCCAGAACAGCGCCTGCAGGCACCCTTATCGGAACAGTGGTAGCTTCTGATCCTGATTTTAGCCAAACGCTTACATTCTCAATTACAGACGGAAATCCTGACAATATCTTCAGCATTGACCCCCTGAGCGGTGAGTTATCCGTCAGCAACAGCAGTGCACTGATGGCTTCGGCCATCGAAATGTTCACCCTGAATATCCTGACCGAAGACAACGGGAATCCCGTGCTCTCAGCATCTGCAATTGCCACCATCATGGTTACCGACAGCAACCTGCCGCCTTCCATCGATAATCAACTCTTTGCCATTGACGAAAATGCAGTGTCAGGCTCTATTGTCGGCCAGGTGACCGCCACAGACCCCGATCTGAACCAGGTTCTCTCTTTCGGCATTATCGGCGGTAATACTGATAATGCATTCCAGATCTCTGAAAACGGATTGCTCTCTGTTGCCAATGCTGGTCTGATGGATTTTGAGACATATCCTGTATTCAATCTCAACGTTCAGGTAACTGACAACGGCTCCCCTGCCCTGTCGGCTTCGGCAATGATTACCGTTGAACTCAACGATATCAACGAGGCCCCGGTAATCGCCCAGGGCCAGTCATTCCAGGTTGATGAGCATGTGCCGGCCTTAACCCAGGTAGGAACTGTGATGGCTACTGACCCCGATTCAGGACAGTCTCTCACGTTCACCATACAGGGCGGAAATCCTGACAATATCTTCAGCATTGATCCCCTGAGCGGTGAGTTATCCGTCAGCAACAGCAGTGCACTGATGGCTTCGGCCATTGAAATGTTCACCCTGAACATCCTGACCGAAGACAACGGAAATCCCGCGCTCTCAGCATCTGCAATTGCCACCATCATGGTTACCGACAGCAACCTGCCTCCTTCCATCGATAATCAACTCTTTGCCATTGACGAAAATGCAGTGTCAGGCTCTATTGTCGGCCAGGTGACCGCCACAGACCCCGATCTGAACCAGGTTCTCTCTTTCAGCATTATCGGCGGTAATACTGATAATGCATTCCAGATCTCTGAAAACGGATTACTCTCTGTTGCCAATGCTGGTCTGATGGATTTTGAGACATATCCTGTATTCAATCTCAACGTTCAGGTAACTGACAACGGCTCCCCTGCCCTGTCGGCTTCGGCAATGATTACCGTTGAGCTCAACGATATCAACGAGACCCCGGTAATCGCCCAGGGCCAGGCATTCCAGGTTGATGAGCATGTGCCGGCCTTAACCCAGGTAGGAACAGTGATGGCTGCTGACCCCGATTCAGGACAGTCTCTCACGTTCACCATACAGGGCGGAAATACCAACAACGCCTTTGCCATCGACGCCCTTACAGGTGAAATCACCGTGGCCGGAAATATCTGCTTCGAATACTGCAGCCAGTACAACCTGCTGGTGAGGGCCACCGACAACGGTTCTCCCGCTTTATATGGCGAGGAAACGGTGGTTATTCTCCTGAACGATGTGAACGAAGCTCCCGTTATTGCAGATCAGAGTTTCGGCGTTTCCAGAACAGCGCCTGCAGGCACCCTTATCGGAACGGTGGTAGCTTCTGATCCTGATTTTAACCAAACGCTTACATTCTCAATTACAGACGGAAATCCTGACAATATCTTCAGCATTGATCCCCTCAGCGGTGAGTTATCCGTCAGCAACAGCAGTGCACTGATGGCTTCGGCCATTGAAATGTTCACCCTGAACATCCTGACCGAAGACAACGGGAATCCCGCGCTCACAGCATCTGCAATTGCCACCATCATGGTTACCGACAGCAACCTGCCTCCTTCCATCGATAATCAACTCTTTGCCATTGACGAAAATGCAGTGTCAGGCTCTATTGTCGGCCAGGTGACCGCCACAGACCCCGATCTGAACCAGGTTCTCTCTTTCAGCATTATCGGCGGTAATACTGATAATGCATTCCAGATCTCTGAAAACGGATTGCTCTCTGTTGCCAATGCTGGTCTGATGGATTTTGAGACATATCCTGTATTCAATCTCAACGTTCAGGTAACTGACAACGGCTCCCCTGCCCTGTCGGCTTCGGCAATGATTACCGTTGAACTCAACGATATCAACGAGGTCCCGGTAATCGCCCAGGGCCAGTCATTCCAGGTTGATGAGCATGTGCCGGCCTTAACCCAGGTAGGAACTGTGATGGCTACTGACCCCGATTCAGGACAGTCTCTCACGTTCACCATACAGGGCGGAAATACCAACAACGCCTTTGCCATCGACGCCCTTACAGGTGAAATTACCGTGGCCGGAAATATCTGCTTCGAATACTGCAGCCAGTACAACCTGCTGGTGAGGGCCACCGACAACGGTTCTAACGCTTTATACGACGAGGAAACCGTGGTTATCCTTCTGAACGATGTAAACGAGGCCCCGGTAATCGCCCAGGGCCAGTCATTCCAGGTTGATGAGCATGTGCCGGCCTTAACCCAGGTAGGAACTGTGATGGCTACTGACCCCGATTCAGGACAGTCNAATCCCGCGCTCTCAGCATCTGCAATTGCCACCATCATGGTTACCGACAGCAACCTGCCGCCTTCCATCGATAATCAACTCTTTGCCATTGACGAAAATGCAGTGTCAGGCTCTATTGTCGGCCAGGTGACCGCCACAGACCCCGATCTGAACCAGGTTCTCTCTTTCGGCATTATCGGCGGTAATACTGATAATGCATTCCAGATCTCTGAAAACGGATTGCTCTCTGTTGCCAATGCTGGTCTGATGGATTTTGAGACATATCCTGTATTCAATCTCAACGTTCAGGTAACTGACAACGGCTCCCCTGCCCTGTCGGCTTCGGCAATGATTACCGTTGAACTCAACGATATCAACGAGACCCCGGTAATCGCCCAGGGCCAGTCATTCCAGGTTGATGAGCATGTGCCGGCCTTAACCCAGGTAGGAACTGTGATGGCTACTGACCCCGATTCAGGACAGTCACTTACGTTCACCATACAGGGCGGAAATACCAACAACGCCTTTGCCATCGACGCCCTTACAGGTGAAATCACCGTGGCCGGAAATATCTGCTTCGAATACTGCAGCCAGTACAACCTGCTGGTGAGGGCCACCGACAACGGTTCTCCCGCTTTATATGGCGAGGAAACGGTGGTTATCCTCCTGAACGATGTGAACGAAGCCCCCGTTATTGCAGATCAGAGTTTCGGCGTTTCCAGAACAGCACCTGCAGGTACCCTTATCGGAACAGTGGTAGCTTCTGATCCTGATTTTAACCAAACGCTTACTTTCTCAATTACAGACGGAAATCCTGACAATATCTTCAGCATTGATCCCCTGAGCGGTGAGTTATCCGTCAGCAACAGCAGTGCACTGATGGCTTCGGCCATTGAAATGTTCACCCTGAACATCCTGACCGAAGACAACGGAAATCCCGCGCTCTCAGCATCTGCAATTGCCACCATCATGGTTACCGACAGCAACCTGCCTCCTTCCATCGATAATCAACTCTTTGCCATTGACGAAAATGCAGTGTCAGGCTCTATTGTCGGCCAGGTGACCGCCACAGACCCCGATCTGAACCAGGTTCTCTCTTTCAGCATTATCGGCGGTAATACTGATAATGCATTCCAGATCTCTGAAAACGGATTACTCTCTGTTGCCAATGCTGGTCTGATGGATTTTGAGACATATCCTGTATTCAATCTCAACGTTCAGGTAACTGACAACGGCTCCCCTGCCCTGTCGGCTTCGGCAATGATTACCGTTGANACCGTGGCCGGAAATATCTGCTTCGAATACTGCAGCCAGTACAACCTGCTGGTGAGGGCCACCGACAACGGTTCTAACGCTTTATACGACGAGGAAACCGTGGTTATCCTTTTGAACGATGTAAACGAGGCCCCGGTAATCGCCCAGGGCCAGTCATTCCAGGTTGATGAGCATGTGCCGGCCTTAACCCAGGTAGGAACAGTGATGGCTGCTGACCCCGATTCAGGACAGTCACTTACGTTCACCATACAGGACGGAAATACCAACAACGCCTTTGCCATCGACGCCCTTACAGGTGAAATTACCGTGGCCGGAAATATCTGCTTCGAATACTGCAGCCAGTACAACCTGCTGGTGAGGGCTACCGACAACGGTTCTCCCGCTTTATATGGCGAGGAAACGGTGGTTATTCTCTTGAATGATGTGAACGAAACCCCGGTAATCGCCCAGGGCCAGGCATTCCAGGTTGATGAGCATGTGCCCGCCTTGACCCAGGTCGGAACGGTATCAGCCGCCGACCCCGACTCAGGACAATCGCTCACCTTTACCATACAAGGTGGAAATACCAACAACGCCTTTGCCATCGACGCTCTTACAGGTGAAATTACCGTGGCCGGAAATATCTGCTTCGAATACTGCAGCCAGTACAACCTGCTGGTGAGGGCTACCGACAACGGTTCTCCCGCTTTATACGGCGAGGAAACGGTGGTTATTCTCCTGAACGATGTGAACGAAGCTCCCGTTATTGCAGATCAGAGTTTCGGCGTTTCCAGAACAGCGCCTGCAGGCACCCTTATCGGAACGGTGGTGGCTTCTGATCCTGATTTTAACCAAACGCTTACTTTCTCAATTACAGACGGAAATCCTGACAATATCTTCAGCATTGATCCCCTGAGCGGTGAGTTATCCGTCAGCAACAGCAGTGCACTGATGGCTTCGGCCATTGAAATGTTCACCCTGAACATCCTGACCGAAGACAACGGAAATCCCGCGCTCTCAGCATCTGCAATTGCCACCATCATGGTTACCGACAGCAACCTGCCTCCTTCCATCGATAATCANTTCTCAATTACAGACGGAAATCCTGACAATATCTTCAGCATTGATCCCCTGAGCGGTGAGTTATCCGTCAGCAACAGCAGTGCACTGATGGCTTCGGCCATTGAAATGTTCACCCTGAACATCCTGACCGAAGACAACGGAAATCCCGCGCTCTCAGCATCTGCAATTGCCACCATCATGGTTACCGACAGCAACCTGCCTCCTTCCATCGATAATCAACTCTTTGCCATTGACGAAAATGCAGTGTCAGGCTCTATTGTCGGCCAGGTGACCGCCACAGACCCCGATCTGAACCAGGTTCTCTCTTTCAGCATTATCGGCGGTAATACTGATAATGCATTCCAGATCTCTGAAAACGGATTACTCTCTGTTGCCAATGCTGGTCTGATGGATTTTGAGACATATCCTGTATTCAATCTCACCGTTCAGGTAACTGACAACGGCTCCCCTGCCCTGTCGGCTTCGGCAATGATTACCGTTGAGCTCAACGATATCAACGAGACCCCGGTGATCGACCCGGACCAGTCATTCCAGGTTGATGAGCATGTGCCGGCCTTAACCCAGGTCGGAACTGTGATGGCTACTGACCCCGATTCAGGACAGTCTCTCACGTTCACCATACAGGGCGGAAATACCAACAACGCCTTTGCCATCGACGCTCTTACAGGTGAAATTACCGTGGCCGGAAATATCTGCTTCGAATACTGCAGCCAGTACAACCTGCTGGTGAGGGCCACCGACAACGGTTCTCCCGCTTTGTCAGATGAGGAAACTGTTGTTATTCTTCTGAATGATGTGAACGAAACCCCGGTAATCGCCCAGGGCCAGGCATTCCAGGTTGATGAGCATGTGCCTGCCTTAACCCAGGTAGGAACTGTGATGGCTACTGACCCCGACTTAGGACAATCGCTCACTTATACCATTCAGGGCGGAAATACCAACAACGCCTTTGCCATTGACGCCCTTACAGGTGAAATTACCGTGGCCGGAAATATCTGCTTCGAATACTGCAGCCAGTACAACCTGCTGGTGAGGTCAACCGACAACGGATCTCCTGCTTTATACGGCGAGGAAACGGTGGTTATCCTCCTGAACGATGTGAACGAAGCTCCCGTTATTGCAGATCAGAGTTTCGGCGTTTCCAGAACAGCGCCTGCAGGCACCCTTATCGGAACAGTGGTGGCTTCTGATCCTGATTTTAACCAAACGCTTACTTTCTCAATTACAGACGGAAATCCTGATAATATCTTCAGCATTGATCCCCTGAGCGGTGAGCTGTATATTACAAGTACAAATACGCTGGGGATAATTTTAGAGGAATTTGTATATCTGAATGTTACGGTCAGTGACAATGGCAGCCCGCAGGAAGCATCAGGTGCAGTTATAACAATTGTATTGGATGCAATGAACAACAATCCGGTTATCCAGGACCAGGTATTCTCAATAAATGAGAACGCAACTGGCGGAATGGAAGTGGGTCAGATAGCAGCTTTCGATCCTGACGCTGACCAGGAATTAACTTTTAGCATAGCAGATGGGAATACCGGTGAAGCATTCTCGGTATCTCCGGAAGGATCTATCACAGTTCTGAATTCCGGAATGCTTAATTATGAGACAACACCTATTTTCCAACTTGTTGTAGTAGTAACAGATAATGGAATTCCGGCAATGTCTGCAGAGGCTGTGGTGACCATCAGCCTGACTGATATCAACGAACCTCCTGTAGTTTATCCTCAAAGTTTCTTTATTGATGAAAATCTGCCAAACGGTCAGTTTGTTGGCGTGGTTGAAGCTTTTGATCCTGAATCAGGCAGCAATCTGCAATTTGAGATTGTTTCCGGGAATACCGGTAATGCATTCCGGTTGCATCCTGTCAATGGCCAATTGTATATAAGGAACAGCACTGCCATTAATTTCGAGGAAAACCCAGTCTTTTATCTTATGGTGAGGGTAACTGACAGCGATAATCATGCAACGGAAGAAATCATTACCATATATGTTATAGATGGAAATGATCCTCCGGAAACCTATAATTTCAGCTTTTTCGCCGACTATTATTCACCTGAAGGGACGGTGATCGGTGTTGTAGAATCTTATGATCCTGATCAGGGCCAAATACTGACCTATGAGTTTATGGAAGGCAATTTCGATAATATCTTCAGCATTCACCCCTATACCGGAGAGATATTTATCAGTAACTCTAACGCCTTCAGAGCCAGCAACACAGGTCAGCACAATTTGTCAGTAAAGGTTTCTGACAATGGTTCACCCCCGATGTCATCGCTCTTCTACGTGAAGATTGCCATTGCCAGACCTGATGTTGAAAAGACGACAGTCTCAGATGACAACAACCCGCTCAAACGCCTGGATTTCAAGGCATATCCCAATCCATCAGCCGATGGAAGATTCACCCTCGCATTTGAATCTGAGCCTTCCCCGGATGCAACAATTTCAATAACAGATATTTCCGGAATTGTAAAATTTGAGACGAAACCAAACAGTACGCTGAACTATCCGCTGGATCTCAGCCATCTTAGCAAGGGATTCTATATAATACAAATAACCAACGGTCAATACCGCACGAAGGACAAACTGATTATTCAATAAAATTACCTGAAATAATCGGGTATGGGCTGGCGCGGGGCCGGCCCATTTTTTTTTACCCGGAAATGTAATGACGATAAACTGCGGCTATCCCTTCTTTTAATGACGTTCTAGCCTGCCACCCTAATGTGCTAAGTTTTGAAACATCCAGCAATTTCCGCGGAGTTCCGTCAGGCTTGCTTGTATCAAATACGATTTCACCTTTAAACCCCACAACCTCCTTAATCAAAAAGGCCAGATCTTTGATGGATACTTCTTTCCCGCTACCGATGTTAATGTGGGTGTTCCTTATCTCTGTTTTATCATTGCCTCCGGAGCTATTCCTGAGATCGGAAAAACTATGGTTTTCCATCACAAATACACAGGCATCAGCCATATCTTCTACCCAGAGAAACTCCCGCAATGGCTGTCCTGTGCCCCACAGCGAGAGTCTGACGTGGCGGTCATTGTCCTTAATGATTTCAGCAATTCCAAACCGGCCCAGGTAATTCAACAGCTCATGATCTTCTGTATCAATAGTGATCCCTTCTGCTTGGTTCCGGATCAGATCATTTCTGATTTCCCGGAGGTCGCCTTTTTCAAGACATTTTCCCAGATGAATTTTTCTGAGCAGTGCGGGAAGAACGTGCGAAGTTTCGAGGTTGAAATTATCGTTATAACCATACAGATTGGTCGGCATGACTGAAATAAAATCAGTTCCATACTGCAGATTATACGATTCGCACATCTTCATACCTGCAATCTTGGCGATGGCATAGGGTTCATTGGTATACTCCAGTTCACCGGTAAGCAGGCAATCTTCCGACATAGGCTGAGGCGCATTTTTGGGATAGACACAACTGCTGCCCAGAAACAACAATTTCTTCACGCCGTTGAGATATGCCTGATGAATTATATTATTCTGAATCTGAAGGTTTTCATAAATAAACTGCGCCCTGTATTTATTATTGGCCATAATACCTCCGACTTTGGCGGCGGCCAGAAAAACAAATTCAGGTTTTTCATACTCAAAAAACGCAGTAACTTTTGACTGGTCTGTCAGGTCTAATTCCTCAAAAGTTCTGGTGATTAAATTGACATATCCTTTTCGCTGAAGATTATTCATGATGGCGCTGCCTACCAAACCCCGGTGCCCGGCGATGTAAATCCTGCTGTCCTTATTCATTATGGCCATTGTTTATCGCTTTCTTTCAGGTTTATTCAAAATAGCTTAAGATATCATACCCGCCATCTCTCAGGTACCGATCTTTTTTCATCAGTTTGATATCTCCTTCCATCATATCTTTAACCAATCCTTTCAGGTCATATTCCGGAATCCAGCCCAGCTTCTCCCTGGCTTTTGTCGGATCTCCCAGCAACAGGTCGACTTCAGTCGGCCTGAAATACATAGGATCCACAGCAAGCACCTCTTTACCTGACGACAACTGATATTCCGGATTACTGCAACCGGTAACATACGCCTTTTCATCCACTCCTGATCCTTTAAATTCTATGGAAATACCTACCTCACCAAAGGCCAGTCTGACAAATTCCCTGACCTCTGTTGTAATCCCGGTGGCTATAACAAAATCTTCAGGTTTTTCCTGCTGAAGGATGAGGTACATTGCCCTGACATAATCCTTTGCGTGTCCCCAATCCCGTTTTGCCGAAAGATTTCCCAGAAACAATTTATCCTGCATACCCAAAGCAATGCGTGAAACGGCCATTGTAATCTTCCTGGTTACAAAGGTTTCTCCGCGAACAGGCGATTCATGATTAAACAATATTCCGTTTGCAGCAAAAAGCCCGTAGGCCTCCCGATAATTCACCGTAATCCAGTATGCATACATCTTAGCGACTGCATAAGGGCTCCGGGGATAGAAAGGGGTTTTTTCAGACTGCGGGATCTGTTGCACCAAACCATACAACTCGCTGGTAGACGCCTGGTATATCCTTGTCTTCCCGGCAAGGTTCAGCAACCTTACCGCTTCAAGTATCCTTAATGTTCCGATACCATCAGCATTTGCGGTATATTCGGGAGAGTCGAAACTCACCTTGACGTGCGACATGGCTGCAAGGTTATAGATCTCATCGGGCTGAACCTCCTGAATTATCCTTATGAGATTGGATGAATCGGTCATATCTCCGTAATGGAGAATAAAATTGCGGTTTTCAATATGCGGATCCTGATAAAGATGATCAATCCTGTTGGTATTGAATAAGGAACTGCGTCGTTTGATCCCGTGAACAATATACCCTTTGCGCAAAAGGAATTCGGCAAGATAGGCACCATCCTGACCAGTGACACCGGTAATCAGGGCTACTTTTTGTGACATAAAGCTTAAATTAGCGTTCTATATTACAAAACTAAGAAAAAACGACCAGTATAAACCGCATATACATTCATCTTGTTCAGGTAAAACTCTTTCCGCCGAAAAGAGCATCGGCATGGTCTACCGGACCGGAGACCCGACAGATAATTTTATATTACCTTTGCGATCAGAATATCTAAACATATCGGCTTTCCAGACCAATGAATCATCGTATCTTTTACCTGATGCTGAGCCTGAGCGGCGCAGTCATTCTTTTATTTATTATTGCGCCGCTTGCAGGGATTTTTATTAAAAGTGAAGGCAGTGAGCTATTGGCCGCGACCCGGGACAGCGAGGTCACGGGAAGTATCTGGCTGACCATTGGAACATCTATGGCAGCAACAGTAATTTTCGCAATATTGTCATTGCCATTTGCTTGGCTTCTGGCAAGGCGTAAGTTCAGACTGAAAAAGCTTGTATTGGGTATAATAGATCTTCCTGTAGTTATTCCGCACACAGCCGCCGGAATTGCATTATTGGGCGTTATATCGCGCGATTCATTGGTTGGCAGGCTGGCGGAGAAAGCCGGCATCGATTTCGTAGGGCATCCCTCTGGGATTATTCTGGCCATGGCTTTTGTAAGCCTTCCGTTTTTTCTAAATGCAGCCAGGGAAGGGTTTACCGGAGTTCCAGAGCGGCTTGAAAAGGCAGCATTAAACCTTGGCGCTTCCCCTTTGAGGGTATTTCTGACCATCTCCATACCGCTGGCCATGCGGCAGATTATCTCCGGTTCAGTGATGATGTTTGCCAGGGGAATGAGCGAATTCGGAGCAGTAATCATTATTGCATACCATCCTATGACGGCACCGGTGCTTATTTTTGAAAGGTTCAGTTCCTTCGGATTACAATATGCCCGACCGGTTTCGGTAATTTTTATAATCATTTCCGTCATATTGTTTCTTTTAATGAGATTGTTGGCAAGAGACCCTGAAAATGCTAGAAATTAGACACTTATATAAGGACTTCAAACGGTTTTGCATTAGCGATATCAACCTGAAAATCAACAGGGATGATTATTTTGTTCTGCTGGGCGCTTCAGGAGCCGGGAAATCGGTATTACTGGAACTCATTGCTGGAATTATACGACCCGACTCAGGCAGCATTTTACTGAACGGTAAAGAAATCACTCTTCTGCCGGTAGATAAGCGCAAAACCGGTCTGATCTTTCAAACCCCTGCGATCTTTCCGCATCTTACTGTAAAACAAAATATCGCCTTTCCCCTTTTCGCGGCAACCCGCCAGTTAGTCGAACCGAAAGTCAGATCTCTGGCTGAGCAGACCGGCATTTCACACCTGCTGAATGAAAAGCCGGCCAAACTCTCAGGAGGTGAGTTACAACGACTGGCCTTAGCCCGTACACTGGCATCTGAACCATTGATGCTGTTGCTCGATGAGCCCCTCTCTGCTGTCGATACGCCCATGAAGTCATCCCTCAGGGGGTTGTTGCGCGGCCTGAACCGCGATGGGATGCCGATGCTTCATGTGACGCATGACTTTGAAGAAGCAGTTGCCCTGGCCACAAAGATGGCAGTAATTGAGAACGGCAGTATCATCCAGACCGGAACCCCATCGGAAATCATTAATCAGCCGAAAAGCGGATTTGCTGCAGGATTTACCGGTGAGCAAAACTTCTTTAAATCAGAAATCAAAGGGCTTTATGCATTTATTGAAGCAGGCAGTTCCGGCAAGGACCGGTTCAGAATTCATCTTAACGAAATATTTGAGGAAGGGCCGGCCAGCATCCTGATCCGCAGCAGTCATGTTATCGTTGCAAAAGAAGAACCTGAACTGAGCACCACAAATAACTTCAGCGGAAGAATTACCTCGATCAGCCCGCTAAGAGAGGGTTATGAAATATGTATTGAAAACGGGCTCCGGTTTTATGCCCGGATTACCAGGGATGCGCTTGACAAACTCAGCCTTGCTCCCGGGCAGGAGGCATGGGCATGTTTCAAAGCTTCAGCTGTGGAAGTAATCCGTTAATTATGCTGCTATTTTATTCTTCTCCTGATCTGAAAACAACCCCGACCTTATCATGATCTCATTGCCTAACCTGATCATTATCGGAGGATCGTCGCGAAATGTAGGAAAAACATCCATATGCCTTGACCTGATTTCAAGGTATGCGTCAAAACTGGACATTACCGGCCTGAAAATTTCCGCCATTAAGCCGGAAGAGAAAATTTACCACGGAACCCATGGGCATGTGTTTAAGGGCAGAAATTTCAGGATCTATGAAGAGCCGAAACCTGATGACCATAAAGATACGGCCAGAATGCTGAAAGCCGGTGCAAAAAGAGCCGTTTACATCGAAGCAGCCGACGAGCACCTGGCAGAAGCATTTGCCGGATTCAGGAATTTATACGGAACAACCGGTCCGATTATCAGTGAATCAAGAAGCTTGAGAAAACTGGCAATTCCCTCACTCTTCATCCTGATAAAGCATTTTGAGGCGGCCCTGATAAAACAGGATTTTTATAAATACGAAGCCCTTGCAGATCTAACTGTAAACATCAAACCCGGCTGCAACACCTCTGCTTCCGTTGCTTCACGGATATTCTGGGATCAGGATCATTGGGCGCTTTCAGCGGACTAAAACCTTAGGCTCAGTAATAAATTACTTCCACTCCCGGTCTGGAGGACCTGAACTGATCGGCCCGTTTTGCGGAAACCCGCGTATTGTATATTTTAAGCGTTTTAAGGTTTGTCAGGTCTTCGAGTGGCTTAAGGTTGCTTACCCTGGTATTGAAGCAACTCAGATAAACAAGCTGGCGGGCAGATGACAAAGCATTTAATCTTGATATCTGCGTCCCTGAAATATCAAGAATTTCAAGCTCCGGAAGAAACTCCAGCGGGTCTATTTTACTCAAGGGCGTATTGGAGCAGTTCAGTTTTTTCAATGTCCGGTGAGTAGTAATCGGACTCAAATCCGACAACGGAGTGTCGGAGCAATCCAGTTCCTGAAGCCGCGTAATAAGACCCAACGGCAGGAGATCAGAGACCTGAACGCCACTCATATTCAGGACTTCAAGCCTTTTTAACATGGAAACCGGCATCAGGCTGACGATTTCCCTGTTTCGTGATATGTCCAGATTCCGTATAGATGCAATCTTGTGCAGCTGATCGCGATCTGGTTCAACCCCAACCGGCTCATATCCGGAAAAAACCCTTTTCCAGACCTGATCGAGAGAAGCCCACCATTTCTGAAGTTCGGGTGTCTGATAGATCACCAGAACGCCAGGAATGCTGTCCCATAACCTCTCCACAACCCGGCTAAGTCCGGGGACCCCATCTCCATAAATCAGTTCAAGGCGACTAAACCCAGAAAGTATTTCAAGATTCTGCGCCTGCAACTGATCGATTCCGATTCTGCGGAGATTGCTCAGGCCTTTCAGCGGGATGAGATCAACCACCTTTGTTCCTGAAATATTCAAATCCCTGAGCTTCTCAAGGCGGCTCAGGGGACCGGCATCAATTACCAAGGTATTCGAAACATCAAGTACCTCAAGATCAAACAGATCTTTGATCGCCATCAGATCTGTGATTCCCGTTGATGCTGCGTACAATTGATTGAGCGAACTTAGCTTGCGCAATGGATCAAGGGTTGTAATCCCCTGATTACCTGAAATATCTATCCGTCTCAGGAATGATATTTCATGCAACTGTTCCCTTTGCGGAGGTGAATCCAGGGGCAGCATTGCTGAGAAAACACCTTTCCATATATCAGGCATGGTCTGCCACCAGGCGGTGAGCTCCTCCGACTCATAAATTACTTTCACGCCAGGTTGCTGCTGCATGAACTCCTGGGCAATAGCCTTGTTTACAAATGTCTTATCGCAATAGATAACCTTTAACTTTTTCAGATTCTTCAGAGGCGCAATCTGTGCAACAGGAGAACGATCGAGATAAACATACTCAAGTGACGGCATTTCCGCAAGCGGGGAGATATCACTGATATAGGTCTGCACCAGAAGGACACGTTTCAGATTTTCCATCCCTGTCAGCGTGGTGAGATCATTCAGCGGAGTGCCTGATAAGTCAAGCACTTCGAGACCCGAAAGCCCGGAGAGACTTTCAAGCGATTTTACAGGTAAATTATTGAGCCGCAATTCCTTAAGCTTGATCAATTCACGGATGGGCGAAATGTCGTCTACTGACAATCCGGTCAGGAATAAGTATTCCAGCATTTTAAAATTGGCAACCGGTTCAATATCGGCAATAAAAGTATTTGACAGGTCAAGATAACGAAGGCTGGTAGAATACTGAAGCGCATTGATCGAACTGATCAATGTTCCGGAGGCAATGAAAGTTTCGAGTTTTGAAAGGTTCCGGATTGGCTCTGGCTTGACCACTTTCGCTCCTGAGATGTTAAGATGTTTGAGCGCGGTGAGCGCGCTGAGCGGATCGAGATCATAAATTCCCGGCACGCCGGAAATATCGATTTCTTCAGTACGCCATATCCTCCGGATCTCATTGAATACTCCTGCAGGTGACACAAAAAGGGTATCTCCCGTTTCCGTCGAATCGGCCTGACTGAAATTCCCGTTAGCCCTGACCATATAATCACGACCGATGGCAATTATTTCATGCATGGGAATATCCTCCCCTGCCAGCGTATTTCCTGAAAAAAAGTTTCTCCAGCCCTTCCCAAGATTGTTCCACCAGGTTATCAACTCCTGTTCTTCGCTCGACCTTGTGGTATAGATACTGGCAATCTTAAGATCCCTGCTGGCATCATCCAGGTTGATTTCTATGAAACGAGGCTTATTGTCATTGATCTTCACACCTTCCAGCGTAATTCCGTTCAGGTTACGGCTGGTCTTTATTTTAAAATACAATTCGCCTTTTTCATTTGTTTCCTGTGTAATTTCCTCAATCGTAAACCGGAAAGCCACCTCCCTGAAAAAGAAATCGATATCTTTCAGGTAAGCCTGTACATCTTTATTGGTAACGACATCCCGCTTTTCTACCAGATCATCCTCAATCTGTACCCTGGCATCACGGAAAAATTTGAGGAATGACTGGTTGATGATGATATCTTTCTCCTTATACTCAGCTTTGGCGCTGCCGAGGGTATTGAATGCATATTCCATGAAATTTACCAATTGGGCTGCCTGTTTCTGATAACCGGCCAGTTCTTCGGCCGATAAACCTGACACAGACGCGCTATCCGGCACTTTCTCATTCTGTTGCGCAAAGCCTGAAAAAGCAACAATCACCAACAGGAACAAAACACCAATCTGTAATAACTTATTCATGATAAATATATTTGAGTAAGATATTTTTCTGCTCTTCATTTATCTTCATTAAGCCTGAAATCAGCCAACCGGAATTGCCACCCGGCCTGTTAAAATCCGAAAGCTCAAAATACCATCCCGGAACCTGAAAAAAATGGAATTTCACGCTGCTTACAGTTTTAAACTTCAGGCTGCCTTTTTTGAATTCATACAAAAACAAAGTCAGATAATCCGGCAGGTAATCCTTTTCAGTATAGAGTTCTACATAATCCTTTTCTTTAAAAACCCTGACGAGATTCATGAAATCCAACTCATGACTGAGGGGGTGAAGGAAATGACTTCCGGTTTCCGTGTTCATGCTGAACATTAGCTGAAAATGCCTGAAATACACATTGGATATAACCCATTTGTGTCCAAGGTTTTCCTGCTCAAGCTTCAGAAACAGGGTCAATTCTTCATCCTTGCCCTGGTAAAGGAACCTGGTAGTGACTTCAGCAAACCACTGCCCATCGTGGAAGTTTAGAAAAGCCGGAGATTCCGGATCCAATACATCACTGATAAATGCATCTTTAAGCGGGTCGGTAATGGAGGAGTTCTGGTAATCAAAAAGCACATGAAGGTATTTCTGACGAAGATCGAAACTGCGGAAATCTTTATCGCCGCTGTAAAACCTGTCCCCGGTGGTACCCTCTTCGCCGTTGAAACGGCGGAAAAACTGATTAACCTGTTTGGTCTGGGCGATAAACACACTTTCATCCCCAAGCAGCGAATTAAATGCCTGAGCGTGCAATGCTGCAGGGAATATCATTGTTAACAGGGCAAAGAAAAAGGTCTTCCTCATGCGACAGATTTTGAAGCGTCAAATAATCAATGCTTTACCAGACAGCTTAATATAAAACTGGCTCGGGAATTGCACAATGGGGCACCCCGAGGCCAGAAAAATAATCAGTAAGGCACAGATCAGCCCGGCTTGGTTTCAGTTACCCTGATATCGCCCAGCAACACATCCCAGAAACCGATGATACGTCCGGATATCTGCGTGGTTTTCCTTTCAACATAAACCGTGACATCTTTCTTTGTGACGTCCACGTATCTGAGCCCTTCTTTGGTAGTTCCTTCAAAGCGCTGAAAAATGGTGATCACGCCAACGTACCTGCCGTCAGGTTGCCTTTCAAGATCGCTGATATATTGAATATTATACCAGGAAATGGTAACCTTGTCGTAATTCAGGGCCATAAGCCGCTCAAGATATTCCCTGATTCCATAGTAATTAACCTCTTCGCGGTTGATGGAAGAAACGCCCATCAGCGCACCGTCGGCAAACAACTCAAGGGTACGTTCAATCACCCGGTTTGCTTCCGACCAAGGCGTATCCTTATTACCCACAATACTGATGTACTTGCTGAGGTCCCTCACTTTTTCAAGTGCAAGTGAATCGATGGCCTGTTTACGCGACGGGGAGATATCGTCCTGTGCTGCCAGGTTTGCAGAAAAAGCAATAATCAGGGCAGCGGCTATGCTTAATATTCTTGTCATATCCCTTTACTTTTTAATGAGTTCAAGTTCTTTAATTTTTCCATTTGAATCAAAAACCGCATTCAGCACCTTGTTGGGCGATTTTTTCTGATCCTTGATAAACTCGAGGTACTTGCGAATGGTTGTAGGCCTGTCGTAATCCCTGATCTCGCCTTCACGGCTGATCAGAATAAGCACAGGGACATCTTCATTGGCAAATGCGGCCAGCGCTTCCCTTATTTTCATGTTGGCGGAAGCTACATCGCCGGCTCCGGCAATGGCATCCAGTGAATTGTTAATCTGGCGGTATTGTCCGCCTTCACGCAACTCCCGTTCCTTCGCTTCCTTTTCGCGCTGCAACCGTTCTTCCTCCTTTTTCCGTTCAAGGGCGGCCCTTTCGCGGGCAAGAATTTCTTCAGCCTGGCCTATCAGGTCATTGATTTCATTGTCATCAATACCCATACGCTTGACAGCCGCCAGTTTGAATTCCTTTTCTTCAAGGGTCATCCTGCCATCGTCGTTGATAATTGCCAGCAGATCTGATTTGGCTTTTGCCTTTTTCTCTGCAAGCTCCTGAGCTGCCTTCTTCTTTGCAGCTTTCTTCTGACTGGTACATGAACTGAAACCGGCCCCAAGGGATACCACCAGCATCATGATCAAAAACAGCCTGAAATTACCCGTTGTTCCGGTACGGAAGGGATTACTTTTTCTCATCATAAATCAGATATTTTGAATTAAAACTCACAAAGTGAACAAATATTATGTTCAAATTCCTTCTTAAAACCGCTATTTAACATAATTTGCAGTTCAGGTCAACAAAAGTAATTCATTTTAAGTCTTAATAACAATAATCAGCCGGGTGAAGCGGTAAAATAGTTTACAGACCCTGCATGGTGCAGCGAATGAATATCATAAGGTGTTCGGGTGTTAAGGTGTTTAAGTTTAATTCAAGGATTCAAGGATTCAAAGATTCAAAAATTCAATAATTAGAATACTCTATACCATCGATTTATCTGTTATTCAATTTTTAGAAATTAAAAATTAGAAATCAGAAATTCTAACAGGCCGGATGTTCAATACCGGGATTCAGAAAAAAAATCCCTGCATCGGAAGGCAGGGATCAGAGGAATATTCCGGACTAAAGCAGGCCACCCAATCCGGAGTAAAGCAAGCCCGTTAATCCGGGTTATATTGTCAATCCCATTTTTCTTATGACTTACAATTATACCAATGATTTTGTTTTTAGTCAGCGACTGCGTTTAAGACTTATTTGTTATGTGTTGTAAATTATTATATTTCAATCATTTGCAAGCTTGAAATTTAATAAATAATCCAATAATTTTGAATGAATCAGACTTAAATTACATCCTTTGCTTTCAATTAATTGTCCATTTGTTTTAATCACGAAATTACTCGTTTCTCCGTCAATCGGGCATCCTCTCTCAAATGGTAAATAAATTGAATAATAATCGGCTAGTTTTTGTTTTAAAATCAAAATTTCTGAATCATTTAGCTGTTCCTTGATTATTTTGTGCTTTCTCTTGAATCGTCTTGATTTCAGCGGTAAGTAAGTAATCTTATCGTAATAGTTTCCTTGGTTATCAATCCGAATCAATCTGTTATCAGACCACGGTGTCAGATATTCAAGCTCAATGTACTCAAAATCAAAAATCTTACTTGAGAATAATTTTAAATCCTTATATTCAAGCTGAAAATTACTTGGCGAAATAAGAGTCAATGTACTATCAGTCTGTTTTGAAATATTATATTTTAATCGTTTGACTTTGTATCCTAATGGCGTGTTTGGCTCGTATTCATTCTTCTTTATAATCAAATCATTTCCGATAATCTCATATTTTGCAGTATCACGGACTTGATATAAAGATGAATAAATCAATGAATCATTAATCAGCTCGACAAAATTAAAATCAGAATCAACCAGAAATTTTCCAATCAATTCAGTCTTTAAAACTTGTCCAAAAGTTAATTGACAAGAAATCAAAACGCTAAATATGATTATCTGTGTCTTCATTTTTATTACACATAACGTTCCCGGGCTATGAAGCGTTTCGGTTTTAAAAGTTTCCGCTTTTCGGATTTCTACTACCATTCGGAAATAGTAAGGACGCTAAATTAACCTCCGTAACAACAATGCTTTATGAGCCTGTTTTACCCAAAGTAATTCCTTGTTTTTTCAGGCTTTCTCTAACATTGTACTTGTATTCCCTGCTAAAATCTTTAGTAAACTGAAATATCTCAAGCAAAAGGTCATAACAGGCTTTATATACCGGAAGATCATAATGTAAACCCATAATTCAAAAAAAATCGATCCTGCCATAGGCGGGATACCGCAATTGTCAAATAGACAAATAGTCAAAGAGTCTTAATCCCTGAGGCAACGAACAGAGAAGCCAATTTGCTTACTGCCGTAGCTCCTGTAGACATAGCTGTAATTGTAAAGCAGGGTTCGGTACCAGGCAAGGCTTGAACTGAACTCACCGGAACTCCAGAAGTAACCGTACGCACCAATGTAGCTGAATGTACCATTGCCGTAGCGGTAGCCCCCCGGAAGACCTGAAAATCCGCTCTCATTGGTTGCTCCGGTATTGGGTAAAATCCACCATGGGTGTGCATCGGATTCTGTGCGGGTACTCTTCATTTTACCACCGGCAATGCTTTCACCACCAAGGTAGTCGGTTAAAATTATCCATTCAGAATCGGTCGGTGTATGCCAGCCGGCCGGGCAAAGTCCCTTGCTATCAACCACTGCATACCAATTGTACAATGCGCCGTAACTGTCTTTCCAAGAAATGTCGTTGTCATACCAAGCATAAGCGCCGGTAGTAAGGTTGATCCAGGTATTGTCGTCCGTGACATTGGGAATGGCAGTACCGTTCCGATAGGTTGTGGTTTTCAGGTTCTCTTTCATCCAGCATTGATTACCTATCTGCACAGTATTATATACATTGCCATCAATATCGGTTATCGTTGGAGTACCGGGGCATGGATCGCCGGTATAATGAAAATAATAGGTCTCGTCACCTGTGGGTGAACTCGTAATGACTCGTTCACCAAGATCAGTAAAAGAAGTGAATTTAAGTGTGTCACCCAGTCCAAATACAAAAATGTTCAGAAGGTTTCCCGATTTATAATCCCCGGCTCCGGTTTTCAGCTGCCCGTTGTATCCCAGTTTGTAAAATCCTGAAGCATCCGCATCGGTTGGATAATTTAACAATTTTATTGTTCGGGTTTGATTATCTGCACGGGCAGTGAGAAAATAGAGGCTTTCCCTGCCAGGGTAAAAGGTGAAGGAATGGGTGCCCTGTTCTAACGGAAATTCCTGATTGGCCACCTCTCTTCCCAACACATCACTGACAGTAACCACAACCTCCTCTCTTTCATTCAAAAAAAGCTCAATTGTCGTTTTGCCTATTATTGGATTTGGGTAGTTTTGGGAAAGGGAAAAACCTTTGCCGCTGAAAGTGCCGATTTCTTCCATTCCGGTGATATAGTCTAATACTAAAACAGTATCAGGTGCATAAAGCGTGGTGTCCCCACCCTGGGTCAGGTTCTCGATCAGGATGCTGTTCAATGGCAGATGCTGGGTATTGCTATCGGCGGTATAGGTCAGGGTCATTGTTGCTTTCTGGGCCATCGCGCCCGTGATCATTGCGATCATTAAAACGGTAGGCAAAAATCTTTTTTTCATAAAACATCAATTTAATTTCTTAGAACTCTGTGATCATTTTAAGCTGTCTTATTTGATGTATGCTTTCTCTTCATTATGTTGGCTAAAAAGTGTATATCCGCGACTAAACCAAGGACTTTAATCTGTCCTAATGGTTAGCCATAACTTATTGTCAATCAAGACAAAATTCAACAAAATAGCGATGCAATGCACATTTTTAAACGCTAATAAGCGCTTGGAATTGCCAAATTATCTGCGCAACTCAGGCCCAAATATATAACATTGAAATAAAAAGAGCAATAAGAGATTGGGATTGCAGCAGTACTTTGCATAAGCTATTACGGAAAGGCTGGTATTATTTACCACCTATCAGAAAAGTTTCAGAATGCTACAAGGCCAAATTAAAAACTTCTATATTACATTCAATTACAAATGATTATCGAAGTTTATAGGTACCCGAAGCCGGGGTCGAACCGGCACGGCCACAATGGCCAAAGGATTTTTAAGTCCTTCGTGTCTGCCAATTCCACCAACCGGGCATCCGGCAGGCAGACAAAAAAATTCGCCGCACCCAAGTAGAATTGCCGCCGCGACATATCTGCACCTTCGGTTTATGTTACGAAATTTCAGAAATATGCCATCTTTTCAGTTTCTGTCATGCTTAAAAACAGCGTGCTGATTTGCATATGATTGCTCCGTGATTGCTCCGTACCTAGTCTATGATTGGCTCGAGGCGGAGAAATGCGTTTTAACCGGATTTAAAAACCCCTTTAAAAGCCCAATATAACCCTGAAAAAGGCCATTCCGGGCCTCTTTTTACATCCGTTTACACACTTTTACATCCGGATGTCAGTAAGCTTTCCATTTTACTTATGCCATTTCCTGACAGATGAGTGCATAAGGATGCAAATTTCATGTCAAAACGGAAATGAAACTGAATTTCTATAATACTTTGTAATCCCAGAAAAGTAAAGCAGAGCGGAAAAATTATCAGCTTTCGCATAAGCGGCCTTCTAAAGTTGACCTTCAAAGGCTTATATTCAAAAAAATGAATAATCTTAATGCGATCTGAAACAAGGGTCAGGTTTAGGCAGCCGTGTTGCGAAAGCGCGGCCCCGCGGCCTGAGCGGATAAAAAGATGAATGTTCGCTTATGAAAATTGCATCAGAACCTAAAAAAAGAAGACCTAACAAGTTGGAAGAGAACTTGTTAGGTCAGTTCGTTGACAGATTCAGGCCGGGACAAAACTACTCCGGTTGGCTAAGAATGTGTAAATAGGGTCTGCTGTTAAAGTATAAAAACCTTGTCCGATAGCAGATTGTGGTTATATTTGGGGTAACAAATGCATGGATTTATGCGGAAGACTTATAAAAAGCTTGCACCAACCCCCAAATATGTCAGTCCGGCTCAACTGACCCTCGAAGGATTCGAGACACCATTCGAGCGCTCACTTAACCCGAAAAATCGATGGGTAGTTTTGGCCCGATTGATTCCATGGGATGAGATATGCAATATTTATCTTAAACATATTGGCATCAGCCCTACTGGCAGGCCACCAATCAGCCCACGGATAGTCATAGGGTCACTTATTATTAAGCACCTGTGCAATCTGGATGACAGGGAAACAGTAGATCAAATCTCGGAGAACATCTACATGCAATATTTTCTTGGATATCCTAGTTTTAGTGACCAGGCTCCATTTGACCCATCGCTGTTGACAGACTTTCGCAAGAGGTTAAGCATTGATCAGGTAAATGCCATAAATGAACGCATCGTATTTCTGAAGGCCAAGTTTGAATCACAGCAGGGCAATGCTCCGAAACCAGAGGATAAATACAGATCAGAAGACAATGAACAGGAACCGGACAACAAGGGCCGTCTGATTATTGATGCAACAGCTTGTCCACAAGATATAGCATACCCGACAGACCTTGATCTGCTCTCAGATGCAAGGGAGAAGACGGAACAACTCATAGACAAGTTGTATAATCCACAACTTCATATAAAAAAGCCAAGGACCTACCGACAGGTAGCCCGAAAGAGATATTTGCAAACTGCACAGAAGAAAAACAAGTCAAAAAAGGTTATTCGCAAAGCTGTTGGTAGTCAGCTGAGGTTTCTTGCACGCAATTTACGTTCGGTAAACAGTATGTTGGACAGCTACGGTCAAATTCCGCTTGAGCCCAAAGATCACAAGTATTTGTTGGTAATCAATACGCTTTTCGAACAGCAGAAGCAGATGTACGACAACCACAGCCACAGTATTGAAAGCAGGATTGTAAGCATTCACCAGCCCCACGTAAGACCAATTGTAAGGGGCAAGAGCCATGCAAAAGTTGAGTTTGGGGCTAAGATTCATATATCGCTAATCGATGGAATCTCATTTCTGGATGAGCTTAGCTGGGAAGCGTTCAATGAAGGAAGTCACATGATGGATTACATCGAACGGTACAGGAAAAGATTTGGATTTTATCCTAAAGAAGTGCTGGCAGATCAAATATATTGCAATCGTTCAAACAGAGCAGCTCTGAAGGAAAAGCAAATTAAACTATTAGCCAAGCCGCTTGGCAGGCCTTCGGCAGTGTCAATTCACGTAAGTCCGGGAGAAAGGAATCCAATCGAAGGCAAGTTCGGACAAGCCAAAACCGGTTACGGGTTAAATCGCATCAGGGCAAGGCTGAAGGGAACAAGCGAAACGTGGATTGCGAGCATATTTTTAGTGCTCAACCTGGTCAAACTGGCCGGGTTGGGTGCCCTATCCTTGCCTGGTAGATTGGCTATGAGTTTTTCAGCAATGCTGTTGCAGTTTGAAGGAATTGATTTTGGACCGGAAAGATCATGGCGCCGGAATGTTTGCCTATATGCATATGTAATCCTCAGATAAATTGTAAGCAGATGCCTGCCGTTAATGTTGATGTAAAACGTTTGAGTTTTTCAGCAGACCCTAAATATGAAAATGTAAACCCTGATATTTCAATTTATATTGTTACCTATATACTATAAAGATCTGTTTTTTAGAAATTAAAAATCAGGAATTAGAAATTCGAACAGGCCGGATGTTCAATACCGGGATTCAGAAAAAAAATCCCTGCATCGGAAGGCAGGGATCAGAGGATGTACCCGAGGCCGGGGTCGAACCGGCACGGCCGCAATGGCCAAAGGATTTTAAGTCCTTCGTGTCTACCAATTCCACCACTCGGGCATCCAACAGGTAGAAAAAAAAACCCCGAAGATTCGGGGTCCGAGCGGAAGACGGGACTCGAACCCGCGACCCTGACCTTGGCAAGGTCATGCTCTACCAACTGAGCTACTTCCGCTTATCGCTTTAGCGGGTGCAAATATACAACCAGTTTTCTATCTGCCAAAAAAAATCACGATTTTTTTAAAAGTTTTTTGATTTCATTCAGTTTCATCAGCGCTTCCACCGGCGTAAGGGTATTGATATCAGTATCCAGGATATCTTCCCTGATTTGTTCAAGCAGCGGATCATTCAGCTGAATAAAGCTCAACTGGAAAGGATCACCGGCAGCCTTTCCCCCCTTTTTCCTGGCCGGTGTACCCTGCAACTGCCCTCCCCCATGCGATTGCTCCAGCAATGCCAGCATTTCATTGGCCTTCTCGAGCACCGTTTTAGGCATGCCGGCCATGCGGGCTACGTGGATGCCAAAGCTGTGCTCACTCCCGCCAGGCTCCAGTTTACGCATGAAAATCACTTTGTTTCCGGCCTCCTTGACTGAAATATGGAAGTTCTTAATCCGCCGGTAGTGACTGGCCATTTCATTCAATTCATGATAGTGCGTGGCAAAAAGAACTTTTGCCTTGAACAACGGATGCTCGTGAAGAAACTCTGAAATGGCCCAGGCAATGCTGATGCCATCGTAGGTACTGGTGCCGCGGCCGATCTCATCAAGCAGGATCAGGCTTCTGTTCGAAATATTGTTCAGGATGCTGGCGGTTTCATTCATCTCAACCATAAAGGTCGACTCTCCGGACGAAATGTTATCGGAAGCCCCGACACGGGTAAAAATCTTATCAACCAGACCTATCTGCGCTTCACCGGCAGGAACAAAACAACCAACCTGAGCCATCAGCACAATCAATGCTGTTTGCCGGAGTAAAGCTGACTTCCCCGACATATTCGGGCCGGTAATGATGATGATTTGTTGCGTTGAATCATCCAGAAACACATCATTGGCAATATACTTTTCGCCCGGGGGCAGATGTTTTTCAATCACGGGATGACGGCCACCGGCAATACTCAGGCGGAATTCCTCATCAATTTCAGGCCTGACATATTGATTTTCAGCGGAAACGCGCGCGAACGACAAAAGACAATCGAGTTTTGCCACAACCCCGGCATTGGTCTGTATCGCCTCAATGTAATCCATCAGGCCCGAAACAAGGTTGTTGTACAAAGCCGTTTCCAGATTGAGCATACTTTCTTCCGCATTCAGGATTTTTTCCTCATACTCTTTCAGCTCCGGGGTTATGTAGCGCTCCGAATTCACCAGGGTCTGCCTTCTTTCCCATTCGGGCGGCACCTTGTCCTTATGCGTGTTGGTTACCTCAAGATAATATCCGAAAACATTGTTATAGGCCACTTTGAGTGACGGAATTCCGGTGCGTTCCGATTCGCGCTGCTGCAGCCTTGCCAGATAATCCTTGCCGGAATGGGCCAGTTCGCGCAATTCATCCAGCTCGGGAGAAACACCGGGGGCAATGACATCTCCTTTGTTCAGCATCACCGGCGGATCAGGATTCAGTTCCCTGCCTATCCTGTCTGTCATCCGGGCACACAGATTGATCAGTTCAGCCATAAGGTTCATCGGCTCAACCGGAGAGCCGGAACAGATTTCCTTAACAGGGCCTAGGGCCAGCAGCGCCCGGCGCAACTGCACCACTTCGCGCGGATTGATGCGCCCCACAGCCACTTTGGAGATGAGGCGTTCCATATCGCCCATCACCCGAATCTGCTGATAAAGCGACTCAGCAATCGCCTGCTCCTTCATCAGATACTCAACGACATCCAGGCGATCGTTGACCGGCTTCTTTTCTTTCAATGGCAAAACCAGCCATCGGCGCATCAGCCTCGATCCCATGGGTGAAATGGTCTGATCCAGCACATCTATCAAGGTAGTAGCCTGATCGTTGGGAGAATACAGAATTTCGAGGTTGCGGACGGTAAATTTATCCAGCCACACGTAATGATCCTCCTCCACCCTTGATATGCGACAGATATGGCTGACTTTGTCATGCTGTGTTTCGGCCAGATAGTGCAATGCGGCACCAGCCGCAATGACCCCGTTACCCTGATCTTCAACGCCGAAACCCTTGAGGGAAAGGGTATCAAAATGCCGGAGAAGGAGCTCCTGACCGAAATCAATGGTGAATACCCAATCTTCAAAAGTATTAATATAGAATTTTTCGCCGAAGAGCGCGATAAACTCCTGCCGTTTCGACTTCTGAACAATGACTTCGCTGGGATGGAATGTCTGGAGCAGTTTGTCTATGTAGTCATTATTGCCCTGCGCGATCAGAAATTCACCGGTGGAGATGTCCAGAAAGGCAATCCCCGTGGATTTCGGGAGCAGGTGAATGCTGGCCAGAAAATTATTCTGCTTGTTTTCAAGCACTTTATCGTTATAGGAAACGCCCGGCGTTACCAATTCAGTAACCCCTCTTTTTACAATCTTCTTGGTGAGTTTAGGATCTTCAAGCTGGTCGCAGATGGCCACCCTGTGGCCTGCCCTCACCAGTTTGGGCAGGTAGGTATCCAGCGCGTGGTGGGGAAATCCTGCAAGCTCTACATATGAGGCAGCACCGTTGGCCCGGCGGGTCAGCACAATCCCCAGAATTGCAGAGGCTTTGACAGCATCCTCTCCGAATGTTTCATAAAAATCACCCACCCGGAATAACAGTAAAGCATCCGGGTATTTTGCCTTGATGGAGTTGTATTGCTTCATCAGGGGCGTTTCAACTACACTTGCGGTTTCCTTTGCCAAATGTTCTCCCTTTTTCTGAAAGGAAACAAAAATAATGACTTTGGCCTAAACTGAGACCGGTTGTTCATAAATCGCAGGACTTATTAATTTTGCATTAATCAAAAATGATTGAATATGAGCTTTACAAAACTGACCACCGAACAGCTGAACAGATTAGATATCAACGACTTCAGGGAATCAACCAAGCTGCCATTGGTGGTGGTACTTGACAATCTGCGCAGTCAGCATAATACAGGCTCAATTTTCAGAACTGCCGATGCCTTCCGGCTTGAGGGAATACATTTGTGCGGAATCACAGCTATACCGCCCGCCCGTGAAATCCATAAGACCGCGCTCGGGGCCACCGAATCGGTTCAGTGGAAATATTTTGAAACCACCATGGATTCTGTGAGGCAGTTAAAGGATGAAGGATACATCATCGTTGGTATTGAACAGACGGATCGGAGCAGGATGATCGGCAATTTTAAAGCAGAAACTGACAAAAAATATGCAATTATTCTGGGAAACGAGGTTCATGGAATCGGCGAGGAGGTGCTTGCCCTCTGCGATTTATGCATAGAAATTCCGCAATACGGAACGAAACACTCATTGAATGTTTCTGTTTCTGCAGCGATTATGATCTGGGAGTTTTTCAGGCAAACGGGTCATCTGCTGGATAGCTGAAATTTCGTAATCTGAGAAACAAGTATTTTATTAAAACTCTGTTATCACCGATAAGAACTGGTATGTTTACGCTAGATTTGAAATTAATATATATGACATAGTTATTACTTTTTTAAATAAACCTGATAAATGATGAATCCCCTTTAACATTTATGTATAACGGGACTGCAAATTCTGAACTTTTAATCAATATTTTTGTTCTGATGCTGAATAGAAGCATATCTGTTTCAGAAAAAGAAAAAATTATTGAACATTTTTTACTGAAATGGCCAATTTTAGGGTATTTTTTTTGAAAACCTGCGAAACTACCCTATATTTGTCCAAACTTTTGAGAACCGAATTTTTTTGCAGACAAAAAACAACCTTAAACCGATAATTTAATCGAAACCATTATGAAAAAAGCAAGCTACAAATCAATCATGATGCTTCTTATCCTGATGTTGGGTATCGCGCCTGCCCTTGTCTTCGGGCAGGATGCAGCAGGCTCAGGAAAAAGCGAGGCCAAATCAACTTTCGACAAACACTTCTTTCTGCAAGCCAGCGGTGGGGTTTCGCAATTTTTCGGTGACCTGAACGAAAAAAATCTGTTCAATGAAAGAATGAACTTCTTTTACGGATTGGGCGCAGGATACCAGTTTTCGCCGGTCTTCGGCATCAGGGGAGTTTTCAACAACGGATGGGTTGTAAGCACATACGATCCTCAGGACCTGAGGATGTCATCCAGTTTATGGGATGCACAGCTGCACGCAACCGTCAGCCTCACAAACCTGATTTTCGGTTACAAACCGGAGCGTTTCCTGAACGTTTACGGATTTGCCGGAGGAGCGCTTGCTAATTTCTCCTCTATTCTTTACCAGAACAGCAATGAATTAGTGATTGACCAGAATGGTCCGGATGCAGATCCTCCATTCAGCCAGGACCCAATGAAAGAATTTGTTGTTCCTGCAGGTCTCGGACTGAATTTCCGACTTGCGGAAAAATGGGATCTCAACCTGGAATACAATCTCCGCACCATGTTTACAGATGAGCTCGACCTGGTCGAAAGCGGCAAAGGCAACGACGCTTATTCAACGGCCATGCTGGGGGTTACTTATAAATTCAAACCCAGCGCCAATCTCAAGTCAATGGAGAAGAATTACGGACTGGTTAAATATGAAACCACTCCTGACCCGCTTGTCAGAGTTGGTGATACTGTTTGTGTGAATGTGAAGGTTATTTTCCCCGAGAAATATTTTGCCAAGAAAGCAGCCATGAATTTCCAGCCGGAAATCAAGTATGCCGGCACTTCCAAAAAACTGAAACCCGTCAATTTCCAGGGCGAAGATGTTAACGGTGACGGCATCGTTATCAACTACAAAACCGGAGGCAGCTACACTTATGTTGACTGTGTTCCTTATGAGCCCGGCATGAATGTTTCTGATCTGGTCGTTTCACCTACCCTTTATGAACCCAAGGAACCAGTCTCACTGAACGCAACTCCTGAAGAAATCAAGGGCAAATACAAAGTGATTGACCTTCCCGAGCGTAAGCTTGCCGATGGTGTAATTATTACCGGATCACGCATTCTGCATGACGAAGACCTGATCCTTGCCGATCACGGTTACGAAAAAGAGACCATTGTCAGTAAAGATGCAACCATTTACTTCCAGGTAAATATGCACAACCTTAACTGGAATCTGCCACTGAACAGGAATAACCAGGTGCAGCAGAAACTCGACGAACTTGCTTCATTTATCAGGATGGGTTATGCAATCCGCGATATCGATATCAACGCATGGGCTTCACCCGAAGGTGAAGAAAGTTTCAACCAGGGATTGTCAGAGCGCCGTGCTCAGGCAGGCAAAAAACACCTCCTGGATATGCTCAAGAAAATGGCCAAGGACAAGAAAGAGCCATTTGTAATCGAAAATCCCGAGGAAACCCTGAAATTCAACACCTATGCAAACGGTGAAGACTGGAACGGATTTATGCAGGCTGTTGAGGCTTCCAACATCGGCGACAAGCGCATCATTATGAATGTGGTTAACTCTCAGCCCGACGTTACCAAACGTGAGCAGGAAATCCGCAATATGAGCGTTGTTTACAAGGAAATTGAGGACGATATCCTGCCTCCGCTCCGTCGCGTCGTGATCCAGGTGAACTGCTTCGAGCCTAAGAAAACCGATGAAGAAATTGCCAACCTCGCAACAAGCGATCCGTCAAAACTTGATGACAAGGAACTGCTTTATGCCGCTACCCTTACCAATGACAATGATACCAAGCTCAGGATTTACAAAACTGCCACCACCCAGTTCCCGAATGACTGGAGAGGCTTTAACAATGCTGCTTACTATGAATTGACGAGCAATCAGCTTGGTGAAGCTGCATCACATCTGAACAAAGCCGATCAGCTTGAACCCAATAACAAAGCAGTAGTCAATAACCTCGGAGCTCTTGCATCCAAGAAGGAAGATTACAAAGGCGCTGCCGCCCAGTACGCCAAAGCAAAAACCCTTGGCGCTGAAGTAAATTACAACCTCGGAATCACCCAGCTCGCAGCCGGTAAATACGACCAGGCACTCAGCCTGATGGGCAGCAAGAAATGCAACACCAATGTTGGTCTTGCACAGGTGATGACCGGCAAGTACAGCGAAGCAGCCAACACCCTGAAATGTGCTCCCGAAAGCGCACATAACTACTACCTTATGGCAGTGGCAGGCGCACGCAATGCTGATGTGAAGATGATGATTGACAACCTGACAAAAGCAATCCAGGGAGATCCTTCACTGAAAGCACAGGCCGCTGAAGACCGTGAATTTATCAAGTATTTCAGCAATGCTGAATTTATGAGCCTCGTTAAGTAATCCTTAACAACCATACTTAGAAAAGCCGGCAGATTGCTCTGCCGGCTTTTTTTCCCTGCCAAAACACTATGGTTTTAATAGAATATCTCCGCAATATTCAGGCAAGGAGGAAATTATCTTAAGTTTGATTCTTAATCTGTAAATCTATCAAGTATTTAAAAGCCTCTGCTTACAGATACAGATCAGGCAGAAAGAACACCAAAGCACACGCTAAAAATATGATGATCTTTCCTACCTGATACGCCATGGAAAACCAGACGCATATCCGGTTATAATGAAGCTATAAAAAAAATGAAACAGCCAGTCATATAAAGATCCCGTACCGGAGATGCCTGACCCCTATTGAACCGGAGTTGTCAACCAGTATTTAACAGTATAAATGCCCCCCGGACTGATTTTGCTACTTAATCATTGATCTGTATCCTGTATGATGAAAAACATGCAGGCCACAATTTAATTACATGGGGATATCCTGTTGAAGCAACAGAGACAGGAGAAATTATAACCGGCCAGGCTGATAAACATGCATAACAACTGGCCACTTCATCAATAGAATGCCATTTTATTGATGTAGAAAACATTTTTATTACTGCGGCTGCTTACATAACTGTTACGTATATTCTGATAGCCGTAGACAACGAAATAATTGTTGTACCATCGTTCGATGCTGCTGTTTGTATCTTCAAAAATTCTGTCGCGCGGGCTCAGCGTCTCAATATCTGAATTTACAGGACTTTCGATCGTAGTGTTCCGGTCAATTAACTTCGAAGTAATCTTGCCATCGTGAGCATAGGCCAGGACCAGCCCTTCAGTATCCTCCCATGCCAACACCCTGCGTTTGAGTTTTTGAGAGAGTATATTTCTCAATTCCAGATCATTATTCCATAACAGATTGCCTGCCTGATCGAAGCCCGCGATAAAAGTGGTAAGGTATCTGAAGCCTTCAAATACGGAATAGGTAGAGGGGTAAGGACGCCCGTAATAATCGTAAACCATGGTAGTCACGCTCCTGTATTCAGGATAATAAGCTTCTGCAATAAACACGAACTGATCTTTCCAGCGGAAAACCTCATGGGCAAGAATATCATGATCCATAGAATAATCACGCCCTTTCTCAATACGATTGTTCCCTCTCCTGACATTCAGGTCGGAAGGACGGCGCAGGTACCTGAAAAAGTTACCGAAATCGGTAAATTCATAAAAATTGGCATTCTCCTCAGCGTTATTCCGGATCAGCACGGAGAAGAAACCAGTGGAAGCCACACCTACCGACTCCACTCCCTCGATGGTCCTGGCCCTGCTGCTGCGCCCGTAAGAGCCGATGATCAAATCCGTATTACTGTCAACCCTGTAAGCAAATGCAGTGTTAATCAACCTGTTTTCATCAAATTTACTCAGTTGAAGGTTGGAGATAATCTGGCCGTTTGCACTTGCCTTTACCAGAAAGTACGCTCTTTTCCGGGCAGATCCGAGGGTTCGGATAACAGCTGAGATAACTCCGCTAGGTTTATCTATGCTGATGGATTCTATGACAACATTACCGGGAACCCCCGGGGAGATCACAGAAATCTGACTGTTGCTGAACTGATATGCCAGTATCACAGATTCTTCATTCCGGATATTGATCCCTGCCACCGCGAATTGCTCGCCTGCGCTGAAATAAGCCACTCCGGACTTTTCAGGCACTGTCCGGGCAGTTTCTGTTAGTTCACCGGTTGCGAGCCTGATATCGATAATCCTGAAGTTATCCTCACTGGCTCCCCTGGGAGAATGAAAAAAGCATATCAGGCGATTGTTGGTATACAAAGCTTCTTCCAGCACAAATCCTTTGGGCAGAGGGAAAGATTTTCGCCAGTTTTCCTTCAGGTCGGTATCAAGCAATGCAGCAACCCAAAGCATGTTCTGTTGCTCATCGGTATCAGAACTGAGGTAAATGATTGAAATACCGTTCTGCCCGCATGGAACAACCTTGTATATATCTGAATCGTCTTTCACAGGAATTTCCATCCTGACCGGCTTGTTATCCTGGGCCATAAGTGACAGGACACCAGGAGAAAGGAAAACAAACAGGAACATGAATACAGTTGATCGCATCATAAGGCAGCTTCTTCGATTGGTAAAATTAACAATAATCCTCCAGTTTGTATGGGCGGTGCAAATCATCATGGATATGGCGAATTTCTTCTTCCCTGAATATCTGGGAAACAATTCAAAATCCATGATCCGGATGATTACCGGTTTCAGCATGCAATATAAACAGCAATGGCGAACCGGAGGGTTCACCATTACCAACAAATTTCGTGCAGAATCAGGATTCTGCAACAGATATTACTTTACTTCTTCAAAGTCGACATCGGTAACTTCCTGATCGGGGCCTTTGGATGAACCACCATCACCGGCTGCTGAAGCGGGGTCACCGGCTGGTTGACCGGAAGCCTGACTGGCTTTGTACATCTCTTCACTGGCAGCCGACCAGGCTGAGTTCAATGAAGCCAATGCGGCATCTATTCCGGCAATATTACGGTTTTTGTGGGCTTCCTTCAGTTCTTCAAGGGCCTTTTCGATTGGTGCTTTCTTTTCTGCAGGCAGTTTATCTCCAAACTCCTTTAACTGCTTTTCCGTCTGGAAGATCATGGCATCGGCGCTATTCAGCTTATCCACCTCTTCCTTGGCTTTACGGTCGGTTTCAGCATTGGCGGAAGCCTCATCTTTCATGCGTCTGATCTCATCTTCCGAAAGTCCTGATGAAGCTTCGATGCGGATCTGCTGCGATTTTCCGGTTCCCTTGTCTTTGGCAGACACGTGCAGAATTCCGTTGGCATCAATATCAAACGTAACTTCAATCTGCGGGATACCGCGGGGTGCCGGTGGAATACCATCCAGATGGAACCGGCCGATGCTCTTGTTATCACGTGCCATCGGGCGTTCTCCCTGAAGGATATGTATTTCAACCGATGGCTGATGGTCACTTGCTGTTGAGAATACTTCCGATTTCTTGGTCGGGATGGTTGTGTTGGATTCAATCAGACGCGTCATCACACCACCCAGGGTTTCAATACCGAGTGACAAGGGGGTAACGTCGAGCAACAACACATCCTTAACCTCTCCGGTCAATACACCGCCCTGAATGGCAGCACCGATGGCCACTACTTCATCGGGGTTTACCCCTTTCGAAGGAGCCTTGCCGAAGAAATCCTCAACAATTTTCTGAATAGCAGGTATACGGGTTGAGCCACCGACCAGGATAACCTCGTCAATATCAGCGGTGGTTAAACCGGCATCCTTCAATGCCTGACGGCAAGGATCGATGGTAGAACGAATCAGTTTATCATTGAGCTGCTCAAACTTCGAACGTGAAAGGGTACGCACCAGGTGTTTGGGAATGCCATCCACCGGCATGATATAAGGCAGGTTGATTTCGGTAGATGTTGAACTTGAGAGTTCAATCTTGGCTTTCTCAGCAGCCTCTTTCAGGCGTTGCAGAGCCATGGGATCTTTTCGCAGATCAATACCCTCGTCGTTTTTAAACTCCTCTGCCAGCCAGTCAATGATATTATGATCGAAGTCATCACCGCCAAGGTGGGTATCCCCGTTGGTCGATTTCACTTCAAAAACGCCATCTCCGAGTTCAAGAATGGAGATATCAAATGTACCTCCGCCAAGGTCGAACACGGCAACTTTAATATCCTTGTTTTTCTTGTCGAGGCCATAAGCAAGCGCAGCAGCGGTAGGCTCGTTGATGATACGTTTTACCGTAAGTCCTGCGATTTCTCCGGCTTCTTTGGTTGCCTGACGCTGAGAATCGCTGAAATATGCCGGCACGGTAATCACCGCTTCGGTTACTGACTGACCGAGGTAATCTTCAGCGGTCTTCTTCATCTTCTGAAGCACCATCGCTGAGATTTCCTGAGGGGTGTAGTTGCGGTCATCAATCTGCACCCTGGGGGTATTGTTATCTCCTTTAATTACTTTATAAGGAACCCGGCCAACTTCTTTGGTAACCCGGTCGAATGTCTCACCCATAAACCGCTTGATGGAAAAAACAGTACGGTGAGGATTGGTAATTGCCTGACGCTTGGCAGGATCACCAACTTTGCGTTCTCCGTTTTCGGTAAATGCCACAATTGAAGGCGTGGTTCTGCGGCCTTCGCTGTTGGGAATAACTACCGGTTCATTTCCTTCCATTACCGATACACACGAATTGGTGGTACCGAGGTCAATTCCAATGATCTTACCCATTTTATCTTAAATTTTTAAAATGTCAATTTTGTTTTCGTGGCAATTGTCAAGGATTATGCCAAGCTTGAAAAATAGCGCATACTAATAGGAACCACCTGTCCAGATTGACCATATAATCCTAATTATCAAATATTTAGACAAAATAAAACCGGCTAAGCATAGCCGGTCGTTTAATTTTGCCATGACACCCGGATTATGACATTTCGTCAGCAACCACCTCCTGAAGCTTTATCCGAGAAACGCTGCTAATTTCCTATTTTCTTGACAAATTTCAGGTTTTCATTGATCAGGCGTTCTTCGGTCGAAGGCCCGATCCTCATTTTTACAGAAGGTGTTTCCGTAGATTTTAAATAACGGCAGGAAAAAAGCCCGATCCCGTTTTCAATATTGGTATAATCGGGCTTCTCCTGGACAATCCCGGAAGAAGGTTCATTTACTTCCATATAGGTGTTCAGTTCATCGCCTGAAACAGCAAAAAGGAACTCGACCCTGTTGACCAGCCTGGAAACAACATCATTCTCGCTGAACTCATCCCCTGATTTATAAGGAATCAGGCTTTTGCAGACGGTGAAGAAGCTGGCCGGGCTGTAAAGCAACTCCATCGATTCACCGCCTTGCACCGAAACAGATTTTGCAGAACTGAAATTCCAGTCAATACTTCTTGCCAGGGTATCACGTCCGGGACCAATCACCTCATCGAACCAGAACCTCACGGAAACATTATATCTCCGGCCGTTTTTTGCCGAAAACCATTTAACCCGCTGATTGCTTTCGGCTGTGAAATTAATGCTCTGCTGTCCGGGCCGGGGTGTTTCAACAGCAAAGTCATGAACCAGCGGCGTTTGCGCCGTTATGACTTTCCCTGTAATCTTGTTCTTTATTTCAAGGTGATAGGTATAATCTTTATTTACGTAATCAGCCGGAACTTTAAAGGATGCTTTGTAAACCACCTGTTCCGGCGCATAAAATATGCCTTCCTCCTTATTAAATAAGGTTGTGGTATCCAGGTTGAAACTCCTGGTTTCTGTTGACCCTGCTTTCTCAATGATCCGGACTTCAAGGTTATTAAGATATGAAGCGGAATCTGCCTCCTGAGCATAGGTAAGGGCATTCCCTTCACCCAGAAAAGCCTTGTTGATCTTCACATAGTGCACTGAATCGTTCTGACTGATCAAACCATAGACCACGGTGATATCTTTCCATTCGGCAGTAACATCAAAGTCGGTTTCACAGGCATTAAAGGATAACATCGAAACCAGGGCAAACAAAAAAAACACTTTCTTCATCGGTATAGTCTTAGGCAGTAAAATGCAATAGTATTGACAAAAACAATTTAGGGCTGACAAATTTACATAAAAACTGAAACACATTGATAGGCGTATTATAAAATAGGAATAACGCATCCTGCAGAAAACCGGGATCCTAAAGAAATTTTACCCCGGATCCTGAAATCCCTGATGAAATTATAAAGACAGGTTGCGGTTTCATCGGGTATTTATTTTGACTTAAACTATTGTGCTGCAGCCTGGTGCACTCATATTTTTCTGATGAATCCGAACAGATTGTGGAACAAAGACGGGTGCAACTGTTAACGAAGAACCTGTCAGATGTTAAATATCCTGAAGGCTTCCCTGAAAAAGCATGAGGTATGCTTTTGTTTTGTAGCTTTGTAATCAGTTGTGATGCCACTTTTACGCCGGGCAGCGCTGTGCAAAAACAGCATTTGTTTCAAATCTCTCTAAAGATTATCTTCCTATGATAACACCTGACATCTCAAAGTTTGCCAATGTAACAAAGGTTACAACGCATGTGCTTCAGGAAATGAAACTGAAGAATGAAAAGATCGCAATGCTGACTGCCTATGATTATTCAATGGCCCGGCTGCTTGACAAAGCGGGCATCGACGTTATACTGGTAGGTGATTCGGCATCCAATGTTATGGCAGGCCACACCTCTACCCTTCCGATCACCCTGAATGAGATGATTTACCATGCATCCTCTGTGGTTAGGGCCGTGAAACGGGCGCTGGTAATCACCGATCTGCCTTTCGGAACTTACCAGGGCAATTCAAAGGAAGCGTTGAGCTCATCCATCCGGATTATGAAGGAATCCGGATCGGATGCAGTGAAAATGGAAGGCGGGCGCGAAATCCTCGAATCGATTGACAGGATTTTATCCGCGGGAATACCCGTAATGGGACATCTGGGTCTGACGCCGCAGTCGATTCACAAGTTCGGCACCTATGTTGTGCGGGCGACCGAAGAAAATGAAGCCCGTAAGTTGGTCGAAGATGCCCACCTGCTTGAAAATGCCGGCTGTTTCGGCATTGTTCTCGAAAAAATCCCCGCAAAACTGGCAGCACAGGTAGCCAAAGAAATCAGAATTCCGATTATCGGCATCGGCGCCGGTCCTGATGTTGACGGACAGGTGCTGGTTTTGCATGACATGCTTGGCATCACCCAGGAGTTCTCCCCGCGGTTCCTCCGCCGCTACCATAACCTGAGCGAAGAAATCCAGGGATCGGTGAAGTCATACATCCGGGATGTTAAAACTGTTGACTTCCCGAATGAAAGGGAACAGTATTAAAGATAGCAACTTAAATCAACTGTCCGGTTCTGCCTGACAGTTATGGTGCAACATATCTGCCCGACAGGCTATGACCGGTTTACCTCAGATTCTGTTTGAAGACAATCACCTGCTGATTATCAATAAAAGGCCGGGCGAAATCGTGCAGGGCGACAAAACCGGCGATGCCCCGCTGGTTGATCAGCTGAAGATATATCTGAAAGAAAAATACAATAAACCCGGGGCAGTTTTTCTGGGCCTTGTTCACCGTCTCGACCGGCCGGTAAGCGGGGCGGTTATCTTTGCCAAAACCTCAAAATCACTTAGCCGGCTTACCCGGATGGTAAAAGAGAGAGAGATCACGAAAATATACTGGGCGGTGGTTGATCGCCTGCCTGAACCGGAGGAAGGCACGCTGGTAAATTTCCTGATCAAGAATGAACGCCAGAACAAGTCATATCCTGCAGAAGAACATACCCCCGGCGCAAAAAGGGCAGAACTCCGCTACAAGCTCATCGCCTCAGGAAAAACATATCACCTGCTTGAAATCAGCCTGCTGACAGGAAGGCACCACCAGATCAGGGCGCAACTCGCCTTGGCAGGCTGCCACATCAAAGGCGACCTTAAATACGGCGCAGCCCGCTCCAACCCCGGTGGCTCAATCAGCCTTCATGCCCGTATGCTTGATTTCATTCACCCGGTAAGCAAGGAAAAAATCAATATTATTGCTCCGGTTCCTGCAAATCCGGAATGGCAATACTTCACTGATAATAATTCTCATCAGGCGGGGGCTCTTTCTTTCTGAAAAGCAACAACGGGGAAGCAACCGGAAAATCCTTTACTTTAAAGCCAACACATGACCGGCAAATAGTTTTGTGATTATATTAGTGGTTTACAAGCCGTGAAACATGGAAATTCGGGAGATTTGAGCCTGCGCCCATGACAAAATCCAGATTTGATTGTTGTTGATTCACCGCAAAACCTGATTTCGTGAAAAAAGGATTTTCAGCCCTGATACTCACCGTCCTGATCATTACATCTACTGCATTGCATGCGCAGTACTATGATATTGGTCAGGCACCGGCGCGTACCCGCTGGATGAAAATAGACACCGGCAACTTCAGCATTATTTATCCCGGTTTTCTTCACAAAAAGGCCGGACAAGCAGCTGTACTTTTCAGCACGCAAACAGGAAAGGTAGCTTCGGGCATGCAGACAGTTCCGCGTAAAACGCCCATTGTACTACATCCTCAAAGTGCAATTACGAATGCCTTTGCAATGTGGGCTCCCAGGCGGATTGAGCTTTACACCACACCTCCTCAGGACACATATGCACAACCATGGCTGCACCAACTGGCGCTCCATGAATACCGTCATATCGTTCAGCTTTCGAAACTTGATCAGGGGATTACCCGCTTTTTCGGCTATCTTTTCGGACAGCAGGCGGCTGCAGTCTCCACAGGGCTTTTTGTCCCTTCCTGGTTTATCGAAGGTGACGCAGTGATCACCGAAACGGCCCTGAGCAATACAGGGAGAGGCCGGACACCATCGTTCAATGCTCCTTTAAGGGCCCTGCTGGCAGAAAAAGGGGCATACAGCTACCCGAAAGCAAGCCTGGGATCATACCGTGATTTTGTCCCGGATATTTATACAATGGGGTATCATATTATCGCAGCTTCACGCACCCTTTACGGGCAGGCCTCCTGGAACGAAGCCATGAATTCCGTTGCGAGAAAACCCTGGTTGATTGCACCATTTAATCACGGACTCAAAAGTATATCAGGGCTGAATAAAAAAGGAATATACCGGCAATCAATGGCTTATCTTGATAGTCTCTGGCAAGGCAAA
Source organism: Lentimicrobium saccharophilum (assembly GCF_001192835.1). Taxonomy (NCBI): domain Bacteria; kingdom Pseudomonadati; phylum Bacteroidota; class Bacteroidia; order Bacteroidales; family Lentimicrobiaceae; genus Lentimicrobium; species Lentimicrobium saccharophilum. Next base: position 1,108,893 of record NZ_DF968183.1, read on the forward strand.
CAGCCATCGGACGAAGCAATCCGGACAATGCCCAGACATCCCAAAAGCTATACAAACTACCACAGTCCGCAGCAGTTGAATGATTCCACATTCATCTCCCTCAAAACCTCCCTTCATGATATACCCCGGATTGTAAAAATATACAGTAGTGGCCGTGAGGAAATACTTCATACTCCGGGGTATATTTTTGACAACCGCATCTCCTTCAGCAACGGTATGCTTGTATGGTCAGAATACCGTCCGCATGTCCGCTGGGCTACCGTCAGTTTCACTGATCTGGTTTACCTCAGCACTGAAACCGGGGAGATTACACGAAAATCGTTCAGAAAGAGACTCTATGCTCCGGCAATAAGCCCTGATGGAAAAAAAACCGCCGTTTCAGAGACCGATGAAACAGGAAATCACTACATAACAGTTATTCAAAGTGACACGCTGAACAGATTCATTGTTCCGGAAGACGTTTTTCCATCTTTTCCTTCCTGGTCGGAAGATATGAGAAAAATTACCTTCATTGGGACAAGTGAATCCGGAAAAGCCTTGTATATGCTTGACCTGGATGAACAAATCTTCTCAGTTTTGTTACCTTATGCCTTCACGGAAATCAGCGAGCCACATTTCACGGATAAAGGCATTCTCTTCACAGCATCTGTATCAGCAAAAAGCCAGGTCTGCCTCCTGGAAATCACTTCGGGTGAGGCAAGTGTGGTCACTTCATCAGCTTATGGCGCCTTTGCACCTTCATTCTCATTCAACAGATTGACATACCTCGAATATACAGCCGAAGGGACCCGTATCGCCAACCGTTCAATCAATCATCTGAACAGCCGGCCATACATACCTGATACAGATCAATCATGGTCGCTGGCCCGGACTCTTTCAAAGCAGGAAAATTTTGATGGCAGCGTGTTCGAAATGCCTGACACCGGTTTTACGCAAAAAAGATACAGGAAAGCGGCCCATCTCTTCGGAATTCACAGCTGGGCTCCGCTATACATCGATATCAGCGGCGAAACGGCACGACCCGGATTTTCAGTAATGAGTCAAAACCTACTGAGTACCATGTTTATCACTGCCGGCTATGATTATAATCCATCAGAAGAAACGGGCATGTTTCGTGCAAGTCTTGCATGGAAGGCCTGGTTTCCTGAATTCAGGGTTACTACATCTCATGGCTTGAGAGCATCGTCCTTTACAGGGGATGACAATATGACAAGACGGTTCACCTGGAATGAAACCAACCTTGACCTTAGCATCAGCCAGGCACTGAACCTTTCACGCGGCAACGTTAACTCAGGAATTTACGGAGAAATCACGCACAATTTCAGCCAGGTCAGGCACCTTTCCGGCACGCCTGAGCGCTTTATGAAGGGAATATTCTCAGGAATGAGCTATCGGGTCTTCGGATATTCCTATCAGCGGCAGGCCTATCGCGATCTGGCCCCTGACTTCGGGATTAATATGGATGTAAGCTTTCGCCATACTCCTGCCGGTGAAATCAATGCCGGAAGTGTTTTCGGCATACAATCACAGCTTTTTCTGCCAGGCATTGCCGCAAATCACTCATTATCTGTTTATGGCGCTTATCAACAAACCGATCCGGGGGATTACCGGTATGCCAACCTGATCAGTACTTCACGCGGTTATGTAACAATACCATTTGGCGAGCAATTGATCAGCTGGAAAGCGGCCTACCGCCTGCCTCTGTTTTATCCGGATTTCCATCTGGGCGGCCTGTTGTACATTAAACGCTTAAGGGCCAATGCCTTTTATGATTTTACGGAAGTGAGAGAATCACAAAACGACGGGCATTTCAATGCGACCGGTCTTGACCTGATCAGCGATGTACACCTGCTCGGATTGAGCACCCCGGTAAGTGCCGGCATCAGAAGTGTTTACACTTTCAGAGAGGGTGTTCCTGTGTTCGGATTCCTGTTCTCGGTAAATTTTTACGAGTATTGACCTGAATGACAGTTTATTTACTATATTCGTTTCATCAATCATCCGGGTAAAAGGCATGAAATTTCCGGTCAGGCTGCTTCTCACAACAATCACCGTACTTGTAACAGCGTATATTTTACCAGGCATCAGTTCAGAAACTTTTCTGGCCGGGCTTTCGGCTGCCGCAGCGCTTGCACTGCTAATAACCAGCACTAAAAGAATATTTCTTAAACTGAAAATCCCGATGAATATGATTTTCTTCGGTTTTATCCTTTTTACCCTGATCACAATGCTCACCCTGCTGATTTCAGAATTTATTCCCGGTTTCAGCGTGAGGAGTATCTGGCATGCATTGATGTTCAGTATAATTCTCACCGGGATAACCTCAGTCATCAATTCTTTGGTAGCTTCAGAAGACGGTTTTCATCATTAATACCCTTAATCACGGCCTGCTTAAGCAAACTGCTGATTGCAGCCCGAAGCCTTTTAATTCATATCGCCGCTAAAACCGGATACTCAGGATTTTCCGGGTATAAAAGAATTATCATTATACTAACCGGCTGCCGGATACCTGCAAATCCGTCTTCCGCTTCACAATTTAGTGCGAAAATGTAGATTTCAATTTGCGCTCTTCGTATTTTCGTGACATAATTTACCAAAGGAAAAAGTATGAAAAGCAGAATGATCAGCCTTCCCGATACAATTGAGGAAATTATCTCGGGTTGCGAGGTTTGTTATGTGGGGATGGTAGACCCGGAGCATAAGCCCTATACCCTCCCTTTCAATTTTGGCTACGCTGATGAAACAGTTTACCTTCATTCGGCACCCACCGGCAGAAAAATAGAAGTACTGAGGAATAATCCGAATGTCTGCATTGCATTCAGCACCGCGCACGAGCTTTACAAACAATCGGAACAGGTAGCATGCAGTTATGGTATGAAGTACAAAAGCGTACTGATCAGCGGAAAGGTTGAATTTGTTGAAGATTTCGATGAGAAAGTCAGGATACTGAACATCATTATGCGGCAATATACGCAGCGCGACGATTTCAACTACAACGCCCCCGCAGTGAAAAATGTTGCCGTGATGAAAGTCAGGGCTGTAAAAACGGAAGCGAAAGCATTCGGTTATTAAATATCAGGAAGCCGGGTCCTTTCTCCGGAGACGGGCTTTCAGCATCCGGAACAATAAAAAAACGAGATATCCGGTCAGTGCACCGGTGAGCGCGCCGCCGATCACATCGCCCGGATAATGGACTCCCAGATAAATCCTGCTGTAGGATACCAGGCCTGCCCAGGCAAGCATGACCGGTATTATCCATTTGTAACGGATTGCCAGTACCAAACCAGTAAAGACCGCCACCCCGAAGGTATTGGTGGCATGGGAGGAAACAAAGCCATATTTTCCGCCACATTGTCCGTATAACGTCCTGACCATCCCGTCCAGTGCAGGTTCATGGCAGGGCCGAAGGCGCATAAATACATCTTTAAACAGTTTAACCGAAATCTGATCCGTAAGGGTCACCAGCAGGGCAACCATCAGGAGCACCAGCCAGAAATGGTTACGGTTTTCCCTGAACATCAGAAATAGAAGAAAGGCATAAAGAGGCACCCAGATGTACTTATCGCTGAACCAGTACATGAGGAAATCGAAAAAAGGCGAATGCAATCCGTTAATAATCAGAAATAATTTCTGATCAAATTGTATCAGGGCATCCATCTTCTAAAAATATGGTTGGTGCAAAGCTTTCCAGATTTCGTCCTTCAATTCGGCGATTCCCTGGCCAGTGTGCGAAGAAATAAAAACCACGGGCACTTCCGGAAATTTCCGTTTTTTCAGCTTGCGCAGCTGTTCCGTGTCGAGCAGATCGCATTTCGTGACGGCCAGCACGTGTTGCTTGTCAATCAACTCAGGATTGTACTGTTCCAGCTCGTTCAGCAGGATATCAAAATCTTTTCTGATGTTTTCCGAAGAAGCCGGAATCATAAACAGCAGTGCAGAGTTTCTTTCGATGTGCCGGAGAAAGCGCAGGCCCAGCCCGCGGCCTTCAGCGGCGCCTTCGATGATGCCCGGAATGTCGGCCAAAACAAATGAACGGTCGTCACGATAAGCGACTATGCCTAAATTTGGCCGGAGGGTGGTAAAAGGGTAATCGGCAATCTCAGGCTTGGCGGCAGAAACCACCGATAGAAGGGTCGATTTTCCTGCATTGGGAAATCCAACAAGTCCAACATCGGCCAGTATCTTCAATTCCAGTATTTTCCAGGCCTCAATACCGGCTTCTCCGGGCTGTGCATAACGGGGGGTTTGGTGCGTAGGTGATTTGAAATGATCATTACCCAGCCCTCCCCGGCCTCCTGGCAGAATGATTACCATTTCACCATCGGCAGTAACCTCAGCCTCCTGTTCCATGGTTTCAGGGTCTTTCACTACCGTGCCCAGCGGCACCTCAATGATGACATCCCTGCCGCTTGCACCGGTTTTTCTGTTATTCCCTCCGTTACCACCATCTCCGGCCTTCAGGTGTTTTGTGTACTTCAGGTGCAGCAGTGTCCATAACTGAGCATTGCCTTTCAGAATAATATGTCCTCCCCGGCCACCATCACCACCGTCGGGTCCTCCGCGCGGATTTCCGCGGGTCCTCAACAGATGGGCTGAACCGGCGCCACCCTTACCCGATCGAAGGTTAAGTTTTACATAATCAACAAAGTTAGAAGAGGGCATAAAGAGGTAAATAAAGAATTAAGGGATGCAAAGCTACAAAAAAAAGCCGGCTTCGCCGGCAGTTTACATAATATTCAATATTACAGCCACTTACCTGAGCATTTTCATGGCAGCTTCCACCTTCTCACTTAAGCGCTCAAATACCAGCTTTTCATCCCCTATGGCATTCAAAGAGGCAAACTTATGTTGTTTGTTGTAGAAATCGGCTACAGGAAGTGTCTTTTCGTTATACTCTTCAAGGCGGTTGATGATCAGTTCGGTGTTCATGTCATAGGAACGGGCCTGGGGGGTTTTCGACCGGGCATTGAGGCGTTTGATGGATTCAATTGTAGAAGCGTTTAATTCAATGCAATAGGATACTGACGAATCCAGGCGCCTTAAGAGCCCATCAAGGATGTATGCCTGTACAATGGTTCTCGGAAAACCTTTGAAAACAAACCCCCTGACGTTATTGTGCTGCCTTATCTCACTTTCAATCAACCGGATAACGATCTCATCGGGCACCAACTCACCCCTGTCCATGATGTCTTTGACTTTGACCCCGATCTCGGAACCGGCTTTAATTTCCCTTCTCAACAGAGATCCTGTGGAGATATAATAAAGGTTGTATTTCTTTGCAAGCAGCCTTCCCTGTGTACCCTTTCCGGAACCAGGTGCACCGGTCAGCACGAGGTTAAACCAGACTTTTTGCAGGGTGTTATCAATGGATTGAACCAGACGGTCAAAAACTTCACTGATCTCACCAACACCCTGAATCGGGATGTATTTATTCCTGTCTTTGTAAAAATCGGCTACCGGTTTGGTTTTATTGTTGTACTCTTCAAGCCTGAACTCGATTACCTCAGCATTATCATCCGTGCGGCCTGAAATTTTGCCCCTTTCAAGCAACCTTGCAATCAGTTCTTCGCGGGGCACTTCCAGGCTGAGCATACATGCCAGGGAGGTGTTCAGCTTGAGCAGCAGGCCTTCGAGGATATAAGCCTGAACCATTGTCCTGGGGAATCCGTCGAACAGTATCCCGTTTTTATCAGCACTGGCAATAATCCGCTTTTCAATAAGCTGAACGATCATTTCATCAGACACCAACTGACCCCGGTCGATGAGTTCTTTGGCTTTCTTTCCAAGTTCACTTCCCTCGGAGATTTCCTGGCGCAACAGGTCGCCCGTGGAAATATAGGCCAGTTTATATTTTTCGACCAGCAGGGCAGACTGAGTTCCTTTTCCTGCGCCCGGAGGGCCAAACAAAGCGATATTAAGCATGATTATTCAGTTGACAGGTAAATAAGGGATCCAATACCAGATAACGGGTGGCTTTCAGAAACAATTTATTCCACAATTTTATAAATATCCGGCAGATTACGTGCAAATCCATCATAATCCAGACCATATCCGACAATAAAATCATTGGGAATTTCCATTCCGATATAGTCGATTTTATAATCTGCCCTGAAAGCGCCGGGCTTAAAGATAAGTGTGGCAATCTTCACATCGGCAGCTTCCTGATTGTGCAGTATTTCAAGCATCCGCTGAATGGTAAGTCCGGTATCAATAATATCTTCAATGATAATCACCGAGCGGCCTTTAACCACCTCGTTGAGCCCGATAAGCTCGCTGACCACCTGGGAGCTGCGCGTTCCGGTGTAAGAAGATAATTTGACAAAAGAGATATTGCTTTCAATATCCACTTTTTTCAACAGGTCGGATGCAAACATAAATGCTCCGTTCAACACAATGAGGAAGATAGGCACCTTTCCTTTCATATCGGAATTGATCTGATCGGCAATCCTGCTCACCGATTGATCGATGGCATCCGCCTTAATGAAAATTCCAAATTCTTTGTCCCGGACTTTAATTTTATTTTTCATTGACGATGAGTTAAGCGGTCAAAAATACGATAATTTAAATAATCAGGAAAGACGTGCGAACCTTTTGATTAAATTATCGTTAAGGCTTGGGTAAACCTCAGGCCGAACCGGGCTTTTGATTATTTTTGCATCAAACAAACCTTTCAACATGGAACCAAGAGTCAGTATAATTATGGGCAGCACATCCGATTTACCGGTGATGAAGGAAGCTGCAGAAATCCTGAATGAATTTCAGATTCCGTTTGAGATCAATGCTTTATCAGCTCACCGCACACCAGATGAGGTAGAAGCCTTTGCGAAATCGGCATACAGCCGCGGTATCAGGGTAATAATAGCCGGTGCGGGCATGGCAGCCCACCTTTGCGGGGTGATCGCAGCGATGACGACCGTTCCTGTAATCGGGGTCCCCATTAAAGCATCCCTCGATGGCCTGGACTCCCTGCTGGCCATCGTGCAGATGCCTCCGGGAATTCCCGTTGCCACTGTTGCCATTAACGGCGCCCGTAATGCCGGCATTCTTGCCGTTCAGATGCTTGCCACAGGAGATGAGGCGCTACAGATGAAACTTATCGCATTTAAGGAAGACCTGAAAAAGAAAATTGTGAAAGCCAACGAGGAACTCAGTTCGGTGAAATATGATTACAGGGTCTGATTTCGTCTCCTGAAAAAACCATTGCCTGCCCCGGTTGATTTCAGTGCTTTATGCTGCATCCGGGGCATTCCGGAAGTTATAATTTCTTTACCATCATCAACCCGTCCCTTATAGGGAGCATGAGGTGCTCAACACGCGGATCATTTTTCACGTGCAGGTTGAAGGCAGCAATGCCGCGCGTTTCCTTGTCATTTAAAGCGTCAGCATCCATCACCTTACCATACCACAGCACATTATCGGCTATGATGACCCCCTCCTGACTGAGTTTTGGAAAAACCGTCTCATAATAATTTACATAGTTTTCCTTATCGGCATCGATAAATACCAGATCGAATGGCCCTTCAATTTCAGGGATGATATCCATGGCATTTCCCTGATGGGTTATAATTTTATCGCGCAGTCCGGAAGCAATAAAATATTTTTCAGCGATATGGGCAACTTCAGGATTGTTGTCGATGGTATGCAAGCAGCCCCTGTCGTCGAGTCCGGATGCCATATAGATGGCTGAATATCCGGTAAAAGTGCCGATTTCGAGAATACGGCGGGGCTTCAGCATCTGAATAATCATTTTAAGCAACCTTCCCTGGAGTAATCCTGAAAGCATGCCGGGGGTTGTCACTGCCAGATGGGTTTCCCTGATCAGCTGCTGCATCAGGGGAGGCTCCTGCGTAGTATAGTCAAGGGCATACCGTTCAAAAGCGGGGACTGTGGTCGGATATTGCGGCCGTTCAAAAAGTTTGCTCATGCTTTGCGGTTTTTGTAGACAAGCATACTCATTTGTGCCGGGTCAAATATTTCATGCGCAACTTCAAGCACCATATCAGCCGTAATGGCATTGATTTTCGAGATCAATACTTCGTGGGTGTCAACGGTGTCATACACAAGCATGCTTTTCGCCATCGAAAGCGCATCGTTGAGGTTTGATTCAAAAGAAATGGCAATCTGACCGATAAACTGTTGCTTGGCCGTATGCAGCTGAATCATTCCCAGCGGTTTGGCCATAAATCTATCCAGCTCTGCCCGTACCAGCGTCAGTGCTTTATCGAGCGAACCATTATCGGTACCCAGATAGATCATGAATGAACCGGTTTCAGCGTATGGTGTATAAACGGATTCGATGTTGTAAGACAATCCATGACGTTCGCGCAGGGCCATACTCAGCCTTGAATTCATCGCGGGACCGCCCAGCAGGTTTGTCAGCAGGGCCAGGGCGGTACGCCGGGCATCTGCATAACCATAAGCATGGTTCCCTATAATACAATGGGTCTGAAAATTCCGCCGGGGTTTGATGAGTTGTTTTGGTTCCGATGCGGCGAAAACCTGCCGTGAGTCAGTGCGCAGATTTTCAGGAAGGCACCCGAAAGCTTCGTTTACAAGCTTAACCAGCCGCTCGAAACGGATGTTTCCCACCGAGCTGATTACGATCTGATTGGTATGGTAATGACCGGATATAAACCCGAGAATCCTTTTACGGGTGATTCTTTTCACGCTTGCAGGTGTACCCAGAATGGACTTACCCAGGGGGTGTCCGCGGAATAACATCTCCTCAAATTCATCAAAAATCAGTTCCGACGGGCTGTCCTTATATGCATTGATTTCGTCAATCACCACATCTTTTTCCTTGTCGATTTCTTTCTCAGGAAAAGTGGAATTAAACAGGATATCCGCAAAAAGTTCAATAGCCCTGGCATAATAGGCGCTCAGGAATGAGGCATGAATACAGGTTTCCTCCTTGGTGGTGTATGCATTCAGATCAGCCCCGATGTTCTCGAGCCTTCCCAGCACCTGATGGACTTTTCGCTTGCCGGTCCCTTTGAAGATAACGTGTTCGATAAAATGGGCCAGGCCTTCCTCCCCGGGCAATTCGTCGCGCGAGCCGGTATTCACCATTACAGCAAGATGGGCGACCAACCTGCCTGAGTGCCGGTGAACGATCCTTATGCCATTGGAAAGTGTATGAAACTGATATTGCATCCTCAAAATAACGGGATGCAAAATTAGAAAAAATATCGGCACCGGTGAAAAGGGAAGTTTGCAGGTGAAATGCGCATCTCACCGTGGACAATCTCTTGTTCAGACTAGCGGAAAATTGTCAGCACTGCATCCATTCAAAGCATCATAACCTTGTAGAAGTCACCTCTCCTTATCGATATATTCAAGTGTCCGGTATATTTGAAATTTATTCACGGAAAATCCCCTTCATTGCTATTCTTTATGCTTCAATTTCTTGTTATTTCCGATTTTTTTTATTACATTTATAGGTTATATTGGTTCCCAACACACTGATCCTGAATATTTCAGGTGTTACCTTCCGAATTGCTCCCCTGCGCTGGTTTTCAGGTTTATCCGTATTGACTTCCGAAGTCAGAACTGAGTATTCACCATATAAACCTTAAGTATCATGAAAACAAAAAGCGTGACTTTTCTGATTCTGGGAGTCATGTTGCTGGCGATTCCATTGGGCCATGCCCAGGAAGTTCTTTACGATGGAAGCTTTTCTACGACAACTACCAGTGACATCTACCTTTATGATCCGCCTCTGATGAATGTCTGGTGTTCGTTTCAGAATTACGGTATCATTGCATACCCGCAGATTGTTGATGGCGTTTGTTATTACCAGATTGAGTCGGCCGGTTATGAAGCCTGGGAGGTTCAACTCACCCAATACGGGTTTATTTTATTGCCGCAGCACACCTACCGGCTTTCTTTCGATGTAAAGGCAGATGCTGAACGGCCTTTCGGACTCTTTCTCGGAGAGTACTTTGGAAACTGGACTACACTACTGGGATGGGACAGGTACTTACAATTTGCCACGACCGAATGGCAAACCATCACCCTTGACTTTAAATCCGCGTGTACTTTCGATATCAACAAGCTGAGCTTTGAGATGGGCGGAATCAATATCAGCATGTATTTCGACAATGTAATGCTGGAAGACCTCGGACCCTATGAACCCTCCGTGGGTATATTAGGAAGTTCCGTCTTCGGCTGGGATTTTGATGTTGATATGTACACCGAAGACGGGATAATCTATTCGCTGCAAAACTTCCCGCTGGTAAGCGGCCATGCAAAATTCAGGCAGGACGATATGTGGTGTGTAAACTGGGGAGGAAGCACATTTCCCAATGGTTTTGCTCCCATATACGGCCCGGATATCCCTGTTACCAATGCAGGCAATTATGATATTCTTTTCAACCGTGAAACCGGCGAATATTCCTTCACCTGCGTCGATAACTGCTCACCCTACATCGGCATCACCGGAACTGCTGTGCCGCCTGATTTCGGATATGGCCCCGATGTCGATTTGTTAACCAACGGTGGCATGATCTATACATTGCCCGGTTATACTTTTACCGACGGGGAAGCTGTTTTCAGGCAGGACGACAACCCTGAACTGACATGGGGTGGCTCCACTTTTCCGGCTGGGGTGGCAGTTGCCGGCGGAGGCCCCATTCCGGTTGTTGCAGGCTCATATACCGTTTCGTTCAATCTGGCCACCGGGGAATACAATTTTACCTACCCGGATATCGGAATTCTGGGCACTGCTTTGACCGGCTGGATGGATGACATTGATATGGTTACAACAGACGGAGTGATCTACTCACTTTCAGATTATTATTTCTCAGAGGGCGAAGTAAAATTCAGGCAAAGCAACAACTGGGATGTGAACTGGGGTGGTTATGGTTTCCCCTCAGGTTGGAGCTGGCAGGACGGGCCCAATATCTACGTCCCTGAAGGAACCTATACGGTAACTTTTAACCGCCAGACCGGAGAGTATAATTTCGCGGCAACCACCTGCCCCAATCCGGGAATTCAATGCCCTGAATTTTTATATTTTAGCAACGATCCGGGCGAATGTGGCGCCATGGTTTATTATCCTGAAATTGTTCCTTCTCCCAATTGCGGTGGTGAAGGAATTGTTATCACACAGACCGAAGGCCTGCCATCGGGCTCATTTTTCCCTTTGGGATATACCTGGAATGCATTTTTGCTGACCAATAACGAAGGGAATACCGCAGCATGCGGATTCGGTGTCTATGTTTACGATTCCGAGCCTCCGTCAATTACAGGAATCAGTGATTACTTTGAGCCACTCTGGCCTCCTGACCACAGAATGGTGCCGGTTGAAATTGAATACAGTTCAACGGATTTTTGCGGAGCAACCTGGTGCGAGCTTTATGTTTTCAGCAATGAGCCGGAAGATGGACTGGGCGACGGCGACCTGGCGCCTGACTGGGAAATCATTGACCCGCACAATGTACTGCTGAGGGCCGAAAGGTCGGGTAAGGGAACCGGGCGCGAATATACCATCCTGATCGTATGTTACGATGAATACGGAAATACTGCATTAGCGCAGGTCTTGGTTACAGTGCCTCACGATTTGAGAAAACTAAAAACGGAAATATCCGAGAACGGATCAGTTTCCCGGAGTGCCGGATTTGAAGTTGAAATCCGGCCAAATCCAACCGCTGAACAGTTTAACCTGAAAGTTGAATCCGCTTCTGATGAAACGGTCAGCATCCGCATCTCCGATATGACGGGAAGAGTGATCTTTTCGCAGGATGCACTGAATAAAAACACTATCAGTTTTGGCGGAAATTTCGTTCCGGGGATTTATTTCGTCAGGATAGCGCAGGGTGAAAAAGTTAAAACGGTGAAAGTAGCCAAACAATAAAACTATTCTTGCCGATGATTCACGGGGCTGTCCGGGTTTGCCGTACGGCCCCTTGTTTCCGGAAGGATTTCAACTGATTCTATTTTAACAGCATCTACTTGTTTGCTTTCGACAGAATCTGATTACCAAGACATGGTTATTGCTTTTCCATCCCTTTCATTTCTGTCAGGGGCTGCCGGACTATAACCTTAGAAGGTATTTGTAACAAACCTTCCGGGAAACATTAAATTATAACAGAATCGGGGATCAACATGCAAGGCCGTTGCTTACCGGAAATACAAAGCAACACTACCCATTTCAGGATATTACTAGCGCTCCAGGGGAAACTTCCTGACGAAGGAAAGCCAGAAAAGCGGTTGATAGCCGCGCAATTCGCCGGTTTCAGTATAACTCTCAACCAGGGGGCATACTGCAATGACTTTTTTGGTGATTTTTCCGTTATCCTGGTTCAGGTACCATTCTTCCAGAAACCTCAGCCGTGAAATATCCGACAATTGCAATTCGCGTTTGATAACGGTATCGTAATTCTCATATGGTTCGAAAGGCCGCTGAAGGGTGAGCAATTCTGTACGCGTACCCCGTTCAAGAATCTCCCCTGCCGATAACTGTTTGCTGGTCATCACATCATAAACCTTCACCTTTCCTTCACGGGCGGATGTAATCACCGCCTGCACGAGTTTCTCACGTTTCGGCCCCTCGAGGTTTTGCACCCACCAGGCCAGGTCTGTTTCGGGTGACTTCAGTGTTACATCATACTGAATTCTCTCGGTCAGCAACTCCCCTTTGCCGCTTCCGCAGGAGATCAGCAATACACCTGAGAAGATCAGTAAAAAGATAAAGGTCAGTTTTTTCATGGCGTTTCAGTTTAAAAATTAGGGGTTCCACTTCCCTTAATGCAAAAATACCAAACTTATCTTTTACCAGGCTGCAAATCAAAAATCCACGGTGTAAAACTTCCTGAGGGAATCATTTTTCCTTACATTTAAACTTATACCTTTGCACAAAATTCAGCACCTGATCAGTTGGGAGACAATCATGAAAAAGGCGGAAAAAACCACGCGCGTTTCTTCAGGGAAACGAAACCCGGAACATTTGGTCCTGCCGGGCAAACTGTCGCTTAGTTACCCGCACGCCGCCATTCTGCTGATCCTTACCTTTACTTTTTTACTTTACGCAGGCGCCCTCCGCAACGACTTTATGATTGGCTGGGACGACGGGGAATATCTTACGGCCATATCAGGGGAAGGAAGCATCAATGTGCCGGAGATTTTCAGCAGCTTTCACCTGGGCATGTACCAGCCGCTTGCCGTGCTGAGTATGGCCATCAATTACAAATTATCCGGCCCTGAGCCTTGGATTTTTATTCTGACCAATATACTGCTGCATCTGATGAATACAGCACTGGTATTCCTGCTGATGCGGCGCTGGATGAAAAGCTGGATTGCCGGGGCTATTGTCGCACTGCTGTTTGCCATACATCCCATGCATGTGGAACCGGTGGTCTGGATTTCGGCCCGAAGCTCGGGCCTTTACGCGCTCTTTTTCCTGCTGGGACTGATTGCCTACGACAAATACACAGACCAGGGTCACAGCCTCAGGCAATATCTGTATGTTCTGCTCTTTTTTGTGCTTGCCCTGTTCTCCAAATCCATGGCTGCCACCTTCCCGTTAGTGCTGCTGATGGCAGACTATCTGAAGCAGAGAAAACTCCGCTGGAGATTATTGACTGAAAAAATCCCGTTTTTTGCGGTTTCAATCATTTTCGGCCTTGTTGCAATCAGGGCCTCCGCATCCTTCGGGCATATTACCGTGCTTGAACAGGACTACAACTTTTTTCAGCGGATCTTCCTGATCCTTTACGGTATCTCATTTTACATCCTGAAGCTTTTTGTACCGCTCAACCTGTCGGCAATATATGCTTACCCTGAAATCAGCGGGGGGAAACTCCCGGCCTATGTATTTTCCTCGGTCATCGTCCTGATTGCAGCAATTGCTGTGATCCTTTACCGGCGGAAATACCGCAGGGAGTTTATTTCCGGAGGCATGTTTTTCCTGATTACCATCGGCATGGTCCTTCCATTGTTCTGGTCAAGGATATTCATCACTGCCGACCGGTATACATATATCCCATACATCGGCTTTTTTATGATTATTGGCCGGTATGCCGCCAATCTTTGGGAAACGCGGAATACCATTGACAAAACTACCCGCAGAATGATGCTTTCGGCCTCTGTTTTACTGGTGATTATACTGGGAGCCTCAACCGTTAGCCGGATAACCGTCTGGAAAAACACCCCCACCCTGCTCTCAGATGTAATTGACAAAAAACGTTCTGATGCGGATATGGCCCATGGATACTTTTACCTGGGCAATTATTACGATGCTGAAAACAATGCAGCGGAGGCCATAAAATATTATGATCTTTCATTAAGCCGTAATCCCTCCTACCTGCTTGCATTGAACAACCGTGGCATTCTGAAAGGCAAATCCGGCCAGATCAGTACGGCAATTGCCGATTTTGATCAGGCCATCCGCATCAAACCCGATTATGCCGAAGCATGGTACAACCGGGGCATAGCATATTTTCAGGCCGGCGAACCTGAACACGCCTGCGCCGACTGGAAAGAATCTGCAAGTCATGGTTTTGCACCCGCGCGCCAGGCTATTGGAAGGTATTGCACGGGCGAAAAAATACCAGGTCAGTTACAAATACCTGGGATTGAAGATGGAAGCGGGACTATACCCGGCACAAGGGATAACTGAAAAACGCCCTGTTTTTTCATCCCCTGATAGAAAAACAACTTAAAAACCTAATATTATGAGTACCAACGAAATTAACCGGTTTATCACCGAGATTGAACTTTTTAAAGGACTGGGCGCCACAGAAATTGATCAGGTCGTTTCAGCTATTGAAACGCGCAAATACATGGCAGGCGAATACCTCTTTCAGGAAAGCGGCCCCAGGGAGGCCATTTTCATGATCTATGAAGGAGAAGTGGAGTTGATTAAAAAATCTCCTTTCGGAGCGGAGACAAAACTGAGCTATTTCAGCCGCTTCGACTTCCTTGGAGAAGGCTCACTTACGGAAGAAGCGCCTCACAGCACCAGTGCGCGTGCGAAGCATAAAACCACCGCATTACTGTTGAGCAAGACATTTTTTGCTGAAAACGGCCCTATCGCGCTCAAGATTTTTTCAAATATTGCCAGGGTGATTTCGCGCAGGATGCGGCAGGCGAATGCCAGGATGATCAGTTCCGCCGCACAGTATGAATCGGGCCGCACCCGCACAGAGCATGACCTGCTTGGATTCCGTGAAGTTCCTTACGAGTACTATTACGGAATACAGACATTGCGTGCACTCGAAAATTTCAACATATCGGGGGTGCAGCTCAACTTTTACCCTGTTTTCGCAGAATCGCTGGCCATGGTTAAACTTGCTGCCGCCAAAGCCAACCACGACCTCGGGCTGCTCAGCAAATCCCTGGCTGATGCCATAGTGCGTGCCTGTAATGAAATCATTAATGGAAAATATACCTTTCATTTTGTTGTTGACATGATTCAGGGCGGGGCGGGTACATCCACCAATATGAATGCCAATGAGGTGATTGCGAACCGTGCGCTTGAAATTCTCGGTTATCAGCGGGGACAATATGAATTCTGCCACCCCAACAACCATGTAAACCTTTCACAGTCAACCAACGACGCTTATCCCACCGCGATCAAAATCGCGTTGATCCGGAGTAACGAAAAACTGGTGGAGGTCCTTACCGAGCTGATCTCTTCGTTTAAAATAAAAGCAAATGAATTCGCCCATGTGATCAAGATGGGGCGCACCCAGTTGCAGGATGCAGTACCCATGACCCTGGGACAGGAGTTTGAAGCCTATGCGGTAATGCTTGAAGAGGAAATTGCCCGGCTGAACCAGAATGTGCAGCTTTTCCTCGAAGTCAATATGGGCGGAACGGCCATTGGTACCGGAATCAATGCCGATCCGCGCTACAGCGGCATTGTTATCAATTACCTCCGCGAAATCACCGGAAAACCCATTGTGCTGGCCACCAACCTGGTTGAAGCAACCCAGGACACCGGTGCATTCATCATGTATTCATCAGCGGTGAAAAGACTTGCCGTCAAACTTTCCAAAATCTCAAACGACCTCAGGCTGCTCTCTTCGGGCCCAAGGGCCGGTTTCAACGAAATCAACCTTCCGCCCATGCAGCCCGGCAGCACCATTATGCCTGGTAAGGTCAACCCCGTGATTCCGGAAGTGGTGAACCAGATTGCTTTCAAGGTGATTGGGAATGACCTTACCGTTACCATGGCAGCCGAAGCCGGTCAGCTGGAACTGAACGTGATGGAGCCGATCATCGTGTACAGCCTGTTTGAATCCATCGAAATGCTGAAAAACGGCATGAATACGCTGAACCACCGTTGCATTAAAGGCATCACCGCCAATGAAGACCGCTGCCGCGAAATGGTATACAACAGCATCGGTCTGGTGACTGCCCTCAACCCGGTGATCGGATATGAAGCAGCTACCAGGCTCGCAAAGGAAGCGCTGGAGAAAAACCGTAGTGTTTACGACCTGGTGCTCGAACATAAACTCCTGAGCCAGGAAGAACTCAATGAAATCCTCGACCCCAAAAATATGATTGCGCCGAGGATCATGCCCAAACAAGGATAAACTGACAAGTATGCCAGGCAAGGGGAAGAACGGGCATTGCAGGTTGCAGGGCTTTTTGTTACTTTTGTAGAAACGGTTGACCATGACTTTAAAAATCGCCCTGATTCTTTCCTTTGTCCTTCAGTTTGTGGCTGCCATCATTGCCTTTTCACTTACCAAACGGACAAGGACCAACATCGCCTGGTGGCTGATCTCTTTTGGATTCCTGCTGATGGCCGTCAGGAGAATCTTTGAATTCTTCCAGATTTCCGATTCAGACAGCCGGCTGATCACCGGCATGCTGAGTACCTGGACCGGCGTACTGATCTCGGTGCTGATGCTTGGCAGTCTGATCTTTATCAAACGGATCTTCAATATTCAGAAAAGGATGGATGACCTGAGGAAAGCAAATGAATCGAGGGTACTTTCTGCCATTGTAAGAACCGAAGAAAACGAACGGCTTAATTTTGCCAAGGAATTGCACGACGGACTCGGGCCATTGCTTTCATCGGTCAAGATGGCCGTATCGTCTGCACACGCAGGAAACAACAGTCCGCAGAACATGGAAGTGATGATCCATGCCGAAAAACTGATCGATGAATCCATCACTTCGCTGAAGGAGATTTCCAATAAACTGAGTCCGCACGTACTGAATAATTTGGGGCTCAAAAAGGCCGTAAAATCATTTATCACCCATATGTCGCCGGTCGATAACCTGAACATCAGTTTCGATTCAAACCTGGGTGAAAAGCGATATCCATACAATACCGAGGTGGTGCTATACCGGGTGATCTGTGAACTGATCAACAATTCACTCAAGCATGCCGAAGCCCGGAACATTTACATAACGCTGATGGATGAAGCGGACGGCATACGGCTCGATTACCTTGACGATGGCATAGGATTCGACAGCAAAATACTGGAAATAGGTGAAAAAGGCATGGGATTTGCCAATATCCGGTCCAGAATTAAATCGCTGAACGGGACCATTGAAATCTATTCGGTGCCCAATGAAGGCGTCAGGGTGAATGTTATAATAGGAAAATCCTGAAAATGAACAACCTGAAACCTTTTTCAGTTTATCTGGTGGACGACCACAAGCTCTTCAGGGAGGGGCTGAGCCTGTTGCTGAGAAATCTTCCGTATGTAAGTCAGGTTTTCCAGGCTTCGGACGGCGGTGCATTTCTCTCCGGTTTAAATCAGCAACTACCTGAGCTGGTATTTATGGACATCAGCATGCCCGGGCTCGACGGTATAGAAACAACCCGGAAAGCGCTTGAAATCTGCCCGGACCTGAAAATCATCGCATTGTCAATGTATGCCGACGAGGATTATACCTCGCGCATGATCAGCGCGGGAGCCCGCGGGTTTATTCTCAAAAACTCGGGATTGCAGGAGGTGGAAGAATGTATGAAAGCGGTGATGTCGGGTCACAATTACTTTTCTCCGGAAATTCTGGACGGAATACTGAAAAATATCACCAAAAAGGAGAAACAGCCCCGGAATTCCGAACTATCCGAAAGGGAAACCGAAGTGCTCTACCGGATATGCCAGGGACTTTCGAACCAGGAAATTGCCGGGCGGCTGAGAATCAGCAAACGGACGGTGGACAAACACCGCGAAAACCTGCTGCAGAAAACCGATTGTAAAAATACTGCGGGGCTGGTGATGTTTGCGATCAGAAACGGGATTGTGGAAGTATAATTTTACTACGCTTTTAGACGTATGATTACGCTTTAAAGCTTATTTCGTAATTACGCATAAACACTGTTTCCGGTAAAATGAGTTGGCGCTAATTTTGAATATTCAAAATTATCTCCACTTATGAAACACGCCTTTAACAGACGGAATCTCGCCCTGATTTTGCTGATATTTGTTTATCAGGGGGTAAATGCACAGTTTTCCGTTGATGCCCAGTTCCGTACCCGTGGTGAAGTACGCGACGGTTACCAGAAAATAAATCCTGAAGATGCCTCGCCTGCTGCGCTGATCTCTCAGCGGACAAGATTATCCTTTACTTACGAAACCTCCAGACTCAGGTTGAAGATTGTTCCCCAGGATGTCAGGTTATGGGGAGATCAGGCCAAAATAAGTGCCACCGGGGTTGGTGACAATCCTTCACTGGATCTTTATGAAGCCTTCGCCGAACTCAGGATATCGGATGCTATGAGCCTGACTGCAGGCCGTCAGGAACTTATTTACGACAACGGCAGGATGCTTGGAAACCGCAACTGGAATCAGAACGGGATCAGCTATGATGCGCTCGTGCTGAAATACCGCCAGAACGGCTGGAAAATTGACGCCGGTGCTTCCTGGAACACTCTTTCGGATGCATCATACGGCAACCTTTATCCCAACGCGCGTATAAAATCGCTGAACTATCTGTGGATCAACAAAAAGGTAAGTGAAAAACTGAATCTTTCGTTTCTCCATATCTCAGCTGGCTACACCAAAACGGATACGACAGATCCGATGAATTTCAGGCATACAAGCGGAATTTACGGAAATTACAGTGGAGAAAAGCTGAATTGCCAGGGCAATGCATACTACCAGTATGGTTATAACCGGAAAGGGCATAAACTGAGTGCCACGCTGATAGAAGCCGAGATCAGCCTGAAAACAGGAAAACTGACACCCGGCGCCGGGGTCAGCCTTCTTTCGGGAAATGACAAAATGCCTGGTCCCGATGAAACCGATAAGCTCTTCGATCCGCTTTACGGAAACAGACACGGTTTTAACGGGAATATGGACTATTTCACCAATTACCCTGCACAAACCGGGCAGGGTGGTCTGGCCGATTACTATTTATGGCTCGATTACAAATTCTCGAAGAAAGTTTCAGTAAGAAATACCTTTCATTACTTTAACCTTGCCGGGACCTATCCGGGCACTACCGATGACAAAGCGCTCGGAATTGAAAACGATCTGATTCTGAAATACAGGTTCAGTGACTGGGGCAATCTGGAAAGCGGATATATTTTCTTCAATCAGACAGAAACGTTAAAAGAAATTCAGCAAACCGATTCTGACAATTTCAATCAGTTTTTCTACGTACAGCTTACGCTTACGCCCAATCTTTTCAAGCAGACAAACTCCACTTTAAAATAACAGGTCATGAAACGCAGCATAATATTGTTTGCAATTGCATCAGCCATAGTGTTATCAGGTTGTGCATCACGGAAAAAGAAAGACAACACCATTACCCTTTCAGGTGCATTTGCACTTTATCCCCTCGCTGTTAAATGGACGGAAGAATACAGCAAAATCAATCCCGAAGTGAGGTTCAATGTTTCCGGGGGTGGTGCGGGTAAAGGAATGGCCGATGCGTTGGCGGGAGCCGTTGACCTAGGCATGTTTTCGCGGGAGATCTCGGCTGAGGAGAAAAGCAAAGGTGTCTGGTGGGTTGGCCTTACCATAGATGCGGTGGTGCCCACCATCAGCAGTCAGAATCCCTATCTGCCGGTGCTAAGGCAACAGGGGCTTAGCCGCAGCGACTTCAAAGCCATCTTTATTGATAAAACCGCCGTTGACTGGGGTGAACTGCTGGGCCAGCCTGAAAAAGCCGGGATAACCATATACACCCGCTCCGACGCATGCGGGGCCGCTGAAACCTGGGCCAAATATCTTGAAGGACATCAGGAAAACCTGGCCGGAATTGGCATTTACGGGGATCCGGGCATGGCCGATGCTGTTGCAAAAGATAAGCTTGGACTGGGATTCAACAATACCATATTTGCCTATGACATCAAAACCGGAAAAAAAAGGCCGGGAATGGAAATCGCACCCATTGACATCAATGATAATGGCATGATAGATCCCGAAGAAGATTTCTACGAAACGTTCGACGGGATTCTGGAGGCCATTGCCAACGGCGTCTATCCTTCGCCTCCTGCGCGTGAGCTTTACTTTGTCGCAAAAGGGAAACCTCAGAAACAGGCCACGCTCGATTTCATCCGCTGGTGCCTGACTGAAGGACAGCAGTATGTGAAGGAAGCAGGCTATGTTCCCATCGACAATGAAAAAATCGATTCCTATCTGAAAAAACTCGGATAATCACCCGCCTGCCAACAGGCACAAAAAGAATTATAAACCTATGCAGTTGCGGCGACAGATCATCGACAAGCTGAACGGATTCTGGATGATTACCACCCTGGTAACCATACTGATATTGCCTTTGGTCATCTGCATCGGTTTGTATATCAAGGCTGCTCCCATTTTTGAACAACATTCATTTCTGGAGCTGGTTTTCACATCCAAATGGGAGCCTTCGAGGGGGACATTCGGATTCTGGCCATTTATAGCAGGTTCGCTTTATGTAACCCTGCTTTCATTTCTTTTTACGGCACCCGTCTGCCTTCTGGCAGCCCTCTACCTTACCCAGTTTGCCCCCAGGGCACTTATCCGCATCATGCATCCGGTAATTGATGTACTTGCAGGATTGCCCTCTGTAATTTACGGGGTTTGGGGAATACTTGTCATCGTTCCCTTTGTTTCGGCCCTCTCCGTTCCGTTATCAGGGTCCCCGTCATCGGGGTATTCGGTGCTCGCAGGGGGCATCGTACTTGCAGTAATGGTCATCCCTTACACCCTCAATATGCTGATCGAAGTGTTCAATACGGTCCCCAGCGGGCTGAAAGAAGCCTCCCTTTCGCTGGGTGCAACCATGTGGGAATCGGTAAAACATGTCGTCATCAGGGGCAATTACCCCGGCATCATCTCCGCCTATGGCCTTGGAATTGCCAAGGCATTCGGTGAAACCATCGCGGTGATGATGGTCGTGGGCAACGTGGTTAAAGCATCGGGCAATCCCTTTAATGCGGCTTACCCGCTGCCGGCCCTGATCGCCAATAATTACGGTGAAATGCTATCCATACCCATGTATGACTCCGCACTGATGTTTGCTGCATTTCTGCTGTTGATCATCATCCTGGTTATCAATTTATTCTTCAGGTTACTTATCCATAAAACCAAAAGGCTATGAGACGATACAAAATGCTTGAAGAAAAGTTCTTCATCCGGCTTTCAGCCCTGTTCACCTATTCGCTGATTGCCGTGCTCGCCTTTATCATTGTTGTAATTTTTTACAAGGGATTTGCAGCCCTCAACTGGGACATGGTACTTAAAACGCCTAAAGGCGGTTATTACTATGGTGGAGAAGGCGGGGTACTCAACGCGATCACAGGATCCCTCTATATAGCCATCGGCGCAACCCTGATTGCAGTGCTGATCGGTATGCCGGCTGCCCTCTACCTGAACGTTCAGCTGATCAGGTACCGTCGTACACAGAACACCATCCGCTACTTTCTTGATGCTTTGTGGGGTATCCCATCCATTGTTTATGGTGCATTTGGCTTTACGCTGATGTTATTTTTCGGCATGAATGCTTCCCTGCTGGCAGGGATAATTACCGTTGCCCTGCTGATTTCGCCCATCATGGTGCGCACCTTCGATGAGGTACTGTGCACCATCCCGAAAGGATTGCATGAAGCCTCTCTGGCCCTGGGATCCACCCGCACTGAAACTGCTTTCCGGGTCATGTTCAAGCAAGGGTTTCCCGGATTTATTACGGCAATATTGCTATCCTTCGGCAGGGGCATAGGCGACGCTGCCTCAGTGCTGTTCACCGCGGGTTACACCGATAACATCCCCGTGACCCTTGATGAACCTGCAGCCACGTTGCCCCTTGCAATTTTCTTTCAGCTCGGGTCGCCGATCCCGGAAGTGCGCGACAGGGCATTTGCCGCTTCCATCATTCTTACGATCATTATTCTGAGCATCAGCCTCGGTGCGCGCCTGCTGTCGAAGCGATTTTCAAAAACCAACCTGAAGTAAAAAACATGGGCAATCCATATTTATCTCCGAAAAGCAGTGAACAACTCAGGGTTCTCAGGGCTACCGAGCCGGAAGCAGTGCTCCGGGTAAGCAATCTGAATGTAAGTGCCGGTGACCACCATATACTAAAGAATATTAACCTGGAAATACCCAAAAACCGCATTACCGTGCTGCTCGGACCCTCGGGCTGCGGTAAAACCACCCTGCTGAAATGCATGAACAAGCTCACCGACCTTTACCGGGAGCTTAAGGTAACCGGGAATATTTATATCGACAATGATGATATATTAAACACCACTGCCAGCATACCGGATATCCGGCAAAAAATGGGTTTGCTATCGCAAAGGCCCTACCCTTTGCCGGTTTCTATATACAAGAATGTAGCATACGGCTTAAAACTGAAGGGCGTCCGCGACAAAAAACTGGTTGCATTCAGCGTTGAAAAGCATCTCAGGGAAGTCGGCCTGTGGGAGGAAGTAAAAAACCGCCTGAATTCACCGGCATCCAGTCTGTCAATCGGGCAGCAGCAAAGGCTTTGCCTGGCACGCGGACTGGCCGTAAAACCAGGGATTATTCTGGCCGATGAACCGACCTCCGCACTAGATCCCACTTCCAGCAAAATCATTGAGGATCTTTTCAGGGACATGAAAAAGCACTATACCATCATTCTTGTAACCCATGTGCTGCGGCAGGCAATCAGGCTGGCCGACCATGTAATTTTTATGCATGATGGTGAAATCATTGAGCAGGGCTCACCCGAAGAACTGTTTGAAAATGCCCGCACGGATAAACTCAGGGCTTACCTGGTTGACGGCAATTAAGGCGCAGTTTGAAAAGCAGTAAATCTGCAGATTATCCTGTTTCTTTATTCAGCAGCTTATGCAGCGCGGTCGTGACCTGCATGTATGGAATTTTTACTCTACCCGGGCTGAATCCGGAATCTGCGGTTTCATCACCACGCCGAGGTTTTTCTTACCGTCGATCATGATCACCAGCGGCTGTTCAAACCTGATGTGACGGATCACCTCGTCTTCATAGAATGGAGTCTGTGAAGCAAGAAAATCGAGATCATAATGTCCGTCTTTCAAGAATGGGTTGATGGTAAAATACCCCACCCTGAAAGAGGTGAGATTCTGAAAGAAATGCGTTCCCTGGCTCGGATCGATCCGGTAATGCTCCAGGCCAGACTCAACGATAACCCGGGCAGCAGAAATCTGAGGCCATTTTACCGGAATTCCCAGCCAGGGGTCATTGCTTCCCCAGCGGCCAGGGCCTACCAGCACATAGTTGCGCTTTTCAGAAAGAAAACTTTCATTCAGACTTCCGACCCTGATTGCAGTTTCTTTATTGGCCGCCGGATTAAACGACTCGGGTTTGATATAAACAATATCATACACGTCGCGGATAATGCCATTGCCCAGAGCATGATGAGCATAGATAACCGTATCCTGTTCAACCACATCCTCAAGATGGGCTTCGATGGCTTCCCTGTTATCGACAATCGGCCTGATCTGCAACAAATTGAACAGCGCAGGATTACCTTTGGGACGATTCAGGTCCACCGCAAATTCAATTTCAACGGGTTTACTCATCTCTCGCTGCCCGGTTTCAAGCACGGTGGCAAGAATCTCGGCCAGAGGAAATATATTATGGGTTAAGATATTTGAAAAAGTCACGATCCGTTTTCCTGATCCGAACATACCATCGCGAAGCATATTGCTCTCATAGTCAAAAGTGGAGATGATATTTTTCAACGAACCATCTGATTCACCATCCGGAATATTCAACCTCAATAGATTGGAACTGTCATCGGTTGAAGGCGTAAATGTACCCGGGCGAAGGTCCAGGGCATAAAAGTGCTTCTGCGTTTCGCGCAGGGCAAATTCAGGCGTAGATAACTGAAGAACTTTCCTGGGGTAGCGTGGTGAAAACCTCAGGGTCAGCCCGCCATCAACAATATACTTCCCGAGACCGAGTGCAATGTTGGCTATTCCGTCCTCCGGTTTTTCCGGAGCGATCGGATAAAAATTTATCGAACGGGCGACTCCTGACATTGTCGGATAAAAACGGTCCCCGTATTGTGTGCCGGTTACCTCCTGTAGCACGATGGCCATTTTTTCTTCATCAATAACATTGGACGTTGCCGTCATGTATGATTTTGAATCCCTGAAAAAGGCCGATGCATAAACACTTTTAATGGCATTGCTCAGATTTTCGATGGTCATCCGCTCATCATTCAAAAAATTAGGAACCATATAAGTGGAGTAGATTCCGGCAAATGGCTGATAGTAGCTATCTTCAAGCATACTCGAAGATCTTACGGCTATCGGTTTATTTACCACGGAGATGAAAGTGTAAAGATCCTCATGCAAGCGGAAAGGAAGCCTTCCTGCAATGAAATGATCGAGAATCTCCTCATCTGAAATATCTGAGAGCGCAATCTTATAGAGGTTATTATCTTCCATAAACTCATCGAAGATATCCGCCCCGAGCACCACCGTACGGGGAATGGTAACGATTACCCCCGGCCATTTGTCAAGCAGGCGGTTGCGTTTGATCATCGAATCGAGAAAGGCAAGTCCACGGGCTTTACCTCCGATAGACCCCTGCCCTACCCTGGTAAAACTCAGATACTCATCAAAACTTTCGCGGTTAAATTCAGCGATGATTCCCCGTGCTTTATTCAACCTGAACGTAGCGATGGCATCGAAAATAAAGCGACGGATTTCATCCAGATCGCTGAAGTCGCCCGGGCGAAGATCGCGAAAAAGCTCGGCAAGCGGGAACAAAGCTCTGGCATACAACCACTTGGAAACGTGGTTGCGATAGATGTGGTAAGCAAGGGAATTATCCGGAATTTCAAAAATCTTTTGCTGAAGGGCTTTCAGGTCGGCAGCACGGGCAACTTCGAGCCGGGTGTCAGGATCTACAAAAACAAAATCGCCGAAGGCAAAATACTGCTTTATAAAATTCCTCAGTTCGATGGAGAGCGTCTTTGACTGCTTGTGCAGAAAGCCAACCCTGAGGCTGCGCGCCACTTCGGAATTTGCAAGGTCTGATGACTGCATCAGAATGGGCATAAACTCATCGTCCCGTTTTACCTTTTCCACCAGTCTGATGCCTGCCTGCTGATCTTCACGGCCATTTCTCGGATAAGAAGTATCGGTGATGATCCCGAGCAGGTTATTTTTATACTTTTCGTAATAGCTGACAGCCTCCTCGTAATTGGTAGCAAGCAATATCTTAGGTCTGCCCCGCATGCGCAGCATCATCTGGTGCTCATTCAGTCCTTCGGTCATAAAGGCCTTCGACTGCTTGAAAATGATTTTGTAAATATTCGGCAAATAGCTGGAGTAGAACCGGATAGAGTCTTCAACCAACAAGATCACCTGAACGCCCACCTCTTTCACATCATTCTCGGCGTTCATTCTGTCTTCTATCAGTTTGATAATGGCAAGCAGAATGTCGGCATTGCCAAGCCAGCAAAACACATAATCAATTACTGACAGGTCTTCATTGGCCAGGGTAAGGGTAACTTCGCGCGAAAACGAAGTCAGCACCACTATGGGTTTTTGCGGATATTGTGCCTTGATCCTTTTTGCAGAATCAAAATTCTCGCTCTTCCCCATGCTAAGCATGGTGATAATAAGATCAATATTTTGATTTTCAAGCACCTTCATAGCTTCAGCCTCTGATGATACCTGGATAAACTGAGGGGGATACCGGAGGCTGAGTGAAACATACTCGATAAATATCTGCTCATCAATACGGCCGTCGCCCTCCAGAACGAAGGAATCATAATTACTTGCAATCAGCAGTACATTGTAAATCCGTTTTTTCATCAGATTGATGAAAGCCGTATCGTCAAAATAGAATTTCTTTGCGAGTAACGCGTAAGGGGTTGATTGCATAGTCTTAATATTCATATCACAAATATAGATTATTCCGGTTAAATTTGCACAGGCAGTCCGTGAGGCATCTGTAAAATAACGATACACCGGGTGGTTTTGACCGGCTCACAGGAACACTTTATATAACAAGCCACGGCCAATAAGTTCACAAAAATTAACTTTATCCGCATAATGACATCTTACACCGGGATTATTGAAAGCATTGCAAGGGAAATAAAACCCCTGCTGAACAAAGGAAAGGTTGCTACCTATATTCCTGCTTTATCGAGAATTAATCCGCAAAAATTCGGCATGGCCGTGGCTACTGTCAGGGGAGAACTCTTTACAACCGGAGATGCTACCGAAAACTTCAGCATTCAAAGCATTTCCAAGGTTTTTACCCTTGCCATGGTGATGGACCGAATGGGAGATTCCCTGTGGGACAGGGTAGGCCGCGAGGCTTCAGGGAACCCCTTCAACTCACTGGTGCAGCTTGAATACGAAAACGGCAAGCCCCGCAACCCCTTTATCAATGCCGGAGCACTGGTAGTCACCGATTGCGTGATTTTTGAAAACGAGGATCCGCTTACCGGGTTGATAGATTTTGTCAGAAATTGCTCAGGAAATCCGTCTATAGATTATGACAGGGAGGTTGCCCGTTCTGAAAAGGAAACGGGGCACCGCAACGCAGCCCTGGCCAACTTCCTGAAAAGTTACGACAATCTGGCCAATGATGTGGACCGTGTGCTGAACCTCTATTTTCACCAATGTGCACTTTCGATGAGTTGCGTTGATCTTGCGAAATCATTTCTTTTTCTTGCCAACGGCGGAACCGACCCTGTCAGCGGAAAGGTCATCTGCGGACCGAGGCAGGCCAAGCGCATCAACGCACTTATGCAGACCTGCGGTCTTTACGATGAAGGCGGAGAATTTGCCTACCGTGTCGGGCTGCCAGGTAAAAGCGGTGTAGGCGGTGGCATTGTGGCGGTAATGCCGGGCGAACTGTCGGTGGCCGTATGGTCGCCGGGACTCAATACCGCCGGGAATTCCCTGGCCGGTATGATGGCCCTGGAGCTTTTTACAACCTATACTGCCAGATCCATCTTCTGAAAACCCGGCTGCATTATAAATAATTGTCTTAAACAACCTTAATTCCATGGCTCATCCTGCCCCGGGCTCAGTTCCGGACGATCCCTGTCTCGCCGAAGAAGGCTCACTGTATCGTTCAATAAGATCTATCATTTTCGCGGTATTGGCATTCTGCTTGTCAGAAATATCATACAATTCTGACATTGTGAGTTGATCACCCCTGGTCGAAATAAAAGTATTGAGATTCATCAGATCGGAGAACCAGTTGGTAACAACAATCATAAGCTGTGTGAGGTTAGCCCTGCTGCTTTGCAGTTCGAGCGGAGGTTTGAATATAAAATGGGACACGATATCAATTAATCCGATGGCTCCAAAAGCAATGGACAGAATCATTTTACCCTGTGCAGCAAAAACCACCGCAACCACAATAAGTCCTATCCCGAGCATAAATGCAAGCACATACATCCAAAGCACGAACTTGTAGGCTGTTTTGGCATCGCGGATTACCTCCTGAAGCGATGACTTGATGCTCATGATTGTCTGCATGGTGTTTTCCAGATTATTCAGTAGCAGGGTGTTGCTCTTGCCGAAATATTCAATGTTTAAACTATTGAATTTTCTGGCGTTGACCGACATCTCACCCAGAACAGCAAGCAGCCTGTTAAGCTCAGCTTTGTCATCCGGTTCAACAGACTGATCAGCATCCAACTTTACAGAAACATTTTCATCACGAAACAGAAACTCGTGAATATAATTATAAGCCAGATCTTTGTTTTTCATTTCATGAAAATTTAAGGTGAATGATAAAAACCATTTCAATAAAACTGAAAATCAATTCACAGAAAAAAAAAGGTCAGCAGATTTAAGCGTAAGTCAGATATTTCATAAGTAATAAACAAGCCAATATTCATATTGTTGCCTGAAATATTTCAGTTTAGCAAAGCACTGACCGGCCCCGATCCATAATATCAATTCAGGCCCTTTGCATGGCAATAATTTCTTAGTTTTGCGGTTATAATTGCAAACGTAACGATGCGCCTGCCTTTTCTGCTGATTCAGCTTATTTTGTTTTCAAGTTTGATGGTTTCTGCCCAGCAACCCCGAAAAATAAGGCTGGTGCAGGCGGATGTAATGGCGTACAACAAAGCGCTGGGTGAAAATGTACAGCGCATCATCGGAAATGCGGTTTTCGAGCATGAAGGAGCCTTCCTCTATTGTGATTCCGCACATCTGAACAATGCAACCAACAGCATGAAAGCCTATAGCAGGGTGCACATCAAGGCCAGCGACACCCTTAACCTTTACGGCGATTCGATTTATTACAGTGGCGAGACCCGGATTGCGGAAGTATTTGACAATGTAAAACTGATCGACAACCGGACCATCCTGACCACTGACAAATTGATTTACGACAGAAATACGGGCATCGCATTTTACCTCACCGGAGGTCATATTGTGAACGACCAGAATACGCTTGACAGCAAACGGGGTTATTATCACACCAATACCAAGGATTTCTTTTTCCGCGACCATGTTGTGCTGACCAACCCCGATTATGTGATGAATTGCGATACCCTGCAATACAATACCCAGAGCAAAATATCATGGTTCAGTGGGCCAACCACCATCAAAGGCGAAGAAACTGATATTTACGCAGAAAACGGATGGTACAACACCGTAACGGATATTGCTGAGTTTGATGAGAATGCCCGGGTTAAAAACGGTGATCAGGTACTTACCGGCGACAGTCTGTATTATGAACGTACAAATGGTTTCGGAGAGGCCTTCAGGAACATTATGGTTATTGATACCGTGCAAAATATGATTTCGTTCGGACAGTATGCCCGTTACCGCAAGGATCTGGGATACACCCTGATCACCGGGAAGCCCGAGGCCTTGTTTATCGAAGATCAGGACACGTTGTTTTTGCATGCCGACACCCTGCGGGCAACCTTTGATTCAGCTCAGAAAACCAAAGAAATCTTTGCCTTTTACCATGTAAAGTTTTTTCGCACCGACCTGCAGGGGATGACCGATTCACTGATCTACAAATTCAGCGACAGCACCATGCGCATGCTCAGATCTCCTGTGTTATGGACTGAAGAAAACCAGATGACTTCCGACTCCATTCATGTCCTTACCGGTAATGAAGAGGTGAAGGAACTCCGGCTCTTCAACAACGCATTCATCATTTCGAGCGATACCTTAGGAAGTGGGTACAACCAGATTAAAGGGCGGAACATGAAAGGCTATTTCATTGACAATGAGCTGATCAAGATCCAGGTAGAGGGCAATGCCGAAACGATTTACTGGGTAAGGGAGGAAGACGGAACCCTGACCGGAATCAACAAGGCTTTCGCGAGTAATATGAGCATCAGGTTGCGTGACAGGAAAATAAAGCAGATCATTTACATCGAAAAACCCACCGCTGTATTGCACCCCGAAGGCGAACTCAGCCAGGAAGAGTTGCTGTTGAAAAATTTTATCTGGCTTGACGACCGGAGACCAAAGAAGCGCGAAGATATCTTTACCTGGTAGCGGATCAAACCAACACCCGGAACCGGACCTGCACGAATTCAGGTGCATTCGGAAACCGATGAACAACTCCGGTCATTTTCGGACTGACAAACAGGCCTATTCTGTTTCAAACAACACCTTTACAGCCTCTGTATTCAGCCGTCTTTTAAGCCACGTTATAATACGTTGCCTGTCTTCCTGTTCCGGATTATCATTTTTGAACGTCAGCACAACCTGGCCAACGCGTTTTTGCTCACGCGCCGGCATTGTGTATAAATAAGTTTCAGCGTAAGAGCACGACACCACATCAGGAAAAATTGCGTTAAGTTCAGCCAGCAACGCTTCTCCCACAAGCGGCTTTTTTTCAAGACTATCCGCTTTACGTTCAGATTCAGCCAACTGCATGTTCAGGCGGCTGATCTCGAGTTTCAGGTTATCGACCTCCGAATTTGACGATTCATTGAGCGAGAAACCCTGTCGAATGTTAAGCGTGGCATTTCCGAGAGAAAAATCCCTGGCTTTTTCTTCCAGCATAAGTTTGTGATCTTCAGTAAGTGTATTTCCTCCATAAACCATCATTATTTCGCGGGTGCCGGGATTGCTTTCGTATCTAAGCAGGTAGCTGCCTTCAAAAACGCTGACATTTTTTGTAAACCGGGCAACATTTTCATTGAAACGCTCTTTCTGCACCAAACCATAACCGAAGTAAATGCTTGGCAGAATGGTAATGACAATCACCACTGAGATCCACTGGTTCACCTTTTTCTTGTGCGCTTCTCCGGCTAATGTAATAATGGGAAATTTCAACAACTGCGAAACAACCATGGCTGCGATGGCAATAAACACGGTATTGATCGTAAAAAGATAAAAGGCACCGAAGAAAAACTGAAACTGCGCGGTAGCCAGGCCATATCCTGCAGTGCAAAGCGGCGGCATCAGGGCAGTGGCAATGGCCACACCGGGTATTACATTTCCCTTTTGCTTGCTGCTGATGGCAACAATTCCGGAAAGGCCGCCAAACAAAGCGATCAGCACATCGTAAATGGTCGGACTTGTGCGTGCAAGCAGTTCAGAATGTGCAGTCGAAACAGGACTTAAAGCAAAATAACCCGTGGAGGCCGTAAGCCCGGCAGCAACTGCGAACCCGAAGTTTTTGAGGGCAGTGCGGAAAAGCGGAAAATTGTATGTGGCTACAGAATAGCCTATCCCGTTAATCGGACCCATCAATGGAGAGATCAGCATGGCACCGATAATTACCGCAGTGGAGTTCATATTCAACCCGACGGAAGCAACTATGATCGCAAAAATCAGGATCCACAGATTCGTTCCTTTGAAAATTATATCCTTCTCAATTGTCTGGTGAATCTTATCAAAATCCTCAACCTCGCTCTCAAGATTAAGATAATGAAGCAACTGCTTGATTACACTCATATTAGTTCAATTGATATATTTATTTATTCGCCATATGGAATGTTGCCCGGGCGGGCAGGCACATCCTGTACTTCAAGGATTTCGATTACCACATAATTGCTCATTCCCCTCCAGGGTAACGGATGCAGAAACTCTTTGTAGCGCAATTCAACAAACCGGCCGCCACTGCGCTCCAGCACGGCAGCTATGCTGTCGTTGGTAATACTGAACTCAAATTCATTGCTTTGCATGGCCCCGGGCAAAGGCGTTTTAAAGCCTTCCTGAATCAACCGGCCCTCCCATGTTTTAAAAATATAGCCTTTTCTGACAACGAAATTGAGGGTGCCGGCCTTCACGCCTTCACCAAACACAAAGTAATACCTCCACCAGAAAAATATGGCAAGAAGGATAACGACAATAAACCCTGCAGTAAAAATGATCTTTCTTTTCATGGAATATGTTTTTGGATGAAGTCCGGCATAATACCTGCTCACCGGCAGCCATAAAGCAAATTTAATGAATTATCGGTTATTCCCCTGATAATTTAGCGGCAGTCTCTTTCGGGACCACAGACATTACCGGAATATCAGAACGCCGGATAAACTCCTGCGCACTTGAATCAACAAAGAACTCCACAATGGCCGATTCCTGCTGCGTCATAATGATTATAAGATCAATATCACCTTTTCCGTTAGCATAATCCAGCAGCGCAGAGACGATATCCTTTTCGCCGGCCTGCACTTCGAGTACTTCAGTTTCACAGATAATTCCTGCATTTTTAATCTGATCATGCACATTCTCCACTTGTCGCCGGATCTTTTCCCTGGATCTATCCTTCTGTTCCTGGCTCAGTGCAGCCACTACCCTGACATGAGCTCCGTAAATGCCGGCAAGTTTTATCGCCCATTTTACCTTCTGGCCGGTTTCGGCATGGTGATCAATGGGCAGCATGATGGTACGGCAGCCATCGTAGTGCATCCTTCCCCCAATAGTAATCACCGGGCAATGAGCCGACCGGATAACCCTGGACGTGTTGGCACCGGCCATTCGGTTGCTGTCGCGCACCGATGATTCCAGGCTTCTGGTTCCCATTACAATAAATTCAGCCCCCGTTTCCCTGGCAACATCCACGATCACGGAGTAAATTCTTCCGATCTCAAGTCTGACACTGATATCGACCCCGCTTTTAAAAGACATGTTGGCTGCTACCGCATCCATCTGGTCACTGATCTTTTCGAGCATTTCCTCATTTTGCTCCTGACTGAACAATGAGGACAGAAAACCCTGCTGTTCATGAACATACAACAGGATAATGCTGCTCTTGGTGTGCCGTGCCAGGTGGATGGCCTGGTCAAAAGCCAGATCGGTCTGGGGATCGAAATCGTATGGAACAAGTATGTTATTCATCGCTTCAGGATTATTGCCTACTTTTGTATTAACAATGCAAAGTTAAGTCTGTCACAGCAATAAACAAACAAACCTCCGGTATGGCTCAGATAGGTGCTTCAGAATTGATCATAAACCCCGACGGGAGTATTTATCATCTCAATCTTAAACCCGGCGAACTGGCGACTGACATTATCATAGTGGGCGATCCGGGCAGAGTACCATTGATTTCCAGGCATTTCGACCACATTGAACTCACACGCCAGAACCGTGAGATCTGCACCCACACCGGAAGTATCGGCGGAAAGAGAATTTCCGTTTTGTCGACCGGAATGGGAACCGACAATATTGACATTGTGCTCAATGAAATTGATGCCCTCTTCAATATAGACCTTAAAAAGCGGAAAGTCAGAAATAAGCATGTTTCGCTGAACATTATCCGTCTGGGTACATCGGGTGCCTTACAGCAGGATATCCCGGTTGATACGGCCATTGTTTCCACGCATGGTATCGGCCTTGACGGGATGCTGTACTATTACCTTGATTCACACTCAATAATTGACCATGAACTTACCAGGGCATTTATAAGTCAAACGCATTGGAATCGAAGTTTTCCTCAGCCTTATGTGGTGGAGGCATCTGACAAGCTCCTGAATACCATCGGCCGTAAATTCAACAAAGGGATGACTGCCACAGCGCCGGGATTTTATGGCCCCCAGGGCCGCAGGCTCAGGCTTGAAACAACACATCCGGATCTTAATCAGGCTATTGCCGGCTTTGAATATAACGGAATGAAGGTGGCCAACTTCGAAATGGAAACATCCGCCTTATATGGCCTGGGGAAGCTTTTAGGCCACCAGACGCTGACTATATGCGCCATTGTCGCCAACCGGGTGGCAAAACAATACAGCAAAGACTATCACAAAACCATGGAGCAGCTCATCGGCACGGTTCTGGAAGCCGTCAGGGATTTACCTCAACCTGGCTGAAACATGCGTACTGCGCCAAATTACTGACTGACAGAGAAAAAAATCTCAGGTGTGTTGATAAATTAACTGATCAGGCTGTAAAATTATGCCGATCTTTATACCTGAAAATCTATAACGGTTAATGGATCAGCCGCAAGATAAAGACCCTCAGCTCCAGGCCTTGATCAGTCTGCTCGACGAACCTGACCAGCAAGCATTTACACAGGTCCGTGACCGTATTTTTGCCTATGGGAGTCAGGCAGTTCCCTTGCTGGAGACTGCCTGGGAAAGCACCTTCGACAGCTACCTGCAGAAAAGAATAGAAGACATCATCCACAGCATTCAATACAACCAGCTTTATCTCGATCTCACTAACTGGGCACATTTCAGAAATGACAACCTGCTTGAAGGATATCTGCTCTTTACCCGCTATCAGTATCAGAATATGGATATTGAAGAAGTTAAAAGCCAGTTGCATGATATCAGACGGGATATCTGGCTGGAACTGAACAACAGCCTCACTGCCCTCGAGAAAGTAAAGGTGCTCAACCACATCATCTTCGACCTTCACAAATTTCAGCTGCCATCAAGGCAAACCACGGAGCCCCGTTATCTTTTTCTCAACAATCTCCTTGAAACCCGAAGTGGATATGCCATCTCCATCGGGATTCTTTATACCCTGCTGGCCCAGAGTCTTGACCTACCGGTACGCGGTATTCTGCTTCCGGGAGAACGGTTTGTAATGGCCTGGCTCGATGAAACAGAGAAATCACCTGAAGGACCGGCCAGGGTCATGTTTTACATCAATCCCGAGAACAAAGGCGGTATCTTTACCAGAAATGAAATTGTAACCCTGCTGCGCCGGCTCAAATTATCGCCTGACGATATGTTTTTCAGGCCGGTAGCCCCGAAGTATATCATCAGCAAAATGTTTGAACTGCTCTCCTATCTTCTGGCGGCTTCCGGCGAAGCTGAACGGGCAGGTGAAATTGAACACCTGAGGTCAGCATTGATCTGAAACGGTTACAAATCCCGGAATCACCCAATGTATAAAATAAAACCCGGATCAGACCAACAGCCTGAAATCCGGGGAAAAGCGATGCGCATCAAAAAAACTATCTGTAATAGGCAGTAATAAACTTCAGGATATTCTGTTCAACCCTGGTTAGTACATCAGAAATATCAGCCCGCTCAAATTTCGAACCGGTAATGCTTTCATAAAGCTCAATGTATCTTTCTGAAACCTGGTTCACAAACAGATCGGTCATTTCCGGCATTACCTGCCCTTCCTTACCCTGAAAATTATTGGCTATCAGCCATTCACGTACAAATTCCTTTGACAGTTGTTTCTGTGATTCACCGGCAGCCTGTCTTCTTTCATATCCCTCAAGGTAGAAATACCTTGAAGAGTCGGGAGTATGAATTTCATCAATCAGGTAAATTTCGTCTCCATCCTTTCCGAATTCATACTTTGTATCAACAAGGATCAGTCCCATGTGTGCGGCCATTTCAGTACCGCGCTTATACAACTTCCGGGTGTAGTCTTCCAGCTTAAGGTACTCTGCCTCATCAACCAGGCCCTGCTTAAGTATTTCCTCCCTCGGAATATCTTCGTCATGACCAACGGCTGCTTTGGTCGTAGGTGTAATGATAGGCTCGGGGAATTTGTCATTTTCCTTCATTCCTTCGGGCATAGGCACCCCGCAGATCATGCGCTTCCCCTCTTTATACTCCCGCCAGGCATGCCCCGACAGATATCCCCTGATAACCATTTCAACTTTGAATGGCTCGCAAAGGCGGCCCACGGTGACCATAGGATCGGGCGTAGCTATTTTCCAGTTCGGAAGAATGTCTTCGGTAGCGTCCAGAAACTTCGCGGCAATCTGGTTAAGCACCTGTCCCTTGTATGGGATTCCCCGGGGGAGCACTACATCAAACGCAGAAATCCGGTCTGTTGTTACCATTATAAGTAATTCATCCTTAATGTGATACACGTCACGGACTTTACCAACATAAAGATCGGTCTGACCGGGAAGTTTAAAACTGGTTTTTGTAATTGCGTTTGACATATCAATGATTATTAGGTTTAACAATAAAATGAATCTAAAGTCAACTTTTCCCGGACATGTAATTCCGGAAAAACTATGCGTCCATCCTGATCCACCGGAATCCATATGGCTCCAGTGCCAGCGGCATCTCAATTTCATCGCCGGAAAACATATCGTGGCCCTTTAGCTTCTCTGCGTTGATCTGATCAATTGTCAGACTGCTCCCGGCCAGGTTATTGAGTACAAGGATGCGCTCCTTCCCATAGGACCTGATGTAAGACAGCACCTGATTCCCGGCTTCCGGAGCATCAGAAACATTGACAGTGGCCCAGTTCAGGCTCCCCCTGCCGAAGGCCTGTACACCGCGCCTTACCTTCAGTTGCTCCCGGATAAGCGAATTAACTTTAAAGGTAAGTGACTCCTTATCGGCAAGTTCACTTTCAATTTTTTTCCATTGCATGGGCCCGCGCACGAAATAGCGGGTATCGTCTTTACCGGTTTCTTTTTTATAAAGCGCATAAAAGGCTTCATCATTTAACCGGGCGAACTCATCGCCGTAATAGATGATGGGTGTGCCGGGCAGGGTAAGCATAATGCTGTATGCGAGCCCTATCTTACGGTAATCCCTGTCGAGCAGTTCCGAAAGCCTGGCAGAAATCCCTTCTCCCACCCTGAAATCCCAGCGCGGATCTTTGCAATAATGCCCGTGAATCAGCGCGCGGTCTTCAGGCGTTACCATCTCAAGAGTGAGTTCATCGTGCAGGCGCAGAAACATAAACCACTGATTATCAATCCCAATTTCAGGAGTAATGGAAGGATGCAATACATGATGCACAGGCGTGGCATCGCCTGTTGCCAGAGACTTGAAAATCATGGGCATCAAAGGGAAATGATAGCCGGCATGACACTCATCGCCATTTCCGAAGTACCTGACCACCTCGGCCGGGGGCTGGCAGGCCTCGGCGAGCAGCAGGGTGTTGGGCCGCACATAATCAAGAACGGCCCTGAATATCTTGATGATGGTATGGGTTTTCGGCAGATTCTCACAATTTGTCCCGTCCTCTTTCCAGATATATGGAATTGCATCCGCCCTGAAGCCATCCAGTCCCTGGCTGAGCCAGAAAACAAGTATACGGCAGACCTCGATAAGCACTTCCGGATTCCTGTAATTCAGGTCGGGCTGAAACTCGAAAAAGCGGTGGAAATAATACCATTCCCCATCCTTTTCCCAGTTGCTGGGGCACATGCCTTTGAATAACAGCCTGGTTTCCTTGTATTTATTGGTGTCCTTATTCCAGATGTAATAATCGCGGTAAGGGTTGTCAGGACTTTTACGGGATTCGGTAAACCAGGGGTGCTCCTCCGAGGTGTGGTTCATCGCGATATCAAAGATCACTTTGATGCCCCTGTTGTGCGCCATTTTCAGAAAATCGCGGAAAGCACGCTGCTTAACCTCAACGGGCGTATCAGCCGGCAGACCCAACAAACCGGCCCTGATATTACGGTAATCCCTGATATCAAAACCCGCATCGCGCATGGGTGAATCAAGAATGGGCAACAACCAGAGACAATTGACACCCAGCTCCTGTAACTGATCGAGTTTCTCAACCAGCCCGTCAAAAGTATTGTTAAAAAAATCAACATACAGCGCATAAACTACGGCATCCTTATACCAGCCCTCCGGCTGAGGTTCAAATGCAAGGGCATTCCTGGCATGGCTCAGTTCGGCAAGCAGGATATCAAGGCCTGATGCATCAGTGGCATCAGGGTAAAGTTCATTCCATAAACCGCGGATAATATCAGAAGCAGCGCTTTTCATTTCAATTCAGGTT
Organism: Lentimicrobium saccharophilum; assembly: GCF_001192835.1. NCBI lineage: Bacteria > Pseudomonadati > Bacteroidota > Bacteroidia > Bacteroidales > Lentimicrobiaceae > Lentimicrobium > Lentimicrobium saccharophilum. Next base: position 1,146,382 of record NZ_DF968183.1, read on the forward strand.
ATTTGCATATAAAATGCTATACTGTTTTGCAAAATTAATTTTATTAAGCCTATTATCCCGACCCTTACACTTTTTTTTTATTTTCGTAGTGATCATAATTCTCAGAAACTTTGTCCGTACTCTGTGCAGCCAAAAACTTTATATAAACCTCTTTTATTACTCCTTTTCCTGATAAGCTGGACAGGAGTCCGCGGACAATTCAATTATTTCAGCCTTCCGGAAAAGAAAAATAAGGTGATCATTCCTTTCTCCAACTATGATAACCTTGTTGTAATTGAGTTGATCATCAATGATTCCATCCCGGTAAGGCTGCTGCTCGACAGTGGGGTTGAGGGGGTAATTATCACCGACAGGGGAATCACATCTTTACTGGAAAACCAATGCATCAGATCATTTATGCTGTCGGCTCCCGGCTCACCCGACATGTTGGAAGCCTGCGTAACACGTCCTTTTAAACTCAAAACAGGCCGGCTGAAACCTATGTTTACCAACCTTATCCTGTTGAGCGAAGATTACTTTTCCCTTGATCAGTATATTGGTTCCAAAGTTCACGGTCTGATCGGAATGGAAAAATTCAGGGATCTGGTTGTTACTACCAATTACGACAGAAATACCATCAGGTTTACCCGTCCCTCAGATTATTCCCCTCCGGCAAGATCAGAAATTATTCCACTCAGCATCAACCGGGGCAAACCATACATGACCGCCCGGGTTGAATTCGACAACGGCAGGATAATGGACCTCTGGCTGATGATCGACTCTGGGGCGAATCACCCTTTACTGCTTGAATATGACAGCCTTGACGGCTATAAGCCGGAAAAATACCTTGATGCCATCATCGGAAAGGGACTGGCAGGAAATATTCACGGGAGTTTTGCCAGAATCGGCTGGCTGATGCTCGGCAATTACCGGCTTGACAATGTAATAAGTTCTTTTTCTGATAGTTATATGCCATGGAACCTAAACACCAGGATGAATAGAAACGGAACGCTCGGGGCCGGAGCGCTGGGAAGATTCCGGGTTACATTTGACTTCAGCAACCAGCGGATGATCCTGCAAAAAGGCGCTAAGTTCAAACAGCCCTTTGAATACAATATGAGCGGAATTACCTTCAGGGCGTTGGGGGTCGGCTTCAGTATCTTTGAAGTGAGCGAAATCATCAAAGGCTCACCCGGAGATAAAGCCGGAATAAAGGTGGGAGATTTGTTGCTGTACATCAACGGAAAGCCCGTTTTCGGCCTCACGCTGGGTGATCTGAACCACATCCTCAGCACCAGGGAAGGCAATTTCGTAAGCATGGTTTTCTCCAGGGATGGCAAGGAAATCAGGACCAATATCAAACTCAGAAGGCTTATTTAAATAAGTTTTACAACCTTTCCCGGAATCATGCTGACAGATAAGCCAACCAGCTATAAAAACCAGCCAGCATCGCTATATATTTGTTTATTAAACATTTATAACAAAGGTTCTTGAAATCCCGTTAAACCGGAACGCCCCACCGGGCACGAGCCTCCATTTTTCTTATTTTTGCAGAAAGCCGGTGCAGCACGCTGCGCTGCTTACAATTGACAATCCAAAAGATATGAAAATAACCCGTTTCCCGCTTCGGCACCTACAGCAGGCATTACATTTTGCCTTCCTTCTGTTTATTGCATTCCCCGGCCCTGTTTCTGCACAGGTCATCCCGGAACTGCGCGTTGAACCTCCTTTCTGGTGGACAGGCATGAAAAACCCTTCGCTGCAACTGCTGGCCTATGGAAAAGATATTGCCGCCACTACCGTTAGCTTCAACTATCCCGGCGTAATACTGAGAGACAAGGTGAGTGTTGAAAATCCAAACTATCTTTTTCTGAACATTGAGATCGCCGCGGATGCAAAACCCGGAAAGTTTGTCATCTCATTTATGCGCAACCGCAAGGTGGCTTATCAATATTCCTATGAACTCAGGCAACGGAAAGAAGGATCGGCTGACCGCAAGGGCTTTTCTCCTGCCGATGTGATCTATCTGCTGATGCCCGACCGCTTTGCAAACGGAGATCCATCGAACGACAATATCCCGGGAATGCTCGAAACTGCCAACCGGTCAAATCCATCGGGAAGACATGGCGGCGACATTGCCGGAATATCGAAAAACCTGAATTACCTCAGTGACCTTGGAATCACTGCACTCTGGATCAACCCCCTGCTCGAAAACAATAACCCGGCCTATTCCTACCATGGTTATGCCATTACCGACTTTTACCGCATCGATCCGAGGCTGGGCACCAACGAAGATTATGTAAACCTGGTAAATGAAGCTCAGGCAAAAGGCATCAAGGTAATCAAGGACATGATTTTTAACCATTGCGGCATCAATCACTGGTTTATCAAAGATTTGCCGATGAGCAACTGGATTCACCGGTTTCCTGAATTTACCCGTTCCAATTTCAGGGCCGAAGCCTTATCAGATCCCTATGCCTCGGAATATGATAAAAACCGCTTGCTGCAGGGCTGGTTCGATACCAATATGCCGGACCTCGACCAACGCAATCCATACGTCACCAACTATCTGATTCAGAATTCCATATGGTGGATTGAATATGCCGGTCTCGACGGAATCCGGCTCGACACCCAGCCTTATCCATACAAGGAAATGATTGCAGAATGGGGGCGCAGGGTTTATGAGGAATACCCGGATTTCAGCATAGTCGGAGAAGCATGGCTGAACCAGGAAGGAATGCTTGCATATTATCAGAAGGATGCCATCATCAGCGATGATTACAATTCATACCTGCCCAGTGTAACAGACTTCCCGCTATACGAGGCTACGAAAAAAGCCTTTACTGAAAAAGAAGGGTGGACCGAAGGGATGGCCAGGCTGTATTATGTTTTTGCCCAGGATTTTCTTTTTTCAGATCCATACATGAAGGTGACTTTTCTCGACAATCATGATGTAAACCGTTACTTCAATACCATCAACAGAGACCTGTCTGCCATGAAAATGGCACTGACGTTTCTGCTCACCACGCGCGGCATTCCGCAGATCTATTACGGCACCGAGTTGCTGATGGACGGGGCTGAGCATAAAGGTCACGGCGACATACGATGGGATTTTCCCGGTGGCTGGAAAGGAGATTCAACCAATGCCTTTGTCCGCGAAGGAAGATCAAAGGACCAGAACGAAGTTTTCGACCACCTGAAGCAATTGCTGCGCTGGCGCAAATCGAGCAAGGCCATTGCCCGGGGCAGTCTCAGGCATTTTATCCCTTTCGACGGCGTTTACGTGTATTTCCGGATTGCCGGTGACGAAACCGTTATGGTATTGATCAACAACAGCAATGACGAGAAAACCATTGATACCGGCAGGTTCACCGAAGTAACTTCCGGATTTAACAACGCGCTGGACATCATGACCGGGCAGTCGTTCCCGCTTCACGGCAAACTGACCAGCAAAGGCAGGACTGCCATGGTTTTTGAACTGAAAAAGTAAGCGAAAGCGGACAGGGAATAAGCAGAAACTGCATTATTTAAAGAAAGACAGGATTGTGGTAGTTGCCCGGGCAGGTGGAAAGAGGAAAAAGGTTAATAAATCCAGACTATACCTTTATACTGGACTGCTTGCAGTATTTCTGATAGTGATGGCCCCGTTGTTTTTCCGTTATGGCCTTCCCCTGATTAAAAGCGGATTCTCATGGACGGAAGCGGAGCAATATCATAACCTGAAGAATTTTGGCGTACCCATTCCATCCGGATACAAAACCCATGGCATTGATGTCTCGCACCATCAGGGGCGCATCAACTGGGCCGAAGTTGCTGCCATGGAAGTAAACGGCATCAGGATCAGCTTCGCATTTCTGAAGGCTACCGAGGGGATCACCAGGCAGGACAGGCAATTTCAGCGCAACTGGGAAAAGGCCGGAGCGGCGGGTATGATGCGTGGTGCATACCATTTTTTTCATCCTTCGCGTGATGCTGCCAAACAGGCTGAGAATTTTATCAGACAGGTTAAACTGAAACCCGGCGACCTGCCACCCGTACTTGACATTGAAGTCAGCAACCGGCGTTCAAAAAAAGAAATTGTGGAAGGTGCACAGGAATGGTGCCGGCTGGTGGAAGAACATTATGGAGTCAAGCCGATCATCTATACCAGTCCCGGTTATTATGACAAATACCTGGCCGATGATTTTAAGGATTACCCGCTGTGGATCGCGCATTACCACGAGGACCTGCCCCGCATGCACCACCGCAGGTGGCAGTTCTGGCAGCATACCGACAAGGCTACCATCAACGGCATCAAGGGAGAGGTGGATCTGAATGTCTTTAACGGCAGCCTTTCAAAGCTCAGGAAATTGTGCATTGAATAAGCATAATGATGTTGCCCCATCACCCGATAGGCTTTTATTCCTGAAGGTGCGATTAAGCATCTCCGGTGCTTTTATCCGGGTGGCCCGATGGCAGAATACTCTTTCAGAACATCCGACCCCTCCTGGGTCGTTTATTCATTTTATGCCAACGTTTTCTATACACCCATGACTCCTCCGGAGTCATAGGTATAGTCAGGTTAGTACGTCACGACCTCAGCAGGAGCGTATGTTGTTCCCGGATGGTCTTGGCTCCGCGGTTCCGGATGGTCCCGGCTGCATGGTTCCCGGTGGTCTCGTACCGATGGCTATCGGTACGAGACCACCATACCTGCGAGCAGTACCGATAGATATCGGTACAAGACCACCATACTTTCAACCAGAGCCAGGTCCTCCATTCTATCGGTACAAGACCACCATACTTTCGGGCAGAGCCAGGTCCTCCATACCTCCGGAAATTCCAATTGCAAACTTTTTCCGACCCCGGAGGGGTCGCATGTGTATAGAAACAACAGATAAAGAAAACAAACCGGCCCCGGAGGGGTCGTATTTTTTTAGAGGTATATCTCCATTATCCTTCCGACATTCTCTTGCACAGGGCGTGTTTCAATTGTTCCAGCGCTCTCATCAGAACCGGCCTCGGGCATGCCAGGTTCATGCGCATATAGCCATCGCCGCCCGGGCCGAATTGGGTGCCTTCGTTCAAACCGAGCCCGGCCTCTTCAATCATAAACTTTTTAAGTTCTGCATCGCTCATCCCGGTTTGACTGAAATCAAGCCAGGCCATATAAGTGGCTTCGGGGCGTATAACCTTTACCTGCGGAAGATGGGTTTCAGCAAATTCAATCAGGGTGTGAATATTTCCATCAATGTAATCCAGAAGTTGTTCCAGCCATGCATCTCCATGCGTATAGGCGGCCTCTGCGGCTACGTTGCCGAAGAGATTGCCCATTTCAATGTGCAGGCCGTCGAGAACTTTGCGAAACCTTTTCATCAGCGAAGGATTGCTGATAATGACCAACGAAGTCGCCATTCCGGCAAGGTTAAAGGTTTTGCTGGATGCAACCATGGTAACGGTTTTTGCCGCGATCTCCGGCGAAAGGGATGCCAGCACCGTATGATGAAATCCCCGGTTTACCAGATCGCAGTGAATCTCATCGGAAATCACCAGCACATTGTATTTCAGGCAAATATCAGCCATCCGCTTCAGTTCATCCGCCCTCCAGGCGTTTCCGGCCGGGTTATGCGGATTACTCAGAATCAGCATACGGGCACCATCACGGCATAACTGTTCAAGGTTTTCATAATTCATCCGGTAACGGCCGTTTTCCATAATCAGCTGATTATAAACCAGTTTGCGGCCATGATTTTTCACGGCATCGAAAAAAGGAAAGTAGACGGGCGGCTGAATGATAACCTTGTCGCGACGGCGGGTAAATGCCAGCACCGCCATGTTCACCGCAGGAACAATGCCCGGTGAAAAGGCAATCCATTCGCGCTCTGTCCGCCAGTGATGGCGACGTTGAATCCAGGCGGTCAGGGCATCGAAACAGGAATCAGTCCGGATGGAGTACCCCAGCACTTCGTGCGCTGCCCGTTCCCGGATGGCATCCATTACAAAATCAGGCGTCCGGAAATCCATATCGGCCACCCACATGGGAATGACCTCGTCATTTCCGAAGAAAAACTTACGCAGATCGTATTTAACGCAAGCCGTATTGCCACGTTCAATAATTTCGTCAAAGTTATATTGCATCTTCAAAGCCGGAAAGATTATTAGCGGGTGCTAAATTAACCATTCCGGCAATAGAAGCCCTGCCTTATCTGGATTCAAGCATTTCGATCCGTCTTATCAACTGATCAATTTGTTGCTGCTGTGCTTCGATAATCTTTTGCTGTTCCTGAAAGGCCTTCACAATAGGTGGAATAAATTCACCGTACCGCAGATTGTACAGTCCACCCTGGCTTTTTGGCGCATCAATCCCGCTGAAATTGTATCCGATTGATAGTGCGGCATCTTCAACTTCCTGCGCAATAAAGCCGGTGTACACGATCGTTTCCTTTTCCTGCACAGCTTTCAGCTCTTCAGCCGAAGGAAAGGATGGCTGTTCATTTTCACGTAAATCCCGGGAATTCCGGTTATCCAGATAATCGTTCAGGGAAGTGACATTAAGGGTATAGGTCACAGGGCGCAGCAATTTTACAAACTCAATTCCAGGGACATTTTCACGGACATTTTTCTTATATCGTCCATCCGAAAAATTGCTCCAGCCGGTAAATCCGCCAATGCTGGTAACACTGCTATTCCCGATAACCACCCTGTTGGAAGCAGTGGCCCTCGCATTGTAACCGATGGCAGTGCAATTGGTGTAGCCATCTGCATCCGGATAGGCCAATGCGCCGACAAAGGTGCCAAAGGACGCGGGGTGAAAATCTCCCGCCGAATAACCCAGACTGGTGTTATAGCTCGAGGTACTGTAATAGGATGAATATTGTCCGACAGCAGTATTGTATCCGCCCGAAAGGTTCATGTATAATGCCGAATAACCCAGTGCTGTATTTCTGCTACCGTTACTTAGAGTCCAGGAAGCATTATTACCGATGGCTGTATTGAATTCACCGGTTAAATTTGAGTACAATGCCTGATCTCCGATGGCAATGTTATAGGATCCGGTAGAATTGGTAATCATAGACAAGTGGCCCAGGGCCGTATTGTGATGACCATAGGTGTTATTTCTCATCGACTGGCTTCCGATGGCTGTATTGTAATAGCCATAGGTGTTTTCCTGAAGGGTTTTTGAACCTACGGCCGTGTTGTGGGTAGCATGATACGTAAGGGTCGCATCGGTTTCATTCCGGTAAAGCGCCGAATCACCGATCGCAACCAGGTTGCTGCGACCGGAACTGTAGTACAGGGCCCTGGCCCCGATAGCAACGTTAGAACAGCCGCTCGTGTTGCTGTATAAACTTCTAACGCCCACTGCAACATTAGAATTGCCTGTAATATTGTTGGGCAGCGAATAATACCCGAACGCAGCGTTGTAGTCTCCTGAAACATTATCATAACCTGCATAACAACCGACAGCCGTATTATAATCAGCACTATCGGAATAATTGAGCGCAAAAGTGCCCACTGCAACATTGTAAATTCCTTTACTATTGGCAGTCAGTGCCCTGTTTCCGACTGCCACATTATAATATCCTGTTGTGTTTGAATACAATGTCCGGTAACCAACTGCTGTATTTGCTGTCCCTGCAATGTTATTGTATAGCGACCAGTAACCTACAGCCGTATTGCCTTCGGCGCTTGTATTTGAAAACAATGCCTGAAAGCCCATAGCTGTATTCGACATTCCGGTAGTGTTCGTGTATAATGACTGATAACCGGCAGCTGTATTCTGAAATCCGGTAGTGTTGCTAAACATTGCTTTCGACCCGACCGCCGTATTTCTGGTACCGTGAACAGTGACAGTTGCATTGGTTCCATTATTATACAATGCCGAATCCCCGACCGCTACAAGATTATTTCTCACAGTGTTCTGGCGCAGCGCCCTTATGCCGATGGCTGTATTTGAGTAACCAGAAGTATTGCTATACATAGCATTGTAACCAATGGCTGTGTTATTATGGCCTGAGATGTTGGAATACATTGTTCCATAGCCAATTGCGGTATTCGTACAGCCAGAGGTATTGCTATATAACGGCACATATCCAATACCAATGTTACCTTCGCCTATGGTATTCGAAAACAACGCTTTATCGCCAACGGCAGTATTGTAGCGTCCGGTATTCTCAGCCGGGGTTGCGCTGCCTCTCAATGCTTCACAGCCAATGGCTGTATTGAAAGTTTCTCTGCCGGTGGTCCGGTCATCGGCATAAAACATGGCATAATAGCCCAAAGCAGTACTCCGGCTGTTGGCTTTATTGTTATAAAGGGCCGAATAACCCAGCGCGGTGGAGTTCATTCCGGTTGTGTTCAGCGCAAGTGCCAGATAACCCAGCGAGAGATTATGCTGTGCTCTTTCTATCCTTCCGGCAAATGCGCTATTAATGCGAAAGTTGAGCGGCATATCGTCGGTTGTGCCGATAAAGTTAGATGGTGAGGATGTTCCCGCATTCCCGGTGATCGACCAGCCGAAACCTGACCCTACATAGACCCACGCGGGACTTGCCGGGGTACCGGCATTGTAATAAAAACCCGGTAAACTGTTCGTCTGATAAACCAGCAAACCGGTAGCCGGGGAGGCAATGGCATTTCGCTGGGTAAATGTCATGCGCGGAATCAGCAAACCGCTGCTTGTTGATTTAACATCCAGCATGGCTGAAGCGTCGGGATTTGCGCCATCGGTGTTGATGGCTACCTGGGAATAGAGACTTATTCCCGGTACCAGCAGAAGAAATAATATCAGCTTTTTCATTGGAATAAGGATTTATGTTAGTGCTTTAAGTGAATAAAATCAGCAAGAGCTATCTCTTAAAGAAAAAATTCATAAACCGGAAGTATGGAAGGCGGGTAGCAATCTGGCGGAATCCCGGGTAAAAGGGAGAGCTGAGAATAAAGGTGTAATATACATCATTTTATCAACATTTACAAATTTCGAAGAGATTAAAATTGCTGGATCATCTGCCGATTGATCCGCCACAACCGGCAATATGATTTTTACCCGGACAAAGTATTTCGCAATGCTTAAACGATTAAGTGTTTGTAATCAGCACAATAAGAATTGTACTGAACAAACATTTAACGGGGATTGCCCATATAGATTCAAAAGTTCAGCCCTGGCGGGCTTAGTAATGATCAGTCCGGGCTACAAACTTCAGGAAGGTATCACAGGCAATTATTGCCCTGCTTATGCATAAGTGGTATTTAAAGGCTATATAGCGAAGGAAAGGTTAAATACGGTCATTCATCAGGACAACCCTGGCTGTTCCGGTTTTTGTGGTACTGAGCATACGGATGATATACATTCCGGAGGGAAGATGGCTTAAATCCAGATCCATCCTTTGCAGGCCACCTTCAAGGGCGCTATGGTATACCTCCTGACCTGCCATATCCGTTACCTGCAGGAGAACTTCGTTCATAGCGAAGTCAGCTAAATCAATTTTGAATATTCCGTTCCCGGGATTCGGATAAACAATCAGACGGTTTTTCATGTCTATTTCACCGGTTCCGGCAGGTTTGGCAATGTTGAACCAGTTGATGTTATACTCTCCCGCAAATGAATATAGCCTGAGCCTGAGGTTTCCGGCAGGCAGGTTTACGGAAACGTTTTGATTTTCCCAGTTCTGCCAGCCGCCGGTCGCTGAAACGTTCATAGAGCCATAAGTCTGGAAACTCCCTCCGGATGAAGCCCGGATGCTGATGATTCCATTGGAATACTGGGAAGCAATCCGGAACAGCATCTGATATTCACCGGCTTCCGGCACCTTAATCAGATAATCAAGATAGTCCCCGTTATTGGCGAATCCCACATTGTAACCACCACCGGCATCGGTACAATTCTCAAGCTGAAATCCGTTATTAAAATAAAAATCCTCCGCTTCTATGCGCGCCGGCAACAGATAACGCCGGGGAAGGTTATTTTTAACGTTCATGTCAGAAAAGTGCTCCAACGGTTGTATTCCATTCATGATTCCGCTTCCGGTATAGCTTATCTTAACCTGCTGTCCATATTCCACAGGAGTTTCAGGCACCAGCACCAGCCTTGCCGGCTGACCGGGAACAACCGTGACTGAAGATATTCCCGTCTGTTGATCTGATATTTTTAAGGTAAAATCATCCGGAACAGCACTCATTTCAGTGATTTCCTTGTTGAGCGTGATGATTATTTCCTGACCGGATTCAGTGGTTTCGGCATAAATATATTTGAAGGGTACCGCGCTGACCGGCACCGGATTATCAAATATAAACAGGTTGATGTTTGAGCCTCCCCTTTCGAAATAAAGCCTGATTTTGTGGGTTCCTTCCGGGATGATTACGTCATTCACCACATTGGATGTCCATGTGTTAATTGAACCTGTGTTGGGCAGGGTAAGCGGGCTGATAAGATCTGTTCCGTTGATGGTAAATCTTATAATCCCTGTCTGGGCGCTGTTGGAAGCCGAACGGATCGTCAGTCTGTAGGCGGCAGCACTATCCGCATCTAAAGTATATTGCAGCCACTCCCCTGTTTCGGTCCACCGGATATTGAAACCATTTCCGCCTGCAAATAGATCACTGCATTCGTCAATGTCCACCCCGTCATTGCGGTAAACCCAGCCCTGGTTCCAGTTGGTATAACTGCCTGTATTCAGATGGTAATTGGCTGAATCGGCATCCTTATAAGCAAAGGAACTCCGGCCAAGATCATAATTAACGGCGTGAACCGGTTCGCCGGGTTTATACACCCTGAAAGGCAGTGTTTCGTTTGTATATGGTTGCCGGATCATAGCGTCAATCACATCCCTTTTTACCATACAATTTTCAATCCGGTGATTGTCTGCCCATTCCATCACGGCCTCAAAAGCCTGCTCAGCCGTGAGCACAGGGGTACCGAACCTCCAGTAGCTGATCAGGTTGTTATAATTCTGGCTCTCCGGTACCTGAAGCACATTGTTGATCCCGGCCTTTTTCACCGGCCACCACGACCATCCGATCCTGTTTTGCTCGCAAAGGGCAATAAGACCAGTGAACCAGCTGTTGGAGTTTTCGCCTGATTCACCCAGCCAGGTTGGCACATTCCAGGTATTCCTGAGGTTAATGATCCAGCTGATATCATTCTGGGTATTGTAAGTCCAGTATTTATGAAAACTGTAGACCATATTATTATCCCACGGAGGCGTGAGCCCTGTATAATCATTGGCGAACCAGTTGCCTTCTATGATGATCATGTGGTTCTGATCCACCGCCCGGATGGCATTGGTAATTTCACCGTAAAGCTGTCTGAGCAGTGTTCCGCCGGGCAGTTCCCAGTTGGGTTCATTGATCAGGTCATAGCCGCCTATCCAGGGTTCCTGGGCATAACGTTCGGCCAGCCTGGCCCACAAAGCCACGGTTTTCCTTCTGTTTTCGGCACTTTCCCATAGCGAAGGCTTAGCAGGATCGTAATCCGAGATATTGGCATCTTTGCCCTGCCCGCCGGGTGCCCCGTGCAGATCGAGGATCAGGTACATCTGATTGTCGCCGCACCAGTCTAACAGGCTGTCGATCCGCACAAAACCTTCTTCAAACCAGGTGTCCTGTCCGGCTACCGGCTCATCCTCTATAGGCAGGGTGAACCATTTGTAATGCATGGCTACCCTTACACTGTTGAAACCCCAGGCTTTCATGCTGTCCACATCGGCACGGGTAAAATGATTGTCGAGCCAGGTTTCATAGAATTCTTCAGTTAGTTCAGCACCAATGGTTTGCGTCAGTTTATTCCTGAATCCGGTATGTGTGCCGGCTACCTCGGCCGATTTCATCATATAACCCTCCATCAACAGCCAGTTACCGGTGCCGATGCCGCGGAGTATCACCTCCTCTCCTGCCCCGTTATAGATATACTTTCCTGAAGTATGAAGAAAACCCTGGGCAGTAATTCCGGATGATACCAGTGAAAAAACAAACAAAAACAAGAACCTGATCATATTACAACTTTCTAAAGTAACAATTTTAATTACAGCAACTTAAACTCTTAATGCTTCAACCCGGATTTGGATTTCACCTCAGGTCGCCTTGCAAAGATAATCAATAACACTCAGGATAGTGTAATTAATACACCTACCCGGGCAAATATGAAAAAACCCGGCAAATCCGGGCTTTTGCAATGATATATTCTTCTTATTGGTTATACAAGACCGGCAAAACCCATAAATGCCAGGGAGAGCAGCCCGGCAACTACCAGGGCAATGGGCACCCCGCGCATTCCTTTGGGAACACCCATAAGTTCCATATGCTCACGGATACCGGCAAAAATTACCAGCGCAAGGGTAAAGCCAATTGAAGTGGCCACAGTGAACACTACGCTCTCAAGCAGGTTAAGGTTCTTCTGAATAACCAGAATGGCAACACCCAATACGGCACAATTAGTGGTGATCAGCGGGAGATAAATTCCCAGCGCCTGATAGAGGGCAGGACTGACCTTTTTAAGAATGATCTCAACCATCTGCACGAGAGCAGCAATAATCAGAATATAGCTGATGGTCTGAAGAAATCCCAACCCCAGCGGGACCAGAACAAACTGATAGACCAGGTAGGTAACCAGGGTGGCAAGTGTCATTACAAACACCACCGCCCCCCCCATCCCGAGTGAGGTTGAGAGCTTGTTGGAAACGCCCAGAAACGGACATATTCCCAAAAACTGCGCAAAAACGATGTTGTTGACAAAGATTGCCGAAATGATGATGATGATGTATTCCATAATCTCTTTCTTTTGTATAAAACCCGTTAACTACGCCTTATTCAATTTATTTATCAGTGCGATCAGGTAACCAAGTGCGATAAAAGCACCCGGTGCGAGCACAAACACCAGAATAGTATCGCCCTGGATAAATTTAATCCCGAACAGGGCTCCACTACCCAGGATTTCGCGGATGCCACCCAGCAATGTCAGGGCGAAGGCAAAGCCCAGACCCATACCGAGCCCGTCGATCATGGAAGAAAATACATCGTTTTTGGAAGCAAAAGCCTCAGCCCGTCCCAGCACGATACAGTTCACCACGATCAGGGGAATAAAAAGTCCGAGTTGCTCGTGCAAGGCAGGTACATATCCGGCCATCACCAGGTCAACGATGGTAACAAAGGATGCAATAACCACAATAAACGAAGGGATACGCACCTTGTCGGGAATGATGTTTTTCATCAGCGAAATCACCACGTTGGCCATCACAAGAACAAAAGTGGTGGCCAGACCCATACCCAGGCCATTAATGGCCGAAGTGGTAACCCCCAGAGTCGGACACATTCCGAGCAGCAGCACCAGAACCGGGTTGTTCTTTATAAATCCTTTGGAAAAATTCTGCATCTGGTTCATTTCTCTCCTCCTTCCGTTTTAACTGCATCATAAGCCCGCTGAACGCCGTCGCAAAAAGCCCGGGAGCTGATGGTTGCCGCCGTGATGGCATCCACCTGTCCGCCGTCTTTTTTTACTTTCAGTGTAAATGATTCAGGATTCTGATTTTTAAACTGTTCGGGGAATGACGATTTCGAGGCATCCATTTTGTCGCCCAGTCCGGGGGTTTCAGTATGTTTCAGCACGGCAGTATTGAAGATGGTGCCATCGGGAAGAAACCCTATCATTAATTGCACTTTTCCTCCAAAACCTTTATCGCTGTATGTTTCAACTGCATATCCCACAACCTCGCCACCCGAAATGGCTTTATTGATCACCACAGGATCACCGCCATCTGCAGGGGTAACAGTTACCGGCTCAAGCTGCTCAAATTCAGGCACTACCTGTTTGATGGCTGCTTCCTTTTTCAGTTGCTGCGCTTTGGCGATAGGATCTTTGGTCAGATTATAAACCGCACCCAGTGCAAACGAAGCTACCAGGGAGATGCCCAGCAGCACAAGCACCATATTTTTAAAAGTTGATTCCAGTTTAGCCATTTTTCACTACCTCCCCGAACCTTTTGGGTTTAAATGCATTGTTGATCAACGGTGTAAAAGCATTCATAATCAGAATGGCAAAAGAAACACCCTCGGGATATGCGCCCCATACCCTGATCATTATAGTAAGCAATCCGGCACCGATGCCAAAAACGATCTGCCCGCGCGGTGTCATGGGCGAAGAGACCATATCGGTGGCCATGTAGAAAACGCCGAGTATCATACCTCCGGCCAGCAGGTGCATAGCCGGGTCAATGTAGTGCGAAGGGTCAATCAGCCAGAAAATGCCGGAAAAAATGACTGCTGAACCGATATAAGCAGTTGGAATGTGCCAGGTAATGATTTTGCGCGAAAGCATATATACGGCTCCCAGAAGCAGGGCAATGGCGGAAATTTCACCAAGTGAGCCGCCCTGGGCTCCCAACAGATCATTGATATAACCAGGGAAGTCAGGGGATGCCATGATTTCCTGAACAGTTTTTCCCGCATTCAGGCCTTCCTTGAGCACTCCCAGCGTTGTCGGGCCTGTAATGGCATCTGTTAATCCTGAGCCAAAAAGCCCCTTTGGCAATGGCCATGAGGTCATCTGTACCGGGAATGAAATCAGCAGAAATACACGACCCACCAATGCCGGATTAAATGGATTTTTTCCAAGCCCCCCGAATGACATCTTACCAATGCCTATCGAAACCAGTGCACCAATGACCAGTATCCACCAGGGAAGATTGGATGGCACGTTAAAAGCAAGCAACACACCCGTTACCAGGGCACTGCCATCATTGATGGTAACAGGGCCCTTTATCAGGTACTTCTGAATGACCCATTCAAAGAAAAGGCAGGCGGCCACCGAGATGAAAATGACCCGCGCAGCATCCAGTCCGAAGAAATAGAGTGAAACGAAAATGGCTGGGATCAGGGCAATCACCACACCATACATAATGGATTTTACACTTTGCTGTGTGTGAACATGGGGTGATCCCGAAACTGTGAGTAAGTTCATATTATTTCTTCCCCCGATTTCTGATGAGTATTCCGGTTTTATTTTTACCCAGCCTTAGGTAGTCGAGCAATGGCCGGCCGGCCGGGCAGGTATAATGGCATGAACCACATTCAATGCAGTCCATGATTCTTTCCTTTTCTGCGCGTTCGAACAACTGGTTTTCCGACAGCTGAGCCAGCAATACAGGCTCAAGCCCCATCGGACAGGCCGTGATACAGCGGCCACAGCGGATACAGTTGAGGGCAGCCGCCCGTTTCGATTCGGCACCCTTCATGATCAGAATGCCGGATGTGCCTTTTACCACCGGAACATCAAGTGATGTCAGGGCTTTCCCCATCATTGGGCCGCCACTGATCACTTTTCCCGCATCTTCGGGCAAACCACCGGCAAATTCCACCAGTGCGCTTACCGGCGTACCAATGCGGACAAGCAAATTCGACGGTTTTGCAACAGACTTCCCGGTAACGGTTACCACCCGGTCGATCAGCGGCTTGTTTTTCTGAACCGCTTCATAAACAGCCAGTGCAGTGCCTACGTTATTCACCACGCAACCCACTTCGATCGGAAGTTTTCCCGAAGGAACTTCACGGTTAAGAACGGCTTTGATCAACTGCTTTTCTCCGCCCTGCGGATATTTTACCTTCAGGGGAACAACCTCAATTCCAGGATGCTTCGAGCAGATCACGCTCAGGTGCACGATGGCATCCTGCTTGTTTTTCTCTATTCCTATAAAAGCCTTGTTCACGCCAAGGGCTTTCATCAGAATTTTAACGCCGATGATCATTTCTTCCCCCCGCTCAAGCATCAGCCGGTGATCCGAAGTGAGGTAAGGTTCACACTCCACCCCGTTGATCAGCAGGTACTCGGCCTTTTTTCCATCCGGGACCATCAGCTTGACATGCGACGGAAAAGTTGCACCGCCAAGGCCAACCACACCCATCTCGTTAATCTTACGGATGATTGTATCCCGGTCAGGGAGTATATCATGGATAATTTCAGGTGAACGGTCAATTCCTTCCTCCCATTCATCCCCTTCCACGTCAATGTAAACAGCCTGACGTTTATATCCCGAAGTATCAATTACATCGTCTATTTTGGTGACTTTTCCGGAAACGGATGAATGAACATTGGATGATATAAAGGATTCCCCTTTGGCAATGATTTGTCCTGTCCTCACTACGGCGCCTTTTTCCACCACCACTTTCGAGGGGGCTCCGAGGCTTTGGGAAACAGGGATACAGACTTTTGCCGGCAAAGGGAGAACTTCAATGGCTTCAGCCGCAGAAATTTTATTTTCTTCCGGGTGAACTCCGCCAAGTTTAAAAGTTTTCAAATTATCTCCTCCGCGTATTGGTTTATAACTTGTTAACGACTGTAGAATGGCTAGCCGGCTGTAACAGGTTCGGCAACCTTTTCCGTTCCGGGTTCACCGGGCTTTTCTTTCCGCAACGGGAAGTTGGTCTCAAGAATGGCCCCGGTAGGACACACGGGAGCGCACTTGCGGCAAAGCCTGCATTTATCGTAATCAATGTAAGCCAGATTATTCTGCATCGTAATGGCATCATATGGACACTCCTTTACACATTTGCCGCAGCCGATACAGGCAACACTGCAGTTTTTCTTCGCCGGTCCGCCTTTTTCAGTATTCACACAGGAAACAAAAATCCTCCTGTCTTTTTTTCCTTTTTTCCTGAGTTCAATGATTTTGCGAGGACAAGCCGTAACACAGGCGCCGCAGGCCACACATTTCTCATCACTAACCACAGGAAGCCCGGTTTCAGGGCTGATATAAATCGCATCGAATTTACAGGATACCACACAATCGCCCAGGCCGAGACAACCATTCGGACAACCGCTTTCGCCTGCCGATAGTGCATGGGCAAAAGCACAGGATTCAGCGCCGTCGAAGATTACCTTCTGAGGGGCGTTAATCCGGCTTCCGTTACAACGTACCACGGCAATCATCGGTTCTTTCTCTTCAGCCTCAAGCCCGAGCACCGACGCTATTTGTTTCATGGTATCGCTGCCGCCAACCGGACAGTTCAGCTTCGATAAATCCCCTGTTTTTACCAGTTCTTCCGCAAATGCACGGCAACCGGCCAGACCACAGCCTCCGCAATTGGCACCTGGCAGAATTTCGTTGACAACATCTATCCGGGGATCCTCAATAACTTTGAATTTCTGAGCGACAAAATAAAGAATTACCGCAGAGGCAACTCCGATGGCGCTCAGTGAAAGTACGGCAAATAATACGGTTTCGTTCACTGTCAGCTCTTTTAGGTGCAAATTATTCCGTGTTCATTTACCCGCTAAGGCAGAACGTGACAAATGTAGCAACAAAAAAAAAACAGACTACAGCAAATCTATAAAATTAAATACATTCCATTTATTTGATTATCAATTCATTACCTATATATAAAATTTAACCTGACTAAACAGACATATTCTTATAAACTGATTTACAAGTATATCCGATTTTGTTTAGAATTACTATAAATTACATCAGGTTGTGAACAAAACCCGGTTCTTACATTGACTTGTACAGGTATATCACAAATAATAGCTGATATTCAATCCATTACAAATCCAATTCAGCATCAGCAGTATTCATAAAACAGTCTGGAAAAACTGATAACCGGGTAGCTGAGAATCAGGAGGAAATCCGGTTTTTGCTGCAGTGAAACACCCTGAATGACTTATTATCATTCAGGGGCACATCATATTGCATCTCAATTTTAACACCCAAATTACTGAGCAGTTCATAAAGTCCGGCTCCCGAAACCGTTCCAGCAAAAGATGAAAGCAAATCAAGGGATCTATATTGTGTTTTGGTTACAAAAGCGGTATTCCGGGTTTGCTGTATAACAATCACCAATGCACCATCCGGGGATAATGCGTCCAGCAATTCAGGTATCAGCACATCCGGCTTCACGTATTCAAGCACCAGACCGCAAAAAATCAGGTCAACATTACTGAAAGAGAGGGGATCAACTTCCAGGTCCAGGCATTGGATGTTCATCCCCGGTATAGTCTGTCCAAAACGCTGGTTAAGTTGTTCCAGGTAAGCGGGATTGATATCCACGGCATGGATAACCCTTGTAATAGCAGGATCAACTTCTTCAAGGCCATTTCCCGTTGCACACCCGATCAGGGCGATACTGCCGGGCGTATAGCGCTTAAGGCAATCGCCAAACAAACGGCTGAGCATCTGCGTCTGCCCGACTTCGCGCATATGATTTTCATAATCCTGAAAAGGAATCTGCAGCCAGGGGTTCTTCATATACCATTTAAAGACAACAAAAAACAGGAAACCTGACAGTTTCAATCATCACGCCTGGATGCTGAATTTGAACCGCTTTCCCATCCGGTCTCTGAGCAGATACAGGACGGCATAATAGGGTAACAACACCCCCAGGGAGACCAATCCGGCCACTACTTCTGAAGTCAGCAATACCGCGATGATAAGCACCACAAAAACCAGCAGAAAGGGCAGAATATAGCCATAGAAAAGCGCTGCATTACCGGCTTTCACATCGGCTTGAACCGACACAATCTGTCCGGGTTTGAGGCTGGTGCCGGGCTCAAGCTCGGCTTCAATGATGCGTTCACTGGTATCGGAGGCTGTGCAGGCGCCTTTTGCATGGCAGGAAGCACAGGCGCTCACGCTGATCACCTTTACGAAAACTTTCTGTCCATCAATGCTTTGAACAACGCCTGTTTTTGCAATACAATCGGTTGAGGATGACATTTTTTTCTTTTCAGGGAGTGGACAAAGATACCGGCAAAATCTTTCCGTTGAAATAGCGATTGCCGTTTATAGCGAAATCGGCAACAAATTCCGCCATTTTTCCGGCTGAAACCGGTGCTTCGTAACCGGGAAATGCCTTTGCGAGCATTTCGGTCTGAACTGCGCCGAAAGCAAGGCAATTGACGGCGATCTGCTTGTCCTTCAGCTCTTCGGCCAGACATTCTGTGAGCACAGCCAAAGCGCCTTTGCTGGCGCTGTATGCTGACAACCCGGGAAACTTCACGCTTCCCTGCACGCCTCCCATGCTCCCGATATTCACGATGTGCGAACCCGGTTTCATTAAGGGGAGCAATGCCTGTATCAGCAACATCGGCGCTTTC
This sequence comes from Lentimicrobium saccharophilum, assembly GCF_001192835.1. Lineage (NCBI taxonomy): Bacteria > Pseudomonadati > Bacteroidota > Bacteroidia > Bacteroidales > Lentimicrobiaceae > Lentimicrobium > Lentimicrobium saccharophilum. The sequence continues at coordinate 1,165,418 of NZ_DF968183.1, forward strand.
ACGTTCACACTGAATACCTCATCTATCTCAGGCGCAGTAATCTTACCCAGGGGCTTATTCAGCATGGCGCCTGCATTGTTGATCAGGATATCGATTTTGCCAAGCTGGCGGTTGATCTGATGAGCCAGCGATTCCATATCACCGGTAGCCAGATCGAACTGCAGAGGCTGAACCACCGTTTCCTGCCGTTTGATGTTGCACTCGCCCGACAATGCCTGTATCTTCATACCGTTGCGTGCAATCACAATCAGTCTGTTTCCTGGAATTCCGGCCAGAATTTTTGCCGTTTCGCGCCCGACACCGGATGAAGCGCCTGTGACAACAATATTCATTTTTAGTTTTTTAGGTTACGATCCTTCCCGCAGTCGTACAAAAGCCTGCAGCCAATCAGTCCGTTAAATTTTCCGGTTAAAGATAATCATTCTCACCGTGATCTCCTGCAGAAAATGGAGCAACGGCCCTTTTATAAATTCCGTGTATCCAGGCAATGGCCATACCGTAGTTGGTCACCGGGATACCGGCATCCACGGCGGGTTTCAGCCTGTTGATAATTTGTTTGCGGGTGATCACACAGCCTCCGCACTGAATCACCATGGCATAATCGCGGATATCGCGCGGGAGCTTCGACAGTCCTGCCACTACCTCGTATTCAAGTTTCTTACCGGTGAAATTGCCCAGCCAGCGAGGGATTTTAACGCGGCCGATGTCATCGCAGGATACATGGTGGGTACACGACTCGAGGATCAGGATGCGGTCCCCATCCTTCAGTTCCGAAAGTTTGGGCGTTCCCTTCAGGTAATTCCTGAAATCGCCCCGCTGCCTGGCCAGTAGAATGCTGAAACTGGTCAGCGGTATTTCAGGTGGTACTGCAGCATCCGCTTTCAGAAAAACCTGACTGTCGGTGACCACCAGCGCCGGTTTGGGATTCATCCGTCTGATAAAGCCGTCAACTTCCCTTTCCTTGCAAACCACGGCAATGCCGTCGTGATCCAGAATATCACGGATGGCCTGCACCTGTGGCAGGATCATCCTACCTTCCGGAGCTTCAATATCAATAGGGGTTATCAGTAACACCACATCACCGTATGAAATCAGATCGCCCAGCATAGATGGCGCGGTATAAGCCGATTCGGGGATCAGCCGCTGCATGGCCGCAACCAGGCCATCGACCCCATGCCTGCTGATCGCGCTGAATTCCAGCACCGGAACGGTGTATCTGGTTTCCAGGTCCTGCTTCAGGCCTGCACTAAGGGGTTGAAGATCACTCTTATTGTGCAGCACCAGAAAAGGAACAGCTTTTTCCTCAAATTCAGCAATCAGTTTCTCCTCCTCCTGCGAAAACTCATTTCCGGTGATCACCAGAATGGCAAAATCAATGACTTTCAGCATTTCGCGGGATTTTTCCACCCGCTTCAGTCCCAGTTCTCCGGTATCGTCAATCCCGGCGGTATCAATCAGAATTACCGGACCTATCCCGGGAATTTCCATAGATTTCTTTACAGGATCGGTAGTTGTTCCGGCCACATCCGAGACAATGGCCAACTCCTGCCCCGCCAGGGCATTGATCAGCGAACTTTTTCCGTTGTTGCGACGGCCAAAAATGCCGATATGGGGTTTGGTATCTTTTCCTTTGGACATAAGGATTCAAAATTCAAAGATTCAAAGATTCAAAAATTCAAAGATTAGCTTCGCTGAACTCTCCCGATAGTCCCGATAGCTATCGGGATCGGGATCGGTTCAAAGATTCATTTTCGCTTGCGCGGGTAAATGATTCCAAAAATATTTAATGGATTCTGGTGTTATTATGCTTTTGTGATGAAAAGATTCATGGATTTATTATCAAGGAATGTACTGTTTGTAAGCCAGATGCAGCCATAATCACCGGTTAAGTTAGATCATTGATGGTGTATCCGGCTTTTAATAGATTGGAAGGTTTTAAAATCTCTTCCAGTTTTTCAGCAGGTAAGAGTTTCATTTCGCTGTTGATTTCCAAAATGCTTTTATGTCCGGGTTTCATCAGCAGCGCGACTTCGGTCGCCTTGTGGTAACCGATGTAAGGTGTGAGGGCCGTGGCGATGGCCGGACTGCGCAGCAACTGGTCCAGGCTGGCGGTGGTATCCACTTCCAGCCCGCTGATCATATTTGTCAGCATGGTATTACAGGAAGCCACCAGTAATTTCAGGCTGCCCAGCAGGGCATGTCCGATCAGGGGAAGATATGCGTTAAGGTCGAGGCAGCCCTGCGCACACAACCCGGCGATCAGCGCATCATTGGCATACACCTGGTGTGCTGCGCTGATGACAAATTCGGGAATCACCGGATTCACCTTACCCGGCATGATGGAGCTGCCTGCCTGCAGTTGCGGCAACTTCAGCCGGGCGCCGGCAATATCGGAGGCCAGCAGGCGGATGTCGTTCACAATCTTTTCAAGATTTACCGCCAGGGCCTTCATAATGGCGTGCACTTCAACAAAAGCGTCCAGGTTGCTTGTGGTATCGCTGAGGTTTTCGCCCCGGGTAACGGGAAGTCCAGTAAGATGCTGCAACTGCTTCGTCACCTCCATAACGAAAAAGCGCGGCACCGCCACAGAAGTACCGATGGCACTTCCGCCCAGGTTCACCACCTTGATGCGCTCGAAGCACTTTGAAACGCGCCACCAGTCGCGCGAAAGCGCATCGCTGTAATTTGAAAACAGTTTACCGTATGAAGAAGGCACCGCCTCCTGCATCTGGGTGTAACCAATGCGCAGATTATCGCGGTAGCGGCCTTCGAGCGCCTCAAAACCGCCTCTCAGCCGGTTAACGGACTTTTCAAGATCGTTCAGCAGCAGCATTACGGCCACTTTCAGCGCTGTTGGCACCACATCGTTTGTACTCTGAAAGATATTGGCATGCTCGGTCGGATCCACCTCGCTGTAGTTTCCCGGATTGAAACCCAGTTTCAGCAGGGCCACATTGGCAATGATCTCATTTACATTCATGTTGATGCTGGTACCCGCGCCACCGCTGACGGCAGGCACGATGAAATGAGCGACATGCTGTCCGGCAGAAACCTCCCGGGCGGCTTCAGTTATCGCTTCAAGCACTGGCGCAGGCACCCTGCGGATCGCAGGCATGGCTGAACCTAGTTTCTGCTCCAGCGCTTTATAATAGGAAGATGCCGTCAGGTAGCAGGCTTGCTTTACCAAACCCATGGCCCGGTACCACTCTTCATAAAAAATCGTGGTATCGGGAAAGTTTTCACGCGCGCGGAGGGCGTTGATGCCATAGAGTGCTTCGGCCGGGATCCGGCGGCTGCCCAGAAAATCGGTTTCGGTGCGGTGTTCCATGGTTCAAAAGTAGTGATTTTTAACATCTGCAATTAGCTCCAGACGCATGAGAATTTTACCCAGACCGAAGGAATTCATAGATATTTGTATAAGCCGCAGTCAGGATAGATTATCAGGCATAATTATAAAGAGCATTTTCAAGCAAACATTTCAGGGTGGGTCCTAAAATATATACGATTCTGAATCTCAATAAATATCCGACCTCGACTGGGTCGGATAATCGTTTGGGATTGGCCTGGCTATAATCATAGGACCCCGCCGGGGTCATGATTTTCTTACCCAACTATTACGATAACTCCGGAGGAGTCACATGTTTATAGAAAACATGATTCTAAAAATTATGCCGGCCCCGAAGGGGTCGAATAACCGATTCCTGATCCTGCAATTTCACGTTGGCATAACAAAAGGTATCTTTCAAAACAACAGGTAGCATACACCCCCACAGATTTACCGGATTTTCATGTACCGATGGCGATCGGTTTTGCCCTGAGGTATGGTGGTCTCGTAACGATGGTTATTGGTGCCGCTTGTAGGTATGGTAATCTTGGCTTCGCTCGTAAGTATGGTGGTCTCGTACCGATCGCTATCGGTACCGCTCGACCACCAGTAATAAAATTCAAAACAAATTATTTTCTGGCGAAGCCTGGATGGTGTGGTGGTCTCGTACCGATCGCTATCGGTACGAGACCATCCGGGAACCGCGAAGCCGGGAGCATCCGGGAACCGTGAAACCAAAACCACACAGTCGCTTCTCCGCCCCAAAATTGACAAGTGTTACCTTTACACAGAAATAATCGGTTATTATTCCCTCAATTACTGACATGCATCTGTCTTTATTATTTTATCTACTTTTGACAATTCATTGCTTTTATTAAAAAATATCCATTCTTCAGCTATCCTATGAGCGAAAAAGTCTTCAGCATAGAATCTCACAGCCCGCTTGAATTTTACGGTGTGGGCGACCGCAACCTTAATATCATCAGGGAATTGTTCCCGAAACTGAAGTTGATTGCCCGGGGTGAATTTCTGAAAGTCATCGGGGATCCGGGAGAGCTGGTGGCTTTTGAAGATTTTTTCACCGCGCTGAACCTGCATTTCGAACGGTTCGGAACGATTTCGGAAAATGAACTGAAGCAACTTTCAGAAACAGGCAACACCGAAAGCATGACCCGCCCCGGCTCTCCGGATGTGCTGGTGCATGGCCGCAACGGTATGATCATCAAGGCACGGACGCCCAACCAGATGAAAATTGTGGAGAGCGTGGGGCAAAACGACATGGTGTTTGCCATCGGCCCCGCCGGAACCGGCAAAACATATACCGCCGTGGCGCTGGCCGTGCGCGCACTGAAGAACAAAGAGGTAAAGCGGATTATCCTTACCCGTCCGGCCGTTGAAGCAGGCGAAAATCTGGGGTTTCTGCCGGGCGACATGAAAGAAAAGCTAGACCCTTATATGCAGCCGCTTTACGACGCCCTGCGCGATATGCTTCCGCCTCAGAAACTACTGACCTACATTGAAGACGGAACCATAGAGATCGCTCCCTTGGCTTTTATGCGCGGCCGCACGCTCGACAATGTGTTTGCCATCCTGGATGAAGCCCAGAATGCCACCAACAGCCAGCTCAAAATGTTCCTTACCCGTATGGGCAGGGCTGCTAAATTCTTTATTACCGGCGATATTACCCAGATAGACCTGCCAAGACAACAGCAATCGGGCCTGCTGCAGGCATCCCGCATATTGAAAGACATTCCGGGGATTGATTTTATCATGCTCGACGAAAGCGACGTGGTAAGGCATAAACTGGTTACGCGCATTATCCGCGCATATGAGCGTGAAATGCCGCAACCGCAAAAAAATCAGGCGAAGCCCACAGCCCCGCCTGAAGAAGAAATTCCGCAACAGCCCGTTAACGGCTGATCAGCACCTTGTGGGTTCCAACACTGTTTTCCGCAGCGTATTTCAGATAGTAAATCCCTTCCGCCAAATCTCTGACCGGGATCAGCACGGTTTCCTGTCCGGCAAAGCCAGCCCGGATATTATTGACAACCACCCGTCCCGAAAGGTCAACCAGGGAAACAAGCACATCGGCAGGCAATCTGCTGCTCAATTCAACCCGCAGCCAGTCGCTGGCCGGCACCGGATAAACCTGCACACCCAGTCCGCCGGAACTAACTGCAGTTGCCATACCAACAGTGGTTGCATCACTGATATAGGATAGCTCCCATCCGCCGGCTGTTACATCGTTGTTGGTATTGAAAAGTATCATAGCTTTCCCGGAAGGAATAGTCACCGATTCAGGGATCTCACTACCCGAGAAACTGGCAACCAGCGATTGTGATGCCAGATTGTATATCTTCACCTGATCATGATCCGGTTCAGTGTCAAGGGCATTGAAAGTAAAAGTGATCGAATTTGCATTTTCGGGCTCCACCCTGAATTTACAGACACTGTTGTTGTTGTAATCGCGGGTTCCGCTGCCATCGGTAATCACCCCTGAAAGATCGCTGAAGATGGTCGTTCCGGAGCAGAAAACTGCCCGTTCACTGTTGTAGGAAAGCCTGAAACCGCTTCCTTCATCACCTTCCGTCAGGAACTCAATAAAAAGTTTATCTCCTGTTGCCGTGATGGCCTGGGGTAAAGCGGCACCGGTAAGGCTGGCCAGCAGTGGATAAGAAGCATCGGGTCCGTCATAAATATTCAGCACATCCAGCCCATCGGTAAGGTTGAATTTTTCGAAGGTCAGTGTCAGGTTGGTCACGGAATCCATCGGAGCAATCAACCAGCCGCAGTTCAACCCGGCGGTGTAATTATCCACCGGTCCGCTGCCGTCTTCAATGGTTCCATTGTGCCGGTTCAGGGTCTTGACACCGTTACAATAGTAAGGATAATTGCTTTCGGGATAGAAGTTTACAATCGCGCCCTGCCCGTAAGTAAAATTATTGCCACCCGGATTCAGGTTGTTTAAGTAAAAATATCCATTGTACGAACCGCTCCATCCCCAGTTGAAATGGAAATAGTCGGTTCCCTGATAGCCATCAACATTAAATGCATGTCCTCCTGATCCGAAACCATTGTAATACAATGGCCAGCCGTTGTCAAGGTTCTGCATCAACAGTTCAGCCCACCCGGTTTGGGAATAATTATCCTTTTGCTGAAGCGACAATTGGTTTGAATAGCCAAAGTGTTCCCTGAGAGCGCTGGCGGCATCAAAACTGTAAGCACCCGAGCCATCCGGCGCATACATCATATCCACCGCAACGCCGCAGTGATACTGAATCTCAGCCATTTCATAATTCGATTCGGGACCTATTTCGTTGCGCATCTGATCGTAGTCATAACCGGCCTGACTGAAATCAACAAACAAATAACCGTAATCGGAATAATAACCATGTGAGCCGGTCCCCTGAAGCGGATAACGCCAGTAATAAATTACCTGCGACATGGCAGTAGCCACACAACCGGCATAAACATGACCGCCCGGCCCTGCATCATCCTCAGGACACAAGGCGTTGTATCTCGAACCCTGGTCCCAGGTTGAGGGCAGCAATGGCTCCACCGACCTCAGGTCGCGTTGCAAAACTTCGCCGGGATTATAGTTTAACAGGGATTCCCATGATGCACTGATATCAGGCGTAGCAGTTAAATTGCGGTCCATGATGTCGCTGAGCTGCAGTTCATAACCCGTCAGCCAGGCCGACAAAGAAGGAGGCTGATTTTCAAAAGTGAATATGCCATCAAACGAATAGCCCAGGACGGGAATCGCAGCATCTGTGGCTGAAACCAGCACATACCCCCCACTTTCGAAGTTGAAGGCATACATAACTGTGCGCTCATTGCCCACCCTGATGGCCGGCAAAGCATGCAGCGATTCCGGTGCAACCGCCTGTGCGGAAGGCATTCTGCTGTGCAGAAAAGCCGTCGCCACCCGGCGTGCTTTGTTTTCATCAACATTTCCTGCGAAAGAAATTGTAAAAATCAATACCAGGCTTAATAGTAAAGTAAATCTCCTTTTCATGTATGTTTTGTTGAGTTCCCAAAATTAATTAAAAAGCAGTGCAGTAGATGAAAAAAGGAAGTTTTACAATTGTAAAACTTCCTTTTTATAGTTTGAGTAAGTCAGATCTACCTATTCGAGAATCAGTTTCCGGGTGATGCGGCCTGCTTTATTCTGCAAGGTCAGCATGTATACTCCCGAATTCAAATGGTTCAGCTGTAGCACCTTATGAACGAATCCAGCCATCAGTTTATCATCTTCGCGGTAAACTACCCTGCCTGTAAGATCGGTTATAATAAAACCGGTTTCCAGTGTTTCGGGGATATTAAAACGGATTTCGGCATAACCTTTAGCCGGATTGGGATAGATGGACAGTTCAGAAACAACATCGTTCTGAGCAGTTCCCACATTGGCGATGTAATACTCAGCTTCAAAGCCCTGATTGTTATTAAATCCGTTAGAGGTAAAAAGCAGCAGCATTTTGCCTGTGGGTGAAACAAGCGGTTCAGGTACCACAGAACCGGTGTAGTTCGCCAGCAACTGATTGGTCGGGATTGCATATACTTTCAGAAAGTCCTTGTCATTTTCCAGATCGAAGGCAGTAAATGCCAGGGTAAGCTGGTCGGCAAAAGGACCCGGATCAATTTTCCATTTGCACATGGAATTGTGGTTGTAACGGTGGTCACCGCTTCCATCGCTAAAGGATCCGAAGGGTTCCGACAAGGTGATCGTTCCTCCGCAGAATGAAGGATAAACTGAAGAAAACTCAGCGGTGAATCCCGGAGCTGTATTGTTTCCGTCAGTCAGAAATTCGACAAACAGCCTGTTCCCTGATGAAGTAAGGCTCGAAATTGCAGCATTCCGGTCGTAAGATGCCAGCAACGTGGCTCCGGCATTGTCACCATCATAGATATTTACAACGTCACCTTCAGCAAGTTCAAATTTTGTAAAGTTCAGTGTAACAGAAGTCACAGAATCTTCCGGTGCGATTAACCAGGAGCAGGCCTGATTTGACTGGTAATCTGCAAGGGGGCCGCTTCGGTCTTCGAATATCCCCATCGGGGATGTAATCACATGGTTATCACAGTTATACGGATAATTGGCCGGATTTGGGAAAAAATTCCTGACCATGGCCTGAGCGCCACTATATCCACCTACATCGGTAAGGGTATAGAAACCGTTGCCGCTGCCGCTCCATCCGAAATTAAAGTGATATAGCTTGCCCGTTCCGGTTGTCTGATAGCCGTCCAGTACGAAAGCATGCCCTCCTTCAGAACTCTGTCCCGAATAATAAAGCGGTTTCAGTTCATCGATGCTGGTAACAATCATGTTTTCCCATGCCGAGGCGGCATAATTACTTTTTCTTACGTGCTGGGCTGTGGAAGAGTACCCGAAATAAGAACGGATGGCGTAAGGTACATCCTCGCTATAGGCACCCGACCCGTCAGGACCATACATCATCCTTACGCTTACACCGCAGTGGAACTGAAGCTCTGCAATTGCATTGATGGCCCTGCCACTTCCCGAGGTAATGGAGTTCAGCATGGCATCCCAGTCGTAATAGGTCTGTCCGAAGTTAGCGCTTATGTTTCCGTAAGAGCCATAATTATAGGAATAGCTTCCCGTACCGTGCTCGGGATAACGATAATAGGCCATGATCATCGACATGGCGGTAGCCACGCAACCGGCATAAACATGTCCGCCTGAGCCGCCTGCATCCACAGGACAATAGGCATTGTATGGAAAATCCTGATTCCAGGTCATCGGCAGCAAGGGTTCCATATCCCTGTTGCCCCCGGGGATATACCTGGTATTTATCATGGACTGATAATATTCCCAGGATGATTTAATATCGTTGTTTTGAAAAACCCCGTTACTCCTGATAAAGCTGATCTGATCATCAAATTCAGCCAGGAAACTGCTGTAGTGCGGAGCCAGTTCCCCGGCGGGAAATGCACCCTGATCATTGTAACCTATCACCGGAGTATAAGCATCTTCTCCTGATATAATGATAAAACCACCGGTGCTCAGATTAAACACATAATAAACGGGCAAACCGTTCACTTCACGGGTTGTAACCGGAATCAGCTCAATCTCATTCAGGTTAATGCTTATGCCATCCTGCACAAGCTGCTCATAACAGAAATTCCGGGCAACCAGGGCTGCGGTCTGCGGGGTGACCACATCAGCCATTGTCCGGCTCAATGTAACGGTCAGTAACAAAAAGAGAAACAGTAATTTAGACTTCATCGTCAGTAAAATATTAATTTGAATGCCGCCAAAAGTATAAAAAATGCCCCTGCATTAATTTAATACAGGAGCATTTAGAATGAATCTAAATAACCTTATCGGATGATGATGCGCTGGTTAAGTTGCTGAAGTCCGTCGGAGAGGCTAACCAGATAAATTCCGGCCGGCAGGTGTGAGAGGTCGATGGTTCTCAGTAAACCAGCATTGCTGCCACTGATATTTTCAGTATAAACTACATTACCAAGCAGTGATGTCACCCTGATGCTGACTTCGGCACCGGTGAGTTTCGAAGAACTCAGTGTAAATAATCCGTCGGAGGGATTGGGGTACACCCTGAGTGAAGACGATGGCCGGCTGTCAGGTTTAACCGGGGTGGTATTGGTGATGCTGATATTGTCAATAAATACATTATCACCTTCTCCCTGGGTTTTATCCGAGAAACGGGTAGCGCTCTGCAATACAATGTCGAATACCTGACCTGCATAGGCTGACAAATCAAAAATCAGGGTTCTCCACTCATCGGCGGCTGCCGTTGTGGGATTAAAATCCGTATTGCCATCCAGATCTGCTAACTGTTCACCGTTTACTACAACCCTGAACCAGGAGAATTTCGGGCCCAGGCTATAGGTCTGCCGAAGATCGAGCTGCAGGGCCACATTTTCCATGCCTGTAGCATCCACACCACAGATATAAGCTTTACCATGGAAAGCAAGATTGCTCTCCCAGGCCTGCGTTGCCGTTCCGGATGTGGGGCTTCCCGACCATCCGGTCGGAACCGGATCACCGTGGAAGTGGATACCAAAATTACTCTGGTTGGCAGACCGTACATCGATTTTTGACTGGGACTTAATGGTATCCCAAACCATAAATACTCCCGGGGTTCCATCTTCCATATCAACACTGAATGTCGGGATGGCACCGTTGACAAATATCAGGTTTTCATAATTCATCGAAGCAGAGCCATGCAGGTTGGCAGCAGTTAAGCTGACTGAGTAGGCGCCCGGCATCGAGAAACTAAGCTGAGGATTTTGCGAAGCACTGCTTGTCCCATTCACAAATTCGTATGTTTCCGGAGTAATTGTCCATTCCCAGGAATTCGGGTTGTACAATGAACTGTCGCTCAGGGTTATTTCTTCAAAAATACAGGGCATAGAATCGGAAATACCGATAAATACATAAGGAGAAGGGGTATTGGTGGCAGTTATATAATCTTCAAGCAGCAGCGTGTTTGTGCCAAAGGCATTGGTGACTGTAAGGGTTACGTCGTATACACCGGGAGAATTGAACTTGATATTTGAAGGATGTTGTTCCGTTGAGGAAGAAGGAGTTCCACCCTGGAAGGTCCATTGCCAGGTGGAGGGCACTCCGGTAGAAAGATCTGTGAAATCAATACCTCCGCCGGGTAGAATGGTAGTTACCGGAGTGCTGAAATTTGCCGTAGGTTCATAAGGTGTGCTGGCCGCAGCGCGGAAGGCATTAATCCTGCCAGTACCTAACTGACCGGTATAATCAGGATTGACGGCATAAACGTCATCGGATGTATTTTTCATGATGGTTTCAACCTGAGCCGGAGTCAATGCGGGATTGATTGAAAGAATCAGTCCTGCAAGCCCGGCTGCAACGGGAGTTGACATGGATGTTCCGGCCATCAGGTCATAGTTGCCATAAGTACCAGTGTTGTATGTTGTACTGAGCAATCCGCTGGGCCCCGGGCTGGCATATCCTCCCGGAGCACACAAGTCAACGGTGGTTCCGTAATTTGAAAAATCCGTCTTCTCATCATCGCTGTTGGTCGAAGCTATGGAGATCACATTGTTGTATCCTGAAGGGTAGTGCGCAGTTGAAACATTATCGTTTCCGGCTGAAGCCAGCAATACAATACCCATATTGTAAATGGAATTGATCAGGTTCTGATTGGTGGCTGAATAGCCGGGCCCTCCCCACGACATGCTGATTACATCGGCCCCGTTGTTGGCAGCCCACTGTATACCCGGATAACCATATATTCCGTTGGCGTTGGTATTGTTGGCTGCTTTTACTGCAATGATGCTGACATTGTAACCGATGGAAGCTACACCTATGCCATTGTCAGAAATTGCTGCAGTAAGACCGGCACAGTGTGTTCCGTGCGACCAGTCAAACGGATCACCTGAAGCAGGCGGATTGGCATTATTGGTATTGTAATATGTGTCACGCTGGAGGACAATTTTATCTGCAAGGTCCGGATGATCAACCCAAACGGCATTGTCGACAATGGCAACTTTGATATCGGATGAACCTTTGGAAATGTCCCAGGCCTTTTCAGCCTGAATCACATCCAGGTGCCAGTTCCAGTTGTTGGGACCGTTGAAGAGATTATAGAGCGAATCATTGGGCACATAATGAATATAATCCATTGGTACTTTCTCGACGTATTCAAGGGCCTGCTCTATTCCAAGCTTTTGAATCACTTCATTGACCTTATCGAAGTCTTCAATTTCCAGCATGAAAGTTCTGAGCAGTTTATGATCATTATTCAGGTAAAATGGGCGGGTCATTTCCTTTAACCTGTATTGTGACTGCAGCGCAGCAACAAAAGGTATCTGATTGAAATCAACAGAATTGTCACTTCTGACTGCGATATTCAGGTTAATATCATCTTTGAATTTGAAATAAATCCTTCCGTCCTGGTAATTCTTATCGAAGGTTTGACCAAAAAGATTCATTCCGGCAAAAAGTACCAGAACAAAAAGCATCCGCACGCTTTTAGCGGCAAAAGAGGCAGTGTAGGGTTTTGTTTTCATAAACAGAAAATGGGTTATTGATTGCATTTTGGAATTTCAGGATTTAAAAGGCCTGGTGGCCGCACTGAATTATCCCTGCATTAAACCATTAAGCTACAGGTTTTGTTTCGGTATGGCATACCGGTATTTAAGGTTATTGTCCTAAGCCACACCCGGTTCAGATCAGTTGGCCAAAAATAGAAAAAAACTCCGTTCAGATGACAGAATTCTGCGAAAATAATGCGGATGCTCAGCTTTGTATAACTCAAAAGAAGGCCATTACCATAAAAAACGGAGGCTGCCTGTTGTGGCGGTTGCAATCAACCTAAATTTATACCTTTGCACGAGATCCAGAATTAAGTCAAGAAAGGGAATTAATCATGCCGGAGACGAATAAATTACTGATTATCAATATCAAATCCCTGGCGGGGATTGACAACGGCGAAGTGCTTTTCAAAGCCGGGAAAGAAATGTCCACTTTCGAAAAGCTTGAGGATGCCTGGCTTCTGACCGAAGGAAGCATTATCAGGGATTTCGGGCAGATGAGCCAACTCGATCAAATATTGTACGAAGAGCCAGGGGTAAGGATTATTGATGCCAGAGGCCGGATGGTATTTCCTTCGTTCTGCGATTCGCACACCCACCTGGTCTATGCCGGCAGCCGGGAAATTGAATATGTGGATAAGATCAGAGGCCTTTCTTATGAAGAAATTGCCAAAAGGGGCGGCGGAATACTCAATTCTGCCAAACGGCTGCACGAAGCATCGGAAGAAGAGTTGACGGAACAGGCGCTTGAACGACTGAATGAAATTATTTCATACGGAACCGGCGCCGTGGAAATCAAGAGCGGATACGGGCTGAACACCGCCGACGAACTTAAAATGCTGCGGGTAATTCAACGCCTGAGAATGCTCAGCCCGCTCACCATCAAATCAACCTTCCTCGGGGCTCATGCAGTACCTGCAGAATATAAAGGCAAACAGGGCGAATATGTCGATCTGATCATCAACGAAATGATTCCACAGGTTTCTGCGGCCAATCTTGCTGATTACATAGATGTATTCTGCGACAGGGGATTTTTCACCCCCGATGAGACTGAACGCATTCTGATGGCCGGCATCAAATACGGCCTGCGGCCGAAAATCCATGCCAATGAGCTTGATTATTCGGGTGGCATACAGGTAGGCGTAAAATACGATGCGCTTTCTGTGGATCACCTTGAATATACCGGTGATGAGGAGATTTCCGCACTGATGGATTCAGAAACCATGCCCACCCTGCTTCCGGGCGCTGCTTTCTTTTTAAATATGGTACATGCTCCGGCCCGAAAAATGATTGAAGCCGGGCTTCCCATTGCACTGGCGAGTGATTTCAATCCCGGCTCCTCCCCTTCCGGCAATATGCAGCTGATTCTTTCCATGGGCTGCATCATGTTCCGGATGACTCCCGAAGAATCATTCAATGCCTGCACCATCAACGGCGCTTATGCCATGGGTATCAGCGACCAGTACGGCAGCATTGCCAGGGGCAAAAAGGCTAATTTTTTCATCACCAAACCCATACCGACCATTGAATTTATGCCCTATGCTTACGGCAGCAACAAGGCAGAAACCACGGTGCTGAACGGGGAAATCATCAATTTTTAAGCCTCCTGCCTGCGTCAGGCCGGGGGCAATCGCTGAATCCGGTCATCCGGCAGCATAAATGCATTTCTTTACCGGAAAGTAAAAAATAACCAATAGCTAAAAATCAACTCAATGAAACAGATTATTGAATGCGTTCCGAATTTCAGCGAGGGGCGCGACATGGCTGTGATACAGCAAATCACCGATCAGATCAAAACCGTGGAAGGCGTCAGGTTACTGGATGTTGATCCCGGCGCGGCTACCAACCGAACGGTAGTCACCATAGCCGGAGAGCCGGAGCAGGTGATTGAAGCTGCATTCAGGGCTGTTAAGAAAGCAATGGAAGTGATTGATATGAGCAAACACTCGGGTGCTCATCCGAGGTTCGGAGCCACCGACGTGTGTCCGCTGGTGCCCATTGCCAATATCACGATGGAAGAAACGGTAAAATATGCACACAGACTGGGCGAACGCATCGGTAAAGAACTTGGGATTCCTGTATATTGCTATGAAGAAGCTGCAAGAATTCCCGAACGACGCAACCTTGCCTATTGCCGTTCAGGCGAATATGAAGGGCTTTCTCAAAAGCTCAGTGACCCATCATCAAAGCCAGACTTCGGCCCGGCACAGTTCCTGCCCAAAACCGGCGCCATCGCCGTTGGAGCGCGCGATTTCCTGGTGGCCTACAATGTAAACCTGAATACCACCTCAACAAGGCGTGCCAATGCCGTGGCTTTCGATATCCGTGAAAAAGGACGCCCCATGCGCGAAGGGAACCCGGTGACCGGAAAAATTGTCAAGGATGAGAAAGGCAACCCGGTTAATATCCCGGGCTCGCTCAAGGCCTGCAAAGCCATAGGCTGGTATATCGAAGAATATGGTATCGCCCAGGTTTCGATCAACCTCACCAACATCAGCATTACCCCGGTGCATGTTGCTTTTGAAGAAGCCTGTAAAAAAGCGCAGGAACGCGGAATGCGCGTCACAGGATCTGAAATTGTCGGGTTGGCGCCGCTCAAAGTATTCACCGATGCCGGCAAGTACTTCCTCAAAAAACAAAACCGCTCGGTTGGCGTTTCAGAGGCCGAGTTGATCAAAATTGCCGTAAAATCCATGGGCCTTGATGATCTCAAACAGTTCAATCCGGAAGAAAAGATCATAGAGTACGTACTTCAGGAAAAGTCCGGCAGATTGCTGATGGATATGACCTGCTCGGCTTTTGCCGATGAAACCGCTTCCGAATCACCCGCCCCCGGCGGAGGATCAATCTCTGCATACATGGGTGCCCTGGGCGTTTCACTCGGGACCATGGTCGCCAACCTCTCCTCGCACAAACCAGGCTGGGACGATCGCTGGGAGGAATTTTCAGACTGGGCCGAAAAAGGACAGGCGCTCAAAGATGAACTGATCAGGCTTGTTGATGAGGATACCAATGCCTTTAACAGGATTATGGACGCCTTCGGACTTCCCAAAGGAAGCGAACAGGAAAAATCGGCCCGGACTGAAGCCATTCAGGAGGCGACCCGTTATGCCATTGAAATCCCTTTCAGGGTGATGAAGAAATCCTTTGAAACCATGGAAATCCTCAAAGCCATGGCCGAAACCGGGAATCCGAATTCAGTATCCGATGCCGGAGTTGGCGCACTGGCAGCCCGTTCGGCAGTTATGGGCGCATTTCTTAATGTTAAAATCAATGCTGCCGGACTGAATGATAAAGCATTTGTCGCTTCCGTGATTGCAGAAGGCACTGAAATTGAACGCAATGCAAAGCTGATGGAAGAACAGATCCTGGAGATTGTCAATCAGAAAATCAACGCCTGAGAAAAACAATAAGCCGCTGCACCTGTTCAGGTGCGGCGGCTTATTCAATTTTCCAACACCATGAACCACGAACTCTTTACCATCGCAGTCCTTTACTTCACCTCCTTCTTCGCCATCATCAATCCGCTGGGTGTGATGCCGGTATTTATGACCATGACTGCCGACCTGACGGATAAGCAAAGAAGAAAAACTGCCCTCAAAGCGGTATTCACTGCATTTATCACCTTGCTGCTTTTTGCTTTCAGCGGCCAACTGATGTTCAGGTTTTTTGGCATATCGGTTGACGGGTTCAGGGTTGTCGGCGGGATCATCTTTTTTATCATGGGCTTTGACCTGTTACAGGCCAGAATCAGCAAGATAAAAATGGATGAGGAAATGGTTAAAAAATATGTGGATGACATCTCAGTTACACCGTTGGGAATTCCCATCATTGCGGGGCCCGGGGCAATTACGAACGCTATTGTTCTGATGGAAGACAGCGCCCACCTGTCCCTCAAGTTTATTCTTATCCTGACCATTATCTTCACCCTTGGCCTGACTTACGTTGTATTGCTGGGCGCCGGGAAAATCGGAAAGTTGCTGGGCGAAACCGGAAATAAAATCACCATGAAGCTGATGGGGCTGATTATGATGGTAATTGCAGTGGAGTTTTTCTTTGCCGGGCTTAAACCCATTCTGCAGTCTATATTTCAGATTACCCCTGTTTCCTGATCAATCTTTTAAAACTAATACGATTGGCTATGTTCCTACTCTTGGAGCAGGAACATAGCGGCTCAGCAATGAAAATCTAAAACACTGAAAACTAGCTTCAACATATCATTCCGGCAGTTTAACCTTAAAGAGGGGCAATTTGACCATGCCAGCAATCTGCATGGAATCATGCATACATACAGGGTGATGAGCCATGTGATACTTTTGGGGATGCAGACCGGAGCCCTGTCAGAAGCCAGAAATGCATTTTTCGCGGCATACATCCATGATATGGCCCGTAAACATGACGGTTATTGTACGCAACATGGCTCAGATGCCGCTAATTATAAACTGCCGGAGTACATCGGCCTGTTTGCTGAAAACGGCGCATCGGCTGCCGACATCATGGTCATAGGAAAAGCCGTGACCTATCATTCACTCGGCAAGGAGCTCGGCAAAAACGACCCCGACTGGCTGACAGTGGCACTGCTGAAGGATGCGGATGCCCTGGACCGCATAAGGCTCGGTGAAAACGACCTGAACCCGGAATACCTGCGTATTCCTGAGACCCATCTGATGATTGAACATGCAAGATCGCTCTATTTCCAAACGTTCAATAACCCGGTTGCAGACTTTGATACCATTCTTAAAATGGCCATCAATTTAAAGGATGGCAGCACAAGTAGCTGAATTGCCGCAATTAAACTGAAAATCCCGGTCGATTATTACGAGCTGTTTTCAATCCTGATTATTGGCTTCACAGGCTGAATGCTTGTACCAGCCTGTTGAAATTCTGCCTGTGGTTAACCGTAAATCAATCTTTTCAGAAACTTCGATGATACTGTTAATTTTGCAACTATCTTTGCAATATGAATTTTCACTGTTAGACTTTATATCCCGTCAGGGATTATCTTTGGTTTACCGGCGCGTATCATCAGCAGGTAAACCTTATTTTTTAACTAGCACCAGAAAAAATGTCAAACAATATTTACGCTGTAATCACCGGTTCAGGCAGCTATCTGCCTACCCGGCAAATACCCAATTCGGAATTCCTGAAAAGCGAATTTCTCGAATCAAACGGTCAGCCGATCAACCGGCCCAATGAAGAAATCATTTCAAAATTCCAACAGATCACCGGGATTGATGAACGGCGATATGTAGAAGAAAATCTTGTCTGCTCCGATATTGCATTCTTTGCAGCGGAAAAGGCAATTGCATCAGCGGGAATTGACAAAGAGACGCTTGATTACATCATTGTAGCCCATAATTTCGGTGATGTGAAGTTCGGGGAAACCCACTCTGATTTTGTGCCGGCCCTTGCTTCAAGGGTAAAGCACAAACTGGCCATCGAAAACCCGTTTACCGTTGCCTATGACCTGCCTTTTGGCTGCCCGGGATGGCTTCAGGCCCTGATTCAGGCAAATTACTTTATAAAATCGGGAGATGCCAAACATATCCTTGTTATTGGTTCTGAAACGCTTTCCCGCATCAGCGACCCCCACGACCGTGACAGCATGATTTATTCCGATGGAGCCGGTGCTGTTGTGCTGAGTGCAGTTGAAAGTAAAACACCGGTTGGCATCCTGTCACATGTTTCAAGGACCGACGCCCTGGAGCACGCTTATCTGTTGCGCATGGCCGGCTCTTACAATACGGAAGACAAGAGCAATGTTTACCTGAAAATGAATGGCCGTAAGCTCTATGAATATGCATTGAAGACAGTGCCCGCTGCCATAAAAATGGCCATAGATAAAAGCGGTTTGCCAATAACCCATATTGAGCGGATACTGATTCATCAAGCCAATGAAAAGATGGACGATGCCATTGTAAACCGGCTTTATGAACTTTACGGCATCTCAGAACGTCCTGAATTTTCGATGCCGATGACCATCTCCTGGCTTGGTAACAATTCCGTTGCAACCCTGCCTATTCTGTACGATCTGATTGTGAACAAGAAAGTGGATAATCACCGCTTAATTCCGGGAGACCATTTTGTATTTGCCTCAGTCGGTGCCGGCATGCATGTGAATGCCATGGTTTACCGGATTCCGGACTAAACAGCTGGCCTTTTATCTTGCGATTTCTATTTTTATTTGTCTCCTTTTCAAAGGTCTGCCTTTCAGATCAGCAAGAAGTTTTCTGCACAACGGTCGCTTTACAGCTGCATAGGACGCATGGTCAGCAATACTTATCTGACCAAGATCATCCGCATTTAATCCGCCCTGATGCATCAGGAAACCGGCAATATCGCCCCGACTGATCTTATCTTTCTTCCCGAGGCTGAAATACAGCGTCTCGTATTCCGGAAAACCCGGCAAATCAGTTTCTTCCGGCAGCAATACCGGCCCGGAGGCTCCGGTCACAAAAACCGGTGCATTCTCTTCAGCTGCAAGCACCATCCAGGCATCTCCCGAAGCGTGCATGCGGGCAGTCCGGCCGTTACGATGTACCCAGACAGTTTCATTGGCGGGCTGTTGGTAATGTATTACATGTCTGATCTCCGGGATGTCAAGACCGCGCGCAGCCAGATCGGTGGTAATCAAGGTATGATGTGTCCCGTTACGGAAACGGATCAGGGCCAGCTCACGGGCATCCTGCTCCATACCGCCATGATAAATGCCGTGAACCACACCCCGCATCCTGAGTAAGGTGCTGATTCGCTCAACAGCTTCGCGGTGATTGCAGAATATCAGCGCGGGGTCATTACCCAGATGGCAGATAAGCCGGAATAAAGCTTCCAGCTTATCGTTTCCTTCTGCTCTCACTATGTTCACAGCCAGGTTGATATGATCATCAGCAATGGTAAAATCAAGTGAGACCGGATTTGTGACCCCGGTGAATGCGGGAATATCCTCCATCCTTGTTGCAGAAGTCAGTATTCTGGTTTGTAAACCGGCCAGCTTTGCAATGATAAAAGTCATTTCTTTTTCGAACCCAAGTTCCAGGGATTTATCAAATTCATCAAGAACAAGGCTTTTTATGCCTGCAGGGTCGAAATGTTCCCTTCTCAAATGGTCGGCAATACGACCGGGAGTGCCAACCAACAAGGCAGCAGGCTCAATCAGGTTATTTCGCTCAGTCCTGACCGCATGTCCACCGTAAAGGGCTGAAATTCTATGACCGGTCTGCATCTTCCGGAAAACACTTTCAATCTGAAGGGCCAGTTCACGCGAAGGGGTTATAATCATGGCCTGAGGTCCGGAAAGCTCCGGAACAAGCATGCGGAGTATGGGAAGAAGAAATGCCAGGGTTTTGCCTGAACCGGTTTTGGAGATGAGTATCAGGTCGGTACCCGGCCTGATAAATTCAAGAGACTTCAGCTGCAGTTCATTCAGCTCCTGAATGCCAAGGCGTTCTATAAAAGATGTCAACATGCTGCAAAGGTAATTAATAGCAGGTAAACCATTGTCCATGATAATCCGGAAGATGCTCTGGGACTATAATATACCTGCAGTAGCACAAATTTTTATATCAGGACATTTATCTGCATGAGCATAACGATATGATCAGCTTATCCGCTGCCGGAACTATGCAGCCCTGGTCATTTATAATCAGCAATTCCAGATTCCATGACTGCAAATCAACAATGGAATTTCAGAATCCAGAAGATCAATGGTCAACGTATATTTCTAATTGACAGCTATTTATCAAAATAACTACCTTTAAACAGTTATATAATGGGGGCTGATCAGAATAAATCGTATACAATGAAAACCAAAGGTCAGGTAATCTGATTAAATTTGCATTTAATAAAATATTTAACCGCCCGGAGGAGATTTATATGAGCAATGCTAACCTGTTACTGGATATGCTGACCATTCTTGGAGCCCTTACACTTTTCCTTTTCGGTATGAAAATGATGAGCGAAAGCCTTCAACGGATTTCAGGCAGGCGGCTGAGGAATATATTCACCAACATTGCATCCAACAGGGTAAAAGCGATCGTCGCCGGTCTGCTGGTTACAGGCATTATACAGTCTTCATCTGCCGTTACCGTAATGCTTGTAAGCTTTGTGAACGCAGGACTTTTCTCGCTTACCCAGGCGTTGGGAATTATGTTGGGAGCGAACATCGGTACCACCGTTACTGCCTGGCTGATTACCATTTTTGGCTTCAAATTTGAATTTACTTCCATACTGCTGCCGGTCCTGGGTTTGAGCCTCCCCCTGCTTTTCTTCCCGGGAGTCCGTACCCGCTCTTTCGGGGAGTTTATACTGGGTTTTGCCATCCTGTTTCTGGGGCTTCAGTTTATGAAAGATGCCATGCCCGGTATCGACGAACATTCGCCGTTGATCGAAGCAATTGCTTCCATATCCGGCAACGGATTCTTCAGGCATTTGCTGTTTGCCGGGGCCGGTTTGCTGATCACCCTGTTAATCCAATCTTCAAGTGCAACCATAGCGCTCACTTTCGTACTGTGTAACGCCGGTTATATTGATTACAGTGCAGCCGCGGCCATGGTACTCGGTGAAAACCTCGGCACCACCATCACAGCGAACATTGCTGCACTAATGGCCAACCGCGCTGCCAAACGCCTGGCACTGGGACATACACTTTTCAACTTAACCGGTCTCATATGGGCTTTTGCATTTTTCAGCTTTTTTGTTCAGCTGTCTTATAATGCAGCAGATTATATTACCGGGCACTCACCCATTCCCGCTGAGGCTATCAATCCGCTCGGGCTATCGGTTTTTCACACCGGTTTTAATCTTATCAATACAATCATTTTCACAGGTTTTATCCCTGTGTTCAGGAAATTTCTCGAAATCATTATCCCATACAAACCCGGCGAAAAGAAAAGCTACCGGCTCCGTTATTTTAAGTCCAGGTTCATGGCAATGATCGAGGTGGATATTCTGCAGGCGCGTGAAGAGATATACAGCTTCGGCAGACATGTCGCCTATATGTTCAGTCTTATACCTGAATACCTGACAGAAAAAAGGGAAGGCAAATATGAAAAAATCCAGAAAAAAATCTATAAATGCGAGGAGCAGTCGGATATTCTGGAACGTGAAATCACTGACTATATCACACGCATAGCCGAAAACGACCTTACCGAAGCCAATTCAAGAAAAATAAGGGCAATGCTGAAGATCACGGATGACATGGAAAGCATTGCTGACCAGTGTATGCAGATGGAACGGACCATCAGGAAGAAAAATGAAGCAAAAGCATGGTTCACCCAGGAAATGCGTGATGATCTGTTTGCCCTCTTTGAACTGGTTAAACAGGCGCTCGACACAATGAATGAAAACCTTTCACGGGATTACAGGCCGGGCATTCTGGCCAAAGCTACCGAAAAAGAATTGCTGATCAATGAATTGCGCGACAAGCTTATCGATTTAAACAGGCAAAGGATCGATGAAGGGGAGCACACCTACAAAAATGCAGCCTATTATGCAGAGCTTCTGAATCAGTGCGAAAAGCTTGCCGACCACATCATCAATATCAATCAGGCCATTGCAAGTAATATTAAATAAGCCGGCCGAATTAACATTAACTTAACATTGGAATCAGGGTAATTCAGGCCAGCCTCCTTAATTTTGCGCACATATAATCATATCCCTGAATGGAAGGTATTTATCTGATCTTCGTCGCAGTCCTTTTTCTCCTGGCATTTTCCGACCTGATGGTAGGTGTTGCCAATGATGCTGTTAACTTTCTGAACTCCGCCGTCGGCGCCAAAGCCGCTTCCTTCAAAACCGTGCTGGTTGTAGCCAGTGTCGGAGTACTGATCGGAGCGACCTTTTCGAGCGGACTGATGGAAATCGCCAGAAAAGGGCTCTTTTTCCCGGGGCAGTTCAGCTTTAATGAAGTGATCATCATTTTTCTTGCCGTCATGATCACGGATGTCATCCTGCTTGACATGTTCAACACTTTTGGCTTGCCAACATCCACCACGGTATCCATTGTCTTCGAATTGCTCGGTGCGTCTGTAGCGGTTGCCGTTATTAAGATCACAGGTTCGGAACAGACGATGCAGGACATCGGGCAGTACATCAATTCTGCCAAAGCCCTGGCCATTATCACCGGTATATTGGTATCCGTAGCCATTGCATTCAGCGTGGGGTCCCTGGTGCAATATATCACCAGGATAATATTTACCTTCAACCTGAGGTTTAACCTGAAATATTTCGGTGCCTTATGGGGAGGACTTGCCATCACAGGTATCACCTATTTTATGCTGATCAAAGGTGCGAAAGGAGCTTCATTTATTACCCCCGAAACTTTAAATTACATCAATGCAAATACAGGCATGATCCTGCTGGTCAGTTTAGCCGGATGGACGTTGCTTTTGCAGATTTTAATCTTACTTTTCAGATTGAATGTTCTGAAAGTCATTGTATTGGCCGGCACATTCGCCCTGGCAATGGCTTTTGCCGGAAATGACCTGGTAAACTTCATAGGGGTTCCGCTTGCAGGTCTGAAAGCCCTGCAATTATTCAATGCAGCCCCCGGTGCCGACCCCAATACATTTCTGATGACCGGCCTGGCAGAAGATGTAAAAACGGAAACCTGGATGCTGCTCATTGCCGGTATGGTGATGGCAATCACTTTATGGACTTCAAAAAAAGCCCGTTCAGTTATTGAAACATCGGTTGACCTGAGCCGTCAGGGCGAAGGTGCAGAAAGGTTCAATTCCTCCATTCTTTCCAGAAATCTGGTCAGGGGTGCCTTGAATGTATCTTCCGCTATCAGCCGGTTTATGCCCGACAAAGTTAACCTATGGATTGAAAATCGATTTAATCCTCCTGACGAAACTACCGTGGCACAAATGCCCGAAGGCGCAGCCTTCGATATGCTCAGGGCCAGTGTTAACCTGGTGGTGGCAAGTATGCTGATTGCACTGGGAACTTCACTTAAACTTCCGCTGTCAACAACCTACGTAACTTTTATGGTTGCAATGGGAACCTCACTGGCCGACCGGGCCTGGGGCCGTGAAAGTGCAGTTTACCGCATAACGGGCGTGCTTTCGGTGATCGGCGGATGGTTTTTCACTGCGCTGGCTGCTTTTACCGTTGCCCTTGTCGCTGCTTCAATATTGTATTACGGAGGATTGGTTGCTACTTTTATACTGCTGTTCCTGGTCGGTTTCCTGATTTACCGCACCCACCGCATTCACCTCAGGAGAACTAATGAGCGTAAAGCCGACGAAGCCATTGATGCGCTACCCGATGAACTCAGCACAGAAACCATTATCGTAAGATGTTCCCTCACCATACAGCAGGTGCTTGAGCAAAGCCTTGCCATCTTCAAAGAGACCCTTATAGGCCTGATGGATGAAGACAGAAAGGTTCTGAAAAATGCCAAAAGCGGCTCTGAAGCCCTGAATGTTTCTACAAAACGGCTTAAAAACCAGATCAGCAAAACATTGTCACACCTGCGCGAAGATTCGGTTGAATCAGGGCATTTTTATGTACAGGCCATCGACTACCTGCGCGAGATAAACCATTGCATCTCATTCATCACGATGCCAAGTTTTGAACATGTTGAAAACAATCACAGGCCGATGATACCGGTTCAGATAGAAGAACTGTCAAGGCTGAACGGTGAAATATCCCTGCTCTTCGGCGAAGTGATGAATATGCTGAAGAAACAGAATTATGATGATTTTGACATGATCGTTGCCAGACAGCAAAATATACAACGGATTATCGAAGAGACCCGGAAAAAACAGGTAAAGCGGATCAAGAACTCGGAAACCGGGACCCGGAACAGTATCCTCTACCTTAATATACTGGCTGAAATAAAGAACCTCACGCTTTACACACTTAATCTGCTGAAATCAAGCCGGGATTTTGAACTCTCTTCCCGTACCGCAAGCAAAAATCCTTAATAAATACCTGTTTTTCACAGATACTAAACTGTAAATACAAAATGCTTCCGGTTTTTGATTTCCGGAAGCATTTTGCATTTGATAAACAACTGATTAACACCATGACTTTTGTCAGACATGCTCTTCTCCCAATACCAGAAGTTACAGACAGCTGTTCCTCTGATGGCCCGGAGCGGATGATTTAACAACGGCCATTTCTTCAGCCCGATTTTGTCAAACAATCATAGGATCATGATCTTCTTCGAAACCGACTGTTTACCCGAAGTAACCGTAACCAGGTAATATCCGGGGGCATGGTCACTGTGGGTCAGGATATTCAGCGGGATGGTATTTACGCCTGGTTTCAGGCTGATGTTCTGCACCGGAGCAACCAGCCGCCCTTTCAGATCATATAAACGGATATCAGCATTCTGTCCGGCAGGCGAACTGATCTTTGCCCAGCAGCCGCCTGCCGGTTCAGCGTTACATGGCAGAGGATACACTGAAACCAGGGCCAGAGATGATGATGGTTCCGGCAACTGTGGCAAATCCACGCTCAGTTCCGCCAGGTGGAGCCGGTAAGCGGAAAGTCCGTAAGTACCAATTACCAGCATCTCTTCGGCATCATGAATTTTCATGGTAGTTACGGGTACATTGCCCAATCCCAGGTTCATACTTTCCCAGCTTTGTCCGTAATCTCTGCTCATAAACACTCCGGCATCCGTTCCGACAAAATACCTGCCGGGCCTGGTCGGATCGGCCACAAAAGCATTCACCGGAAGTTCGGGCAGGTTATTGCTGATGGGTTCCCAGGAGTTACCAAGGTCGGTCGAACGATAAACGTGCGCCAATGGCTCATCCCAACGGAAACCCGAACAGGTTGCATAGATGGTATTTACATCGAAAGGATCTGCTGCCACCCGGGTAATCCAGCGGTCAGGAAGACCCGCGCTGATATCTGTCCACAATGCTCCTCCATTCACACTGATATGTACCTTGCCGTCGTCAGTACCTGCAAGCACGATATCAGGATCAATGCCCGACACGGCAAGGGTGGTGATGGTATGATAGGTACTGCCGTCATCTCCTTTGGTCAGATCCTGACTTACCGCACTCCAGCTATTGCCCCCGTTTGAAGTTCTCCATACCCGGTAAGTACCGAAATAAAGAATATTCGGATTCTGTGGATGCATCACCACAGGAGCCGACCAGTTTACCCTGTCGTTTGACCAGGCGTCCCCGATGTATGACATTGAATTGCCGAAATTGGCAGACTTATGCAGCATCCCCCACTGATATTCAGCATAAACCATATTTGAACGGGTATAATCGACCAGCGAATAAAAACCATCACCCCCAAGAATGGCATCCCATCCGTCCGCGCTTCCCGCGGAAGTCCTGATGGTGTTGTTATCCTGCGTCCCTCCGATCAGCCGGGCCGGATTCAGATAATCAATCTCGATATCATAGAACTGGGTAATGGGCAGATTGTTAATCCAGGTCCAGTTTAACCCCATATCATCGCTGAAATAGAATCCCCCGTCGTTGCCTTCATATACCCTTCCGGTTGATGGATGAATGTAAAGGGCGTGGTGATCAACATGAATTTCATCAGAATTGTAATACCCCGCCAACTGGATGTAACTGTCGCCTCCGTTGGTGGAATAATGAAGATCAACGCCAAGCAGGTAAATCACATCCGGATTCACCGGGCTCACCCGGATCTGCCCGAAATACCATCCGAAAGAACTGTTCATGCCTTGAATGGCATTGTCATTGGTACGTATCCAGTTCTGGCCCCCGTTATCAGTGCGGTAGACCGCCTCGCCCGAACTGGTGTCGAAAAATGCGTACAGCCTTTCCGGATCAGAAGGCGAAATGGCCAGACCGATCCGCCCTACCTGATTTCCCTGGGGCAATCCGCCCTGCAGTTTCGTCCAGGTATCGCCCCCGTTGACAGTCATCCAGATACCGGAGGAAGGCCCGAATGAACGCCGGTAATTAAGTCCGCGCATACGTTCCCACATGGCGGCATAAAGAATGTCGGGATTTGTCGGATGCTGAACCAGATCAATTCCGGAAGTGGAATCACTGATAAAAAGCACCTGTTCCCAGTTGGCGCCTCCATCAATGGTACGGTATATTCCGCGATGACCGTCAGGGGTAAAAAGATTGCCACAGGCAGCCGCAAAAACCCTTTCCTCGTTCTGATAGTCTATGACAATACGCCCGATATAGGCCGATTCATCCAACCCTGTATGTGTCCAGGTGGCACCGCCGTCGGTCGATTTATAAATTCCGTCTCCCCTGAAACTCTGGCTTGAGGCGTTGGCTTCACCGGTTCCGGCATATAACAGATCCGTATTCTGACGGCCGACCGCAAGATCGCCGATGGAGATGGTAGCTGCCTGATCGAAAATATTTGTCCAGTCTGCTCCGGAATTATCTGTCTTAAATATTCCACCGGAAGCTGTACCAACATAAATTGTAGAGAATGAACCGGCTGGCATTTCTATGTCCGTGATCCGTCCGCCGATGTTTGTCGGCCCTGCAGGCTCCCAGCTGTAAGATCCGCGCGACAGGCTCCGGTGCATCTGATGAGCATCCCTCACAGCCTTAAGATAATGTTCTGTTTTTATCCGCCCCTGCGGATAGGTCCGCTGCCTTGACAACCAATCGTTGGGAAGGTATCCTGGTTCCTTTTTCAAACCCGTGCGTGCAAGCATGTGATGACCCTCCTTTTCCTGACGGGGCGCCTGTAAATATAGCCAGACACCTCCTCCGAGAAGGAGAAATAGAGAAAAAATAACAGGGTAGTAGCGGTAATTAGTTTTCATTTTCAATGCTTTAAGTGTTTCTTAAAAAATAAAACCAGATAATCATTCAGCGGATGGCTCATGATGAAAAACAACTATTCACATACTATCCGCATTTCTTCCGGAAACTTACCGGACTGAGGTAAGTGAGCCTTCGCCAGACCCATTCAGCCGGACCGAACCGGAATTCTGAAATCCAGTAACGACTGTAAATGACCTGCAGGAAATATATTAGCATAACAAGGGCAATGCCGTGAAGGATATTCAGTTTCCCGGACATTCCGAGTCCATATGAAAGGAATATCGAGGTACAAATCAAAGACTGCATCAGGTAGTTGGTAAGTGCCATTCTGCCTACAGGAACCAGGGCATTCCACAGCCAGGAGAGTCGTCCTTTTTCGAAAAGAACCATGATCAAACCTATGTAGGAGAGGGTAAGTGCAGGTGCCCCGACGGCGTGCGAAAAAGATGCCAGCACGCTCATCCCGTTGGGCATTGCCATGTCAGCATGTAAGGAAGCGTATGTATATACAGCCTCTCCCGCTATCCCGATAGGCAGGCTCAGCGGCAGGCACCTTCTGAAAAAGGAGGTGTTTGCAGCATTTGAAACGGCCAGATTTTTCCGGGCAGCAAGCATTCCGAACAAGAATGTACCAAGCACGGCCGGATAAAAAAACAACAACCCTGGCAACAAGGCAGTCCATTCTTTTATCCTTGCATTGACAATTTCGCTGAAACTCCCATAACCATATGCCTGCCGTGAACGTTCAATCATCTCACTTATCGACCGGGAGCTTTCAGCGGCAGCGGCATCAATAGCCGCTTTCCCTTCAGGAAACGATGAACCCAGGGCCATCATTCCCCAGGTGAGTGCGGTAACGATTGCCGGCAGCAATATCAGTGCCGCTCCCCAGATAACGGCTTTTCTGTCGGAAGACTTCCTGAAAAGTAAAAGAAAAAATCCGAAGATGGCATAAAAAAACAGGATATCTCCGGCCCACAGTAATACAATATGAAGCACTCCAACCAGAAGCAGAACAGCGAGTCTCCTCCTGAAGACCGGTATAATTGAACCGGTCTCCATCTTTTTATTCATGAAGATCCAGAAACCATAGCCAAAGAGCAGCGAGAACAGGGTATAAAACTTTCCTTCGAAAAGAAATTTTATAAGCAGGTCAGGTATAAGCAAAAACAACGGCTGATCCACAGATGGCCTCAACATCATCACATTGACAGGATGGATAAAAATCTTCATATTCACCATCAGGATGCCGAAGATCGCGAAACCCCGCAAAATATCCAAAAGGATGATCCTTTCGGAAGCCGGCAAAGGTGTAGTCAGGTTTTTCATATGTATTGCTCCGACATTTTTAAACATTTAGAAAAGCAAGGCCGAAGCCCTGCCTGAAACAGAAACCTTCACAAGAAAATCATCCGGTTTGCGGGTTTCACTTTTATATCAGTAATCAACGCTCAGGCATAACAACCAGTGTATCAAACATAACCGGCTTCGATCTCGACTGGGCGGCAAAAATATAAATGCCGGCTGTATCTGGAATAAACCTGAAAGTACTGTCTTTTGTCACATAGATTTCCGGACAAACACCGTCATAAGATTCGTACAAGCCTGAAGCATTTACCAGGTAAAGCGTATCATTATACGGATAACAATATAATTCAAGTTCAGACCAGCAGCCATTCGGGGCGCCCGCACGTGCATAAACCGGCACCGTATCCCCAGTCATTGCGCTGTCGGGGATTGACAACTCATCTATATCAACATAATCATAATACCGTGAATAATGTTCACCGCCAAGGTCGCACGAGACAAATGCAAGCGGAAACAAAAACAGCATAAGGGGTAGTTTTTTCATGGTTGCAAAGAGATCAGGAAGAATTGCTGATACAAAAATAAGATAACTGCCGGATTATGATACACAACAGGGACAAATTCAGGAACTTGTCAGAATTCATAATCGGCAACGGCCATTTTGGGACATTTATTCCGGTTCCATTCCACGAATGCAAGGTGAGCCGGGTGAATCTGATAAGCTTTCAGGGCATCCGTATCGGTAAATTCACTTACCAGCACAATATCGGCAGCTTTCGGATCAACAGCGATATTCCTGCAAATTTCAAAATTCAGAATGCCGGGAACAAGCGCCGGAAGCAATCCAAGCTGGTAGCTGACCTCCTCCAGCAAATCCGCGGCACCAGCCTCCCGTAATCCGGGCAATAACCTGAAGAATACAATGTGTTTTATCATACCGGTTTTGATACAAAGTTATTAAAAGAATTCATTGTTGTCCGGAGAAAATTGTGAGATTCTTCGCTAACGCTCAGAATGACTTTAACTTACGTAGGTTTATAAGGAGAGGGGGAGATTCTTCGCTAACGCTCAGAATGACTTTAACTTACGTAGGTTTATAAGGAGAGGGGGCTTGGTGGCGGCTTCGCCGCCACCAAGCCCCCTCTCTAAAACCCTAAAACATTGTCTTTCTGAGCGTAACAACGTGGAGCGAAGAATCTCTATGTTTGATAAACAGTTTTTCCGGACAATAGTAAAACGAATTAAATAAAGTTATGCAAGCACCCCAAAATCCGGGTCCCCGGGCCTGTGAAAACCCGCATTCAGAATTCATGGCCAATCCCCTTGGTTTAATAAAGAGATAATGTAATTTTGCAATGGTTCATTCTTATAAGAAATCCGGCCCGAGGGAGGATAGCGCATTCTTCATTACGCTGAAAAAAAATGCGGTTGAAGCCTTTACTCAGACATCCCTGTGCAAAAATCATTTGAATTTTATAAAAATGATTGTTGTTCAGGGTTAAGGAAGCTAAGTTGCTGCAGGAAGTTAATGAAATTAATATGGCACAGGTAAACATTATTACACTAACTACCGACTGGGGCCCGAGGGACCACTATGCCGGTGTGGTGAAAGGCGCCATACTCAGCAAGCTTCCGGAGGCCCGGATTGTGGATATAACGCACCAGATTCCGCCGTTCAATGTGAAACAGGCTTCTTTTATCCTGCGGAACTCATTTCCGCATTTTCCGGACGGTACTGTGCATATTGTGGGCGTTAATACTGAAGAGTCGGAACTTACACCGCACATTGCACTGCTATACCGCAATCATTATTTTATCGGCGCCGACAACGGCATCTTCACCCTGATGTTTGACGGGCTGCCTGATAAGATCGTTGAACTGACCATTCCCCAGGATTCCGGTCATTTTATCTTTTCAACCCGCGACAGATTTGTAAAAGCTGCGGTTCATCTGGCTACCGGTAAACCGGTTGAAGAATTGGGAGATGTCAGGAATGAATTAAAGGCACTGATTTCCATGCAACCTCAGATCAACGGAAATATCATCAGCGGCCGGGTTATCTATATTGACAACTACGAGAACGTATTCCTGAATATTACAGAAAAGGAATTTCTTGAAACAGGAATGAGACGTAGATTTTCTCTCAACATCAAGGGCAAAACCCATCCGGTGAATGTCGTGAGAAATGCTTACAGCGATGTTCCGGAAGGAGAGATTGCCGTGCTGTTCAGTACCACCGGATACCTGGAAATAGCGATCAATAAAGGGAATGCATCCAGTCTGCTCGGATTAAGGAATGACGATGTCGTATTGATCGAATTTGCCCGCTGACCATAAAACCACCTTTCAGGTACTCATTCTTCTTATATCGGAATCATTTGTATAAACAGAGTTTCCATTCTGACTATCCTGTGTAAGAAGCATAATGAGACAACCGGGAGGCTGAAGATTTGCCAAAAAATCCAAAAACAAGTCCCAAAACGGCAATTTTGAGTAATTTAGCCCCCTCTTAACGGGAACCCTCAGACACGATATGTATACACTTTACAAGAAAGAGATATTTGCTTTTCTCAATTCACTGATCGGTTATATTGCCATTGTGGTATTTCTGCTGATTAACGGGTTGTTTCTATGGATTTTCCCGATGGGTTTCAACATCATCGATTACGGTTATGCCAGCCTGGATAATCTCTTCATGATTTCCCCGTTTGTATTCCTTTTCCTGATACCTGCCATCACCATGCGGTCGTTCGCCGATGAAAAGAGAGGGGGCACCATTGAGATGCTGCTTACCAAACCGCTGACGGATATGCAGATAATTATGTCGAAGTACCTGGCAGGTGTTTCGCTGGTGATTTTCTCCCTGTTGCCTACGTTTATCTATGCCGTTTCAGTTTACCTGCTTGGCCTGCCCAAAGGAAATATGGATATGGGCGGGATGTGGGGCTCATATATCGGCCTGTTGTTTCTGGCTTCAGCATTTGTTGCCATCGGCATTTTCGTCTCTTCCATCACCGACAACCAGATTGTTGCATTTATGCTTGCCCTGATTATCAGTGGCTTTGCCTACATTGGATTCGGGTTTGTCGCTTCTCTCTCCCTTTTCGGAAAAGCCGACCTGCTCATAATGTCGCTGGGAATTGAAGCGCACTATGCTTCCATGAGCCGTGGCGTTGTCGATACCCGCGATGTAATCTATTTTCTGAGTGTCATCGGCATATTTCTACTGCTGACAAAAACATCTCTCGAAAGCAGAAAATGGGAGAAGCAGGAAAAATCAATGACCGAAGCCGAATAACCGGAGCCAGTTCAATTCTAATACCGGAGTTAAGAAAATGAGTTCAGCCAGACAAACAAACAAAGATATCCGCCGAAACAACATTCTTCAGCTTGTGCTGGGGCTTGTGATTATTTTGTTGCTTAACATCATCGGTTCTTACATTTTTACCCGCTTCGACCTGACTACCGAAAAGAGATATTCCCTCTCCCCTTCCACCAAAAAGTTGCTTAGGGAAACGGATGATATTTTCTATTTCAAAGTATTTCTGGAAGGTGAATTCCCGGCCGGCTTCAAAATGCTCAGCCGTTCCACCCGGGAAATGCTGGATGAGTTCAGGGCTTTCAATGATAATATTCAGTATGAATTCATCAATCCTTCCGAAGCGCCGGATGCCAAAACCAGGAATGAAGTTTTTGAAAGGCTGATACAACAGGGCCTTCAGCCAACCGACATCAATGTCAGGAAAAAAGAGGGCATGCAGCAGCAACGGATATTTCCTGGAGCCATTGTTTCGCATAAAGGCCGCGAAATTCCCCTGAGCCTGATATCAGAGCAAATTGGCGCCCCTCCTGATGTAATCATAAACAATTCAATACAGGCGCTGGAATACAATATTTCGAACGCCATCAGGAAGCTCAGCAATACGGGGAAACCAAAAATCGCCTTTACGCAGGGTCATGGCGAACTCAAAGGTGCCGAAATCGCTGATATCTCCCGGGCACTTTCCGATTACTATATCGTTGAAAGTGTAAACATCAACGGCAGGGTGAATGCACTTACTGAAAGAAAGGAAAATGAAGACGGAACTTACACCGTATTGAACAAATACAAGGCAATTATCATCGCCAAACCCGATTCAGTTTTCAGCGAGAAGGACAAATTTATCATCGACCAGTACATTATGAAAGGCGGTAAAGTGCTTTGGCTGATCGATCCGGTTTTTGCCAGTATGGACAGCATTCAATCGGCTGACCGTACTATGGGCATCACCCGGGATATTAACCTGAACGATATGCTTTTCCGCTATGGAGTCAGGCTTAACAGCAACCTGCTGATGGACCTGAATGCACTGCCGATTCCTCTTTATACCGGTCAGATCGGGAATCAGCCGCAATTCAGCTTCTTCCCATGGTACTACTTCCCGGTGCTCACCTCTGCCTCCTCACACCCGGTTGTCAACAACCTGAATGCGGTACGGACCGAGTTTATCAGCAGTATCGATAC
Organism: Lentimicrobium saccharophilum; assembly: GCF_001192835.1. NCBI lineage: Bacteria > Pseudomonadati > Bacteroidota > Bacteroidia > Bacteroidales > Lentimicrobiaceae > Lentimicrobium > Lentimicrobium saccharophilum. Next base: position 1,198,353 of record NZ_DF968183.1, read on the forward strand.
CGTAGGTAATCCGGCGATCAGCAAAACAGTGCTTTTACAAACATCAAAGTATACGCGTGTGGCAAATACGCCCGTCATGATCAGCCTTGACATCCTTCGAAGGGAGCCCGATCCGGCAGACTACAACCAACCGCCTCAGGCTGTAGCGGTGCTGCTCGAAGGAGAATTTGAATCACTTTACAACAACCGGATTCCTGCTGAAATTGCACAGGCTCCGGAAATCGGTTTTACCGGCAGGAGCCCTGAGAACAGGATGATTGTGATGGCCGACGGAGACCTGATTAAAAACCAGGTTCAGTTCAGCGCAGGCACCTTCAACCCTTACCCACTGGGCTACGACCGTTTTACAGGTCAGACCTTCGGGAACAGGGAGCTGATGCTCAATGCAGTGAATTACCTTTGCGACGATACCGGACTGATGGCGGTACGCTCCCGCGAACTCAGGCTAAGATCGCTCGATGTAACCCGTGCAAGAAAAGACCTGCTGATGTGGCAGCTGATCAACACTGCCGGTCCGGTACTGCTGGTTATCCTCTTCGGATTCATACAGTCCATGATCAGGAAATACCGCTACGCAAGATAATACCGGCACAGAATAATGACCCGTTTCCGGATAGCCGGGAACTGAAACACGAAAAATAAAAACTTATTTACAGACTCCGAAATGCGAAAAAACAGGCTCACACTGATCATCACGCTGCTGCTTGCCATCCTGGCAGGCTACCTTATCATGAACCGGTCCAGCACAACCCTGCACTCCGGGATCAGCGATTTTGCCATTGCCGATACGGCTGCAATAACCAAGGTTTTTATGTCCGACAAATCAGACCGTTCCATCCTGCTCACCCGGCAAGCCGACGGTACCTGGCAGCTGAATGAAAAATATGCCGCTCATCCCGAGAATATCAACACTTTCCTGCTTACCCTTTCGAACATCACCGTAAGGGAACCTGTAGCCCGTGCAGCCCATAACAACATCCTGACCCTTCTTTCAGCCAAATCGGTAAAAGTTGAAATTTACCAGAATACCCACCGTATTAAACTCGGGAAATACAGGTGGTTTCCCGTTGAAAAACTTACAAAAACTTACTATGTCGGGGATGCAACCATGGACAACAACGGCACATACGCCCTGCTCGAAGGCGCCGATGCACCAGTGGTAATTTACATGCCCGGCCTGCGCGGGTATGTCGCCACCCGATACTCCACGCTTGAAAACGACTGGAGGGAACATACCGTATTTAATAAAAAGCTCCCTGAGATAGACCATATTCTCGTTGAATTCCCCAGTCATCCTGAAGAATCATATAAAGTCGTAAACCGCGAAAATACCAGACTGGAACTGGTCCGTTTAACTGACAACAAAACGCTGGCTGCCTACGATAGCCTTCAGCTGATGGCCTTTGTAAACGCCTTCCGGAATATCCGGTACGAGGCTTTGTTCAATGATATGGAACCGGAACGCAGGGATTCCATCACCAGCCCGGTTCCCATGCACGTGATCACACTGTTTGCGAAGGACGGATCCAGACAGAATGTCAAAACATACCCGAGGATGCTCCCCGAGCCTGAAATTGATGTATTTGACGGATCAACGGTCACCTTCGACCGCGACCGCATGTATGCCCTGATCAATGATGATGAAGACTTTGTGCTGATACAATACTTTGTTTTTGACAAAATTCTCCGACCTTTGTCATTCTTCACCCGTGGACGAAATGAATAGATTTCAGGCCGACTGATTAAACAGGATGCAGGCTATGCAACAATTGGGATCATCAAAAATACTGGTAACCGGCGGGGCCGGCTTTATTGGCTCCAACCTGGTTGAGGCATTGCTCGGAAAGGGAAGCCGGGTTGTTTGCCTTGATAATTTCAGTACCGGGAAGCAGGAGAATATCAAAGACTTTCTCACCCACCCGGATTTTTCGATGATTACCGGGGATATCCGCAATGCGGATGATTGCCGGAATGCCTGTGAAGGGACAGACTATGTGCTTCACCAGGCTGCCCTGGGATCCGTCCCGAGGTCCATCAAGGATCCTGCAACTTCAAATGATGTAAATATCGGTGGTTTCGTGAATATGCTGGTCGCTGCGCGCGATGCAGGCGTCAAACGATTCGTTTACGCGGCAAGCTCCTCCACTTACGGCGACCACCCTGCCCTTCCCAAAAAGGAAGATGTAATCGGCAAACCGCTCTCCCCTTATGCGATTACCAAGTATGTGAATGAACTCTATGCCGGGGTTTTTGCTGATCTTTACGGTATGCAGACCATCGGGCTGAGGTATTTCAACGTGTTCGGCAAACGCCAGGACCCTGACGGGGCCTATGCTGCGGTGATACCGAAGTTCATCAAACAACTGGTACGGGGCGAATCCCCGGTAATCAACGGAGACGGAAGTCAGTCACGCGATTTTACCTATATCGACAATGTAGTGCAGATCAATCTGCTGGCGCTCCTCACCGACAATCCCGCCGCCCTCAATACAGTATATAACGTAGCCTACGGCGAAAGCACCACGCTGAACGAATTGTTTGTCCTGTTAACCATGTTGTTGCAGGGATTGGGGCTTCCTGCCGGAGAGATCAGACCGGTGTACGGACCACCAAGGGCCGGGGATGTGCAGCACTCTCTTGCTTCCATCGAAAAGGCAAGGAAGTTGCTCGGGTATAACCCGAAGTACAGCCTCCCGGAAGGTCTGAAGCAGGCAATAAACTGGTATTACGAAAATCTTAAATAATTTGCTGATCAGCTGATCAGCGTAGCCATCAGTCTGCGCTGCCCGCCACGGTTGCGGAATTCGCACAGATAAATTCCCTGCCAGGTTCCAAGATTCAGTTTTCCGTTGGTTACAGGAATATTCACTTCTGCGCCGGCCAGCACCGATTTGATGTGTGCGGGCATATCGTCATTCCCCTCAATAGTATGGCGGTAAAAAGGCTGCCCCTCGGGAACCATTCTGTTAAAAACGGTTTCGAAATCAATCAATACGGTGGGATCTGCATTTTCGTTGATGCAGATTCCTGCCGATGTATGCCTGATAAAGAGATGCAGCAATCCGGTCTCCGGCAAAGGAGGCAGCTGGGACAATACCAGCTCTGTGATAAGGTGAAATCCGCGGGGGAAGGCCGGAAGCACAATTTCCTTCTGATTTACCATATTCAATATAAAAGGGTATCGGATAAGATAACCTGCAAAAGTCCACCGGATGAATTATCACACCTGATATACAGGTTTCACAGGTAAAGTTCGTTTTAACGGGCTGGCTGAACTGAACTAATCTTCGATCACCACATCCTTGCCGGCTGCAAAGTCTTCAAGGATGGCTGTAGTCAGCGACTTGGGCCTTTCGAGCGGATACCCCAGGGCTCGGTCCCAGATGATATTCGCACAGATTCCGATCGACCTGCCTATCCCGAACAGTACGGTATAAAAGTCGTACTCCTTGATGCCATAGTGCCATTGGATAACTCCGGACTGTGCATCCACATTGGGCCATGGGTTTTTAGCCTTGCCCTGTTCGAGAAGAATGGGCGGCACCACATTGTATAACATATCCACAACTTTGAAAAGCGGATCTTCAGGCATATTTTTCAGGCTGAACTCCCGCTGAAGCATATAGCGCGGATCGGTTTTACGCAGCACGGCATGACCGAAGCCCGGTATAACCTGCCCTGAATTCAGGGTATTCCAGACAAATTGTTTGAGTTCATCTTCGGTGGGAACTTCCCCGTTCATTTTATCCATCAGATCCTGCAGCCAGCGCAGCACTTCCTGGTTGGCAAGACCATGCAGCGGACCTGCCAGTCCGTTTACCATTGCAGAAATCGAAAGGTAAACATCCGAAAGCGAACTGGCAACCAGATGACCGGTATGTGCACTTACGTTACCGGCTTCATGATCGGCATGCACGATAAAGTGCATCCTGGAAACATCATCATAAGGCTTTCCTATACCCATCATGTGGGCAAAATTCCCTCCGAAGTCAAGATTGGGATTCGATTGAATTCTTTTACCGTCACGATAGAGTTTCGCATATGTATAAGTGGCAATCTCCGGCAGCTTGGCAAGCAGGTTAAGCGAATCCTCATAGGTAGGATCCCAGTAATCAAGTTTACTGATCCCGGCATGGTATTTCTTGGTAAAAAACGACTCACGATGCAGGGTAAGGATAGCAGTGGAGAAAATAGTCATTGGATGGCTGCAGCATGGCATGGCATCGATCAGCTCATAGATGAACCGGGGAAGTATCCTGCGTTTGTTAAACTCGTCCGCCACCTCAGCAGCCTGTTCTTCTGTGGGCATATCGCCGGTAAGCAGCAGATAAAAAAGGCCCTCCACCAGGGGCATATTTCCTCCTTTTGCTTTCGGAAGTTTTTCAAAAACCTCAGGAAGTGTATATCCTCTGTAACGGATACCTTCCTGCGGGTCGAGGTAAGAAATATCTGAGACCAGGGATTTAATTCCCCTCATCCCGCCAAGGATCTGACCAATGGTAACCTGATCGACCACCACATTGCCGTATTCTTTCATCAGTCGCTCAGTACGGGGACGCCAGTCCATGATCTTTTCGTACAGTGTATCTTTCAGTCTCTTTGCCATAATGATTTGGATATTGTGTTAATTGGTTCTTCCTGCTTATGAATTGTGGATTGCCTCTGTTATGGCCGTACCGAATTCAGAAGTCTTTAATTTGGTGGCATGCTGCATCAGGCGGTGAAAATCATAAGTCACCCTGCCCTGAAGAATTGTTTTTTCAATGCCATCATAGATCAGTCTGGCTGCTTCAATCCAGCCCATGTATTCCAGCATCATGGCGCCCGAAAGAATCACGGATCCGGGATTCACCATATCCAGCCCGGCATATTTGGGGGCGGTGCCATGGGTGGCCTCGAAAATAGCATGTCCGGTTACATAATTGATATTTGCTCCGGGGGCAATGCCGATTCCTCCGACAATGGCAGCCAGGGCGTCGGAAATGTAATCACCGTTCAGGTTCAGGGTGGCAATAACTGAATATTCGGCCGGACGCAGAAGTATCTGCTGCAGAAAAGCATCCGCGATCACATCCTTAACAATGATTTTACCTGCCGATACTGCATCCTGCTGCGCCTTGTCTGCGGCTTCCTTGCCGGATGCTTCAACAATTTCATCATACTCCGCCCAGGTAAAGGTATACTTTCCGAATTCCCGGCGTGCAAGATCATATCCCCATAACTTGAAGGCGCCTTCGGTAAACTTCATGATGTTCCCTTTGTGCACCAGGGTTAATGAGGGCAATCCCCGGCTGATGGTATATTCAAGGGCTGCCCTGACCAGGCGCTCTGTCCCTTCCTTCGATACCGGCTTAATCCCGAAGGAGCTGGTTTCAGGAAACCGGATTTTTTTCACCCCCATTTCCTGCTGGAGAAAATCACGCATCTTCCGGGCCTCCGGCGTACCGCTCATAAATTCAATCCCGGCATAAATATCTTCGGTGTTTTCCCTGAAAATATGCATATCAACTTTTGAGGGATCCTTTACCGGACTGGGAACCCCGGAAAACCATCTGACCGGTCTCAGACAAACATACAGATCGAGCTGCTGACGCAATGCCACATTCAGGGAGCGGATTCCGCCCCCTACCGGGGTGGTGAGCGGCCCTTTTATCCCAACTTTATAATCCCTGAAAGCTTCAAGTGTTTCTTCGGGCAACCAGTTACCCGTAAGATTGAACGCCTTTTCACCCGCCAGTACTTCAAGCCATTCAATCTTTCTTTTTCCGCCGTATGCTTTCGCAACCGCTGCATCCATAACCCTTACCGCTGCAGACCAGATATCCGGGCCGGTGCCATCGCCTTCAATAAAAGGGATAACCGGCCTGTCAGGCACCATCAGCTTGCCGCCGGCAATGGTGATCCTATTTTCGTCCATTATTCGTATTTAATTAGGTATTTATGTTTATTGATGAAATGTTTTCAATGATGGCAAAGATAATAAAGTAGTGAAAACTTTCAAAATCCCGCTGAATCTAACAAACCGCCCCCTGATTTGTTTGAAAATACAGGTTAAAAAACGTTTCCCGGCAACAATAAATGAACATACGTTCGTAAATAATATACACTTTCATAGGTTTTCGAATGAACAAAAGCATTTCTGATAAAGTCATTCCTTCTGAAAAGAGCCTGGTCATTTTCGATGGATTTTGCATTCTTTGCAGCAGAGCAACTAACTTTTTACTCCGGGCAGACAGAAAGCGGAAATTATTTTTCATCGCTGATCCGGGCCGGCCGGCCGTTTTGCCATCAGCGGCATCGCAGGCGGAAACCCTGAGAGGAGAAAGTATTATTTTTATCAGGGATGGTAATGTGTTTTCAGCTTCACGGGCAGTTATTGAAATCCTCATCACGCTCGGAGGAGGCTGGAAGGTTTTCGCACTTTTCAGGATAGTTCCCCGGCAATGGAGCGATTTCATATACCGCTATATTGCCCGTTACCGGTATCAGTGGTTCGGGAAACGAAGCGTTTGTTATATGCCCGGTACCCTTCAGACGGACAGGGTACTTATCTTAAATGAGATTGAAAAAGAAAATAAAATTTAATTAATTTTGTCCGGTTTCTCCAAAACGGGGGCCATTACCCGGCACAATCAATAATAACAAACAGCAGGCTTCCTGCAAGATATGACTCACCCAGCTCACTGACTCCAATATGCAAAACTTTTCCAGAATTACGATTATTACTGCCATCCTACTGGCAATCAGCACATCAGGGGTTTTCGCCCAGAACGGAACCGTTCGCGGATTTGTATATGAGCAGGAGACCGGGGAACCGGTTATTTTCACGAATGTCTATTTTTACAAAACCACTTACGGTTCATCCACCGATGTGAACGGATACTTCACCATTTCTAAAATTCCCGACGGGCAGTACACGCTGATGGTAACTTATCTTGGTTATGACACCCTGCGTGAACAGGTGACGATAAAAGGCAATACGGTACTGACGAAGAAACTGTATCTGACCAAATCGGCCTTTAACCTGGATGCGGTGCAGATAACCGCAGACAGGGAAGAAGCCAGGAGTGACACCCGTACCTCGGTGATCAAACTGACGCCCAAACAAATCAGCCGTATCCCGACCATTGGCGGTCAACCTGACCTGGCACAGTACCTTCAGGTGCTCCCCGGTGTTATTTTTACCGGCGACCAGGGCGGTCAGTTATATATCCGCGGAGGCTCACCGATTCAGAACAAAGTGCTGCTCGACGGAATGATTATCTACAATCCTTTCCATTCCATAGGACTTTTTTCGGTTTTTGACACCGATATTCTCCGTAATGCTGACATTTATACTGGTGGGTTCAACGCCCAGCATGGCGGCCGGATTTCATCGGTGATGGACCTTACCACCCGCGACGGAAACAAAAAACACCTGGCAGGAAAAGCCGGCGCCAGCACTTTCGGCGCAAAGCTTATGCTCGAAGGGCCATTGAAAAAACAGACCGACGATAGCCCCAGCAGCATCTCCTTCCTGCTCTCGGCAAAAAACTCATATCTGAAACAAACCTCTGAACTGATCTATAACTATATTGACTCTGCCGGACTTCCTTTCAACTACACCGATGTTTACGGAAAGGTATCGGTAAATGCTGCAAACGGATCCAAAGTAAATTTCTACGGCTTTAACTTCAACGATAAGGTTGACTACACTGACCTGGCCACTTATAAATGGAATTCAACCGGCGGGGGGACCAACTGGGTGGTGATACCCGGAAACAACCCGGTACTGATGGAAGGTAACTTTGCTTATTCATCCTATAACATTACCATGGAGGAAGGATCGCTTCCGGCGCGATCAAGCGAAATCAACGGTTTTAACCTGGGGCTCGGATTTACTTATTTCCTTGGTAAAGATGAAATCAAATACGGATTGGAAATGCTCGGATTCAAGACCGAATTCGATTTTTACAATACCGTTGGCCGGCAGATTTCACAAACAGAGAACACCACTGAAATTGCCGGTTTTGTCAAATACAAGATGACCCGCGGAAAACTGCTTTTCGAACCGGGCTTCCGGCTTCAGTATTATGCATCCCTCGGGAATTTTTCGCCTGAGCCCAGGCTGGCCATGAAATATAACTTTTCAGATAATTTCAGGATGAAAATGGCCGCCGGCCTATACTCACAAAACCTGATCAGTGCCAACTCCGACAGGGACGTGGTTAACCTGTTCTATGGTTTCCTCTCCGGACCTGACAACCTGCAGGAGACCTTCGATGGGAAACAGGTAAAGCATAAGTTGCAGAAAGCAGGGCATATTATCCTTGGTGCTGAAATAGATCCCCTGCCGAATGTCAGTGTAAATTTAGAGGTCTACTACAAGGATTTCTCGCAACTTACCAATATCAACCGTAACAAGGTATTTGAAGACAACGGGGATTACAATGATCCCACCAGTAATAGTTTTAAACCGGAATACCTGCGCAAGGATTTTATCATTGAAAACGGCGATGCCAATGGTTTTGATGTATCTGTCAAATATGATTCACGCAAAATCTACTTCTGGGCCGTGTATTCGCTGGCTTACGTCAACCGTTTCGACGGGTTGATTAACTATGTTCCCCATTACGACAGAAGGCACAATGTGAATCTTGTAAGTTCATACCGCTTCGGAAAGGAACTTAACTGGGAATTCAACGCCCGCTGGAACCTGGGTTCAGGCTTCCCCTTTACACAGACTCAGGGATTCTATGAAAAGCTCACTTTCCAGCAGGGAGCCGGAACCGATTACCTGACCTCAAACGGTCAGCTTGGCATTATTTACGCCGAATATAACAAAGCCCGCCTGCCCTACTACCACAGGCTCGACTTCAGCCTTATGCGCAGGTTCAGAATCGGAGAAAAAGGGATGCTGGAATTTAACCTGAGTGTTACCAACATATACAACCGCGACAATATCTTCTACGTAAACCGGATTACAGGAGATAAGGTTTACCAGTTACCTGTTATGCCAAGTTTCGGCATGACCATGAGCTTCTGACCCGAAGTATAGCAGCTCTGCATCTGGAGTGTTAGGTGGTTATTCTTTGTCTTTTGAATCAATGATAATGGTAACCGGGCCATCATTGATCAGTTCTATCTGCATCATGGCGCCAAACCAGCCTGTCTGAACTTCAAGCCCCGTGGATTGCTTCAGTTGCTCCACAAACATCTCATACATCGGAATGGCCGTTTCGGGCCGGGCCGCACGTATGTAGGAAGGGCGGTTCCCTTTCCTGGTGCTTGCATGCAGTGTAAACTGGCTGACAACCATAATACTGCCATTGACATCCATGACTGAAAGATTCATCACGCCATCAGCATCGGAGAAAATCCTTAATCTTGAAATTTTCCCGACCAGCCATGCTACATCAGACTCACTATCAGTCTCCTCAATACCCAGCAAAACAAGCAACCCCTCACCTATCCGGCTGGTTCCATATTGGTTGCTGCTTACTACTACCCTGCTGACACGTTGAATAACTACTCTCATAAATCAGAATGCATTTTTTTCTGTAACCAGGAACTAATCCCACTCACTCTCTTCAAAATATTCATCATTGACGATACTGATATAATTGTTGTACCGGTCCGGATGAATACGTCCTTCAGCAAGTGCTTTCTTTACGGCACAGCCCGGTTCATGAAGATGTGTACAATCGTTGAACTGACATTGGTGCATCAGATTACGCATTTCAGGGAAACGTTCTGCAACTTCCTGCCTGTCGAAATGTACAAGGCCAAATTCCTTGATTCCGGGCGTATCAATAACAAAGCCGCCAAAACTCAGGGGCAGCATTTCGGCAAAAGTGGTGGTATGCTTTCCTTTATTATGATAGTCGGAGATTTCACCTACCTTACGCATCAGACCGGGTTCAATCGAATTGATCAGCGCTGTTTTACCCACTCCGGAATGGCCGCTGATCAGGCTGATTTTATCTTTGAGGAGGGCAATTGTTTCTGCTTTCCCGGCTCCGGTCAGGGCTGATGTTCGGATACAACTGTATCCCAAAGATGAATAGAGGCTAAACAGTTCATCAAGGCGGTCCAGTTCATGGCCGGTTATCAGATCACATTTATTGAAAAGGATTGCGGCCGGGATGTGATACGCTTCGGCAGTAACCAGAAAGCGGTCGATAAAACCGGTAGATGTTCTTGGCTTTGATAAGGTTACCATCACCACCGCCTGATCAACATTGGCTGCAATGATGTGCGACTGCTTCGACAAGCGGGTGGCTTTCCGGATTATAAAGTTCTGTCGGTCGCTGATGCTTTGTATCAGCCCAACCTCCTGATCCGGCTGCAGAATAAACTTCACTTTATCCCCAACTGCCAGAGGATTGGTTGAACGAATTCCCCTGATCCTGAAATTTCCCTTCAGCTTGCATTCTGTTACAATGCCACCGGGCGACATAACGGTGCACCAGCTCCCGGTTGAACGAACCACAACGCCTTCATGCAGATCCATAGCAACAGATATTATTATACCTTGAAACTTGCGCCCTGAAATCACTTTGGCAGAACTACATTTCGCCCGGGAAAAAAAGCCACCTGACAGGCGCTCAAATCAGCCTCTCCTGCAAATGAAGTCAGTACACATTCTTTAAAAAACAGTAATTCCTTGTATCAAAAACCCTCGGAAACCCCGGCCTTTCTCTTTTCAACTCCGGCCTGCCCATAATTCCGCGTTTCATTGATCGCCTGCGGTAAGCCTTTAATTTCAACTGTTTCTTAAAGATTTTACTGCAAAATAAAGCATAAACATTGCAGGAAGCTAAATTTCTTTATATATTTGTCTCTATTCGGGAATGTTCTGAACCTACTCCCTGCCGCTAACCCTTATTTTTCAACGATTCTATCTGCCAGCCATTTCCCAGAGCAATTCAATCCAAAGTCCTTTCAAATAAACTTTTTTGACCAAATCCTGAAATTATGGAAAGATACTTTACTTTGCTGATTTCGCCATTATTGTTTGTCTGTCTGTATTTATACCTTAAATACAGGTATCCCAAAGGAGAATTCGGATTGCTTTTCAGGGCATTGTTATACGGACTTGTCATGGCTTTACCGCTGGTTGCGCTGGATCAGGCCGCACATTATCTCAGGATAGACGGCGCCATGAGTTTACGCAGGATGATTATATACTCTTTTGTTTTCATTGGCTTTGCCCATGAGTTATCGAAATTCCTGCCCCTGCATTATGACATTACACGCAGGAAGATATTCGGAGGTGCGGCGGATGGAATTGTTTATGCCATGGCTGTTGCCCTGGGATTGACCACTGTCTTTGCAGTTTATTATTCATTTTTTGGCAATCACGCCGAGGGAGACTGGCTTTACCTGATCACCATAGGGCCAATGAACGCTCTTTTTGCCGTGATTCTGGGATTTTTCACCGGAATGGGCAAAATGCGCAAAAACCGTTTTATCGATTCCATGACAGGCCTCGGGGCAGCAACTTTCTTTCACGGAATATTCCGCTTCACCCTGCTGAGCAATGATATTCTTTTCTTTACTGCCTTTGCGGCCGGAACGCTGCTGATCGCATTCATCCTGATCCAACGCAGCAGATACGTCAAACCGGATTCAAAGTAAACGATAAATCTTTCCCGGAAGGCTTTTCACGATTCCCTCAAATTCGAGGTTAAGCAATGCAGCGGCTACCTTGCTGGTTTGCATTCCCGAGTTGATACATATCCTGTCGAGGCTGCATTCTCCCTTTTCCTGCAGTATTGCCACTACCGCCTCTTCGTCGGGCTTTAGCTGAACAAACAGTTTGCGTTGTGCAGCCGGAGGCTTATCCACCGGTTTGTCCCACCCCATGATGTACATGACATCAGCGGCCGATTGCAGCAGGGCAGCGCGGTTAGTCTTGATCAGGTTGTTACAGCCTTCCGACATCGGGTCACCTATTCTTCCGGGAACCGCAAACACATCACGGTTGTATGAATTCGCTATATCCGCCGTGATCAGTGCTCCTCCCTTTCCGCCAGCCTCAATCACAATGGTGGCATCAGCCAATCCGGCAATCACCCGGTTGCGCCTGGGAAAATTCTCCCTGTCGGGATTGGTTCCACTCAGAAACTCTGTAATCAGCCCGCCATGCTCCTGCATACGCTGGGCCAGGATATTATTCTGCGAAGGATAAATCCTGTCGAATCCGTGGGCAAGCACGCCGACTGTCCTTAACCCTTCATCCAGGGCCGATTTATGGGCGCAGGTATCAATCCCGTATGCCAGACCGCTGACGACCAATACATCCAGTTCCTTCAGTCCGGCAATGAGTCTGCGGCACATTTCGCGCCCGTATTCCGTGGCGCGCCGGGTCCCCACCACACTCAAAATTCTGGGTGCATTCAGGTCAGCATTTCCAAGCGAATAGACCAGCACCGGGCTGTCGGCACAATGCTTCAGGCGCTCAGGGTAACCCTTCTCAGTAAAAAAGCTCGTGCGGATGCTGTATTTCTGCACAAATTCTACCTCTTCGCTAGCTCTTCTCAATACATCGCGATGGCTGAAAATCACATCCACTGTAGCTTCGCCTATCCCCGGAATCTTCCGCAAAGCCAGACGGCTTTCTTTGAAAACCGCTTCGGGGCTGCCGGTGTAGGAAACCAGCTTGCGTGCATTGACATCACCTATGCCCGGAATCAGGGTGAGTGCAATCTGATAAAGGAGTGGTTCAGCGTCCATAAACAGAATCATTGTTATCCGGGGAAATTATTCTAATTTGACCGGAATGCTTTATAGGTGGTGGTTTCAGAAGATTTTAACAGCATACAACTTACTTTTAAATATTTCGCCTCTAAGCGATGCACTGAGCCTGCCGAAGTGGCACAAAGGCACCAGGTTGCACAAAACCTGTTTTTCTCATTTAGTGATACTGAGTGTCTTCGTGACCTTGCGGCAAATTCTTTCTTTATCTTATCCGGACAATGGTGAAACAGAATAAGTAAAGCGAATTTAAAAATTCCTGAAATTACTTCGACACTTCTGCCCGGAGTAATTTTCAACAGCCTCGCATTGAAATTTTCCGGTAATTGTCCTGCTGACGAACCTGAGTAAAGCTATAGCTTAACCCCGAACCTGTATGTCAATTCTTCGCATTGAAACACGGCCGGATTCCTGGAATTAAAATCCGGCTTACTATCTTTGCATAAAAACCGGAGATGAGCCATAGGAAACCCCGCATACTTGTTTGTCCGCTTGACTGGGGACTGGGGCATGCCACCCGCTGCATCCCGGTGATCAGGAGCCTGATGAAAGCCGGCGCCGAAACGGTGATCGCTGCCGATGGACCCCAGCTTCAATTGCTCCGCCTCGAATTTCCCGGGGTCGAGTTCATCAACTTCCCTGGATACCGGGTCAATTACAGCAAAAGAATTCCTGCAGGCATCCATATCCTGTTTCAGACGCCCCGCCTGCTTTTCAATGTTTACCACGAACACCGGAAACTCAAAAAACTGATAACATCTCTGGATATTGATGCGGTGATTTCCGACAACCGTTACGGCCTGTGGCATCGTCATACCTGTTCCGTAATAATTTCCCATCAGGTGAATATCCTTCCTCCTCCGGCTTTACGCGTTTTCACTCCGTTATTGCATAAACTTGTCCGGTCTGTTATCCGGCACTTTCATTTTTGCTGGGTGCCTGATCTGGCAGCAACCCCCAATCTTTCAGGGGAACTTTCGCATGGGAAGTCACTGCCTGAGAACACAAGCTACATCGGGCTGCTGAGCCGGTTCAGCGAGTCTCCCGAAAATGAAAAAGAAATTAAGGCATACGATATGGTGGCCATCGTTTCGGGGCCTGAACCACAAAGAAGCATTTTCGAGGAGATGCTGATTGACCAGCTGCCGCCAGACGGAAAAAAATGTCTGTTACTTAGAGGGCTTCCGGGTGATCAGGAGATCAGACCTCTCAGGGAAAACCTGGATGTGGCGCATCACCTGCCTTCAGATATGCTTGGCAGATTGCTCCGAAGCGGCCCCCTGGTGATTTGCAGGGCAGGTTATTCAACACTTATGGAAATTGCAATGATGGGAAACAAGGCCATTCTGATTCCCACTCCCGGCCAGACCGAGCAGGAGTACCTTGCTGAAACCCTTGATAAATCAGGCATTTATCTGACGTGCAGGCAGGGCAATTTAAACCTGAAAACAGCCATTACAGAGGCGGACCGTCGACCGGGCCTCAACATTCAACAGGAAAATAAACTGCTTGAATCAGCAATAAAAGCACTTATGGAAAGCATTGAACAGGGTCCCGCGGCCGGCCGCAAATGGAACGGAACTCAGTAAATCAAAGCAGCATCCTTTGCCAATTAAATCGTTACATTTGCAATTTAATCCATTTTTATGCTACTCAATCAGATAAGCTGGGACGTCAGTCCGGTCATTTTCAGCCTGGGAAGCCTGCATATCAGGTGGTACGGCCTTTTCTTTGCCTTATCCTTTTACCTGGGTTATGTCATCCTCGAAAAACAGGTATTCAGGCGTGAGGGTTTGCCCATCGGCCTGCTCGACCGCCTGGCCACCTACGTGGTAATCGGCACCGTGGTAGGTGCCAGGCTGGGCCATGTATTTTTCTACGAACCTGCCTCATACCTTCGCGACCCCCTCAGCATACTGAAAATATGGGAGGGTGGGCTGGCCAGCCACGGGGCTGCCATCGGAATATTACTTGCCCTCTGGATCTTTAAACGCAAGTCGGGCAAGACTTACCTCTGGACCCTCGACAGGCTGGTGATTGTTGTCGCGCTTGGAGGCTTCTTTATCCGTATGGGTAACCTGATGAACAGCGAAATATACGGGCATTATACCTCTCTGCCCTGGGGATTTGTTTTCCTGCGCGACGGAGAAACCGAGCCCAGGCACCCAACACAGATTTATGAAGCGCTTTCATACCTTATCCTGTTTTTTGCATTGCTGAAATATTATATCAGCAACTACAAAAAGCTGAAAGAAGGTTTTATTTTCGGTATTTTCCTCATCGTGCTGTTTGGCGTCCGTTTCCTGATTGAATTTGTAAAGGAACCCCAGGTCGCCTTCGAGCAAACCATGACGCTGAATATGGGTCAATGGTTAAGCATTCCATTCATACTTGCAGGCGCAGGACTGCTTTGGTGGACCAACAAAAAGAAATAAGACTGCAGTTAATGGTTCCGGCCGGCAGCGGATGTTGTTAAAAACAATGCATCCTCCTGATTCAGTGAATCGTTGTTAACCCGGAAAACCTGAGAAATATCTTAAACACCGCTGTAATTCATTCTGCAAAACCCGGGAAAACCGGCATCCTGAATGCGCCTTCAGCAGGGAATGAACATTACCATCCGAATCCGATATAAAATCAAACGCCGGCTGTGCATGCAACCGGCGTTTGATTATCAATAAAATGCAAAGGATTATTTAAAAATATCCTTCAGATCTTCGGGAATCATCATCTTTGATTTGAACTCTTCAAGCAGCGCCTGTTGTCCGTATGCTTCTGCCCATTCCCACACTCGTGACATAACAGCGTAGGCCTGCATGCTGTCTTCCTGGTAGTAAGATGCAAATGCAGGTTCCACTGAATTATAATAGTTCAGGTTCTCAATATAGATACCGGCGATGGTACGGATAAAATCATTGGCTTTTTCAGTGGCACCGGCTTTATAGTAAACCTCGGCCAGTGGCAGCATATAGTAGTCAAAAGTGATCTTGTTGTTCGGGAACTCAGCCAGGCAGCGGTCCGCAACAGCCACGGCCTCAGTATGCTTACCTTTGCGCTGCAGTGCCTGGGCCAGGCGCATGTAATTCTGCTTTGGCATCATGGAATTGCGGTAGCTTTCACGATCCACATAAACTCCCGGCTGGTTCAGGTTACCCCATTTGCAATTATTCATCAATATATCGTATGAAGCTTCTGCATCAATACCGCCCAATCCGGGAACATAATCTTCGGCCAGCACAGGAATAAACTTATACACAATACCCGTGAGATGACAGTATTTATCGATATCGAGCACTTTGCTTACACTTCCAGGGCTGGCAAAATACAGGGGCCGCTCCCAGTTACTGGTTGCCAGGAAGTCCATCAGCATCAGATCGTTCTTATAGAGGTAGTTGCTCCTGACGTCCCATTCAATCACCGGTACGATGCTGTCGGCCATATAGGCAGGAACTACTCCGCTGCTGACCGCCCTGGCTGAATCTACCGTTAATTTCAGTTTTTTGGTAGGGAAATAATTGATCCGCTCCCCGCTTTGAAGGGTCACTTTACTGCGGGCCGATTCGTCGGCAATAAAACCGATCAGGTCTTTCAATTCCACCCGATCAGTGACTTCTCCCCTGCTGAAATAAGGAAGAAACTCATTCACTCCTTTATTGTATTGTTCAGGAGTCAGTGTAAAACTGAGGGGTTCTGAGTCGTAAATCTTACGCGCCAGCTGATGTACATACCAGTCACCGGATGAAAGCATATAATTCACTACGCGGATATCCGTGCGGATGCCCTCCACCTCCTGGGCGTACCACAAAGGGAAAGTATCATTATCGCCATTGGTAATCAGTACAGCGTTGGGTGCACAGGAATTCAGATAGTTGGCAGCAAAATCGCGGGCCGGATATTTACCGGAACGATCATGGTCATCCCAGTTTTCGACTGCCATGATTCCGGGCACCAGTACCAGGCAAACCGCTGTTATTCCGCCGGCGACCGCAAGCTGACTTACTTTCAGCCTTTTGGTGACTGCCTCATAGAGTGAGAGCACTCCAAGTCCGATCCAGATCGCGAAAGCATAAAAGGAGCCTGCATAGGCATAATCTCTTTCCCTCGGTTGAAACGGCGTCTGGTTCAGGTAAAGCACAATGGCGATGCCAGTCATAAAGAACAGCAGTGCCACCACCAGACCATCCTTGTAATTCCGGTTGAAATGGTAAAGCATGCCTACCACGCCAAGGATCAAAGGCAGCAGGTAATAGGTATTGCGGGCGGGGCTTTGCATACTCTGCGGCAGGTCGCTTTGCTTGCCCAGCCTGGCTTCATCAATAAAATTAATGCCGCTGATCCAGTTGCCGTTACTGATTCCCCCGTGCCCTTCTATATCATTCTGCCTGCCGGCAAAATTCCACATAAAGTAACGGAAGTACATATGGCCGAGCTGATAACGGAAAAGGAAACGCATGTTTTCTCCGAAAGTCGGCCTGATGATGGTTTCAGGTTCCCCGCTGTTATTGGTGGCTGCGATGGGAATCCCCTGTATCTTTCCCCAGCTTTTATAAGCCCGGACATGGTTATCCTGCGAACTCCACATACGCGGAAAAATCGTGGTGAACTTCGGGTCGTAGTTCGGAATTGAATTTTTACGCGCGTCGGTGATCACATATTTTCCCGATTTTTTATCCCGGATATATACCGGCGAGCCATCCTTGTAGGGATCCTGCGGATCAAGCGGAGCGCTGTAATATTGCCCCTGGAATAGCGGCCATGTGCCATATTGCTCACGGTTGAGATAGGAAAGCAGACTGATGGCATCGTCAGGATTGTTTTCGTTGATCGGGGTGTTGGTATTGGCCCGGATCACCAACATCAGAAAAGATGAATAACCGATCAGGATAAAGGTAAGTGCCAGCAACGCGGTGTTCGCAATCAGTTTTCCTTTGCGGCGCGTATATCCGAGACCAAAAACCAGCCCTGCCGTAATCAGTGCAAAATAGACCAGTGTCCCCGAATTGAAAGGTAATCCAAAAGAATTTACAAATAAAAGCTCGAATCTGGCTGAAAGGTCAACCACCCAGGGTATAATGATATACATGATGGCAGCCAGCAGGAAGATGGAAACAGTGCCGGTGAGAAAAATTCCCTTGGTGGTTGGCTTGTACTTCTTGAAATAATAAACAAACGCGATTGCCGGGATGGCCAGCAGGTTAAGCAGGTGAACCCCGATAGAAAGGCCTACCAGGTAAGCGATCAGCACAATCCAGCGGATGCTGTGTTTCTCATCGGCATTTTCCTCCCATTTCAGAATAGCCCAGAATACCACGGCAGTAAAGAAAGAGGACATGGCATAAACCTCGCCTTCGACAGCCGAAAACCAGAACGAGTCAGAGAAAGTATATGCCAGCGCGCCCACCAGTCCGCTGCCAAGGATAACGGCCAGTTGAGCTTTCGACATTTCATTGTCTTTCACGATCACTTTCCTGGCAAGGTGGGTAATGGTCCAAAAGAGAAATAATATGGTAAATGCACTCACAAGTCCCGACATAAAATTCACCATCAGGGCCACATTTTCGTTATTGCCGGATGCGAACAACGAGAAAAAGCGGCCTGCCATCTGAAACAGCGGTGCTCCGGGAGGATGGCCCACCTGAAGTTTAAAGGCGGTAGCGATATACTCACCACAATCCCACCAGCTTGCGGTTGGCTCAAGGGTAAGGGTGTACACAACAAGGGCAATGGCAAAAGTGATCCAGCCGATGATGTTGTTGAATTTCCTGTAGTTGTTCATCCGAAAAAGATATATGTTAAAACAAGGCAATATGCGCTGTGAAATAATCGAAAATGAAGCTACCAGGGCTGGTTGTCCATCTCCGGCACTTACAAACTCCTGCCATTTCCGGCGGTGCGAAGTTAGTGAATTTGGAATAAATGTTTATGCAGTGAAGCCTACAAATAATGTTAATGAGCGCCAGATTCAATCTCCTGCCGGGTTGCATTCGGATTATATCTCTGCAAACCGTTATTATGAGCCGGTTCCTGTCCGGAAATCGGCAGACAGAAGCATCAAAAATGATAAGTATGGTGATTTTCCGGCCTCAAGCCACTATAAATATGAAATATTGAAGGGATTTCTTTATCGTTTGGAAAAAAATATCTATTTTTGCACACCTTTTTGAAGGGAAACTGTCCGATGGTGTAAAGGCAGCACAAGAGATTTTGGTTCTCTTGGTCTAGGTTCGAATCCTGGTCGGACAACGGATGGAAACAATCACCCCGCGCGTGGCAAGCTGCGTGTACTCAATGGTGAAACGAAGTTGAGGGGACTGCATTGTCCCCTCTTTTATTACAATAACTGAGTATGATAGACAAATCAGACATACAGCGTGAAGTTGAAAAGGCGCTGGGCGAAAGTGATAAATTCGTGGTTGAGGTGAAGGTGAAAGCCGGCAACCGCATAACGGTGCTGCTTGACAGCGACACCCATATCACCATTGATGATTGTGTGGCTGTGACACGCCACATTGAATCGGCATTCAGCCGCGAAACCGAGGATTATGACCTTACTGTCTCTTCGGCAGGCATCGATCAGCCTTATAAGCTTCTGAGACAGTACATCAAAAACATCGGACGCGAAGTTGAAGTCAGCCTGGCTGACGGATCAGTTTTCAAAGGGAAGCTCACCGCAGCCGATAAAGACAAAATCACGGTTTACAGAAAAGCCAAGGTCAAAAAAGTTGAAACTGAAGAAACCAGGGAAATCCCCTTTGGCGAAATCAAACAGACAATGGAGATCATCTCTTTCAAATAATCAAGTAAATCACCTGTTCTAAAGAACAATTCAAGAAAATGGAACATATCAATTTAGTCGAAACCTTCTCCGAATTCAAGGAGTTTAAAAACATCGACCGTGAAACCATGATGCGCATCATCGAAGATGTGTTCAGGCATATGCTCATCAAAAAATATGGCTCGGATGAGAACTTTAACGTGATTGTTAATATCGACAAGGGAGACCTTGAGATATGGCGCAACCGTGAAATTGTTGAAGACGGGGATATTGAAGATGAAAACAAACAGATTGCCTATTCCGAAGCCATCAAAATTGAACCGGACTTTGAAGTAGGCGAAGAGGTTTCGGAAGAGATCAGGCTGATGGATTTCGGCAGGCGGGAAATCCTTACCATCCGTCAGAACCTGATGTCGAAGATCCAGGAATACGAGAAAGACAACATCTTCAAGAAATACAAGGAGAAGATCGGCGAGATCATTACCGGAGAGGTATATCAGGTATGGAAAAAAGAAATCCTGGTGCTCGACGATGAATACATTGAGCTGACGCTCCCCCGTTCCGAACAGATCCCTTCGGACTTTTACCGCAAGGGCGACACCATCCGCGCGGTGGTTTCGAAAGTGGATATGAGGAACAACACCCCGGTAATCGTCCTTTCACGCACATCTCCGGCATTTCTCGAGCGGTTGTTCGAATCGGAGGTGCCTGAGGTGTATGACGGGCTGATTACCATCCGCAACATTGTAAGGGTTCCGGGCGAGCGTGCCAAAATCGCCGTAGAGAGTTACGACGACCGCATCGACCCTGTAGGCGCCTGCGTTGGGATGAAAGGATCACGTATCCACGGGATTGTCAGGGAGTTGCGCAACGAGAATATCGATGTAATCAACTTTACCAACAATCCATCGCTTTACATTACCCGCGCCCTCAGCCCGGCCAAGATCTCCTCTATCAGCATCAACGAAGGAGAGAAACGCGCCGATGTTTATATGAAGCCCGACCAGGTTTCTCTTGCCATCGGAAAAGGCGGCTACAATATCAAGCTGGCCAGCAGGCTTACCGGTTATGAAATTGATGTTTACCGCGATTCTGATGTTGACAATGAAGATGTTGACCTTCAGGAATTCTCTGATGAAATCGATCAGTGGATCATCGATGAGCTGAAAGCCATCGGCTGTGACACTGCCCGCAGCGTACTCGACCTCAGCGTTGATGAGCTGGTAAACCGCACCGATCTTGAAGAAGAAACCATCAGGGAGGTGGTCAGAATACTGAGGGCAGAGTTTGAATAAGCCCTGAATGCGGTTAATATCAGGAAAACACGGGAATTTAAGGAACTCTCAGGACTTGAATAACATAATTAGCGTATTTTTACAGCAGATCCGCGGCAGGAAGCGGAGCTTAACAGCAAATCACAATATGTCAGAAGTAAGTAAGAGCACAAGACTTGGTAAGGCAGCGCAGGAGTTTAATGTGGGCATGAATACCATTGTCGAGTTCCTTCACAAGAAAGGAATCAAAGTCGACAATAATGCCAACACCAAACTCACGCCCGAAGCTTACGCATTGCTGGTGAAGGAGTATCAGTCGGAGAAGACGGTTAAGGAAGTCTCAAAGAAAATCGAACTCGAATACACCCAGCACAAGACCATTTCCATTTCGGACAAGCGGCAGGCCGTCGATGAAGAATTTGAGCCTGAAGTTACCCGCGAAGAGCTTTTCATCCGTAACATGCCACTGGAGCCTGAAAAAGTCAGCAAGCCCCAGCCCGTGAAGGAGGAAAAACCTGTTGCACCGAAAAAAGAAGCTGCTCCGGAGCCTGCTCCTGAAGTAAAAACTGAACCTGAACCGGTTGTTCCTGCCCAACCTGTTGTTTCAGAGATTGAAAAACCGGAAGAGAAGCATGTTGCTGATACTGACCTTGATGAAAAAAAGAAAGAAGCAACACCGGCGGCGCATCCTTCAGAACCTGCTGAAGCCTTAAGTAAACCGGAAGCAGCAAAGGAAACTCCGGCTGAAGAAGTTCCTTCAGAACCGGCCGATCAGCAGCCCGGACGACTCAAGGTACTCGGAACAATGGATCTTGAAGCCTTGCAAAAATCAACATCGCGCAAGCCAAAAGAACCCAAAAAGAAAGGAAAACATGCGGAAGCAGCGCAGCCGTCTGCGGAAGAAAAACAACCCGAAGTCACTGCAGATGAAACCCCTGCTCCTTCGGAAGCGCCTGCAGCCCAGCCTGCCGCTGAGGTTCCGCAAACCCCTGAAGTTGAAGAAAAACCTGAAGTTGTCGAAACTCCTCCCGTTGTGGAGCGTGAATCCAACTTCCTGAAAACAGAAGTCAGAAAGCTTGAAGGGCCTACCATCCTTGGCTCGATGAAGCTTCCCGAGCCACGCAAACCGGAGCCCAAGAAACCGGTCGCCTCTTCATCGGATGACTCAATGAAGTCGAAAAAGAAAAAAAGAAAGCGCATCAAAAAGACAGGAGAAGATACTGCCGGAGCAGAAAGCACACCGGGAAGCACCCCTGCCCAGTCAGGACACGGTGGCGGAGCGCCCAGGGGCAAGCCCTCACGCGACAAGAAGGGCGTGCGCCGTGATATTCCTAAGGCCGAGCTATCACCCGAAGATATCCAGAAACAAATTAAAGAAACCCTTCAGCGACTCAGTTCGGGAGGAAAATCCAAAACTTCGAAACACCGCCGCGAGAAAAGAAGCATTGCCAGCCAGATGATGGCTGAAGAAGCAATGAAACGCGAAGAAGATCTGAAAACAATCACTGTGGCAGAATTCGTTACAGCCAACGAACTTGCCAACCTGATGGATGTTCCGGTGACCCAGATTATCTCCACCTGCCTCTCGCTGGGCCTTTTTGTTTCGATCAATCAGCGCCTGGATGCAGAAACCATTGTGGTGGTAGCCGATGAATTTGGTTATACCGTAAAATTTGTAGGTGTTGAGGATGTTGAAGCTATGTCGGCAGTGGAAGAAGAAGATGCTCCTGAAGATCTCCTGCCCCGGGCGCCCATTGTTACGGTTATGGGACATGTTGACCACGGAAAGACTTCGTTGCTTGACTATATCCGGCATACAAACGTTATTGCCGGAGAAGCCGGTGGAATCACCCAGCACATCGGTGCTTATGAAGTAAAACTCGAAGGCGGGAAAAAGATCACTTTCCTCGACACACCCGGCCACGAAGCATTTACCGCCATGCGTGCCAGGGGAGCAAAAATCACTGATATCGTAATTATTGTGATTGCTGCCGACGATACCGTTATGCCTCAGACCGTTGAGGCCATCAACCACGCGCAGGCAGCCGGCGTACCCATTGTATTTGCCATCAACAAAATAGATAAACCCAACGCCAACGCCGAAAAGATCAGGGAAGAACTTTCGAAGCGCAACATTCTTGTGGAAGATTGGGGAGGCAAGTATCAGAGCCAGGAAATATCGGCTAAAAAAGGCCTGAACGTTGAACTCTTACTGGAAAAAGTATTACTCGAAGCAGAAATGCTCGACCTGAAAGCCAATCCGACAAGACTGGCCAGCGGCACCATACTTGAATCCTCTCTTGATAAAGGTCGTGGTTATGTGGCTAAAATCCTGGTTCAGACAGGCACTTTGAAACAAGGCGACCTTGTTATGGCCGGAACTACGATCGGAAGGGTCAAAGCAATGTACAACGAGCGTAACCTGCCGATCAAAGAGGCCGGACCAAGTACGCCTTTGTTGTTGCTCGGACTTAATGCCGCCCCCCAGGCCGGTGACACTTTCAAGGTAATGACTGACGAAAGGGAAGCCAAGAATATTGTGGCCAAACGTCAGCAACTGCAGCGCGAACAGGGCATCCGTACACAAAAACACATTACCCTCGACGAAATCGGCCGCCGGATCGCCATTGGTGACTTTAAGGAACTTAACATCATTGTCAAAGGTGATGTAGACGGATCGGTTGAAGCACTCTCCGATTCATTACTTAAACTCTCAACACAGGAAGTCCAGGTCAATATCATCCATAAATCAGTGGGTGCCATTACTGAAAGTGATGTACTGCTGGCGTCCGCATCGAATGCCGTAATCGTTGGCTTCCAGGTGCGTCCATCGCTGGGCGCCCGTAAGCTGGCCGAACAGGAGCAGATCGACATCCGCACTTACTCCATTATCTACACCGCCATCAACGAAATCAAGGCGGCCATAGAGGGGATGCTTTCTCCCGATATTGAAGAGAAAATCGTCTGCAACATTGAAGTCAGGGAGACCTTCAAAATCACCAAGGTTGGTACCGTGGCAGGATGTATGGTGCTCGACGGCAAAATCCACCGGAACACCAAAATCAGAATCATCCGCGACGGTATCGTGGTATATACCGGTAATCTCGGCTCTCTCAAACGCTTCAAGGATGATGTGAAAGAGGTATCCGCCGGCTATGAATGCGGGCTGAACATCGAGAACTTTAACGACATCAAAGTCAGGGATATCATCGAAGGCTATGAGGAAGTTGAAGTAAAACGGAAACTCTGACCCCGTTAATTGATACTAATCATAAAATAAGGCAGTCCTGCGGGGCTGCCTTATTTTTTACAATGATAAATGGCTGCGTAGCGCCCCCCCGGCTTCAACTTCGCGGATAAAAAAAGCCCCGCAATCGCGGGGCGCAGACAGAAGAGGAATGATAACCTGTAAATCCTCAGGCTATTGTGTGGAAAGGCAAACAGGCCGATGGTCAAACGGAATGCTTACCTATGTCCGCTTCCCGGGGATTTACCTGAACAGTTTGTCCTTCATTTCATGAAACTGCTTGTAGCGGGCTTCAACATCCTGCCAGTTCACAATTTTCCAGAAAGATTCAACATAATCGGCCCTTTTGTTCTGATATTTGAGGTAATAGGCATGCTCCCAGACATCAATTCCCAGAATCGGGAACCCCCGGCGGGATTCCGTATTCATCAGCGGATTGTCCTGATTGGCAGTGGAACTGATAAACAATTCCCCCTTTTCGGGATCAACTGAAAGCCAGGCCCAGCCGGAACCAAACCTTGTTTTGGCTGCTTCATCAAATTTAGCCCTGAATGCCTCAAAACTGCCGAAATATTTGGTGATTGCTTCCCCGAGTTCTCCGCCAGGCTCTCCGCCACCCTTGGGAGACAGGTTGTTCCAGTACAATACGTGGTTGAAGAAACCGCCGCCATTGTTACGCACCGAAACCGGCAGTTCAGACATCTTGCTGAAAATCTCGAAAATGGTCATGGTCTCCATTTCAGTGCCACCAACCGCCTTGAGAAAATTATTGTAGTAAGCCCGGTGATGACGGTCATAATGAATTTCAACCGTCAGTTTATCGATAACAGGTTCAAGTGCATCCAAATCATAGGGCAGTGCCGGGAATGTAAGTCCGGCGGCCGGCAGCATCCACCCGCCGTATAGTTTCCCGGCTTTTTCAGGTTGCTGGGCAGCAACATCGGCTGCCGATTTAACCGTGGAACTAAGCGGAACAGCCGCCGGTTTTGCCTGTGTCTGAGCCTTCTTTGCTTCTTCTTTTTTTGTGTCAGACTGCTGGGCAAAACTGCCTGAAGTAATCAGCAAAACAGCAGTCATCATGACGAATGAACTGATTAAATTTCTCATAATAAAAAGGTTTTTGATTAAAACAAATGCCGGAAGTACAATCTTCCGGCACCATATTAACAGTTAATCAGCGAAAAAGTCTTTTTCTAAAGTGCCTTTTCGTAGTTTTCACTTACTTTGTCCCAGTTCACCAGGCTCCAGAATGCATTGATATAATCGGGTCTGCGGTTCTGATACTTCAGATAATATGCATGTTCCCATACATCCAGGCCCATAATCGGTAGTCCGGGGCAATCGTGCACATCCATCAGCGGATTGTCCTGATTGGGCGAAGAGCAAACGCAAAGGCTTTTATCAGCTTTCACGCTCAGCCAGGCCCAGCCGCTGCCAAAACGGTTGGCGGCAGCATCGTTGAATTTTGTCTTAAAAGCTTCAAACGAACCAAAATCCTTATTGATCGCCTCAGCAAGTTTACCCCCGGGCAATCCTCCGCCTTTCGGACTCAGGATTTCCCAGAAAAGGTTGTGGTTGTAGAAACCGCCGCCATTGTTGCGAACGGCAGCCGGGGCTTTGCTGATGGAAGCAAAAATCTCCTCCAGGCTCTTGTTTTCCAGTTCAGTGCCCTGAATGGCAGCAGTAAATTTATCGAAGTAAGCCCTGTGGTGTTTGGTGTGATGGATTTCCATCGTCATCCTGTCAATATGTGGCTCAAGTGCATCATACGCGAACGGCAGTGCCGGAAATTCAAATTTCATTCGTGTTCCTCCAAAATATTTAAAATAGTAAAATTGGTTATTTAGATTTATTATAAATAACGCAAAGAGGGGAATTTTGTTCATCCGGAGAAGCCCGGCCTGACGTCATCCTGAATAATTCCGGATTAATAATTTGACGAAGCTTAAGTCACAGTGCCGCAATCCGGAAGCTTTAAACCACAGAAAGATTCCAGAGGAATGATATAACCAGCGAAGGTGTAATGAAAGGTTCAGAACTCCACCGAAAGTTTCACATTCAGCTGCCTGGGTGTCAGATAATTGGGCACGCCATACTGCCGGTTATTTACATCCTTTACCCAGATATAGGAAATGGTATTGTTTACCTGCAGCAGGTTCAGCACTTCCGCGCTGATCCAGATATTGCGGATATGCCTGAGCAATCCTTTCCGGTTGATTTCATTGGGGCCGAACCGGCCCGATTCACCGATGATCTGCTTCGAAAATCCGATATCCACCCTGCGGAAAGATGGCATGCGCTGGGCATTCCTGGCGCGCGGAACGCCCGGCGGGCTGTAGGGCAGGCCTGTGCCGAACAGCAGGTTCAGGTGCATCTTGTAGGTCGGGTTGCGGGGCAGGTAATCCTGGAAGAACAGTGCGAAACTCAGGCGCTGATCGGTGGGGCGGGGCATAAAACCACGTTCGGCGGTAATGCTGTCAGCCACAGTAGCATCGCTGGTATATCCGGGTATAATAAGTTCGCCGGCTGCATTGTAGTAATCGGTATAAAAATCACCTTCAATATCCTCCCGGGTCCGCATCAGCGAAAGACTGGCCCACGACTCCACCCCTTTCACGAACTCACCGTTCACTTTAAAATCAATACCGGCGGCATATCCTTTTGCACTGTTGGTGGCGAAATACCTGATCCTGACATTGTCGACATCATAAGGCACCAGGTTATCAAGGAATTTGTAGTATGCTTCGGCCACAAACTTGAAAGGCCGCCCCCAGGCATTGAAATTCAGGTCGGATGCCGCCACAAAATGCAGGGAGGATTGCGCCTTAAGGTCGCGGTTGATATTACCTTTAATATCGCGAAGCTCACGGTAGAAAGGAGGCTGGTAATACAGTCCCGATGAGAAACGGAAAAGGATATCGGTCTCCCAGTAGGGTCTGAAAGAGACAGCTCCCCTCGGACTGAAAAGCAACTGCTTATTCAGGTCCCAGTAATTGAAACGGGCGCCTGCATTCAACCCCCACTGCCCTCCGGAATTGTCAATCTCCCACGATTGCTGCAAAAAACCTGAGAAGCGGCTGGATTCAAGATTGATTGTCGTTCTGAGAACATCCTGAAGTTCGATGTCAGCCTGGTTCCCGCTCATCCCGGGGACACCTCCGTTGTATGGCAAAGTAAATCCCGCCGAATCATTCATAATCCACTCATTCAGCCGGTCAGTCACCGCCTCATGCTGCGCCTTCAGCCCCCAGATAAGGGTTGAATGCGGTTTCAGCCAGGTACCGCGGTGTTCCGCGGTGCTTACCGTGGCGTTCAGATAGTTCCTTGCATGATTCAGGTAGGTGCCCACTCCCCTGGATTCAAGCGCCTGCCCGAATGTTTCGCTGCCCTGATCCGTTTCAAGTTCACCAATCCAATACTGGCCCATAATGTCGAATGTCTCGCTTTCGATGGTTTGAAATGCTGAAACGATCAACTTCAGGGAGAGATCTTTCACAGGCCTGAAGGTTGTAGTGAAAGCGCCCATGTAATTGACAAAACGGTCTGCCTCTTTGCCATCGAAATAAACGCGGAGCTGAAGCGCTTCGTTGATGGTTCCGAAACTCGTGGTCCGGTCAGATGGCTCAAGGTTATAGGCATTCCTGGCATAATTTCCGAGTACTGAAAACTCCAGTTTCGGATTTACCTCGAACATCAGCATCCCCTGAAGGTCGGTGAAGGAAGGCTTGTAATCGCCTTTTGTTTCAAGCGACTTCAGGACATAGGCATTTGACTTTTGCCTGAAACCCATCAGATACATTAAGCGACGGTCTTTCGAGGATCCTTCGAGGTGTACGGAGGCCCCGAGCAAGCTGGCACTCACAGATCCGGAGGTTTCGGAAGGGCGTTTATACCGGATATCAAGCACCGAGGACATTTTATCGCCGTAGCGGCTTTCGAAACCACCCGCCGAGAAAAGAATGGAAGCCACAAGATCGGAGTTCAGAAAACTCAGTCCCTCCTGCTGTCCAGATCTTACCAGGAAAGGCTTGTAAATCTCCACATCATTTACATAAACCAGGTTTTCATCATAATTCCCTCCCCTGACAGAGTATTGTGAACTCAGTTCATTGTTTGATGAAACGCCCGGCATGGTTTTGATCAGCGCTTCAATCCCCCCCGCTGTGCTGGGGATGGTATTGGCAAGTTTCGGATCGATGGGGCTGAGGCTGGTGGCCCTGATCTGCCTGTCTTCAACCACAAAATCGGGCAGTTGTGTGGTTGACTCTTTCAGTTTGCGGTTCAGTTCAATTTTTTTACCTGCTTCTGCTTTTACTTTAAAGGTTAAAGTAGCATAACCTATTGAGGATATAAAGAGCGTAATATCACGATTGGCAGGAATCTTCAGGCTGAATGTTCCGTCGGGCCTGGTAACAGCGCCTCCGGGAAACCCCTGAATATATACATTGACAAGCGCGAGCGGCAGGTTTCTTTCATCGGTAATCTTCCCATGCACCTCAGCGTATTCCTGCGACATGGCCGACAGATTGAGCAGCAGTAAAGTAAATCCGAGACAATACCGCATGTATTTTCTGAGTAACTTATATTGCATAGCAGTGTAAATGCATCTCATTCTTTGCGTTTAAAGTCTCCCCGTTTCCAGGCCTTGATAAATTCGGCCCAGGCAAAGGGATTAAATAGGGGAATCGGCTGTGCCTGACCGCGATAATACAGTTTACTTACCTGGTTATCCATGTAGTTGCGGTAGTTCATGCTGCCATCCATCGGCATTGCCCTGGCCCGCTCACGCATTTCCATCCTGTCCAGGTTTTTTTGGGCAATGGTAAGGTCATCATCCGGTATCTTGTTCCAGACAAATGCCTGCTTGAACTGCCCGGGCGTCGGCCAGGGATATATAACGGTCTCCTTTAACAGAATAGTATCATTGGTTAAAATTTGCACGAGCGAATACCTGCTGGCAGAAAGGGTATCAGGAATATGATAACTACCCTTTTTAAAACCAACGGCCGAGAACTGAATCACGTCACCCTTCCGGGCAACAAGGGAAAAAAAACCGTAAAGATCACTGGTCGTACCCCGGTGCGTCCCCTTTATCCTGATGTTGACAAAAGGTACCGCCCTGATGCTGTCGCCGGTAACCACCACCCCGGAGAACTGAACCAGATCGGTTTCCTGCACCTGAGCAAGAAGGCCGGTCAAAGAGAAAAAGCAGAAAATGGCTGTCAGGAGAGTTCTCATGGTAACCGGCAAATATACTATTATTCCGTGTGCACTGCGAAGTCATGCGGCACTGGCCATGGGATAAAAAAAAAGCTGTTGTCGGTCAGACAACAGCACAGCTGTAATACGTTCAGATAATCCCGGGATTTAGCGAACAAGGAAACCCTTTTCGCGCGCCTCTTTCAGGCAGGCAGTAATCCCCTTTTTGTTGATGTGACGGATGCCGTCGGCAGAGACCTTCAGGGTGATCCAGCTATCCTCTTCGGGAATGTAAAACTTCTTCACCTGCAGATTGGGATAAAACCTGCGTTTGGTCTTTATATTGGAGTGGGAAACCTTGTTTCCAACCATCATTCCTTTACCGGTAATTTCACAAATTCTTGACATGACTGACTTTATCTGAAGGTTTTTAATTTCGGTCTGCAAAGGACGTAATTTTTTTCAAATTATACAACATGTTTCTAAAAAAAAATCATCAGCGTCAAAAATCTAAAAATCGTGATGAAAAACTCAGCTAAGAAAGTGTTATGAACCTGATTCCCTTATTATTAAAATGATCAAATCAGGAAATCCGGTCTCCCGGTTCATTTTTACCGGCATTTACAATGGTAAAACAGCCGAAACTCCCTGCGGTGAAGCAATTTACATTAATCCGGCAGGTAAATTAGTCCGGTATCAATATTTGCTGAATATAGTTTTCAGCTATCCCAGATCACCGCTGCAATGCGTTTCTTTCCATCCATTTTAATCTGTATGGGTTTCCTGAACCTGACATGTTTAAAATGGGGGGTCCTTTGCACCAGTTCCTGCTGATCAAGAATTTCCCATCTGATGAACGAGCCTGAAAGCTCCTGTTGAATCGAAAAGTAACCGACATTCATGGAGGTGACATTGTGGAAAAAATGTGATCCTGAAGAGGCATCAAGCGGGTAACCTTCCAGGCTGGTTTCCACAATCACCCCTGCCGATGATATCTGAGGCCAGTTCACCGGAATGCCGATCCAGCGGTCGCGGGTGCCCCATCGACCGGGTCCTATAAGCAGGTATTTCCGGCCCGATTCACGAAAGGCCTGATTGAGGGATTCCACCTCCTCAGCCATTTCAACCGTCCTGCGCTTGTCAAATACATTTATGTCGATATAAATCACATCGGAAATGTCGCTGATCAGCCCGTTTCCCATCCCCTTTTCAGAAATCATGAGCAATTTTTCCGGATCAATCTGCCCAGGCTCGAAACTATAGTCCTCCATACTTCCGATCAAAGGTTTTATCTGCAACAGATAAAAAGAGGCTTTCAGCTCCTTGTCGCGGTTAAGGTCAACGGCAAATTCAATTTCGACCGGCGCTCCCATGGCCTCCTTAACCACATCGAGCACGGTTTCAATGGTTTTGGCAAGGGGGATATAATTATATTTCAGAATATTTGAGAAATTGATGATGCGGGGGCCAGGCTGTGTCAGACCGGGAACAATACGATGGTTATCCACATCGTAAACCGATGCAAGGTGCCGGAGTGTCCCGTGGCGTTCAGCATCATCAAGGTCAAGTTTTGTTAATCCGGCTGTATCACCTTCCATCAGATTGATCTCCTTTTTTGCCAGATCCACTGCATAAAAGTCTATCTGCGAATTTTTATACTGATCAGCCGGAGTGTTGATTTCAGTGGTCGGGTACTTTGGTGAAAAACGGTAGGCTTTCCCGCCTTCCACCACCTGTTTTCCAAGCCCGAGCGCAGCCACGGCAAATCCTTCCTCAGGCTTCATGTGGGCAAACGGATAATAATTGTATGACTGTGCGACCCCGCTGATATGCGGATAATAACAGTCCTCAAACCGGTTGCCGACAACTTCCTGAATGACGACAGCCATTTTTTCCTCTTCCAGTTTGTAGCGGATGGCCTCGATGTAGCCCCTGGCAATCTTCGAATACACAGAGGCATACACCAGTTTGATGGCATCCATAGTCTGCTTCAGCCTGATGTTGAAGTCCGGATCATTATTGGGCAGCAGGTAAGTCTCAAAGATGCCCGCGAATGGCTGCATCAGCGAATCTTCAAACAAGCCCGACGAACGTATGGCAATCGGATTGGTGATATGTTTCAGCAGAATGCGCAGGCGCTTGATAAGGGTTTCGGTGAGCGATGATTCAATAAACAACTTTTTTACCTGTTCATAATCCAGACCATCCATTACCTTGTCATGCAGTTTATTACGATCGATGAAATACTCAAACTCATCCGTGCCGATGATGGAGGTTTTCGGCGTGCGTATATTAATGTTCGGTAGCAGTTGCTCAAAATCGTAATTATAGATCAGGGTATTGATAAACGCCAGACCCCGGCCTTTTCCCCCTAAGGAACCGGAACTGAGGCTCACCACATTACTTTCGTCAAGCAGGGCCGATTCTTCAAATGGAATCACCTTTCCCTTATTCTGCTCATTCCTGAACTGCTGAATTACCCTGATCAGGTAAGCCCGCAGCTGGGCCGGGCTCTCAAAATCGCTGACCTTGGCAGGATTAATGATCTTGGCAACCTGGATTTCGCCCCTGGCCATCAACCACAAAGAGAAATGATCCTTGCGCGCGTGGTAAATCAGCGATTCTTCAGGAATAATTCTTAGGTAAGACTCGAACTCCCGCAGCGACCGTGCAATGGCGATCTGAGCCCCTTCCTTGTCGCGATAAATGAAGTTTCCGAATCCGAGATAATGGGTGATAAAACTTTTAAAATCCTGCACCAGGGTTTCGGAATTCTTATCGATAAAAGTGGTTTTCAACTCGTAGGCAAACTTTGCATTTTCGATATTGTGCGACTGGATAATTACAGGCAATTCCTTTACCACTCCCCGGGCATACTTCACAAGGTCGAAACCGGCCATTTCATCTGCCCTTCCATTTTTCGGGTATTTTACATCTGTGATCAGGCACAGCATAAAATCCTTGTATCTGTCAATGACTTCCTTGGCTTCTTCGTAAGTGGATGCCAGCAGAAGTTTGGGACGCGCCCGCATGCGCAGCACTTTGTAAAGTTCGTCTGTACTCACATCTTCAATGATCCGCCTGGTTTGTTCCAGCACAATACTATACAACAGGGGCAGATAACGCGAGTAATACTGAGGAGAGTCCTCCACCAGCAGCAGTACCCTTACCAGACCTACCTTGGTATCATTCTCCACATTGATCTTATCCTCAATCAGTTTGATCATGGCGAAAAACACCTTGGATTCCCCGTTCCAAACAAAAATGCGGTCAACAAAGCGCATCATCGGTTGCTCTGTGTAATAGGAAAGATCGTTGTTATTATTAAGCAACAGGAAAATGGGTATGTAGGGAAACTCTTCCTTAACTTTTTCGGCCAGCATCAGGGGTTGTTTCTTCTCAACACCTACCATAAAAATGATCAGGTCGAAATGCTTCGACTGTAACTGAACAAAGACCTCTTCTTCACTCGAAACTCCGGTAATCCTGGGCATAGAAGTAAGGTTCAGCTGATGGTATTCACCCAGCACATGCTCTGAAAACCTTCCTTCCTTTTCGATGCTGTAAGCGTCGTAAAGATTGGCCACCAGCAGGATTTCCTTCACTTTGAAGGGCATCAGGTCATGATAGACATCCCGGTCATAATTGCTTTTATTCAGGAACTTCTGCAGCAACTGCCTGCTGGTAACCTGCGGGATTTTCTTATCCTCTGCCTGTGAGATTTTCTGCTGGACCAGGGTATGGCGCAGCAGCATTTTTGCTTCCTGACTGTTCAGGTAGCCGGTAATCATATTTGCCAGGTTCCCGATCAGGTGCCGCTCTTCAATCAGAAAAGGTCCTTCGTCGGCCTCAACAAATTCGCGGGTGTAAAAAACCTCGATACTCCCCTTCTTACCATTGATGGACTCAAACTGCTGCCGCTGCACCCAGATGCTCTCCCTGAATCCGACAGATCTGTATTCCCTGCCATCAAAGATAATTCTGACGACCGTATAGGCGGGATACTGCCAGGCATCGGGAAAAATCATGGCAAGTTGCTGAAGCGTTTCCTCAACAGGTTTTCCCTCTTTAAGTATCTGGGTCGTCTGATTGATGGCCGCCAGTTCTTTTAAACGCTCGCGGCGCTCATACATCAGCTTTTGAATATCAGGATTCTTCTCAGGAATGTCAGTCATAACCTATAAATTGCGATGCACTAAATTAAGCATTTCAGATACAAACCGGTCATGTTTTAGCAAAAATGGCCTTCACAACTGACCCGGAACTTGAAAATTCATCAGAAAATTATAATTTCGTGGCACAAAAGCAGCAACAGCAGTGAATAAAATAGAAGTCATACTTGTTGACGATCACCGCATCATGTGTGAAGGGCTGAAATCCATGCTCGGCGATTCGCACGAAATCACCGTGATGGGATGCGTAAGAAACCTTTCTGAGTTGCTGATCAAACTCAGAATCCTTCCCATACACGTTATTCTGCTGAGTTGTTACGAACCGGGAGATCATGATATTGAAATGATCCGCATCATACAGCGGGAACATCCCCAGATTAAAATCCTCATCCTTGCCATGACCGCACAGGAAAGTTTTATCCTCAGGACCCTGAAAGCAGGCGCCAAAGGATTTCTGAGCAAGGACGCCGACCGCAATGAACTGATTGAATCCATTCTTACCATACGCAACGGGTACGATTATTACAGCAAGTCCATTTCTGAAATAATCCTCAAACGCTATCTGAACCAACCAGGCAACGGCAATGCCCAGCGTAACCAGCCCGCAGGCGTGTTGAGCGACCGCGAAATGGAAGTACTGAAACTTTACGCCGAAAGCTATACCAATCAGGAAATCGCCGATAAACTATTTGTCAGTATCCGCACCGTTGAGTCGCACAAGAACAACATTATGCGCAAGATCAACCTCAAAACCACGGTAGATATGGTAAAATTCGCCATCCGCAACAACCTGATTGAAATCTGACAATCCCGGGTATAAGATCCATGCTTCTGTCTCATTCAATTTGACAACCGGGCGGTGTGACCTTCAGTGCGCCTTATTACCGGCAGAACCCGGCTAAACGCTGCCTTCCGTAAATCACCCACCATCTTTGCGTAAAACACTGAATTTCGGCATAATCTCCGAGAAATCAGCCCGGATACTTGCTTTCATTCAATTTACTTTCTTTAATATTGACCCGTTAATTCACTTCAACTTTTCAAAAAACCTATTTACTATGGCTAATGTATTCGATCAGATGGTCAATGATTTTATGGCTAAAGTCATTGCCAAAAACCCCGGCGAAGTAGAATTTCACCAGGCAGTGCATGAAGTAGCGGAGTCACTAATCCCTTACATTGAGGAAAATCCCAAGTACAAAGTTGCCAAAATCCTCGAAAGGATTGCAGAACCCGAAAGGGTCATTATTTTCAGGGTTCCCTGGCTCGATGACAAAGGCGAGGTTCAGGTAAACCGTGGCTTCCGGATCGAGATGAACAGTGCCATCGGCCCCTACAAGGGAGGTTTGCGTTTCCATCCCACGGTAAATCTGGGTATTTTGAAATTTCTTGCTTTCGAGCAGGTGTTTAAAAACAGCCTTACCACGCTCCCCATGGGCGGTGGCAAAGGCGGAAGTGATTTTGATCCGAAAGGAAAATCAGACAACGAGGTCATGAAGTTTACCCAGAGTTTTATGAGTGAACTGTTCCGCCACATTGGCCCTGACACCGATGTACCCGCCGGCGATATCGGCGTGGGAGGACGCGAAATCGGATTCCTCTTCGGCCAGTACAAGCGGTTGCGCAACGAATTTACCGGTGTGCTTACCGGCAAGGGCCGCGAATGGGGCGGCAGCCTGATCAGGCCCGAAGCCACGGGGTACGGCTGTACCTATTTTGCCGAAGAGATGCTTAAAACCAGAAATGACAGCCTGAAAGGGAAAACAGTGCTCGTTTCCGGATCGGGAAATGTCGCGCAATTCGCAGTACAGAAAGTGACCCAGCTGGGTGGAAAAGTAGTAACCCTCTCCGATTCTTCCGGTTTCATCCATGATCCCAAAGGTATTGATGCCGAAAAGCTTGCTTACCTGATGAACCTGAAAAACGTAAAACGGGGCCGCATCAAGGAATATGCCGATAAATTCGGTTGCGAATATTATGAAGGCAAACGGCCCTGGAGTATCAAGTGTGATGTTGCCCTGCCCTGCGCCACTCAGAATGAAGTGAACGCAGAGGACGCCATGGCATTGGTTGCCAACGGTTGCTTTGTTGTTTCGGAAGGGGCCAATATGCCTTCGACTCCGGAAGCAGTGGAAGTATTTCTGAAGAATAAGATTCTCTATGGCCCCGGCAAAGCCGCGAATGCCGGCGGGGTTGCAGTTTCAGGCCTCGAAATGACCCAGAACTCCATGCGGCTCTCCTGGTCGCGCGAAGAGGTGGACGCCAAACTGCACCAGATTATGTGCGATATTCATGAAACCTGTGTAAAATTCGGAAAAGATGCTGACGGTTATATCAACTATGTGAACGGCGCCAATATCGGCGGGTTCGTAAAAGTTGCCGATGCCATGCTTGCCCAGGGACTCGTTTAAACCTCAGCTTTTTGTAACAGTGCGGAGGCTCCGGCTCAGGCCGGAGCTTCTTTTTTTTCAGCATGTTCAGTAGTTATGCCCTTTTCCGCTTAGTTTCAGTGTTTGCATATAATCCCCGGCATATTGCCTTAAATCAGGGAAAAACAGGTTAAAACGCTCCCTGTAAAATTCATAGTGTTGTTGAAGTTCACCTGCCGCATGCTCCAGGTTCGAACTGAAAACCGTGCGTCTGGCCATGCCGTTCAGTGCATGGTTCAGTCCTTCGATATCGCGGTAATGCAGCAACCAGTTGTGCTGCATCATAAACGGAAGCATATAGCGCGTCCTCGCCGGCAGAATTACAAAAGAACCCATCAGCACCCTGTACATCCGGCCGGTAAACGCCTCCAGGGGTTCCGCCGACCAGGCAGGCCATCCGGAAGCCAGAAAATGGTCAAAGAACATATCCAGTGCGACGCCGGCATACTTCCTGAAACCCGGCCGGAGGTACTCCACTGTTTCCTTCACAACACCGTGTGTATCGGTATAGGCATCAATCGCCCGGTGCAGCCTGATCCCGTCCTGAATGCCGGTCCGGTAGCGGTCCATCTTCCTGCCTTTCACATGATCGGCGATAAAATTGCCGATGATGATGTCAGGGTCATCGCCCGAAAGATACAGGTGTGCCAGGAAGTTCATGTGATCAGATTTCAGGATTC
Organism: Lentimicrobium saccharophilum; assembly: GCF_001192835.1. Lineage (NCBI taxonomy): Bacteria > Pseudomonadati > Bacteroidota > Bacteroidia > Bacteroidales > Lentimicrobiaceae > Lentimicrobium > Lentimicrobium saccharophilum. The sequence goes on from NZ_DF968183.1 coordinate 1,234,867, forward strand.
AAAATTAGCCGATTTGTCCGTACATTTTGCATCTGCACTATATTGCACTGATATTGTGCACTTTATGCCAAATATGTATTCATTAACAATAGTCCGTTAAATTTAAGAATCACGCAAGGACGCAAAGACCCCGCAAAAGTGGCGGGGCAGGCAGCAACGACTTGATTATGAATAACTTGTTATCATTAAACGAGTTTTATAATCCACTGTAAGTCAATTCATTAAAAGTTCTTTACGGACTACTGCATTAAATGAAGTGCTGATTATTAGCCATCCCGATCGCCATCGGGACACCAAAACCCGGAATAGCACAAAAATATTTAATAAGAAGATATTCATCCCCAATATTGTCCGGTTGAATTATGAGATTACCTTCTGTGAGCACACTGCCCCTGGCGGATCGGTTCTTCGCTAACGCTCAGAATGAATTTGACTTACACGGGTTTGAGGGGAAGGGAGCTTTGTGGCAAATTCTTTCTTCATTTTATCCGGACAATGGTGATTTAAAATATAGCTGCATCCGCAATCAGCATCCGGTTTTTTCAGGTTCTCATGAAAAGAGAAAAAAAATTGTGTATTTCTGTGTTTTTGAGATTTTGTGGCAGATATCTTAAATCAAATGGCAAAGTTAATGTCAGCATATCAAAAAGGAATTGCCATGTCAAGCGCCATTTGCCGTTGACGGAAGCAGTTTTCATGATCAGTTTAATCAGAATCCGGCCAATAATGTCATCTCCCCTGACGGATAGCCGGAAAGGGTGATCAGATACTGAAAATACCTGATCATTCTTATTATTTAAAACAATTCCAGATAATTTTAGCTGAACTGCATGTAATCAAATTTTTATAGTTTTGCCCCGTAGAGATTCCTCTGATTCTTTCAGTTGAAAAAAATCAAAACCTTAAATATATTATGCAGAAGTTATTATTACTGGGAGACGAGGCCATAGCACAAGGCGCCATCGATGCCGGCCTGTCAGGGATTTATGCCTATCCGGGAACCCCTTCCACGGAGATCACCGAGTATGTGATGCACTCGAAGGAAGCAAAATCAGGCAAAGTGGTTGCTTCGTGGGGCGCCAATGAAAAAACCGCCATGGAAGCGGCCCTGGGCATGTCGTACGCCGGGAAACGCGCCATGGTATGCATGAAGCACGTGGGACTGAATGTTGCAGCCGATGCGTTTGTAAATTCAGCAATCACGGGCGCCAACGGCGGATTGGTTGTTGTTGCGGCCGACGACCCCTCCATGCATTCATCACAGAATGAGCAGGACTCAAGGTTTTACGGCAAGTTTGCATTGATTCCCATCCTGGAACCCGGCAATCAGCAGGAAGCCTACGATATGGTTCATTATGGCTTTGACCTGAGTGAAAAATACGGCATCCCGGTTATGCTGCGCATCACCACGAGGCTGGCTCATTCCCGCTCAGGGGTTGCATTAAAGGAAAGCAGGGTACAAAATGAAATACGGCTCCCTGAAAACCTCAGACAGTTTATTCTTTTGCCGGCCAATGCCCGCCGTCAGTATAAACACCTGCTCACCAACCAGGCTGCATTTATTTCAGCTTCCGGAGCATCTCCTTTCAACAAACTGACAGACCACAAGGACAAAAGCATTGGCATCATCGCCTGCGGCCTTGCCTATAACTATCTGGTTGAAAATTTCCCGGGGCACGAGGTCCCGCATCCTGTGCTGCGCATCGGCCAGTATCCGCTACCTGAAAAGATGGTCAGGGATTTATATGACAGCTGCGACAGCCTGCTGGTGCTCGAAGACGGTTATCCGCTGGTTGAAGAACTGATCCGTGGTTTTCTGAACAACGGCAAGCCGGTAAGGGGTCGCCTTGACGGTACCGTGCCACGCGACGGGGAACTCAACCCCAATATTGTGGCCCGTGCGCTGGGCCTTGCCGATACCAGGGGAAGGGATATCCCGGCCATCGTAAGCAGCCGGCCGCCGTCACTCTGCAAGGGATGCCCGCACATATACAGCTACAATGCCCTCAACGAAGCCCTCGCCAGCCTGAGCAAAGGCAGGGTATTCTCTGATATAGGCTGTTATACCCTCGGCGCCCTCGAACCTTTTGATGCCATCAATTCCTGTGTGGATATGGGCGCTTCCATTACCATGGCCAAGGGTGCCGCTGACGCCGGCCTCGTTCCCGCCGTGGCTGTTATCGGGGATTCCACCTTTACCCATTCGGGTATGACCGGACTGCTCGACGCGGTGATCAGCAAATCGCCCATCACCGTGATGATCCTCGACAACGCTACTACAGCTATGACAGGTGGTCAAAACTCAGCCGCCGTAGGAAAGATTGAAGACATCTGCCTGGCCATCGGTGTGGAGAAAGAGCATATCAGGATCCTAAACCCTTTACAAAAACACCATGAGGAAAACCTCAGGATTATGATGGAAGAGATCGCCTATCCGGGCGTTTCGGTCGTAATCCCCCGCAGGGAATGTATTCAGACGGCTGCCAGAAGGCTGAGGGAAGAAAAGAAAAAACAGGAAACAAGCAAAGCAGAGGCATAACCATGAAAAAAGACATTATACTCGCCGGCGTCGGCGGACAGGGAATTTTATCGATCGCTGCCACTATCGGAACAGCAGCGCTCAGCACGGGATTGTTTCTCAAACAGGCGGAGGTACATGGGATGAGTCAGCGCGGCGGCGACGTGCAGTCGAACCTCCGGATCTCGGACAGGGAAATCGCTTCCGATCTGATCCCACAGGGCAAAGCCGATATGATTATTTCCGTGGAGCCCATGGAATCGCTGCGTTATCTGCCCATGCTTTCGCACGAAGGCTGGCTGGTAACCAATACCAAACCCTACATCAATATCCGGAATTACCCGGAAATGGAAAAACTGATGGCCGAAATTGAAGCCCAACCCCGCCATATCGCGCTGGATGCCGATGAAATCGCCAGACAGATGGGATCCCCCAAATCGGCCAATATGGTTATACTCGGGGCAGCCTCCCCATTCCTGGATATTGAATACACATCTTTACAGGATGCGATACGGTCGATCTTCCGTAAGAAAGGCGATGATGTGATACAGGTCAACCTCGATGCCCTGGAAGCAGGACGCAGGTTCACCTCAGAAAAGCTTAACAACAGGGCCTGAAACACGATCAGCAGGATTAGGGAAGTTGCTCCTGGCAGGCAGAACCACCTGAAATCCTCAAATATCATTTAGTGCGCCCGCCTCCCATTAACCTGAAAACCAACATTCCTGAAGCGGGCACCTTCGGGAAGCATGCCCCAAATGATGAAAATTCCAAATAAATTTTGGTTTTTCATTGTTTTTCGTGTTGAATAATTATTAGTTTTGCAATTGAAAGAAGAAAATTTTGTTTCACCTTAAAAAATAATGCTTATGAAAAAACTGCTACTTATTGCGACTGCTGTTTGCATCAGTGCCGGTCTGTTTGCCCAGAAAAGCCCGGTAAAAGTTAAATCAGACGTTCCGTCTGTTTCTTATCAGGTTAAAAACATTGATGAAGAAAGCATCGTAAAAACTCCTTCAATGGTGACTGCAATTACCAGACCTGCTGTTAAGGGTACTGCCGACATCTCCATTGTTGATCTCGGAGGTTCAGCCAATGCTTTTGGCCTTTACAACGGTGGCCGTACCGCGCTTTGGGCTGACCCCATAACCAACTCAGTAGCTTTCTTCCACCGTATGCTGATTCCCCCCGGATCGGGTTATGTTGCCTATGATATTTCAAAGGACGGCGGCAACACCTGGAGCAACAACAACCAGATTTACAATCCGACCATTGCTCCCGGCGCCAATGCCCGTTATCCCCAGGGTGTAATTTACAACCCCGCAGGAAACACGAACCCTGATGAAGCTTATGTATCCGGCTTCTTCCCGCTTCTTGACGGAAGTAACGGTACTGCCGGCAGCTGGGGCGGTTACGGCGGAACAACCACTAAAATTGACGGTTCAGTCACTTCACAGGTCAGCTGGCCTTCAGCACCTCCGATCAGACATAATGTTCCGGATGCAATGACCATTAACCCGGTTACCAATGAAATTTTTGTAGTTGAGCCTTCTCTCATCGGCGGACTTGGAAATCAGTATATTGACACACTCCTCATTACCAAGGGTGTTTTCAACGCTGAAACAAGTGCTTTTGAATACGAGCAGTCATTGTTTTATGCTCCGGTTAATGCTTACGGAACAGCTATAGCTGACACAAGGGTTGCTTTTGCACCCGACGGAATGACCGGATATATCCTGACCCTCAGCGACAACGGACAGGATCCGTTTGCCACCGGCCTTGCTTATTATCCTATTCTTTACAAAACTATGGATGGTGGAATGACCTGGGATGAAAATCCCATTACTGTTCCCCTGGGTGGACCTGACGGCATCCCCGGCATCGTAAACGACCTGCTTACCGACGACCAGATTGCAGAACTTTTTGAAGAGCCTCTTCCTGCACGTGATGAAATCGCCTACACAACCGCTTTCACCAGCGACCTCGTAGTTGATATGTATGGCAATCCGTCAATTTCTGTAGTTGTTGGTGTTGCTGCTTCTACAGCTTATTCAATTGTTTCGGCTGCCGGATTCTTCGCTTCGTACAACATCTTCTCACAGGATGGCGGCGAAACATGGCTTGCCCAGAAACTTGGAACCAACCTGCTTACCTTCCGTGGTGAATGGGGCGATGTTTCTGAGGACAACCGCTCACAGGCTACCGTTACCTATGATGGCAGCAAGGTGTTCTTCTCATGGTTGGATACCGACTTCGAAGGTCAGGTAGACAACCTTCAGCCGGATATCTTCTGTGTTGGCTGGGATCCCCAGGAAAACACCTATACCGAAGTTGTAAATGTAACCTTCCTCAGCGACGCATGGCTGCAGGCCTATATGGGAACCGCTTCCTACTACGCATTTGTTGATGGCGAAAATTACATCATTCCTTTTGCTTATCAGGATATGGATCCGACCGATCCCGGACTTCCCGTACAGTACAAGTACATCAAGGACTTTATGTTCAACGAAGCTGATTTCGTCAACATCGGCGTAAACAAAGTTGAAAACACCGTTGCCGGCGTTTCACAGAACTTCCCGAATCCTTTCAGCGGCGTTTCACAGGTTGAAGTTAACCTTGCGAAATCAGCCAATGTCAGCCTCGAAGTTTACAACATCGTTGGACAGAAGGTTTATGAAATTCCCGCCCGTAACCTCGGCGAAGGAAGCCATATTTTCGAAATCAATGCTGCCAGCCTGAAGTCAGGTATCTATACCTACTCAGTAATTGCCAACGGCGAGCGCACCACCCGCAAAATGATGGTTAAGTAAGCTTACCATATAATCCTTTAAAAGGCTGCACCCCGGTGCAGCCTTTTTTTATACCCATGTTGGCGCTGACGTCCATGTCCATGCATTCAAAACCAAGCATGGGGAATGATATCTCAGATTTTGATGTTGATGTTGCAGTTGCTTGCGTCTTTTTCACACCTGACAGGTTAAAAAAAAACCTGTCAGGTGAATCGTGCCCGTTGGCGCGGAAGTCCTCGTCCGTGCATTCAAACCCGCCCAAGGGAAGTGATATCTCAGATTTTGATGTTGATGTTGCAGTTACTTGCGTCTTTTTCACACCTGACAGGTTAAAAAAAAACCTGTCAGGTGGATCGAGCCCGTTGGCGCGGAAGTCCTCGTCCGTGCATTCAAACCCGCCCAAGGGAAGTGATATCTCAGATTTTGATGTTGATGTTGCAGTTACTTGGGTCTTTTTCACACCTGACAGGTTAAAAAAAAACCTGTCAGGTGAATCGTGCCCGTTGGCGCGGAAGTCCACGTCCGTGCATTCAAAACCACGCATGCGGAATGATATCTCAGATTTTGATGTTGATGTTGCAGTTACTTGGGTCTTTTTCACACCTGACAGGTTAAAAAAAACCTGTCAGGTGGATCGAGCCCGTTGGCGCAGACGTCCACGTCCGTGCAATTGCGCCGCTCCAAACCTAGCGGTTTGCGCACCTCCCACACTATCAACAGTTGCTTAAGGGGAAAGGAAGTATTTACAGATTCAGTATAAAATGACTTACAGCGGCATCACCGTTTGTTTGACCGGCATATTCAATGAATCAAGCTGCCGGGTAAGGCTGAGCCGGTATAGGTTAAAGCTGTCCATCAACTCTTTTTTAACCGGAAGTGCCGGGGGGGATTCAACTTTCAGCGGGTCAACAGGGGTTCCGTTTTTGTAGAATCGGAAATCCAGATGCGGACCCGTGGATAAACCCGAGCTTCCTACATATCCGATAACCTGTCCCTGCCGCACCCTCGCACCGGATTTAATCCCGGGGCCATATCCGCTCAGATGCAGGTATGCCGTTGAATAAGTGGCATTGTGTTTGATCTTGACCATACGGCCGGCGCCACCCGCATAACGTACATCGGTAACCGTTCCGCTGCCCACACTGTGAACCGGGGTTCCTTTGGGTGCGGCATAATCTACCCCATGGTGAGGCCGGCGGATGCGGAGCACGGGATGCAGCCTGCTGTTGGAGAAACGTGATGAAATTCTTGAAAACTTCAGAGGAGCTTTCAGAAATGCTTTCCGCAGGCTCTGACCTTTATCGTCAAAATAGTCAGCCGTTCCATCCTGAACAAAACGGAAGGCAAAATTATCCTTTCCGCCATGAAAAAATCGTGCCGATATAATATTGCCCAGTCCGATCTGTTCACCTTCGACCTGGAGTTCTTCATAGAAAACAGTAAAATTATCACCCGGCTGAATGGCATAGAAATCAATTGACCAGGCATAGATTTCCGAGAGGGATACGGTGAGATTCGGACTTGCCCCTGCATCAGTCATGGCATTCCATAACGAGGAGGTGATGGTTCCTGAAGCCGATCTTAATTTAACCTGTACTTCTTTTTCTCCCGTATGAATATGCAGCGAATCTCCGGTTTCAAAAACGACGTATTGCGTCGGGCTATGCTCATAAATAAAATATTCAGCCCGCTTAAGGGAGTCATTGGTACATAAAACCGTGTACTTATTGCCTGACCTGATGCGCCTGACATCAAAAATGCCCGCCGATTTCCTTGCCAGTTGCTCAATTGCAAGAGGACCAACACCGTACTTATTCAGGATTGCAGAAAGGTTCTCCCCGGGACTAATTACATCTTTAACGATGTAAAAAGAATCAACGACAATCCCGTATTCCATCCTGGGCTCCGGCTCGTAGACATTCTCCGGTTCCGGCGCTTTCCGCAGTGCCGACATGTAGTAATCCAGTGTAAAAGTCAGTACTATTGCAACAACAATCAATACTCCGGCTTCAATTAATCTCTTCCTCGTGATAAACTTCATCTTTTATTATATTAATAGGCATTTCCGGTGTAAACGCAGCCGGCCGTGACTTATTGCAATCTTCCTTCGATCGGGCCTGATAAATTCATAATGGAACCAGCGTAACAACCGGAGCATCCGCCTGTTCCAGACTAATCAGCACGCTGCTTTGTATCCATTGGAATTACCGTGGCTTTCTGACTCTGGCCGGGTGCATTAAACAGATAACGGTAAGTAATATGCCGTTTGGCAAAATGCGACCCTACTGCTTCATGCAATTGTTTCATCTTAGGATTGAAATCTCCGACCCATGACAACTCGACCTCTTTATATCCGGGGCGCTTGTTCATCACCTTCTCCATATGCCAGAAAATGGCGGACTCGATGCCTGACTTCTGATACTTTGGCCGCACACCCATCACAGTAATACGGGTCCGGGTGAAAACATTCCTTTTACTGTAGTACCAGAATTTCAGCTTACCAAAAAGGTTGAGCTTCCCGTTGAGATACCTGAAAATCTGGTTTGCATCGGGAATCATAACCAGAAAAGCTGCAGGATTATCATCCACATAGGCAAACCAGATAAACTCCTCATCCATAATGGGCTTCATCTCGTTCAGGGCTTTGCGGAGATCGTCGGGATTGATAGGGGTAAAATTTTCATGGAACTGCCAACCGTCATCGTAGATGGTTTTAAAATCCCGGATAAACTGTTCACTATCCTTCCAGGAAAAATGCCGGAAGCTGTATCCCGGCTTTTGCCTGACCCAGTCGGCGATTTTCCAGAATCGCTCCGGAAAAGGCTTTGTGATATCAAGGTGATTGGTTACCTGCTCAAAGTAGGGTCTGAACCCATAGCTCTCGAAAAAGTCTTTGTAATAAGGATGGTGATAATTCATGCCGAAACTTGGCGGCATAAATCCTTCGACCAGTAGCCCCCAGAAGTTATCGTTCTCTCCGAAGTTAATGGGTCCGTCCATTGCCTCCATGCCCTTTTCCTTCAGCCAGGCCTTACAGGTATCAAATAAAAGGTATGCAGCTTCCCTGTTGTTGATACACTCAAAAAAGCCCATTCCACCGGTTGGTTGGTCAAAATTGAAAGCCTTTTTCCGGTTGATGAATGCTGCTACCCTTCCTATTGCCTTGTTGTGATCATCATAGAGGATCCACCGGATGGCTTCGCCATGGGCAAAAAAAACATTCACCCCGGGGTCAAACACCGCTTCAACCATATTATCAAGCGGACAAATCCAGTTTTTATCACCCTTGTATATATCTCTTGCAACATCCAGAAAAACCCGGGCGGTTGATTTATCGGTAACTTCTTTCAGAACCATGGCAGGAAAGTTTGATCGTTATTAACAGGCAAAGGTAAGGAGAATTGAAAATCCACACTCCCCGGCGGATAATAATTGCGCAATAGGATTATTCGTTAAATGATGTGCTGGTTTTTCACATCGGGATTACTATCAGGTCATTAAAGACCAAGTTTTTATCAGAAAAAATAATCAGTACGGGTTAAAGGTTTATCCCTTAAAATGTGACTCGTTGGATCCTTGTAAATAAACAATTACACAGAGCTCACCGAGGTATCACGGAGTAACACTGAGAAGAATACAACCCTCTTTGAATCTCTGCGCCTTCTCTGTGAATCTCTGTGCATCTCTGTGCATCTCTGTGAAACTATTTTATAAATACATTACAAATTACCAGGTACATCTTAACTCCGGCACATCAAATAACGAATTACCCACGCTATACGATTTCGGGAGTTTTTACGATATAATAACACAATTACTTACTTTTGCACGAAACAGCCGCTTGTAGTGAAGAAACTCTATATTCTGATACTCCGGTCCTACCTGGGTCCCCTGATTCTTACCTTTTTCATTGCCCTGTTCATTCTGGTCATGCAATTTCTGTGGAAATACATCGACGACCTTGTGGGGAAAGGATTACAATGGCAGGTGATCGGCGAGTTGCTTTTTTACGCATCCACTACTTTTGTGCCGCTGGCGCTCCCCCTCGCAATACTATTATCTTCGCTGATGACCTTCGGTAATTTGGGAGAGCGTTATGAACTGGTTGCCATCAAGTCGGCGGGTATAAGTCTGCGGACGGTGATGAAACCGTTGGTGGTCCTCTCTGTACTGATCAGTATTTTTGCCTTCTTTTTCTCCAACAACATTTTACCTGTTACCAACCTGAAGTTCAAATCCATTCTTTATGATGTAAGGCAACAAAAGCTGGCGCTCAACATCCGTGAAGGCATCTTTTACAACGGGATAGAAGGTTACACCATGCGGATAGGAAAAAAGGAGAAAGACGGGGTTACCATCCGGGATATTATGATTTATGATCATACATCCCGTATGGGCAATACCACGGTTACCCGGGCAGAATGGGGACGTATGGAGCAGAGTGCTGACGGGGCCACCCTCGACCTGACACTTTACAACGGGTATAATTACGATGAAAAAACTGATCGAAGGAATGAAAGAAACAGGCCTTTTCAGCGCACTTATTTCGCGGAACAGTACAGGCGCTTTGACCTGTCGGATTTTAAAATGATGCGGACAAACGAGGAGCTGTTCAGAAACCACTATCAGATGCTCAACCTGAAACAACTCACGCTGGCAGAGGATTCACTGCTGAGGGAAACCGATCTGCGCATATCCGGTCTGCTGAGATCGACTGAAATCAGTTATTTTTTCAACAACCAGCTTGACTCAGCCTACATGAGCCGCATCCCGGACACCCTGAAACCCCCGGACAGATTACCGGTACTCATCGGACTTGACAAAACAGAAACACTTCAGGTTTATGAACTGGCCCTGAATGCGGCCAGAAATACCCGGAGCAATATTGAGTTCAATAAAACCGATATCGAGGCAAGGCTGGTGCTGATCAGAAAACATCAGGTGGAGTGGCACCGGAAATTCACCCTCTCCATTGCCTGCCTGGTCCTGTTTTTTATCGGGGCGCCGCTGGGAGCCATTATCCGGAAAGGCGGGCTGGGACTTCCACTGGTAATTTCCGTAGTCTTTTTCGTTATCTACCATGTGATTTCCATGACCGGCGAAAAATCGGTCAAAGCCGGAACCATGGATCCGCTCACCGGTATGTGGTTATCCTCGGTGGTGCTTCTTCCGTTGGGCATTATTCTGACCGTCAAGGCAACCACCGACTCCCCCCTGCTCGACCTTGATGCATGGAAAAGGTTATTCAATATATCCCGTAAACAAACCAGGGAAAAAGCGCCTGAAAACAATTCAACTACCCGATGAATATCCTGATGCTCTGCAACAAATCTCCATGGCCTCCGCTCGAAGGAGGGCCCATCGCAATGAATGCCATGGCAGAAGGGCTCGTGGATGCAGGACATACGGTAAAAGTCCTTGCCATTAACAGCAATAAATACAGTGTTGACCCGGACCGCATTCCGCGGGATTACCGTGATAAAACACGGATCGAAACCGTTTATCTCGATCTTTCCATTCAATGGCTTCCTGCGCTGAAATGCTTCCTCAGGCGAAAATCATACCATATAGAAAGATTTATTTCGCCGGCTTTTGCCAGAACACTGAAAGACATTTTAAGAAATGAAAAATTCGACATTATTCAGTTTGAGACGCTTTTCACCACGCCCTATATTCCGCTGATAAGTTCCTATTCAAATGCGAGGCTGATACTAAGGGCCCATAACATCGAGCACCTTATATGGCAGCGTATGGCAGATAACTGCCTGAATCCGGTTAAAAAATTTTACCTCCGTCACCTGGCCAGGACACTCAGGGAATACGAGCTTTCCACACTTCCAACCCTTCACGGGATAGTGGCCATCACCGCCAAAGATGCTTTGTGGTTTCGCAGTCAGGCTCCGGGAGTACCTGTAACCGACATCCCTTTCGGAATAAACCCGGGCACGCTGCCGGATGAAGGGAGCAGCATAAGTAACGGCAGCAGGAACGGTCTTTTCCACCTCGGATCCATGAACTGGCAGCCAAATCTGGAAGGGATACGCTGGTTTGTAAAGAAAGTCTGGCCGGAACTGCATAACCATTTCCCCGGACTGACACTCCACCTGGCCGGCAGGGCCATGCCCGAATGGCTGGTAAAACTGAAGATGCCCGGACTTGTTGTGGACGGGGAAGTTGAGGATGCTGCCGTTTATATGCAATCACACGGCATTATGGTTGTCCCGCTCTTTTCCGGCAGCGGCATACGCATCAAAATCATCGAAGGCATGCTGGCCGGTAAAACCATCATAACTACCACGGTCGGTGCAGAGGGCATTGATTATACTGACAGGAAGAACATACTGATCGCCAATAACAAAGAAGAATTTATCCATGCAGTCAGGCAATGCCAGGCCGATCCGGACCTCGTGAAACTACTGGGGGCCAATGCCCGGGAACTCGTCATCAGCAGGCATAACAACAGACTGTTGATGGAAAAGCTGACTGATTTTTATTCCACCCTCCTCCCGTAATCAAATTTATTACCTTTGCAGAAAGCCTGATAAATGCCGGAAATAAATCACCAGATTACCGGTTCATTGTTCAGGCTGTACTTCCAGGCTGTAACGGAAAAATACAGCCTGATATCCGTACCGGTGGTGTTTGGACATAAATCAGCCTTTTCGGATATATTAAGATATTTATTATCAGGCAGTTGACCGGGAATGAAATTAGTTGTTATTCTTCCGCGTTTCCCTTATCCCACTGAAAAAGGTGATAAGCTAAGGGCATTTAACCAGTTGAAGATATTATCGCGTCACCACAATATTTATCTGTGTGCGATCACTCATCAGAAAGTAGATGAATCGCAGATTTCAGCGGTTAAGCCCTTTTGTAAGGAAATCAGGGTAATCCGTCAGGGGTGGTTTGCAGTTGCCTGGAACCTTACCAGGGCTTTATTCAGCGGCCTCCCTTTCCAGGCTGGCTATTATTATTCGGGCAGGGCACATAGTATTATCAGGCAGATGATCAAAAAAGTTCAACCCGATCACATTTACTGCCAGTTACTCAGGACAGCGGCCTATGCCCTGGAAGAAAGCATTCCGAAAACCATTGATTTTCAGGATGTGTTTTCAAAAGGCATTGAAAGGCGTATCCCCCTGGCCGGCATTTTCATGAAGCCGGTGCTAAAACTGGAGTACAGGCGTTTATTAAAATATGAGTCACTGATATTTGACAGTTTCGACAATAAAACCATCATCTCAAAGCCCGACCGCGATTTTATCCCCCATCCGGGCCGTGACCAGATTCTGATTGTGCCCAACGGGGTGGACCATGAATATTTCAGACCGGAACAACGTGAGCAGACACATGAACTGATTTTTACGGGAAACATGGGCTACCCGCCCAACATCAACTGCGCGGAATACCTGGCTAAAAAGGTGCTGCCCATTATCCACAAGACTGCCCCGGGTGTCAGGATGATGCTTGCCGGTGCATCTCCGCACAGCCGGGTAAAAGCGTTGTCATCTGAATCTGTTACAGTTACAGGCTGGGTTGACGACCTGAGGGCATGTTACGCTTCAGCCGCCATATTCCTGGCTCCCATGCAGATCGGTACCGGCCTGCAGAATAAGTTGCTTGAGGCTATGTCGATGCATCTGCCCTGTATTACCTCTTCGTTGTGTAATTTTGCACTCAATGCTGTGCCGGGAAAAGAAATCCTGATCGGCGACACCCCGGAAGCAGTAGCAGAACATGTGCTTAATCTGCTCCGGGATGAAAATTTCAGATACCAGATCGCTAAAGAAGGTTATAACTTTGTTCAGCGGAACTACAGTTGGGAGGGGGCAACCAGGGGACTGATACAAATTCTGGGGTCATAATCCGGGAGCCTGTATAATAAAGTGGACATCCAACATCATCACTGACCTGATAAATCTTATCGCAAACTGTAAAAGTTACATTTTATCCATTCCACAGGCATTACAAACAAGGCAAAGGCTGATTAACAGAAACCAACAGGCAAAAATGAACAAACCAGGATTTACCGGACTACTTATAATATTCTTCCTGATTCTTGCAAGCCGGTTTATCTATGCCCAGGCCGGAACCGGAAAGGACAGAACACCGGTAAAGATTGAAACCAGGATAGATCAGGTTGCGGCCCTTGCCGACGAATCACCGGATCAGGCAATTCCCCTGGCTGCCGAGTTGCTTAAACAGCTGAATAAAAACGAAGACAAACCGAACCGGGCCAAAGTGCTTAAGACGCTGGGTGGTTCACATTACAACCTCGGCAACGACCGTCAGGCCCTGGAGTATTATGAGCAGGCCCTGACCTTATACAGGGAACTGGAGGACAAAACCGGCATAGGCAGCATGCTGAACAATATCGGTTTGATCAGGGAAATACAAGGTGATTACAGCGGAGCGCTCAAGAGATATATTGAAGCGTCGTCACTTTTTACGGAAACCAGGAAAGACAAATACCTTGCCCTCAGCCTGACGAATATCGGGAATGTTTATTATACGCTGGGGCGGTTCGACAGGGCACTTGAGTACCTGACCCAGGCCCTGCGCATCAATGAAAAGGCAGAAGACAGCTCAGGACTTTCCAAATCATACAACAACATCGGAAATGTTTATCTTAGTCTGAAAGATTACCAGATCGCCCTCGATTTTTACAACAAAGCACTGGCCATAAATAAAAAAAGAAACAACCTCTACAGTCTTTCAACCAGCTACAACAATATCGGGCTGGTATATCAGGGCTTAAACAAGATAAATGAAGCCATTGAATACAACCGGCTTGCCCTCGAACTTTCAAGAAAAATCAATGATCAGAGTGGCGTAATCCACAGCCTGATCAATTCAGGAAATATATATTTCGACGAAAACAACATCGATCAGGCGCTTATTTATTACCAGGAAGCATTGAGAATTTCAAATTCGAACAAGCAGGGATTTACCCATGCAACCATTCTTCAGAATCTGGCCAGGCTCCGCACAAAGCAGAATTTACCTGATGAAGCGATCGCACTCTATAAAGAAGCCCTTGATTTTGCAGAAAAATCCGGTTCACTGATCCTTCTGGAAGATATTTATAACGGTCTGGCAGATGCCTGGCAGAAGAAAGGCGATTATAAAAGGGCTTATGATTATATGACCCTCTACAAAGTTATTGCCGATAGTGCATACAACACGGAGAGCAACGACCGGCTGAACCGGCTAAGGGTCAGCTTTGAATCTGAGCAAACCGAACGCGACAATCAACTGCTCAGGCAACAGAATATCTATAGCCAGCTGGCGTTGAAGCGTCAGCAGACCATCCGTAACCTGCTGATCATCATTTCAATAATTGTGATTGTTTCAGCCATTTTCCTGTTTTCGCTTAACCAGTCGAAAAAACGCAAGAACACGCTGCTGGCTGAACGGAACGAGCAGATCATCAAACAAAAAGAGGAACTGAACCTGCTTTATAAAGAGCAGTACAAACTGAATGAAACCAAAAATAAATTTTTCAGTATTGTAGCACACGACCTGAAATCCCCCTTTCAGTCAATTCTTGGATTTTCTGAATTACTATGCTCTGAATATGAACATCTGGATGAAGCCCAGCGCCGGGATGCCGCCAGCAACATCCTCAAAGTGTCCACTGACACCTTCCGTTTGATTGAAAATCTGCTGGAGTGGGGACGCTCCCAAACCGGCGGCGTATATGCTGTTTTTAAAATCTTTAACATAAGGGAACTTGTAGTCAATACCCTGCCGGTATTTGAGCCTCAGATACAAACCAAAAAAATCCGGCTTACATACGACCTTCCGCCCCTGCTGAATGCCTGGGCTGATCCTGATATGATCATGGCTGTGGTAAGGAACCTGCTTTCCAACGCAATTAAATTTACTCCGGTTGGAGGCGAAATACACCTGAGTGCCACCATGACTCACGATGCTGTAAAACTTTCGGTAAAAGACTCCGGCGGAGGCATCCCGCCGGATGTGATGGCCCACCTGTTTACCCTTGATCCCAAAGTGCAGCGCGCAGGAACCATGGGCGAAAGGGGCACAGGCCTTGGCCTGACTCTGTGCCGTGAATTTATGGAGCTTAACCATGGCATCATTAAGGTAGAGAGCGAGGCCGGCAAAGGGAGCACCTTTACCATCATTATGCAGCCCAAACACCACGCCGTCTGAAAGTTTCATCATCAATCAGACAGGGCTCTCGCAGGAACAGCAATATTATTTCTGAAACAGACCTGCAATAACGCAGCCATCAAATCGGTACATTACAACAGGTTCCGCAGACGGTTTTTCCACCCGCTTGAAAAAATTTCATAAGTTTGCCAAAACACAACAACATCCCCATGTCAGACGATAAAAAAATCATTTTCTCCATGGTTGGAGTGGGAAAAGTCATTCCGCCCAACCGTCAGATACTTAAGGATATTTACCTCTCGTTTTTTTACGGCGCAAAAATCGGCATCATCGGTCTGAACGGATCAGGAAAATCCAGTCTGCTGAAGATCATTGCCGGGCTGGATAAAAGCTACATCGGGGAGGTTGTCTTCTCGCCCGGATACTCTGTGGGCATCCTGATGCAGGAACCCGAACTGGATGAAACAAAAACGGTAAAGCAGATCGTGGAGGAAGGCGTTGCCGAAACCGTGTCGTTGCTGAAGGCTTATGAAGAAGTAAACAACCGTTTTGCCGAGCCCATGGGCGATGATGAGATGAATGCCCTGATTGAGGAACAGGGCAGGCTAACCGAATTGCTTGACCAGCATGATGCCTGGGAACTGGATGCCAAACTTGAGCGCGCCATGGATGCACTGCGTTGTCCGGATCCTGATCAGCCGGTAAAGACCCTTTCGGGCGGCGAGCGCCGGCGGGTGGCCCTTTGCCGCCTGCTGTTGCAGGAGCCTGATATTCTTTTGCTTGACGAGCCTACCAACCACCTTGACGCGGAAAGCATTGACTGGCTTGAGCAATACCTGAGGCAGTACAAGGGCACCGTGATTGCTGTTACGCACGACCGTTACTTCCTCGATAATGTTGCCGGCTGGATACTGGAACTCGACCGCGGGGAAGGCATTCCCTGGAAAGGCAACTATACCTCATGGCTGGAACAGAAGTCGAACCGACTGGCCATGGAAGAAAAAACCGAGAGTAAACGCCGCAAGACCCTCGAGCGCGAGCTGGAATGGGTGCGTATGGCGCCGAAAGCACGGCATGCCAAGTCAAAAGCCAGGCTCGCGGCCTATGAGCGTATGATGAGCGAAGATGTTAAACAGAAGGAAGAAAAGCTGGAGATCTTTATTCCGAATGGCCCCAGGCTTGGAAATAAGGTGATTGAAGCCAGAGGCATCTCCAAGGCATTCGGCGATAAGCTACTTTTCGAAAATCTTGATTTCAGCCTCCCCCCCGCCGGCATTGTCGGGATTATCGGGCCTAACGGCGCCGGCAAAACCACCCTCTTCAGGCTGATTATGGGGCTTGAGAAACCGGATTCCGGAGAGTTCTCGGTCGGGGAAACCGTAAAACTCGGATATGTTGACCAGGCGCACACCGACATTGATCCGGAGAAATCCGTTTGGGAAGTGATCTCCGAAGGCAATGAAAACCTTCAGATCGGTGGCCGCTTGTTCAACTCCAGGGCATATGTCGCCCGGTTCAACTTCAGCGGAGCCGATCAGGGAAAAAAGGCAGGGGTGCTTTCAGGCGGAGAACGCAACAGGATGCACCTGGCGCTCACCCTGAGATCGGAAGCCAATGTGCTGCTGCTCGACGAACCCACCAACGATATTGATGTAAACACTCTCCGGGCGCTGGAGGAAGGTTTGGAAAACTTCGCCGGTTGTGCCGTCATTATCTCTCACGACCGCTGGTTCCTCGACCGTGTGGCCACCCATATCCTCGCTTTCGAGGGCGATTCTCAGGTTGCCTTCTTCGAGGGCGGATATACGGAGTATGAGGAAAATCGAAAAAAACGCCTGGGTAACGACACCCCGCACCGTATACGGTATAAAAAACTTAAGGTTTAGCTATGGACAATTCACTTTATGCTGTGCTTACCGGCGATATCGTGAAATCATCGCGCATGTCGCCCGCTGACCTCAAACGGCTGCCCGAAGCATTGACAACCATTTTCCAATCTATTGATCCCATTTGCAAACCGGCCGGTTTCGCTACCCGCTTCAGTATTTTCAGGGGCGACAGTTTTCAGCTGATCTGCGAACCGGCATGCGCCCTGAAAGCCTGGCTGATTATCAGAACAGGATTGCGCAGTACTTACCCTGCTCCCCTGAGCAGATCAGTGGATGCCCGCATCGGCATCGCTGTCGGAAAAGTAAATCACGTTGCCGGGAATATTACCGAAAGCAGCGGAGAAGTCTTTAACCTTTCGGGCCGGTTGCTTGAAACGCTCAAAGCGCCGCGTCTCACAGGTTTTGTCTCCGAAAACAGGGAAATCAACCGTAACCTGAATGCAGGTCTGATGCTCGCCGAAGACATCCTCCGCAGATGGACCACTTCGCAGTGCCGGATTGTACCGCTCCTGCTTCAATCGCTGAACCAATCCGAAATTGCAAAGGTTACAAAAACAAGACAACCCACCGTAACTGCAAAAATAAACGCGATGGGATGGAACGCAGTTGAACATTGGATGGATTACTATGTCGCGCTATCAAATGAATCCGGTTCATTTACAAACCCTTAAGGCGATAAAAACAAAATATAGCCCTGTAAGGCTATAAAGGCTAATTATAGTGCTGTAAGGCTATAATTATCAATTATAGCCATGTGGGGCTTAACCAATCAACGATCCCGATAAACTGAATTTTGACCATTACCCTGCACAAAATACTATAGGAATGGAAGCAGTTTACCTTTTTGAAACTGATACTGTCTCACTGTTCATCAGACTATTGATTGCTCATTTGGCAGGAGATTTTGTTTTTCAGAAAAAATCATGGATTGAGAACCGCAGGGCCGGCAGGTGGAAATCCCCTTTCCTTTACCTGAACGCGGGCATCGTAACCGTTCTTTCCTGGGCTTTGTCAGGTTACCACCAGGTGTGGGCCATTCCGCTGCTGATCTTTGCCGCCCATGCCTTTACTGATCTGCTGAAGTCATATGCTCCGGACTCGACCGCCATCTTCTATACGGATCAGGCCCTGCACCTCGGGGCCACAATAGTGGCGACAGCGCTATATCTTCCGGTATTGAACGCCGGGTACAGCTGTTGCGGTTTCCTTTTCGGTAATTATCATCTGTGGATTTACATTGGCGCTTATCTTACCGTCCTATGGCCCATGGGCATTTTCATCGCGCAGTTCACAAAGCAATGGCAGGCCGAAAGCAATCAGTCAGGCGGCCTGAAAGATGCGGGTCGTTACATAGGGATGCTCGAAAGGTTACTGATACTCACCTTTATATTTGTGAACCAGTTTCCGGCCATCGGTTTCCTGATCGCAGCCAAATCCATCCTTCGGTTCGGGGATATCCGCGAAAACGGCAACCGGAAAGGGGCTGAATATATCCTTATCGGAACCATGATCAGTTTCGCTGCAGCCATCTTTACCGGAATTGCTGCCAATTACCTCATCAACCTACCGGATTTATGAAAAAAATCGACACAGAACTGATGGATCAGCTGACATACAAAGCCAGGCTATCGCCCCGCAAGCGTATGAACCACAACTTCCACACGGGGCCGGAGGACACCCTGCAACGGTTGCTGAACGCGATGGAACCGGGAACCTATGTGCGGCCGCACAAACACGAAGATCCTGACAAGCGGGAAGTATTTTTCGCCCTTCGTGGCAAACTCTGCCTTGTGCAATTCGACGGGGAAGGCAATATTACCGGCCACGTTGTGCTGAGTCCCGGCGGTCAGGCCGTGGCTGCCGAAATCGCTGAAAGAACATTTCACACCGTGATTTCACTGGAACCGGGATCCATCGCCTATGAAGCCAAGGACGGCCCCTACAATCCGATTGACGACAAGAATTTCGCCCCCTGGGCGCCGGCCGAAAATTCCCCTGAGGCAGCCCTCTACCTGCAGGGACTTATCGGGAAACTTGGCTTGAAGTAAGGTTGTTTTTCCTTATTTTTGCCGCACCGCTGATCAGCCTTCATGTCTGCAAATAATGACGGCAAGCAGTCAGTTGTTATTGTCATGAGTATTACAAAACCTGCCATACCCAAGGGAACCCGCGACTTTTCACCGCTTGAAATGAATCGCAGAAACTACATTTTCGATACCATCCGTTCGGTATTCGGGCAATATGGCTATCAACCCATTGAGACTCCTGCCATGGAGAATCTCTCCACCCTCCTGGGTAAATACGGGGAAGAAGGGGACAAACTATTGTTCCGTATCCTTAATTCCGGTGATTTCCTTTCAGGGGTAGATGAGCACGAACTAAAAAAAGATAATGCAGGACACCTGTCGCATAAAATCAGTGAAAAAGGGCTGCGCTACGACCTCACCGTACCTTTTGCCCGTTACGTGGTACAGCACCGCAACGACATCACCTTCCCCTTCAAACGTTACCAGATTCAACCGGTATGGCGTGCCGACCGTCCGCAGAAAGGACGCTACCGCGAGTTTTACCAGTGCGATGCCGATGTGGTTGGCTCAGATGCCATGATCAATGAAGCCGAGTTGCTGCTGATCGCCGACCAGGTTTTCAGCCGGCTGGGGATAAAGGTGAATATAAAACTCAACAACCGGAAGATCCTGTCAGGCATCGCCGAATTGATCGGATATGCCGATAAGATTACGGACATCACCGTTGCCATAGACAAACTCGATAAAATCGGAGCTGAAAAAGTCAATGAAGAACTCGCCGGAAGGGGAATCAGCAGGGAGGCAATTGAAAAACTGCAACCTGTTCTTCACCTGCAGGGATCTAATACAGAAAAACTCGGAAAACTGAAAGAGCTCCTCTCAGACACTGCCGATGGCCCGAAAGGGATTGAAGAAATCAGCGAAATCCTCGACCTTACAGGCATCATGCACATAGATTCGCCCGTTGAGCTGGACCTTACCCTTGCCCGCGGTCTGAACTACTACACCGGGGCCATTATAGAGGTGAAGGCGGCCGGAGTGGCCATGGGAAGCATCAGCGGAGGCGGACGCTATGATAATCTTACGGGCATTTTCGGACTCCCGGGGATTTCGGGAGTCGGAATTTCATTCGGAGCCGACCGCATCTATGATGTTATGAACGAACTCAACCTTTTCCCGGAAGGGGCATCGGCCACCACCAGGGTATTGTTCGTGAATTTCGGCAGGGAAGAAGAAAAAGTCTGCATCGGTCTGGCTGCTGAATTAAGAAAAAACGGTATCAACACCGAAGTATATCCCGACCAGGCCAAGCTGAAAAAACAATTCTCCTATGCCGATGTGCACCGGATTCCCTGGGTGGTCATTGTCGGTGAAGAGGAAAGGGCCAATGGAAAGGCCGTTCTGAAAAACATGTCATCCGGCGAACAGCAATCTGTGGAAGCCGGCGAATTGATGAATTACATCCGCTGATTATGTTTATTGACTGGAACCTGAAATTCAAGGTAAAAATCAACCGGGCAGGTCTGACGGCGAGAATCAGGGGATAAACCCCGGACTATTCCATCAGTTAACAAAATCAGTCAACAACTTATTCCATTTTCTTATGAATACTTTTGCCATCAGTTCACAGAAGCTGAACCTGGAAACCATTGAACAGATTCTTCAGAACAACACGAAACTCATCCTTTCGGAGGAAGCGAAAACGAAAATTCAGCACTGCCGAGATTATCTCGACAGCAAGCTCGAAAACCACAGCGATCCTATTTACGGCATCACCACGGGTTTCGGATCATTGTGCAATATTCAGATTTCAGCCAGGGACCTCAGCAAACTACAGGAAAACCTGGTGATGTCGCATGCCTGCGGCACCGGCAATGTAGTATCAGATGATATTGTCAGGCTGATGCTGATGCTCAAAGCCCACGCACTTTCGTCGGGCAACTCGGGTGTGCAGGTGCAAACAGTGGAGCGTTTGCTCGATTTTTACAATAATGATGTTCTCCCGGTCGTCTATGAACAGGGGTCACTCGGCGCCTCAGGCGATCTGGCCCCGCTGGCTCATCTCTGCCTGCCGTTGCTGGGCATGGGTGAAGTATCGGTTAAGGGGAAAGTACTTCCGGCCAAAAAAGTCCTGAAACAATTTGGCTGGGAGCCTTTACCGCTGCAGTCGAAAGAGGGCCTGGCCCTGCTCAACGGCACACAGTTTATGGGAGCCCACGCCATTTATATCCTGCTGAAAGCCAAAAAACTCTCTTTGTTCGCCGATATCACAGGAGCCATTTCTCTGGAAGCCTATAATGGCCGGCCGGATCCTTTCATGGAGCAGCTGCACACCATCCGGCCGCATCAGGGCCAGATTGAAACAGCCCGTAATTTCAGGAATATCCTGAACGGCAGCCTTCTGATCAGCCAGCCCGGGAAAAAAGTACAGGACCCGTATTCGTTCCGCTGTATTCCCCAGGTGCATGGTGCCGTTAAAGACACCGTCAGATATGCTGAAAGTGTCGTCCTTACCGAGATCAACGCGGTAACCGACAATCCCACCATCTTCCCCGACGAAGACCTGGTACTTTCAGGCGGAAACTTTCACGGTGAACCCATTGCCTTTGCCCTGGACTTCCTCTCCATCGCCCTCGCCGAGCTTGGCAACATCGCCGAAAGAAGGGTTTACCGGCTGATTGCCGGTCAACGCGGGTTGCCTGAGTTCCTGGTGGCAAAGCCCGGCCTGAACTCCGGCTTTATGATCCCCCAGTACACCGCTGCCAGCATCGTCAGTCAGAACAAGCAACTGGCAACGCCATGCTCGGTCGACTCGATCACTTCATCCAATGAACAGGAAGACCATGTGAGCATGGGCGCCAATGCCGCCACCAAAACCCTGAGGGTAGTGAATAACCTCGAAAAGTTGCTGGCCATCGAACTCTTTGCGGCATCGCAGGCCCTCGAATTCAGGGATGCCACCGCCACCTCCCCTTTCCTGAATGCATTTATTTCGGAATACAGAAGTGCAGTTCCCTTTATTAAAGACGATACCATCATGTACACCGAAATTCAGAAATCAATAGACTTCCTGAAAAATGTGCGCATTGATTTTCCGGCATGATGCCGGAATTAAATAACCTGAAAATCCGGAATTAAAAATTATTCCGGATTTTTTTTTGCAGAATCCGTCCTTTTGCATTCCTTTGATGAAACAAACTAACTCCCGGAGGTATCATGACACTTATTATCAAAGGCAGCGGACTGACCATTGAGGATGTGGTTGACGTCGCACGGCACGGAAAACAGGTTGATCTGCATCCCGAAGCCATTCAGCGCATACAGGCATGCAGGGCCATGCTGGAGAAAAAAATTGTTGCCGGTGAAATTATGTACGGCGTGAATACCGGTATTGGCGAGTTTTCGGAAGTAGTTCTCAATGATGACCAGGTAAAGGAGTTTCAGAAGTACCTGATATACAACCATGCCGCGGGCATCGGCGAAGCCATGCCTGCCGAGCATGTGCGGGGGGCCATGCTGGGCCGCATCAATGTGCATGCCCACGGAAATTCAGGTGTAAGGCCCGAAATCACCATGACACTGGTGGAAATGCTGAACAAAGGCGTTACCCCTTATGTATGCCAGAAAGGATCGGTCGGAGCCAGCGGTGACCTGGCGCCCATGTCGCAGATCGCCCTGCTGATGATGGGTGAAGGGAAGGCATTTTACAAAGGAAAACTGCTGGATGGAAAGGAAGCCATGGAAAAGGCCGGCATCCCCATCCCGGGGCTGAAAGCCCGTGACGGACTGGCCACCATCAACGGGAGCAATGTGCTCACCGCCATGAGTGCCATTTTTCTTTACGATGCCAATAACTGGCTGAAGCAGGCCGAAATCGCTGCTGCCTTGTCATTGGAGGCGCTTAAAGCAAATATGAAACCCTACAATGCCCTGCTGCATGAAGTCCGGGGATTCAAGGGGGCCGTAAGAAGTGCAAACGCCATCCGCCGGTTGGTTGAAGGCGGCGATCTCGCAGAAAACCGCATCAAATGCAAGGTTCAGGATGCATACTCCATGCGTTCCACACCACAGGTGATCGGCGCTGCCCACGATGCCATCGCCTGGGCGAAATCGCAGGTTGAAATTGAACTGAACGGCGTCGGCGACAATCCTATCTTTTTCCCCGACCAGAACCTGCAACTCTCCGGCGCCAACTTCCAGGGAACCCCGGTGGCCGTGCCCATGGATATGGCCGGATCGGTAATTACCATGGTAAGCGTAATGTCAGAACGCAGGATGAACCGCCTCAATAACCCGGCGCTCAGCGTGGGATTACCGGCATTCCTCACCAAAGGCGCAGGCATGTTTTCGGGCCTGATGCTCAGTCAGTATACCGCCGATATGCAGATCGTAGAACAACGCATCCTGAGTATGCCCGCCTCCATTCAATCCATTCCAGCGGCTGCCGATCAGGAAGACTTTGTATCCATGGGCATGAACACTGCCCTTAAGAACAACATGATCCTTGACAATGCCTATGGCATCCTCGGCATTGAATTTATGGCAGCAGCGCAGGCGCTCGATTTCAGGGAATATGCCTTCGGCAGGGGCGTTACCAAAGCCAAAGAAGTAATCCGCCGTCATGTTGAATTTCTCGATATCGACCGCCCGCTCTATAACGATCACAACAAGATGAAAGAGCTGGTGAAATCCTGTGAAATCCTCAACGAGGTGGAAGCAGTTGTCGGTAAACTTGATGGCTGACCCGGCGTTTCCCGTTAAATGTAACCGGTTATCCGGATTGCTTGATAAATCAGGAAATGGCTGCCTTAACATCGCTTTGCAGCGCGCTGCAGTTTCATGACGCTTAATATCTGTGTACCCTGCCATTGTCAAAGAATCACAAAAAAATAAAGTAAAACAAGGTCAGAAAGTTTTGACTGTCCCTAAGATAACATCTTTCTGAAAACTAAAAAGGTCATCATCTCTATGACGGAACAAACGCCTGAAGACAATAAACGACAATTTTATACCGGGAAACGCCCGCCAACACTCACCTTGCTTTGCATTCTATCCTTTATCGGGGGAGGGGGTACGGCCCTTTCGTCGCTGTTTGTGGTGATGGCTTACGACATTATCCCCCTGGCGCTAAAGCAGATGCCCGTGCCTGAAGCTGAATCCATGCTTGAGCTCGTGCAGTCGGCGGGGAAAAACTTCTTTGTGGTTACAGGATTGCTGAACCTGCTTTCACTTACCGGAGCCATCCTGATGTGGAAGCTCCGGAAAACAGGGTTTCATTTTTACACAATTGCCCAACTGCTGTTGCTTGCCGCTCCGCTGCTGATGATAGCAGGATATCAGATTCCGTTTACAACATTCCTTCTGACGGGAACTTTTATCCTTGGATATGGCCTGAATTTAAGGTTTATGAGATAAGTACCTGTTTAAAACCCACTGTTTATAAACAATTTTAACTTTTTTTCAACTACCTGTTGACATTCCGGAGTAATATTCCTTACATTAGCCATGCCGTTTCAAACGGTAAAACAGGTTTTTAAATGAATATACGTTGAGCGACAACCATATTCTACCTAAACATTCCAACAATAACACCCTCTTTTTAAGGGCGCTATGCATTTTTTCGCTGATTATTACAGGTTTCTGGGTCATTATTTACATTGCCTGTTCACTTGGTTTTAACCTTATTGCATCATCTCAGGAATTCTCCAACGCTCACCTGTTCTCCGGTTTCTCTGCCCTCCCTATGATCGGCTTCAGTCTGCTC
Source organism: Lentimicrobium saccharophilum (assembly GCF_001192835.1). Taxonomy (NCBI): domain Bacteria; kingdom Pseudomonadati; phylum Bacteroidota; class Bacteroidia; order Bacteroidales; family Lentimicrobiaceae; genus Lentimicrobium; species Lentimicrobium saccharophilum. The sequence continues at coordinate 1,259,991 of NZ_DF968183.1, forward strand.
GCGCTTACCGGAATTATCCTGATGTGGAAACTAAAGAAGCACGGTTTCTATCTCTATTTCGCTGCTCAATTCCTGCTCTTCAACTACCCCCTGCTCGTTTTCGGAACCGAACATTTTGATTTGAACGAATTGTTCTTTTCCTCTGTCTTTATCCTGCTTTTCGGGATAAACCTGAGATACATGAAAAATTAGTTTCGGAATAAACCGGAAATACTTTCGTGCTGGTGGAATTCCAACTCCGGAACTGATGGAATACTTGTAAATCAATGTTACCAATCTAGATATCAATTATTTGGGTCACCAATATAATTTATAAATTGGTCAAAGCATTGATTGTTGCTGATGTTTCGGAAGAAAAAACAATGATTCAACATTAATTATTTGTTAATTTTGTTGTATCAGGTACCGGAATTTATTATAAATTGCACCAACTAATGAAAAACTAACCTAAAAAGGAGGTCCTCTGAGAGAAGTAACACCTTAAAACCAACCAACACCAGTCACGAAATTTTACCTAAACAATTATTGTTTAACATTTTACTCCATTACTGTCCCATTAAAATATTAAAAAGTTCTTTGAAATATTTGAAATTTAGTTAGTTACATGCGTTTTTCGATTAAACGGATTTCAATTTGCACATTTGCAATTCTTAGAAAAAATTGCAAATGCATAAGGATAAATACGTTTTCGCCCAGCTAACATCTTTCTTGGATAGGAATAAGTTCAACTATATTGTCCGCAAATATGACGGGGACAGATATGTTAAACACTTCACTTGTTGGAACCAACTTCTTTCCCTGATGTTCGGACAATTGTCAAACCGTGAAAGTCTCAGGGATTTGGTTGTCGCGCTTGACGCCCATCACTCCAAAGCTTATCATTTGGGTTTGGGCAAGAACGTATCAAAATCATCTCTGGCCAGAGCCAATCAAGACAGGGACTACCGCATCTTTGAAGAGGACGCTTATTATCTGGTAAACGAGGCCAGACATAAACGGGCTTCTGACATCTTCAAACTTGGGGGCAATGTCTACGCTTTTGATTCAACGACGGTTGACTTGTGCCTTTCCGTGTTCTGGTGGGCAAAGTTTCGCAAGAAAAAAGGCGGGATCAAAGTGCATACATTATATGATGTGGAGACAAAGATACCGGCGTTTTTCCATATCACCGAAGCTTCGGCGCACGACTCTACCGCGATGAAAGAAATCCCCTATGAACCAGGATCATATTACATATTTGACCGTGCGTACAACCACTTCAAGATGTTGTACAAGATTCATCGGATAGAAGCTTTCTTCGTTGTCAGGGCAAAGAATAACCTCCAATACAAGACAATCAAATGGAAAAGAAGGTTGCCCAAGAACGTGCTTTCAGATTTAACTGTTGAATTGACGGGGTTTTATCCCAAACAATATTATCCAGAGCAACTTCGATTGGTCAAATATTGGGATGAAGAACAAAAACGCGAGCTGGTATTCTTGACCAACGCCACGCACGTTTCAGCGCTTCAAGTCGCCGAACTTTACAAGAACCGCTGGCAAGTCGAGCTTTTCTTCAAATGGCTGAAGCAACACCTGAAAATCAAGAAATTTTGGGGAACTACAGCAAATGCAGTTCGGATCCAAATCTACGTCGCTATGTGCACGTACTGCCTAGTAGCGATCGTCCAAAAAGACATGCGACTCGACAGAAGTACATACGAGGTCTTGCAGATCTTGGGCATATCATTAACAGATAAAACCAATCTTCTGGATCTGTTCGATAGAACTAAATTTCAAAATGACAAAGAACGTTTTAGGCTTAATGAGCCAAATTTGTTTAATTTTTAATAACGTCCCAGTTTTAATGGGACACTAGTGATTTTACTCATCAAAAACACACACTATGAGAAAATTTGCATTGATGCTTGCACTTTTGATTTTCGCCGGAGTGCAGGTAGTTCTGGCACAAACCACCGTTACAGGTACGGTTTCCAGTTCAGAGGATGGCAAAGGCATTCCCGGAGCTACTGTACTTGTAAAAGGAACAACTGTTGGTCTCACCACCGACATGAGTGGGAAGTACTCCATCAACGTTCCCGCCAGCGGACGTATCCTTCAGTTTTCGTTTGTGGGAATGAAAACCAAAGAGGTAACCATTGGCAATCAGACAGTAATCAATGTAGTCCTTGATCCGGATATTATGGATATCGAAGGAGTTGTTGTTACTGCGCTGGGTATCAGCCGGGAGAAAAAATCTCTGGGTTATGCCGTACAGGATGTAGGCGCTGAAGACCTTACCCGCACAGGCAACAACAGTTTGCTTGGCGCACTGCAGGGAAAAGTAGCCGGTGTCGAAATCAAGCCTTCGAGCGGTATGCCCGGCGCCTCTTCACAGTTTCAGATCAGGGGTGCCCGTTCATTTACCGGAAACAACACACCTTTGTATGTTGTTGATGGAATGCCTATTTCATCAACCCCTGCTTATTCGACAGGAAACAGTGTTACCGGCGCAGACATTTCAAACCGTGCCATTGACATCAACCCCGCCGATATCGAGAGTATCGAAGTCCTCAAAGGACAGGCTGCAGGTGCTTTGTATGGCATCCGTGCTTCCAACGGTGTAATCATTATCACCACCAAAAGCGGTAAAAACAATAAGGTTGGCCGTCCGGTAGTTAACTTCAGTCATACCAGCAGTTTCGATCAGGTTTCAAGAACACCTGATTACCAGACCACCTATGCACAGGGTACCGGTGGAAACTATGTTCCGACCTCTTCTATGTCGTGGGGTCCGAAAATCAACGATCTGCCGAATGATCCCGTTCGCGGAGGAAATGTTGTTAATGACCTCACCAATGAATGGGGATTGCAGGAAGGTAAATTCTATGTGCCCCAGCTTGATCAGGCAGGCCTTAATCCATGGGTTACTCCTCAGGTGTTTAACAACTGGGACGATTACTTCCAGACAGGTTATACCATGGCCAATAACATCAGTATTTCCCAGGCTACCAATGAAGGTAACTTTTCTCTCGGTTTCAGCAATACCGAACAAACCGGTATCGCATTAAATACCGGCATGACCCGTTACAATGTAAGGGCAAATGCCGAAAGAAACCTCAACAAGAATTTCACTACAGGATTTTCAGCCAATTATTCAACAGTAACGATTGACAAGTTATCAGGTGCCAATGACGGTTCATTGGCCGGGGTGCTTGCAGCACCTTCAAGCTATAACCTGAAAGGTTATCCTTACCACAGGCCAGGCGAACCAACCCGTCAGATATATTATCGTGGCGGAAGTTTTGACAATGCTTACTGGGTTGAACACAACAACACCTTCAATGAAAACACCAACCGTTTCTTCGGTAATGCATTCGTCAACTTCAAGACTGAACTCGATGCCAGCAAGTCGCTGAATATCCGGTACCAGGCAGGAGCAGACACCTATACAACCCACTTGCAGGACATCTTCGGCTATGGCAGCAGGGGTAACTCAAGAGGGGTTATTGACAACTATGGTACAACCAATACCATTTTCAACTCCCTGCTTACCGGTGCATTTGACTGGAATATTACCGAGGATTTTGATTTCAATTTTGTGCTTGGTAATGAGATTAACCACGAAAATACCAAAGGTTATACCGAATCCGGCCAGAATTTCAATTTCCCTGGCTGGAACCACATCGGAAATGCCAGCGTTGTAACGGCCAACGAGTCACAATGGGCCAACAGAACTGTCGGTGTATTCGGAAGTTTGTCCCTCTCCTGGAAATCAATGATCTTCCTGAATGCAACAGGCAGAAACGACGTTGTTTCGACTATGCCGAGAGACAACAGGACTTTCTTCTACCCGTCAGTGGGCGCATCATTTGTTGCAACTGAAATGAGTGCCCTCCAGGAAATTGACTGGCTCTCTTATGCTAAAGTCAGGGCTTCATATGCAGAAGTAGGCCAGGCTGGTACTTATTATGAAAACTTCTTCACAATTCCTGCCTATGGTGGCGGTTTCTGGGTTGGCACTCCCATCCAGTATCCGATCGGTGGCATCAGTGCTTATATTCCCAGTGATGAACGTTACGACCCGAACCTGAAACCCCAGAACACCAAATCAACCGAATTCGGTATCGACCTGAAATTTTTCAACAACAGGTTTGGCGTTGATTACACTTTCTCGAAACAGAATGTAACTGATCAGATCTTCCCGGTGCCCCTCGCAGGTTCGACAGGAGCAAGTACACTCGTAATGAACGGCGGCGCTGTAACTACCGATGCGCATGAAATCGTTCTTTATGTCACTCCTATCAAAACCAAGGACTTCACCTGGGATATCAATCTTAACTATACCAAGCTCACCAACATGGTTGACGAACTCGCTCCGGGTGTAGAAAGCATCTTCCTCGGTGGTTTTGTAACTCCCCAGGTGCGTGCAGGTATCGGAAATACCTTCCCGGTTATTTACGGAACATCTTTTGTTCGTGACGATAATGGCAACATCGTTGTTGTTGATAACCCCGGCGCCTGGAATCACGGATTTCCCCAGGCAGGAGACCCCGATGTAATCGGAGAAGTATCCCCTGATTTCATCCTGAATGGTACAACAACACTGAGCTATAAATCATTATCACTGAGTACCGTATTCGAATGGAAACAAGGTGGTGAAATGTATTCAGGTTCAAACGGTCTGCTCGATCTCTATGGTATGTCGGCCGTTACCGAGGACAGGGAATCAACTTTTATCTATCCCGGTGTAAAACCTGATGGTACGCCCAACGATATTGTAAGGGGTGGTCCGAATGATCCGAGAGCCGTTGAGAATCTCTATGCAAACGTATTATCGAATGTAGATGAGTATTACATCCACGAAAATTCATTTGTAAAACTGCGCGAGGTTTCACTGAGGTATCGTCTCCCGAAGAACATCTACAAAACCGCAACTGCTGGTATTTCGCTGTACGCAAGAAACATCCTGATCTGGTCTGCCCTTCGCAACATTGATCCGGAAACTTCACAGGGTAACACCAATATGGGAGGATCCTTTGAAAGGTTCTCTCTGCCCCAGACCACCAGTTATGGCTTTACGATTGATGTAACGTTTTAATCTAAAAAAAGAAAAACCATGAGAAAGATAAAAAATGTCCTGATTCTCGGACTTCTCATCATTACAGCATTTTCTTGTTCAGAAGATGTCATGGATGATATCAACAAAAATGTGAATGACCCAACCGATGTTGCATCAAATCTGATTATTACAGATGTTATGACAAGAACTGCTTTCAACATTACCGGAAGTGATCTTGCATTTTATGCAGCGGTTTACATTGAGCATAGCGTCGGGGTCTGGAATCAGAGCTACAACGCTGAAATCAGGTCGGGTGAACCGGTAAGTGCCACCACCTACAACAACTCCTGGGATGCAATGTACAGAAATCTTGGCGACCTTAAGCTGATCATTGCAAAATGTTCAGAAGGCGGAGCTGAGGAAGGCAATTACCATACCCTGGGTATTGCTCAGGCGTTAAATGCTTACACACTTGCCATACTCACTGATGTGATGGGCGATGTACCCTGGTCCGAAGCACTTCAGCCCGGAGTAGTTTTCACTCCTCAACTTGACAGCCAGGAAGCAATTTACGGCGAAATCATGCAGATGCTGGATGCAGCCATTGAAAACCTGCAGAAGGAAACCGTTTTCCCTTCATTGGGCGGTCAGGACTTCATTTATGGCGGAGACGCCGGTAGCTGGCTGAAATTTGCCTATGGCCTGAAAGCGCGCTATACCATGCGTTTATCACTCAGAAGCCCTGCATATGCTGATGTAATCACTTTTGCAAACCAATCATTCGCCTCGGCTGATGAGGAATGTAAATATGCTTACAATGCTGCTACAACCTTCAGTCCTTTCTACCGCTTCTTTACCGATCGTGACTATTTTGGAGCAAGCCAGAGTTTGGCTGATAAGCTCGCTGCCAGAAACGATCCCAGGGAAGCCATCTTCTGGGAAGCTCATCCTGCAGCAGGTGATTTTGTAATCGCACCCAATGGCAGCCCGGATCAGGTTCAGGGTTACTATGCAATTTCAGCACTTTCGACACCCACCGCTCCGACCTTCCTGCTGAGCTATCATGAGATTGAATTCCTGAAAGCTGAAGCTTATGTAAGGCAGAATAACCTTGATGCTGCCAAAACAGCGCTCCTCAACGGGATTACAGCCGCCTTCCAGAAAGTCAATGTTGGGTTAACCGCAGAAGAAGCTGAAACCTACTATAATGACGAAGTTCTTCCGAAATTCAACGCGAATCCCCTGGCAGAAGTGATGAATCAGAAATATATCGCGTTCTTTGAAGAAGAAGCCGTTGAAGCTTACAACGATTATCGCCGCCTCAAGGCAATGGGTGACAATGTGATTACACTTGCCAACCCATTGAACAACAGCCAGTTTCCTCTTCGCTTCACCTACGGCGCCAGTGATGTTACCACGAACGTGAATGTTCGTAATGCATACGGCGACGGAACATACATTTACTCTGAGAACGTATGGTGGGCAGGTGGTTCACGCTAACATTTTAACAAACAAAAAATAGCTATAATATGAAAACAACCAAGATATTAACATTTCTGGTAGCGATGGTTTTCGCCTTTACATCTTGCGAAACGGAGGTTGAAGATCCGGCAGGTCCAAGAGGTGAAGGTTTTGTACCCTCGATTACTAACTTAAATCCGGCTGTGTTTGATGTGAACGATCCGTCAAATACGTTCGTTCAGTTTGACCTGGATGCTGACCCGAATGTTGTAAGTGAAGTGAAACTGATTGTATCATACAACGGTGACATGAAAAGGGTAGAAGTAAAAACTGTCAATACTTTCCCGCAAAACGTCAAGATCTTCATGCACGAAGCGGTTACTGCACTCGGCATGTCACTTGACGATGTCGGCGCAGGTGACAACTTTACGTTTGAAGCCCTGACCATTCAAGGTGATAAAACCTACAGATCAAGTGCTTCATTCAACGCCGCCGTGGTTTGCGCCTATAACCCTGACAACGTTACCGGTTCATACCGTGCAGTCAGTGCTGACTGGGCTGTTGACGGTACGGTAACCCTTACAGTTGACCCTGAGAATCAGTATATCATTTATGTAGCCGGTTTGGCAGCATTAGATGGATTAACAGAAGACCAGGGCCCGCTAAAGATGGTTGTTAATCCATTGGACTTTACTGTAACTGCTGAAAGAACAGTACTAGCATCGGTTGCCTGGGATTATACAAATATTGCCTATGAGGGATCCGGATTGCTCAACACCTGCGATGGTACCTATGAAATGTTGTATACCATCACAGTTGATCAGGGTTCATTCGGTGCATACGCATTCACCTTAACCAAACAATAGGCCTGATATTCATTCGTTTAGCAATTGAATATCAACACCATAATTGTTTGTTCATTATTGCAGGTTACCCCAGGCAGGCTGTCGCCTCCTGGGGTAATTCTTTTATTCAGTTTCCGGGGATTTTACAGATCGAAAAAATCACCATTTAAATAAGCCGGTTACAGATTCAATAAACAGCGCAAAATCCGTCCGGCAGTTTTTTTTTGCATTGCATTAAAGTATTTGTATTTTTGCAGCGCAAACCAATCAAACGTTTCATGAGAATTACCCGTTCATACATTGCTCCCATTGCCACCGCATTTGTGGCTGTGAGCCTTTATGGCCGGGATACCCGCGTACATTTGTAAACAAAGCCTTTACCAATATACGGCCCGGCCTCTGTCAGAGACCGGGCTTTTTTATTATCCAATAAACACTACTATATGCTTAAACAACTACTTTTACTTATGCAATCGGAAAAACAAACAGGTTCACGGTTCAGGCAGAAGCTGAGGGAATACAGCACGCTGATCCGTGAATCGCTTGCCGGCAGCGAACAGGATTATACCAGTCTGCGGTTGGGTGAAGCCATTTTTTTACTGGCCGTACCCATGGTGCTCGAAATGGTGATGGAATCCGTTTTCGCCATTGCCGATATCTTTTTTGTGTCAAGGCTGGGCGCCGATGCAGTGGCGGCCGTTGGCCTCACAGAATCCATGATGACATTGGTTTACGCGCTTGCCGTAGGTTTCAGCGCCGGAACCACCGCGATCGTTTCAAGGCGTATCGGTGAAAAACATCCGGGCGAAGCATCGCGCGCGGCAGCACAGGCCATACTGGCAGGGGTGTTTGTTGCAGTTATCCTGGCGCTTCCGGGCATTTTTTACTCGTATGAACTGCTCCGCCTGATGGGGGCAACACATGAACTGGCAGCCGCCAATCATGGTTATACCCGAATCATGTTTGCCGGCAACGTGGTCATCGTGTTGCTTTTTGTCATCAATGCCGCTTTCCGCAGCGCGGGGGATGCCGCCATTTCGATGCGCGTTTTGCTCGTGGCCAACGGAATAAATATTGTTCTGGACCCATTACTGATCTTTGGCTGGGGGCCTGTTCCTGCCCTTGGTATTGAGGGAGCTGCCATAGCCACCAATATCGGAAGGGGATTGGCGGTCGCGTTTCAGTTCTATATTCTTTTTAAAGGAAACAAAAGAATAAAACTTAGCCCGGCCCATTTTATCCCTGATTTCGGAATTATCGCATCACTTGTAAAATTATCCATCGGCGGCATATTGCAGAACATTATAGCAACCGCCAGCTGGATCGTAATGGTGAGAATCGTATCCGCATTCGGAAGCGCGGCAGTGGCCGGCTATACCATCGCCATCAGGATCATCATATTTGCCCTTTTGCCTTCGTGGGGACTGAGCAATGCGGCAGCCACCCTGGTCGGGCAGAATCTCGGCGCCGGCCGCCCCGACAGGGCAAGCCGGGCAGCCTGGATCACCGGATTCGCCAATATGGGCCTGCTGGGCATAGTGTCGCTTGTTTTTATTATTTTCCCGGGGCATTTTATCCGGCTGTTTATTGAAGATCCTGCTGTTATTGATCTGGGCGTCAGTTGCCTGAGGATTGTCAGCGCAGGCTTTCTCTTTTATGCCATGGGGATGGTCATGGTTCAGTCGCTGAACGGCGCCGGCGACACATACACCCCTACCCTGCTTAACTTTATCTGCTTCTGGCTGATAGAAATTCCGCTTTCATGGTATCTGGCCATGAAAATGGGACTTGAAAGCAAGGGGGTGTTTTATGCCATTGTAATCGCTGAAAGTACGCTGACCCTGCTGGGGATGTATGTTTTCAGCAAAGGGAGGTGGAAGCTGAAAAAGGTGTAGACTTTGTCAAGAAAACCGCTTCCCTGCCATAAGCAGACAGCGGCATTTCATGAAATAATGCGCCGGGATTAAAAAATGGGCTCCGAAACCGGAAGCCCATTTTTGTTACTAACCAAAACTGTGTTTTACTCAAAGAATAAGATTGACTTTTTGATTCTTTCAATGGCTTCGCGCAGTTCTTCCTCGGTGATAACCAGCGGGGGCGCAAAGCGGATGATGTCGCCGTGGGTGGGTTTGGCCAGTACACCGTTCTCCTTCATCTTAACGCAGACATCCCATGCTTCCTTGCCATTTTTGGGCCTGATAACTACAGCATTGAGCAATCCTTTACCACGCACCAGGGCAATCATTTCCGATTTAACCGCTTTCAGTTCTTCGCGGAAAATATTTCCGAGGTACTCGGCACGTTCTGCAAGTTTCTCGTCGGTGACAACCTTGAGGGCTTCCATGGCTACCTGTGCGGCTACGGGGTTTCCACCGAAGGTTGAACCATGTTCGCCTGGCTTGATGCAAAGCATAATTTCATCGTCGGCCAGCACCGCAGAAACCGGATAAACGCCTCCTGAAAGTGCTTTACCAAGAATAAGGATATCGGGACGGACATTCTCGTGGTCGCAGGCAAGCAGCTTGCCGGTGCGGGCAATACCCGTCTGAACCTCATCAGCGATAAAGAGCACATTTTTCTCCTTACACATGGCTGCAGCTTTTGCCAGGTAGCCTTCATCCGGTACAAATACGCCGGCTTCGCCCTGAATGGGTTCAACCAGGAATCCGGCAACATTTTCATCTTTCAGTACTTCGGCCAGTGCATTCAGGTCATTATAGGGTATTTTTATGAAACCCGGGGTAAACGGACCAAATCCGCCGTACGAGTCGGGATCGGTTGACATGGAAACAATGGTAATGGTCCTTCCGTGGAAATTACCATCGCAGACAACAATCTTTGCCTGGTTTTCTGCAATCCCTTTTTTCTTGTAAGCCCATTTGCGGCAAAGTTTCAGGGCAGTCTCGTCTGCCTCAGCACCGGTGTTCATGGGCAATACCTTGTCGTAACCAAAATATTCAGTCACAAACTTCTCATAAACGCCCAGCGAATCATTGAAAAAAGCCCTTGAAGTCAGGGTCATTTTTGAAGCCTGATCGGTCAATGCCTTGATAATCCGGGGATGACAATGTCCCTGATTCACGGCTGAATAAGCCGAAAGAAAATCATAATACTCATTTCCTTCAACATCCCATACGCGGGCGCCCTGTCCTTTAGCCAGTACTACCGGCAACGGATGATAATTGTGTGCACCGTACTTGTCTTCCAGTTGCATCAGTTTTTCAGATGACAAAACTTCATTCATGATATTGGATTTTATAGTGTAAAAAGTTGGTTGCCCGATTTTGAGGCAAAGATATGACTTTAAGTTTGCAGCCGCCCAAAAGCCCTGAAATTTTGTTATTTATAGTTTCATATGGCTGTAGTTTATAAGTGCGTTGCTTTTAACGTTTGATATTTCTCTCCAATTGTTCGGTATCTCGTAAGACTTAAAAGGTCAAGTGTTGTGTACTTTACGACTTCTTCTGTAGGTCTAAGCGAGCTCTTGACTGCTTGCTGTACTCTGTACCAGTTTAAATAGTTCTGAAGATATTTTGTGGAGACGCCCCAAAACGTTGAGTCAATCCACTTCTTCACTCGATTATGCAAAGAGTTTACGGTTTGTATGTGATAGATGCCATTCTTAACATATTGCTTAAGGTCTGCGCGTAGCACCACCAATGAAAGCTGGTTATCCTTGGCAAAGCCCTTATAGCTTACGTGCCCATCAGCGCATAGGATGGAGTCCTTTTCAATTCGGTTCCCAATGGCGTTCTCGATGTCAGCTTTGCTGATGCGCCCGAGGGTGACCACCTTCATATCCATCGCCCCCTTACGGTCAGACGTCACGATTACAGCCACCTGGTCTTTGGAAACACCTCTTGAAGAGGAGCTACCCCCTCGCTTGCGACCTTTCCTTGTTTGCTGTTCTTTCCCTTTTTCTGACAGCAAAAAGAATGTTTCGTCACTCTCAACAATCCCGTTGAAATCATCCTTCCTTACCTCTTCGAGAGAGGAAAGCACTTTATGACGCCAATCAAAGGCTGTTTTCTTGTTAATGCTCAGAGCAAACTTTATTTTATCCAATGACATGGACTTATGCATCAGTTCAAGGTAATCATTAACAAGCTCTTTCTTATGCAGACCAGCTAGCCATGTGCCCGTGTACTCCGTAAATGTTCGACTGCAAGCTCTGCATTTAAAGCGTTGGCTGCCCTTATCCTTGCCAAATCTGTAAAACCTTAGGCTTCCGCAATGAGGACAGCCAACCTGCTTGTTTATCAGTTGGTTTCTGCGTAATGATAGGTAGTCGGGGGCACTTTCGTTCCCCGTTAATTCTGCAATCAGGTTCGCCTGTTGGTGCGAGGGTAAGGCGCGAATGGCTGATAATATTTCTTGATAGTCCATTAGCAAGTAGTTTGAGCAAAGATAAACAATATTTTCATAATACAACGCTATTCTAAACTACAGCCTTTCATATGAAAATGCTGAGGCAATATTCTGCCATGCTGCTAAAGAGGATAGTGTAAAACCGGCCGAACCGACAAGTCAGAAAACAATGCAGAATCCTCAACACTTTATTTATCATAAATATTTGTTAATTATTTTTATTTAGTCTTATTAACTATTAATTTTGAATAATACCAAATTCAATCCTGATGGAAAAGAAAAAAGTACGTATTCTTTCTATTGACGGAGGGGGTATCCGCGGGATTCTCCCGGGAGTGATCCTTACCTATATTGAAGATCAGCTAAGGAAGCGGGAAGGCGATCATGTCAGGCTCAGCGACTATTTTGATCTTATAGCCGGTACCAGTACGGGCGGCATCCTGGCCTGCACCTATCTTATCCCCGAGAAAGATGCGGAAGGCCGGCCCACCGGCCGGCCGAAGTTCACTGCCGGAGAAGCTGTTGATATCTATCTCAAAAAAGGGGGTAAAATATTTGATATCAGCTTATTGCAAAAATTAAGAAGCAAAGGAGGCCTGACTGATGAAAAATACAGTGCCGCAGAACTCGAAAAAGCGTTGAATGAATACTTCGGCAACACCAGACTCAGCGAGCTGCTGAAGCCATGCCTGATCACTTCCTATGACATAAAAGCCCGTCGCGCGCATTTTTTCAGCCAGGTAGATGCAAAGGTTAAAAACACCCATAACTACCCGGTAAAAGAGGTTGCAAGGGCGACCTCGGCAGCGCCTACCTACTTCGAAACGGCGCTGGCCAGCTCTGAGTATGGAATTGCCTACCCGTTGATCGACGGGGGTGTTTTTGCCAATAATCCTGCCATGTGTGCCTATGCCGAGGCCAGGGGCATTGTATTTTCAGAAGTGCTGAATGACCCGCTGAAGCCGGACAGGCCTCATGCAAAAGACATGCTTATGATTTCGCTCGGGACGGGTTCAGTGCGGAAACCATATCCCTATGAAAAAGCGAAAGACTGGGGCATGATTGAATGGATCAAACCGATCATCGACATCATGATGTCGGGCAATGCGGAAACGGTTAGCTATCAGCTCCGCAAAATATGGGAAACTACGGAAACCCCGGAAAACTTTATCAGGCTTGAACCCGGGCTGGATGAAGCGAACAGCGACATGGACGACGCTTCCGAGAGCAACCTTTACGCGCTGCATCAGGCTGGTAAACTGTTTGTAGAAGGGAATCTGGGCTTACTCGACAAGATGGTTGAGATGCTTATAGCCAACAAGTGACAGGATAATCGTCTCAGTCTGATATCGTTTAAAAATTCTATTTTGTTTCAATCTGCTTCGTCCGGGCTTGAATTTCTCCGGGGTTAGCCGGGTCAGTGAATGAAGTTGGTTTTTGTTTGTACATTTGTACAGCAGCTAACCTGAGTTCAACGATCAACCCCTGTTCGAATGAGAGGCATTTTATCCATGATTCCGGCAATTGTTTTATTGTCCGCCTGCGGCAACCCTCCGGAGGCTAATCAGCCGGAAAAACCGCAAATAGTTGAAATCATTACAGATCTGGAGAATCCGGACTCCTTGCTGGCAGCGCAACCGTTGGCCTGGAAAAACGGATCCACCCTCAGGGAAGGAATGGCCTTTTCAGGGAAATTCGCCAGTCACCTGGATGCTGAAAATGAATACAGTTTTGTATTTGAACAGAAACTGGGCTATATTTCAACCCTGCTGCCCGCGCGGATTACCTATGAAGCGCAGGTATATTCAGAGAAACCTGCACCCGGGGGATATATGGTAGTATCCATTGACGACAAGGGATACTATCAGAGTTATCCGATCGCCGACTTTTTTGCCAGGGGAGGTGACTGGAGAAAGGTAAGGTCGACATACGAACTGCCTGATTCCCTTGAACCTGCTGACCTGATTAAAGTTTACATCTGGAATAACAGGGAATCTGAGTTGCTGGTTGATGACATCAGCCTGCAATTTGAGCTTATCCCTGAAAAAAAGCAGTAGTGCCGGCTATTCCTGTCCGGTATAGCTGGTACTTTCGAACCCTTCCGGAACCTGGTCGCTGTTGTATTTCGACGGACATTTCAGGTTCATCTTATGGGCAGCGAAGTACCCGTCTTTCATCTTACCGATTACAACCAGCTGATCCAGCTTTTCAAAATCCTGAGGCTTGGTGTCGCTGTATTTTACCAGCATCTCCTTGCCTTCGTTATCAAGCATGTAGAAAGAAAAACTGTTGGCATCCTTCATGGCATCATATTCCAGTGGCCGGTCGGGGCTGAGCGTACCGATCACATGATATTCCCTGCCAGGATGTTCTCCTGCTTCCGTAAAACCAGCATAGGTAGATGAATTCATCGACAGGCTCATCACCACACCGATGGCTGCAACCACTACAATAAGCGCAAGAATGTGTATCTTTTTCATCTGTAAAGAGTTCGTTTCAAAATTGCATTTTGAAGAATGATCTGTACAAAGATAATTAAAATCTAATCAGGTAAATCAATACCTGAATTATTTATCCTTGTTCTTTGACTCCCTGAATTCCTTCAGCTTTTTCTCCATACGGGAGAGTTTACGATCTATCAGGAACAGGTAAGTTCCCAGTCCGGCAAAAATGATGGACATGACAATGACCACCACAAAAGATTTATCACTTCCTTCCATAAGCTATGTTGTATTAATGAATTCCCTGAATCAGCGCACGCCTGCGGGTATGGAGCTGAAGCAGCCAGAATGCGATCAGTATCCACCCGAGGGCAGCAGGATAAAAAACCATGCGCATGGTCATATCCAGCCCTTCCATCGTCGAGGTGTTCCCCCCTTTGCCGGGGTGAAGGCTGCTGTCGGCCAGTCTTGGAAGCACGCCCAGAAAAATGACGAGCAGCATAAAAGCGAAAATATTGTAAACAGCCGAAATTCTTGCGCGCATGGCAACCTCATCAATGGAGCCTCTCAGCACCGTATAGGCAAGGTATGCCATCATGCTGACCGCAGCTCCGTTCAGCTGGGGGTCGTTGGTCCAGAAATCGCCCCAGGTAAATTTTGCCCATATCATTCCGGTCATCAGCCCCATCAGGCCGAAGAAAACTCCGGTATAAACAGCGCCCGAGGCCATCAGGTCGTCCTTCATCCTGTAACCGGAAAGATATCTGATACTGAACACCAGTGAAGTTCCAAGCATAAAAAACATGGCAAACCACATGCTTACATGATAAAACAGGTTCCTGATGGTCTGGTGAATGACGGGCAAAGCGGGAACGTCAATCAATAATCCGGCGATTATGGAATAGAGCACCAAAGCTAATCCGAGAAATTTCCACCACATGCTTTTTATCATACACGATTTGTTTAAAAGTTAATCTCTCCACAGATAGGGGAATAGTATCACCGCCAGCACCACAACCACCAGGTCAATAAGTGTAATAGCGGCCATGAATCGCAGCAATTCCGCTGCTTCAACCCGGCCGGCAAGGGCTTTCTGAGATGCTTTTACAAGCAGCAGCAACAGGGGAAGCACAACAGGAAATCCAAGAATTGCCATCAGGGCGGCGTTGTTGCCGGATCGGGAAGCAATGGCAGAAACCATGGTCAGCGCTGAAGCCAGTCCAATGCAGCCCAACAGAAATGCCGGAACAAAAAGCCCGGCGTAAAGTCCCGGAAAGCCCATAAAAACAGTGAACAACCCAAGGCTTAGGCCACCCAGCACCAGCATCAGTAAGGAATTGTAAACCATTTTGGAGATCACCACCGACAAAGGCGAAGCGATCATAAAATAGTATAAACGGCGCGCCGAGGCTTCCTGAATAAAGCTCTTGGATACGGCATTGAATGCGGCAAAAAGCAGGATAACCCAGAAAAGGGCAATCCAGGTTTTTTCATCGATCACCCGGCCAAAGCAAAGCTGAACCACAAAGATTGTGGAGAAAACATAGAGCAAAATGCCGTTGATGGCATAACGCTGCCTGATTTCCAGCAAAAACTCTTTACGTATCAGTTCCGCAGTTTCTCTCAATCCGGTTTATTTTATTTGTCAGGTTTTCCTTATAATTGTCTGATCCCTGTTGGGGCCAACGGATATTACAGTAACCGGCAAGCCGAGTATCTGACCCAGGGCATCTGTATAATTTCTGAAATTTCCGGGCAATTCTTCCCAGTTTCTGCAGTCGCTGATCGGAGTCTTCCAGCCTGCAAACTGCGAGAGTACGGGTTCAATGGCCTGGTTTAAAGTATCGTAGCCCGGAAACTCAAACACTTCGTCGCCTATCTTATAACCGGTACAAACGCTGATTGTTTCAAATTCATCGAGTACATCGGCCTTCATCATCACAAGGTCGGTTACGCCGTTGAGCATAACGGAATACCTGAGGGCAGGCAGGTCAAGCCAGCCGCAGCGCCTCGGACGTCCGGTAGTTGATCCGAACTCCCGGCCCTTATCGCGCAGCATTTCACCGGTTTCCTCAAGCAGCTCGGTAGGGAACGGCCCGCCACCCACGCGGGTGCAATAAGCTTTGAATACCCCGAATACCCGGCCGACATTTTGCGGAGAGATGCCCAGCCCCGAGCAAACCCCGGCGCTGATGGTGTTTGAAGAGGTAACGTAAGGATAAGTACCGAAATCAATATCGAGCATCGTTCCCTGCGCACCTTCAGCCAGTATCTTCTTCCCCTCGCGCATACTCTGATTGATAAATATTTCACTGTCAATCAACCTGATATCTGAAATATAGTCAAGGCTTTCGAACCAGTGCTGTTCATATTCTTCAAGCGTCATGTTCTCAATCCGGAGAATGTCAGGATCGGGATTGAATGACTCTATAATACGCATGTGCTGAGTTTTCAGCGCATTATATTTTTCACGAAGGCCCGGGAACTGAGTATCACCAATCCTCAGACCGTGCCTGCCGGTTTTATCGGTATACGTTGGTCCGATACCCTTCAGCGTTGAGCCGATTTTGGCGGAACCTTTTGAGGCTTCTTCAACCGCGTCAATCAGCCGGTGGGTAGGCAGAATCAGGTGTGCGCGTTTGGATATCAGCATGTTCAATTCAGGCCTGGCGCCCCTGTCGCGCAACTTCTTCAGCTCCCTGGCCAGAATATAAGGGTCAAGGATCACCCCATTGCCAACGACATTAATCTTTTCAGGGTGAAAAATTCCGCTGGGGATGGTATGCAGCACATGCTTTATCCCGTTAAACTCAAGGGTATGACCGGCATTCGGGCCACCCTGAAACCGGGCAATGATATCATAGTCCGGCGTAAGCACATCCGTAATTTTCCCTTTCCCTTCGTCGCCCCACTGGAGGCCTAGCAAAACATCAATTTTCATTTAAAAGTAAATTTTTTGTAACAAACTGAAGGTGAAGACCATGAATCAGGGCTTCACCTCGTTTAAAGGGTCTGTCCCGGCTGGGACACGGCTGTGCAATGATACTGAAACATTACGGAAAAATGAAATTCCCGGGCTACAAAATAAAGGACCACAACATCGGAATTAAGGAAAAAGTGTTATGATCAGTTCGTTTCTGCGCTGGTCAGACTAACCGGTCTGTCTTCTTTCGCTTTAAGATATCCGAAGAAGGTGAGGGAATGACTGGTGATGGTAACTCCCAGCAGTTTTTCAACCGATGTCTGGATTTCCTGGAGACGGGGATCGCAAAACTCAAGTACCGACCCATCTTCAAGGTTGATAAAGTGGTCGTGCTGCTTGAATTTGAAGGAACGCTCAAACTGAGAACAGTTGTTCCCGAACTGATGTTTGGTTACCAGGTTACAGTTCTGCAGCAATTCAATGGTATTGTACAAAGTGGCACGGCTTACCCTGTACTTGTTATTTTTCATCTGGAGATAAAGGGTTTCGATATCGAAATGCCCTTCAGTGGAGTAAATTTCTTTCAGTATGGTGAAACGTTCAGGTGTCTTCCGGTGCCCGTGACTTTCAAGATATTCGGTAAATATTTTTTTTACCGTATCAAAATTAAGGCGGTCGTTGTCTCTCATAAAGTCTATTTTATTGTCCCTAAACAAGTTAACCTTACAAAGATTAACATGAAAGGCATTTGGAATGCCCTCATTAAATTCCGGATAAAGGTAAAAAAATTCTTATTACTATTTGGTATAAATAAAAATAATGTAGCAGAAGGAGGCCTGAAAACAGGGGTTGCCTGCTCAGGAAATCACGGCCGGGGCTTACTTCCGGACGACAGCCGGGGCATTGATCCTCGAAACATTGTCTATCCCTTTTACCTTCCGCAGCCCCGACATAAGAAGATTCAGCACCTCGATGTCGGACACCAGCACCAGAATACTGGCTTCATAAACCTCACCGGTAGAATCTATATGAAATGAACGGATATTAAGATTCATCTGCTCGGTAATTACTTTTGTGATTTCGTTGATCAGCCCCCGGTGGTCAAAGCCGGAGATTCTGATTCCGGCAGGATAGGTGGCTGCCTCCCGGCTGGTCCAGTTTGTGCGGATAATCCGGTTGCCGAATTTCGACATCAGCTGAATGGCTTCAGGGCAGTTGGTACGATGAATCCAGATGTTTTCCTCATTTGCCCTGAAACCGATAATATCATCCCCGGGTATCGGGTTACAACAGTCAGATATTCTGTAAGAAACCTCACCTTCAATTACCGTATCCTGTTTCAGCCTCATCTTTTCCCTCACGTCTTCCGACAGACGCTGGGGTATCTGGGGTTTACTCCGGGCAAAAGGACGCGTAATAATATTGAGCCATTTCCCTTTATCATGCTGCTGAATACACTCCTTGAGCTCTTTCAGTCCGATTTCGCCCTGGGCGACCTTATAATACAGATCAAGGGTTGACCCGATCTTGTTGCATTCCTGCAGCCTGAGCGTATGGGCGCGGGATGGCTCGATATTCAGTTCCCTGAAATATCCTTCGAGGAGTGCTTTACCATCTTCGGCAAACTTTTTCTTCTGCTCTTTCAGGGCATCTTTAATGTATGAACGGGCACGGGCTGTTACGACAAAATCAACCCATTCATCCCGCGGATGCTGCTTTTTGGATGTAATGATCTCTACCTGATCACCATTATTCAGCACCTGGTTCAGGGCTACCAGGCGGTGATTGACTTTAGCGCCGATACACTGATTCCCGATTTCGGAATGGATGTTATAGGCAAAATCAAGGGCAGTGGACCTTGACGGCAGTGTCTTGACTTCGCCCTTAGGGGTGAAGACAATAATTTCATCGGCAAAAAGATTGAGCTTAAACTCATCGAGGAATGTCAATGCGTTGGGATCCGGGGTTTGCAGCAGCTCCTTGATCTTGTTCAGCCAGCGATCGATACCGCTCTCGTTGTTCACCTTTTCCTTATATTTCCAGTGGGCGGCATATCCCTTTTCGGCAATTTCATTCATGCGGCGTGTGCGGATCTGCACTTCAACCCACTGGCCCGAATGGCTCATAACCGTGGTATGCAGCGACTCATAGCCATTGGCTTTGGGACTGGAAATCCAGTCGCGTAACCTGTTTTGTTTGGGACTGTAATAATCGGTAACTATTGAATAAGCCTGCCAGCATTGGTATTTTTCATTATCATATTCAGTGTCAATGATAATACGGATGGCAAAAAGATCGTAAACCTCCTCGAAAGGAATCTGTTTGGATTTCATCTTTTGCCAGATGGAATAAATCGACTTTTCACGGCCGATGATTTCGAATACCAGGCCCTGTTCAGCCAGCGCCTTTTTGATGGGATAGATAAACTTGCTGATAAATTTCGACCTGGAAACCGCCGTTTCTTCAAGCTTCTTGGCTATCGTCTGATAGATCTCAGGTTCCGTATATTTAAGCGCAAGATCCTCGAGTTCGCTTTTGATGGCATAAAGCCCCAGCCGGTGGGCCAGCGGCGCAAAAAGATATATCGTTTCGGATGCGATTTTCAGCTGCTTTTCGGCCGCCATCGAATCCAGCGTGCGCATGTTGTGCAGCCGGTCAGCCAGTTTTATAAGAATCACCCTCACGTCATCCGAAAGGGTAAGCAGTATCTTCCTGAAATTTTCCGCCTGGGCCGAGGCCGAAGAATGGTCGAAGATTTCCTTGATTTTGGTGAGTCCGTCAATGATCAGGGCAATTTTATCGCCGAACATCCGGCGGATATCTTCAAGGGTATAATTTGTATCCTCAACCACATCATGCAACAGGGCACAGATAATGGAAGTTTCACCCAATCCTATATCCCCGGCTACAATGCGGGCTACCTCAAGCGGGTGATATATGTATGGTTCCCCGCTTTTCCGCCGCATATCCTTGTGCGCGGTTACAGCCAGATTGAAAGCCTTGCGCACCATCCGTTTGTTCTTCTGCTCACCAGCCTTCCCCCAGGCATTCAGTAAATTACGGTACCGCTTGAGAATTTCCCTGCGTTCCTCTTCCGGATTTATTATATACATAGCTGCCTGTGCGCTTACATTATGTGTGTGCCGATGCACAAAGTTACACATTAAACGGCTGTTGTGCTATAAGGACACCTATGATTCCTGAAATTGACCTGATATTTTCATGGCCCGGCGAAAGGGATCTACCGGATTGAATGAACTGAAAACAATGCTGAGATATTGCACGCCTCCTTCTGTACTTCCTTAAAGGCTAAAAAAAAATCCCGGCATATCCGGCTTTCCAAACGGTGCGGTATTGTTTTTGCGGGAAATTTACCGAATCTGACTGCAAATTGTTACTTTTGATGATCATCCGGCGGAGCCGCCGTCATATAGCCAAGTAATGAATTCTGAGAAAACTGTCCTGTACAAGCTGAAATACCTGTTACTTACGCTGGTGATTTCCATTGCCGGCATTGAGGGTTATGCCACTCATCAGCGAGCCGGTGAAATTACCTACAGGCATATCGCGGGACTTACTTATGAAGTAACTATCACCACCTATACCTTCGCACCCAGTGCAGCAGACCGATGTGAACTGACCATTAACTGGGGCGACGGACAAAGCAGTGTCCTTCCAAGAGCAAACGGGCCTTCAGGGCAGACTCCCGCAGGAATTTTCTGTGAACATACCGGAGAAAATATCACCCTTGACATAAGATTAAACATTTATACCGGTGTACATACCTATGCAGCACCATCCACTTACCGTATCTGGCTCGAAGACCCCAACCGGAACCTGGGCATCCAGAATATCCCCAACTCCGTGGACGTTCCACTCTATATTGAAACCCTGCTGGTAATCAACCCATTCCTTGGAGGAAACAACTCCCCGGTATTGCTCCTGCCTCCCATCGACAACGGCTGTGTCGGCATTCCATACCTGCACAATCCGGGCGCCTTTGATCCTGATGGTGACAGCCTTTCGTACAGGCTTGTAAACTGCAAAGGAGCCGGCGGGCTTGATATTCCGGGATTTAAACTACCCAACGAAGTGGACACCCAAAATCCGGGCACCTTCAACATTGATCCGCTAACCGGTGATATCATCTGGGACAGCCCAACCCGGCAGGGGGAGTATAATTTTGCATTCCTGATCGAAGAATGGCGAAATGGCGTTAAAATAGGATATGTCACCCGGGATATGCAGGTGAACATTATAGCCTGTAACAATAACCCTCCGGTGCTGGAAGTACTTGCCGACACCTGTGTAATAGCCGGGGACACACTGCGGCTTTTTGTCAGGGCTGCCGATCAGGACAATGACCGGATTACCCTCACCGCCGACGGAGGCCCGTTCAGGCTTCCCGTAAGCCCCGCCATTTTCAACCAACCTGAAGACTCAACCGGACATGTAAGTGAAACCGTTGTCTGGCCAACCGTATGCGCTCATGTAAGAAATCAGCCTTACCAACTCTTTTTTAAAGCACAGGACAACGGGACTCCCGTAAAGCTGTTCGACCTGAAAACAACAAATATCCTTGTAATTGCCCCTCCTGTGCTAAACCCTCAGGCTATACCATTAGGGAACAGCATGGTACTTAACTGGGAGCAGTATACTTGCAAAGAAGCCGAAGGTTTCCGGATTTACCGCCGGACAGGATCATCAGGATTCATACCCGGAACATGCCAGACCGGAGTCCCGCCTGAAACGGGATACCGGCTTATTGCGCAGACCAATGATATCAACATTACAAGTTATATTGATGACAATGAAGGACTTGGACTGGTCAGAGGTGTGACTTACTGCTATATCATCACTTCATGGTTCGAGGATGGCGCCGAAAGCATAGCCTCCGAAGAGTGCTGCGCCAGCCTGAAAAAAGATATGCCTGTCATCACCAATGTCAGCATCAATGTTACATCAGAACAGAACGGCGGGGTTTACATCGCCTGGTCAAAACCCACAGAGCTGGACCTGCAGCAAACACCCGGACCGTTTATCTACCGCCTTTTCAGGTCAGCCGGGTTTAACAATACCGTAAAACAGCAGATTGCTGAATTTACCAGCCTGGATGATACCACTTTTACTGATTCAGGAATAAATACCCGCGATACCGCTTGGACCTACACCATAGAGTTTATCAACGATACGCCCGGCAACCGTTTTACCATCGGGTTAACCCCTCCGGCATCATCCGTATTTATCCGCACGGTACCTTCCGACAGACAAATTACCATCAGTATAAACGCCAATGTGCCCTGGCTTAACCAGTGGTACACCATTTACAGAAAGAACAGCATCACCGGTGTTTTTGACAGCATTGCCCTTACCAACCGCATAGCTTATACCGACACCGCCCTGTTAAATGAACAGGAGTATTGTTACAGGGTAAGATCCACAGGCACTTACGGCACCCCTGGCTACATCGATCCTTTGATCAACTTTTCGCAGGAGCATTGTGATATTCCCATCGACAATGTCCCCCCCTGCCCGCCCCTGCTGCTGGTGGAAGTGGAATGCGATGTACGTGAACTCAGGTTCAGGTGGGAGGATATTTCGCAGACATGTGCCCCCGATATCAGCCAGTACTATCTTTATCAGACCGGCAATCCGCATAAACTTTTAGGCACATTCCCGCCTTCTGTCACTTCGTTCAACTATATTCCTTCATCAACCATAGCCGGCTGCTTTTTCGTTGCGGCAAGCGACCTGAACGGAAATATCGACACCACAGTTTACAGCCCGGTCTGTACCAGCATTGATGACTGCCCGCGCTACCGCCTGCCTAATGTTTTCACACCGAACAGCGACGGGTACAATGATCTGCTGGTTCCCTTCCCGGGATATACTTCCGTTGAAAAAATCGACCTGAAAATATTCAACCGCTGGGGAGTGGTTGTTTTCGAAACCAGTGATCCCGCGATACGCTGGGATGGCAAAGACAAGAACACCAACAAGCCATGCAGTGAAGGGGTTTATTATTATGTCTGCGATGTTTACGAAGTAGTGGGAACCCCTGAAAATCCGGAAGACAGGATTATTGAAAAGCGGACGCTTACCAACAGCCTGCACCTGCTGAGATAAACCCTTATTACCAATATCAATAGTCCGTTAATAAAAGAATCGCGCAAGGACCCCGCCTCAGCGGGGCAGGCTGCAAAGACTTGACTATGAATGATTTTCTATCTTTAAATTAGTATTCATAATCCACTGTGAACCAGTTTATTAATAATTCCCAACGAAGTATTGCTATATAAAAATCAATAATTCAGCGCTGCCGGGTTTTCCGGTATAAGCCGGAATAAAAAAAGGCACCCCAAGGGATGCCTTTCATATCTGTATTAATCTGTATTAGAAGAGTTTTTCGGCCAGGTCGACCACGCGTGCCGAATAGCCCCACTCATTGTCATACCATGAAAGCACTTTAACGGTCTTACCGTTTACCATGGTGCTTTTTGCATCGAAAATGGAAGAAGCCGGGTTGTGGATTACGTCAACAGAAACGATTTCATCTTCGGTATACTCGAGAATTCCCTTCATCGGGCCTTCAGCGGCTTCCTTCATCGCGGCATTGATCTGGTCTTTGGTAACTTCCACCTTCAGGTTTACAACCAGGTCAACCAGGGAACCGGTCGGGGTTGGTACGCGTACTGCGAGACCATCCAACTTGCCTTTCAGCTCAGGAATCACGATTCCGACAGCTTTGGCTGCTCCGGTGGTGGTGGGAATCTGCGAAACAGCGGCTGAACGGGCGCGGCGAAGATCGCTGTGCGGAGCGTCAAGGATGGTCTGATCGTTGGTATAGGAATGAATGGTTGTCATCAATCCATTCTCGATGCCGAATTTATCATTGAGGACCTTGGCTACAGGAGCCAGGCAGTTGGTGGTGCATGATGCATTGGAGATGCACTGATCGGTATCTTTCAGGTCATGGTCATTCACGCCCAGCACGATGGTACGGTCGATGGTATCTTTTGAAGGAACGGTGAGGATCACTTTTTTCGCTCCGTTTTTCAGGTGATCACCATAACCGCCCTTGGGGCTTTCCTTCGAACGGAAAACACCGGTAGATTCAACCACTACATCAGGCGTGGAAGCCCAGGCGATAGTGGCCGGACTGCGTTCAGCAGTTACGGGATATTTAACGCCGTTGACGATCAGTGAAGTTTCATCAAAATCAACCTTACCTTCAAAGCGACCCTGGGTAGAGTCATACTTCAGCAGATAGGCCAGGGTTTTGGTATTTGTGAGGTCATTGATTCCGACCACTTCAATATTTTCGCGCTCAAGGGCAAGTTTGAATACATTCCTGCCGATTCTTCCGAATCCGTTGATTGCTAATTTAATTTTCGACATATCATCTCGATTTAGGTGAATAAAATTCTTTTCGTAAAAGCGGTGCAAAGGTAAGCAAAAGTAACGTCAAAAAAAAATTTAACCACGACTTATCATATCTGTTATCGTACTGATTTTACGTTATTTACCCCACCAGCAAACATAAAAAGGCAACAGGTTGAAAGAAGTGAATCCGGCGCAATCGATTGCACCAAAACTATATTTGAAGCATGAGGTTCAAAGATGATGAACATAAATGATTTCAGCGTAAATTTGCACCGATGAAAAATACGCGCAACTTTTGTATCATAGCTCATATTGACCATGGGAAGAGCACCCTGGCCGACCGCCTGCTTGAATTTACAGGAACACTGACTGACCGTCAGCAACAGGATCAGGTGCTTGACGATATGGACCTGGAGCGCGAGCGGGGAATCACGATCAAGAGCCATGCCATCCAGATGGCATATGATTTCAATGGAGAGCTCTATAAGCTTAACCTGATTGACACCCCGGGCCATGTGGATTTTTCATACGAGGTTTCAAGGTCAATTGCCGCCTGCGAAGGGGCATTGCTGATTGTGGATGCCACACAGGGAATTCAGGCCCAGACCATCTCGAATCTTTACCTTGCCCTGGAACACGACCTTGAGATCATCCCGATTATGAATAAAATGGACATGGACAATGCCATGCCCGAAGAGGTGGAAGAACAAATCATTGACCTGATCGGATGCAAACCCGGGGATATCATCAGGGCCAGCGGAAAAACCGGTCTCGGCGTTGATGAAATTCTTGAAGCCATCATCAAAAGGATACCGGCTCCATCGGGTGATCCCGATGCACCGCTGCAGGCGCTTATCTTCGATTCCGTTTTCAATTCTTTCAGGGGAATTATTGCCTATTTCAGAATTATCAACGGACAGATCAGAAAAGGGGATTTCGTGAAATTCTTTGCTACCGGCAAAGAGTATAATGCCGATGAGATAGGCGTACTCAAGCTGGTACAACAGCCCCGGGAAGTGCTGAGTGCAGGGGATGTGGGATATATTATTTCAGGCATTAAAACCTCGCGCGAGGTGAAGGTGGGTGATACCATCACCCATGTGAAACGTCCCTGTGATAAAGCCATTGAAGGATTTACCAATGTTAAACCCATGGTTTATGCAGGTATTTATCCTGTTGATGCCGATGATTATGAGGAACTGAGAGCCTCGATGGAAAAACTCCAGCTCAACGACGCCTCCCTGGTATTCGAACCGGAATCATCTGCCGCCCTGGGATTCGGATTCCGTTGCGGATTCCTCGGGCTGCTGCATATGGAAATTATCCAGGAGCGGCTCGACCGGGAATTTGACATGGATGTGATAACCACAGTCCCCAACGTTTCTTATAAAGCATATACTACCAAAGGAGAAATACTGGATGTGCATAACCCGTCCGGTCTTCCGGCCCCCAACTACCTCGACTTTATCGAAGAACCTTATATTTCAGCCCAGATTATATCCAAATCCGAATACATAGGCGCTGTGATGACCCTGTGCATCGGCAAAAGGGGTACGTTAAAAAACCAGATTTACCTTACCAGCGACCGGGTGGAACTCACCATGGAACTTCCCCTCGGCGAGATTGTATTCGATTTTTATGATAAGCTGAAGAGTATTTCAAAAGGTTACGCCTCTTTTGACTATCACATCAGCGGTTACAAGGCCGCCAAGCTGGTGAGGCTGGATATCCTGCTGAACGGTGAACCGGTTGATGCCCTCTCTACCCTTATTCATCAGGACAACGCCTATGAATTCGGGAGACGGATGTGTGCAAAGCTGAAGGAACTTATACCCAGGCAGCAATTTGACATTGCCATACAGGCAGCCATTGGCGCCAAAATCATTGCCCGCGAAACGGTGAAAGCCGTGAGGAAAGACGTTACCGCAAAATGTTACGGTGGTGATATCACCAGAAAGCGCAAGCTGCTCGAAAAACAGAAAAAGGGAAAGAAGAGAATGCGGCAGGTTGGCAATGTGGAAGTCCCGCAGTCGGCATTCCTTGCCGTTCTTAAACTTGATTAGGCAGGAACTTCCCCGCTTTCAGTGCAATCATCCGGTTCAGAGGTCAATGAGTTTATGCTTCACGGCATAAATAATCACCTCAATGATATTTTTCGCATCTGTCTTGGTCATCAGGTTGGCCCTGTGCTTTTCCACCGTCCGGCTGCTGATAAACAACTTGTCAGCGATCTCCTTGGTTGAGAGCCCCTTACAAACAAGCCCCAGCACTTCAAGTTCCCGCTCCGAGAAACTGATCACATCTTCGGCAGCCTTTTCCTTTACCAGTTCATTATCCCTGAAAACAGCAATCAGTTTATTGATCAGTTCCGTTGAAACGTAACTTCTTTTCCCGGCGAGCAGGTCGACCGCTCTTTCGAACTCCTCAATTTCATTGATGGTAATGCCTTCAATATCCTGATCTTCAACGATATCAAATTTACTTACAATCAGCGTGCCCAGCAGGCTTGTCCTGCCTTTTACCTTAAGACCTTCAATCCCGTATAACTCCGTATTGATTTCATGTCCATCTTTATGCACAGCCCTGAAGCGGATATGGATATCTTTTTCGAAACCCCTCAGGCAACGGTTAATTTTTTCAATGGCTGAGGGCTGGTCCTGACGGGCGATGATATCCTCGAAACCCATGTTGAGCAGTTCTTCCCGGCTATAACCAAGGGTGGCAGACAGGCTGGGGTTGGTTTCGATGAAACGGTTGCCCTGGTAAATATAGATTCCGTATGGGGAGATCATCGACAGGGCAATGAACTTCTCTTCATTGGCTTTCCGGTGGGCCTCAGCCTTATGTAAACGGGTGGCGATTGAAGTCAGCAACTCATCATACTCAAAAGGCTTGACAATATAATCATCAGCCCCCAGCTGCATCCCGAACCTGATGTCCTTGATTTCGGACTTTGCAGTCAGGAATACAAAGGGGATCATCGCGGTCGCAGAACTTTCCTTCAGCACGTTAAAGACATCGTAGCCGCTGATTTCATTCATTGAAATGTCGCAGAGAATCAGATCCGGCAGTATCTCGAAAGCTTTCTGAATCCCCATGGCGCCGTCACCGGCATGGGTAACTTCATAACCCTTTACCCTTAACAGATTGGATATGGTAATTGCCAGTGCCTTATCATCTTCAACCAGCAGTATCTTGATATTCTGACTTTCACTTATTGCCATAATTCCTGAATTTGATTTAACGCGACTATTCTGTATTTCCGACAGGTATAACTACCGTAAATATACTACCCTTTACCGGATCACTTTCAACAAATATTTCACCGTTGTGCAGCTGAAGACAAGCTTTTACCACAGCCAGTCCCAGACCTGAACCTTTGGCGTGCCGCGAGTTGCTGGCACGATAAAACGGATCGAAGATAAACTGCATATCCTGGGGGGGGACACCTATGCCTTTATCAGCTACCTTAAAGTTGATATATCCCTTTTCGCCAGGGTAAACGGAAAAACTGACGTTTTGTTTCTTATCGGAATAATTCAGGGCATTCTGAAGAAGATTGATAAAAATATGCCGGAACAGGTTTTCATCAATAAAAGCCGTGTCAACCCCATCGGCAATTGTCAGGTCAATGCGGTTGGGGACCAGTTCCATTTCATTCATCTCATCAACGACAGCCTGGCAGAGTTCATGAACTTTACACAGTGAAGGCTTGAAATCGAGTTTACCCTTTCCAGAAGCATCAATAATTGTCACTTTGTCAAGCACCCTGAGCAACGATTTTACCGCCATCCGGCTCAGCTCAAAAGCATCATGAATGGTTTCTTCATCAAGCTCAAACCGGTACTTCTCAAGCAACTGCAGATTGCTGTAGATAATGGAGAGGGGGGTACGGAATTCATGAGAAACGGTGGAAATATACCTTGATTTTACCTGGCTGAGCTCAATCTCATGCTGAAGTGATGTGCTCATCGCCTCCTGCCTGGTTTTGCGGTCGGTAATGTCACGGATCATTCCGTGTACCCCCTGAATGTTGTTATCTGCATCAATAAAAGGAGAAGACGACACCTCGGCCCATCTGACCGAATTATCTTTCCTGATAAATTTTACTTCGAAACATACCGGTCTGATCTCAGATTTGCTGATTTTCCCGGCTGCAAACAAAGGCTGGTATTCTTCCCATATCCTGTTTACAATTTCTATTGAATCCGGAGAAACAATCCCTGACAGGGGCCGGCTCAGAAGTTCCTCCACAGCATATCCGGTCAGCGCCCTGATTGAAGGGCTTAAAAAGGTGACTTTACCCGAAGTACTGACAACACAAAAGACATCAGACATGTTGTCCGCCACCAGATCGAACAATACATCGCTGCCGGAAAGCTTTAACCGGGATTCGGAAATTCCTGAAATATCCCTGATAGTTACCAGTAAACCGGTTTCGCTGCCAGGACTGAGCGGAAATCTGCTGACAAGAAAGAGACTGGTGTTTTCCTGACGGGCGACCACTTCCACGGCCTCCTCCAGCCTTTTCTGACGAATTGCGTCAAGATTCCTTTTATAGAAATCCTCATTTATCAGATAATCCATCGCGGCCTGCCAGGGTGCCGGCAATTGTCTGAGGCAATCTGCAAGCCCGCCTTCAAGCGCCGCTCCGTTAAAATAAAAGCCAAGAGGAGATCCGTCTTTACCGGTATAACAGGTTAACAATCCTGAATCCTGAATTTCTGAAATCAGCGCACGTTGGTTTTCAGGCGTAAACTGTGGCCGCAGGTTTTCGATATCCGGAGGTGTTTTCATTCACAGACTTTAATGATTTCTGAAGGTTTTTCAGACAGATCAACAAAATTAATTATTTATCGGCTCTGTTTTCAGGATATTCTCAGATTCTCCCCGACAAACACAGGCAAAAACACCTGCAGTTGAGCGATTATAAAAACAATGCAACTTCAATTGCTGCACTCTTTGAAGACGGATTAACTGAAAGCCGTACGGCCGGCATGTTGAACTCTGCATGAATTAGCTGAATTTCAGCAACAATACAAATCATTAACCGGCAATATATTAATAGGTAAAAACATAAATTGTAACCGGCTTATATCCTGTCAAAAGAGGAGCAAAAAACAGCTGCAGCAATCTTCCGGCAATATGGAAGGATCTGACGACCGCATTAAAACTATCATTATTTTTATAAAGCAGGAGAAACCGGTCTTCTGCAAGAATCCTTTACCGGCAGGCCGGGTAAAATCATTGTAAAAAAAATTGTGAATAGTTGTAACATTTATGACGTTAAATTGTCATACTCTCAACCGACTGAATTAAATCAGGGCAGATGACAACAGCGGAGTACAACAGGTGCGTGGACGCACATGCCGACGGCGTTTACAGGTTTATCCTCAAAAACATAGGGGATGAAGAGCGCGCACGCGACATTGTACAGGAGTCATTTTCAAGAATGTGGGAGAAGTCAGGGGAAGTTTCATTTGAGAAAGCGAAATCATATCTTTTCACAACTGCCTATCACAACATGATTGATGACATCAGAAGGGAGAAGCGCAACAGCAGGCTGAATGAAGCCCAGTTTGATACATTGACGGTGAATCACGGGTTCAGTGACCTACAGGAAGTGCTTAATGCTGCCCTGAACACCCTGCCGGAAATTCAGCGGGTTGTCATCACCCTGAGGGATTACGAGGGTTATCCTTACGATGAGATCGGAGAGATTACCGGATTAAGCGAATCACAGGTTAAAGTCTATATATACCGTGGAAGGGTTGCCCTGAAAAATTACATCGGCAGCCTCGACCGCGTCATCTGAATCACCGCACTGAAGCTATGGAAAGCAGAAAGATCAACAGGCAAAACTATGAGGAATATATTTCCGATTATCTCGACGGAACCGCCGGTCCGGTTGAGGCTGCCGAACTGTTGCTGTTCCTTGAGCAGAATCCGGATATCAAAGAAGAAGTTGAAGGAATCAATGAAATTGTGCTGAGCAATGAGTCTCAAACCGGATATCCGTTCAAGGAGGCATTGAAAGCAGGCTTCGATCAGGACGCTGAACTTATCACTGAAGAGAACTCAGATTATTATTTTATCGCGTTTCACGAAAACGACCTGTCAGAAGCAGGCAAACGCAATGTTGAATCCTTCCTAAACAGTCACCCGTCGCTCCGGGCCGGCTTTGAACTTTTTGCCGGATGCAAGGTAGCAGCCAACCAGGAAATTAAATTCCCCGATCGTGAAAAAATCAAAAAACCTGTCCCAATAATCAGCATGGGCTTTATGCATTATGCTGTGCTGGCCGCTTCCATTCTGATCCTGATCTCTGTTTATTTAAGGATACAGCCCGAAGGAGAAGATGCCATCAGGGAATCCCTTGGAGGCTACGAAACCCCTGTTATTATTGAGCAGCCGGCTGTCACCGGCATGCCCTCTGCTCATGATGATGAAACAGTTACTGCACCGTCAGAACAGGCAAATAAAAAAGTTCCGGAAATAAACACTGCCAGGCCGGCTGCGCCTGAAATACAAAGGCAACCACCGCTTGAAAGGATCCCCATACGTGAAGGCAACCTGAATGTAAGCGAACCATTTATTGGCAATGCCAGGGATTTATATTCCGGCCTGTATGATGATATCCGCCTTTCGCAGGAGATTTTGCTCGCTTATTACGAAGAAACAAACAGCGAACCCACTGAAAAAAAAGGTTTTTCTGCAGGAAGGCATTTACCCGGCCTGATCCGCAGCGGAGCACAGGTCATCAATCAGGTTCCTGAATCGCTGAACGCCTGGATGCTGGCGGATCTGGGCATTAACGGCTTCAATATGATCACCGATAATGAACTGAAACTCGAAAGGCAGATCAACCCTTCAGGCAAAACGGAAAACGTAAGGCTGCTTAACGGCGAGACCGCCTATTCACTCCGCAGAAATCCCAACTGACCTTTATTTAAGAATTCCCCGGTTTCCCGGTATCTCTCTTTACAGGAATTAATTGCCGGAAAGTAAGGCGGATCAGGGATGTACGGAAAAATTAACTGCCACTTGTAACATTTCGCCAATACTTCCCGTCACAAAGAAAAACGCAATCCAGAAATAATCTACCATGAAAAAGCTCACTACACTCAGAACAAAAGTCTTCGCGGCCGTAATGCTCGCCATGGCTACAGTTACGGCGACTGCCCAGACAAACGGAAGCGGGAAACTGGTAAAACAGGACCGTGATCTTCCGGGATTTACCGAAATCGAAGTCGGAAGTGCATTTTCGGTCAAAGTATCTCAGGGCGATGTTATCCATGTTACCGTAGAAACCGACGACAACTATCTGGACAAGATTGAAACGGTGGTAAAAGACAACCGCCTGCACATCAACTCCATGGGAATGAAAAACCCTTCTGCAATGAGGGTTTTTATTCAAATGCCCGATTTGAAACTACTGGACATCAGCGGGGCTGCAAGAATTGAATCTGAAGGGGGCATTACCGGCACAACGCTTGATGTTATAGCATCGGGTGCCTCAAAAGTCAAATTTGACCTGAACTTAGAGCTGCTGAATTCAAAGATCAGCGGGGCTTCCAAGGTAGATCTCAATGGCAATGCATCTGTACACCGGGCTGAAATCTCAGGTGCCTCAAACCTGAATGCCTTGAACCTTAAGACTCTTACAACCAATGCCCGGGTAAGCGGCGCCGGCAAAGCCATTATATTTGCCAGGGATGAAATTACCGCCGAACTGAGCGGAGCCGGATCACTTTCCTATTTCGATAACGATCAACTCATTAAAATCAGCAAATCCGGCACACACACCATTATTCCGCAAGACCCCGGATCAGGGCCGGCAGAAGAAATCAGTGCCAAATTAGAAACAACCGATGCCGGCGATTCTACCATTGTAAAAATCGGTGACATTGAGGTTTCCGTCCGCGAAGGAGATCCGACAAAGATTACCATCGGAGGATCAGAACTTGAGGTGGATGACGATGGCAATGTAAATTTTAAACGCAAAAAACAAACCCGTTACGACGGTCACTGGGGTGGATTTGAACTTGGCGTTAACGGATATGTAAATCGTGACGGGCAATTTGACATGCCTGAGGGATATGATTTCCTGGACCTCAGGATGGAAAAATCAGTGAATGTTAAACTCAACTTTTTCGAGCAGAACTTCAATCTTATTTCAAACAAGTTCGGGCTCACCACCGGACTGGGCTTCGAATGGAACAATTATCGCTTCGACAATAAGGTGGTGCTCAAAAAAGAAGGGAACGACATTATTGATGATTTTGAATCATCTCCCCGTGATTATACCAAAAGCAAGCTGGTGGTCAACTATCTGAACCTTCCTATACTCCTTGAATATCAGACAAACAGATTTTCTAAGAAAAATTCTTTCCACATCGGTGCCGGTCTCCAGACGGGACTCAGAATAGGTTCCCACACCAAGCTGGTTTACCAGGATGATGGCAGAAAGAAAAAGGACAAGGATCCCGGCGATTACCACATCAACCCATTCAAATATGACCTTATGGTAAGAATCGGATGGGGCAAACTGAACCTCCACGCCAATTACTCTCTGAACACCCTTTTCAAAAATAACCGCGGTCCGGAACTCTACCCGTTTACTGTAGGCATTGCGCTTGCAAGCTGGTAAAAAACCGGAAGTGGTCTGCCCGATGCTGCCCCCTGAACGGAGGCAGCATTTTTCGTTTCAGGAAAAAATATTATTTTTACAGACCCAAAAACACCTTCACTGAAGGCATTTGCAGACAATGATTTCAATACATTCAAAATTTCAGGTTTATGTCAGGACACAATAAATGGTCAACCATCAAACGTAAAAAGGGAGCGCTCGATGCAAAGCGGTCAAAGATTTTCTCGAGGATTATTAAAGAAATAACAGTAGCGGTTAAGGAGGGAGGACCTGATCCTGACGGCAATCCCCGGTTACGCCTGGCCATTTCGAATGCCAAAGGAGCCAGTATGCCCAAGGAGAATATTACCCGGGCAATCAACAAGGGCTCCGACAAAGATGCGGCCAATTATACCGAAATCACTTACGAAGGCTACGCACCCAACGGCGTAGCGATTTATCTTGAATGCACCACAGATAATCAGCAGCGCACCATCAGCAACATCCGTTCCTATTTTAACAAATTCGGCGGCAGCCTTGGGACCAACGGTTCACTTACTTTCCTTTTCGACCGGAAAGGTGTTTTCAACATCCCCAAAGGCAGTATCAATCTGGATGAATTTGAAATGGAAGTCATTGATGCCGGAGCTGAAGACATTCAGGTTGAAGACGACATGATCACGGTAACCACTGCCATGGAAGATTTCGGGGCAATGATGAAGAAACTGGAAGAACTGGGTATAGAACCTGAAAATGCGGAACTGCAGCGCCTGCCAAAAAACACGGTAAAGGTAGATAATGAGGCGGCAAAAAAGGTACTCAGGCTGATCGATCTGTTTGAAGATGACGACGACATCACGAACGTATTTCATAATCTTGAACTGACCGATGAACTGATGGAGGAAATGGAGTAACCGCTGTATTTTCCAATACAAAACAGAGGGTCGCCCTGAAAAGAGCGACCCTCTGTTTTGTAATCAACCGGTTAAACTACTTCAGGCTGTTGACAATCTCATAGGTATCAAGCGCAATTACCAACTCTTCATTGGTAGGAATCACCATCACCTTAATCCGTGAATCATCCTTGGTAAGAATGGCTTCTTTTCCGCGCAGGCCTTCATTTTTAGCCTGATCGAACTCAAGACCCATAAATTCCATATCTTTTGTAGTAAGATACCTGGTCATGGAATCATTTTCGCCAACGCCGCCGGTGAATACGATGACGTCCACTCCGCCCATTGCGGCAGCATATGCGCCAATATACTTTCTGATGCGGTAATAATACATTTCCAGCGTGACCTTTGCCCGCGCGTTGCCTTCGGCGGCAGCATGCTCAACATCGCGCATATCGGAAGACACCCCTGAGACACCAAGCATACCGCTGTGTTTATTTACGAGGGTATTGGCAATGGCGATATCAATTTCTTCCTTGTTCATAATCTGTATAAAGGCTCCGATATCGAGATCGCCGGTGCGGGTTCCCATCATCAGGCCCTCAATCGGGGTCATACCCATGGATGTGTCGAGCGACTTACCGTTTTTAATGGCGGCAATGGACGCGCCGTTACCCAGATGGCACGTAATGATCTTAAGTTCTTCGAGTTTCTTCCCGAACATTTCAGCGGCCCGCTGAGAAACATAACGATGGCTCGATCCGTGAAAACCGTACCTGCGGATCTTATACTTCTCATAAAGCGAATATGGAATGCCATACAGGTATACATAGTCCGGCATAGTCTGGTGGAAAGCGGTATCAAACACACCTACCTGAGGAATTTCGGGCAAGAGTTTGGTGATGGAATAGATACCCTTAAGGTTGGGCGGGTTGTGCAGCGGCGCAAGGTCGATACACTCTTCGAGCGCTGCAACCACCTCAGGCGTTATGTAGACGCTGCCGTTAAACTTTTCACCGGCATGAACCACCCGGTGACCAACAGCCTGAATCTCATCAAGGCTCTTCATGCTGCCGTATTTTTCACTGATCAGGATTCCCAGAAGATATTCAATGCCTATCTGATGGTCCAGGATTTCCCCTTCCAGTTTAACTTCAGTGCCATCCTTGCGCGAATGTTTGATCAGCGAACCCTTCAGGCCGATTTTGTCCACCAGCCCTTTGGCCAGTACTTCTTTTGAAGGAAGATCAAAAAGTTGGTATTTTATCGATGAACTGCCACAGTTCAATACTATTATCTTCATTGCATCAATATTTTGTCAATTAAAACTCGGATTTGCAGCTCTATCCCCTGCCCAGGCTTGTGATGGAACCTTTTTTAACGAGGCGTTTGTTGCCCTGATAAAGGTAAAAGCCTTCTCCAACGCGGCGGCCTACCAGGTTGGCCCTCACCAGGCGTTTGAGAACCGGGGAAGGTTTATACTTGTGCTCCCCGAACTCGGTATAAAGATTTTCCATCCATTTAAGCACCTTGTCAAGACCTATTTTGTCGGCCATTTCAAAAGGGCCGAGTTGCAATCCGGAGGTCTCTTTCATGGTTTCATCAATATCTGAAACAGTAGCCACCCCTTCCATCAGGATTTCGCAGGCTTCATTGATCAGCGGAACCAGCATACGCGTGCTGATGTTACCGGCGGATTCATTCACACTGATCAGCCTTTTCCCTATAAGGAGCGCCAGCTTACTGACCACGGCGAAGGTTTCATCGGTAGTATAAACCGAACGTACCGCTTCGATGATCTTAATTTTTCCAACCGGCGAGAAGAAATGCAGTCCCATGGCGCGGCCCGGATTTTTCAACACTGAGGATATTTCCGAAATCATCAGTGTTGCGGTATTGGATGCAATCACCGCTTCGGGAGATACCACTGCCTCGATCTTTCTGAAGATATCCTGGCGAAGATCAAGACTGGTTCCTTTCTTTTTTGAATTCACCGTTTCGAAAACGATATCGCAGTCGGCAAGTGTTGAATAATCTGTAGACCCCTTGATCCGCGAAAGGATAAGTTTTTTCTCACTACCTGTAAGGCCCCATTTACTGATTCTGTCATCCAGCTGCTGCTCGATGCGCCTGAAAACTTCCGCGATGCGATCATCCGAAATATCAATAAATGCCACTTCAATTCCCGACTGACTGATGAGCACCGAAATTTCCTGGCCCATAGTGCCACACCCGACAACACCGACCTTCTGGATGCTGCCCTTCGGTTGCATTGATTTGCCCAGGCTAAAATCTTCTAATCTTTCTGACATTTTAATCTGATTTATGATGTTAAATATTAAAAACTTAATGGTTACATTCCGGCGCTCTGCGTGGCTGTGATGGCAACGAGGTTCACAATATCGCTCACCGAACATCCCCTGGAAAGATCATTGATGGGGGCGGCCATTCCCTGGAGTACAGGGCCGATGGCTTCGGCTCCGGCCAGGCGCTGCACAAGCTTGTAGGCAATATTACCCGTTTCAAGGCTTGGGAAAACCAATACATTGGCTTTACCGGCAATCAGGCTGCCCGGAGCTTTGTGTATCCCGACCGACTCAACAATGGCCGCATCGGCCTGCAATTCCCCGTCG
The DNA here is from genome assembly GCF_001192835.1 of Lentimicrobium saccharophilum. Classification (NCBI taxonomy): domain Bacteria; kingdom Pseudomonadati; phylum Bacteroidota; class Bacteroidia; order Bacteroidales; family Lentimicrobiaceae; genus Lentimicrobium; species Lentimicrobium saccharophilum. The sequence continues at coordinate 1,296,608 of NZ_DF968183.1, forward strand.
ATCTGAAGCCAGGGTGCCTTCTCCTTTGCAATGCGCGTGGCTTCAATCACCTTATCACACAGGGCGTGTTTGGCACTTCCTTTTGTGGAAAAACTAAGCATGGCTACCCTTGGTTCCAGGCCGGCAATAGATTGCGCGGTGCGTGCAGTGGAGATGGCAATTTCGGCCAGCTCTGAGGCAGTGGGATCAGGATGCACGGCACAATCGGCAAAAACGAGGATATTCTCCGGCACATAAGGATTATCCTTCAGAATCATCAGGAATGCACCGGAAACCACACTGATTCCGGGCATTGTTTTAACAATCTGAAATGCAGGGCGCAACACATTTCCCGTTGAATTCATCGCTCCGGCCACCTCCCCGTCGGCTTCTCCTGCTTTGATCAAAAGGGTGGCAAGATAAAGCGGATCTTCAGTAAGAACAAGTGCTTCTTCATAGGTAAGACCCTTGCTTTTTCTGATTTCATAAAGCAACTCGGCATACTTTTCTTTATCCGGATTGTTAAGGGGATCAATAATCCGGGCGTTGGTTGTAAACTGCAAGCTCCACTCCTGACTTTTCCGTTCAATTTCGGTCTTGTTACCCAGTAATATAATCCTGGCAAGCTTTTCTTTAAGAATATAGTCTGCGGCCTTCAGTGTCCGCTCTTCGGTACCTTCGGGTAAAACAATGCACTTGCTGAGTTTCTGTGCATTCTCCCTTATGGTTTTCATTAAAGTCATGGAAAAAAATCAGGTTAGTATGAATGTTAAAAGGTGAAAATCAGGCGGCAAATTTAGAACTTAATCAGGAGTGTTCCTAAGCAATTCCATCATAATTTATCATAATACCGGTTGAATTTTAAGTTACAATTTCCCTGCAGGAAGGCTGACCGGTTTAACCCGGATTAAGTATTTGAAAAGGCTTCAACGGTTATGTGTTTTTAATCAGAACAATAATCATTACGCTGAACAGACACTGAACCCGGGTTACCTGCATAAAATCAATGGTTCAGCCCACCCGGGCTTCTTGTTGACTAATCAGTTTCTAAAATAATGCTCCTGAAGTTCAGTATACACAAAGTGGGAGAAATTTAGATTAATTTTGCACCCCGGATGGCAGCTCAGAATTCTTACAACCAGCATCAGGGAAGCGGTACTCCCTTTTTGATACAGCATGCCGATACAGTTCCTGCGGTGGATACTGTGCCAGACTATTACAGTTTTCTGGTTGACAGTCTGAATTCCCCCCTGCCGGACACCGTGTTCAGGTTCGAGCTCAGCGAGATCATTCTCCCCGCTCCCGCCACCGACAGTACCGCCACCGGTCCTGTCTATGATATGCCTTCTTTGTTAACGATTCAACACCATCATGCAAAGCAAAAGGTCGAGCCCCTGCAGAGAACAGCGCAGGGATACGACTGGCTCACCATCCTCCTGCTGGCTTGTGTTGCAATCCTGGCCTGGATAAGATTTTATTATACCAGAAGATTAAAACAATTATTCAGGGCAGTCTACGCAAGGCACCATGTAAATCAGCTGGTGAGGGACGGTAATTTGAGCAGTGAGCGGATCACTTTTGGCCTCTGGCTGATTCTTGTTACCGGAGCGGGTACGCTGATATTGAAATTGTCAGGGGGCAACCTTAACGAATTGCTTGGGCTCAAAAGCTCATTCTTCACATTTATGGTTATTGCCGCAGCCCTGAGCCTTCTTTGGCTGTTCAAGCTCCGGGTGATCAAAGGGCTTGGCAACTTATTCAGGACCAGACAGGCAGCCGACGAATACCTCCTGACAAATGTGTTGTTTAATATTACCGCCGGATTAGTGGCATTTCCTTTTATCATCGCCTGGCATTTCAGTCAGCTTCAGGTGCTGCTGTATCTGATTCTGGCTATTTTTCTTATCTCCTCAGCAATGAGGATGTTAAGAAATATTTCAATCGGGTTGTCGGTGCAATCGTTTTCGGTTGTGTATTTATTTTTGTATCTTTGCACCCTCGAAATTTTACCGTTTCTGTTTGTGTACAAATTTTTCACAATACTAGACTGGTAAGCAATTGCGATAAAAACACCGGAAGAAGTTATCCTAAGTAAAATTGTAAATTGCAGAAAAATTGAAGATTAAACAAGTACTTATTTCGCAGCCAAAGCCTGCTGAAATTGAAAAGTCGCCTTATTTCGATCTGATAAAGAAGCACAACCTTTGTGTTGACTTTTACAAGTTCTTTAAAATTGAGGGCCTGAGTTCCATTGATTTCAGGAAAGAAAACAAGGTCAGGCTTGCCGATCAGACAGCCGTAATCTTCACCAGCAAGCATGCGGTAGATCATTTCTTCCGCCTGGCAGGTGAACTACGCGCAGAGATCCCGGAAACAATGAAATATTTCTGCTCGTCCGAATCAACGGCTTACTATTTACAGAGATACATCCAGTACAGAAAGAGAAAGATCTTCTTTAGCAACAAGGAAGCATCGGACCTTGTTGACATCATCAGGAAGCACAAATCTGAAAAATACCTGCTTCCCTGTAACGAAGATCACAACAATGAATTATCAGATTTGCTTGACGTTCAGAAGATCGCTTACTCCAAAGCCGTTATGTACCGGACAGTTTCGGATGATATGACCTTTCTTGACCTGAACAAGTACGATTTACTGGTATTTTTCAGTCCGGCCGGAATTAAATCACTTCAGAAGAACTTCCCCGACTTCACACAGGGCGAAAAAATCATTGGGGTTTTCGGGCATACGACTGCTGAGGCTGCTAAAGAAGCAGGGCTGAATGTGATTATTGAAGCGCCAACGGTAACGGCTCCCTCAATGGCTAAAGCCATTGAACAGTATTTAGCAGCCAACAACAAATCGAAGTAAGCAGAAGCTCCTGTTGCCCGGGGCCTTCCCTACTGCCATCAAACATGCAATGGCCGTTGCTATGCAAACATTTAGGAAAAACGAGCGTTTATGCAGTGCAACAGAAATAGACAGGCTCTTTCGTGAGGGCAAAACTTTATTCAGGCATCCACTTAAACTCATCTGGCTACCAGCAGCCTGGGAAGGGCCTCCGGTCGTTAAAGTAATCATCAGTGTCCCAAAACGCAACTTCAGGCATGCGGTTTCCCGTAACCGGATCAGGCGCATGATCAGGGAGTGTTACCGGAAAAATAAATGGATATTGTCGGAAGGTCTTGGTGATCAAAAGTGCACGCTCGGCCTGGTATTTTCCGGCAAAGAAATTCCTCAGTACATCAAACTGGAACCGATAATAATTCAATTGTTTCGGCGTTTAATTCAAGAACATGAAAAAGCTGCTGGTTAATATAATGGTTGGGATGATCCGGTTATACCAGGGGGCCATTTCACCCTATCTTCCGCCATCGTGCCGTTACACACCCACATGCTCTCAATACGGAGTGGAAGCATTGCGTAAACACGGACCGCTGAAAGGCGGCTGGCTGACTTTGAAAAGAATACTTTCATGCAATCCGTGGGGCGGAAGCGGCTATGATCCTGTTCCATGAAAAAGTTCTCTAACCCGATAAAGATGATACAGATTTACAAAGCGCTGATCAGCATCACATTGTCCTTGTTGCTGGCATTTACAGCCCAGACACAGATAACTTCTTCGAGCTTCGAGATATCGAAAAATCTTGACATTTTCGCAACCATGTATAAAGAACTCAACAACAACTATGTTGATGAACTTAACCATGGCGAACTGATCAAGACCGGGATTGATGCCATCCTGGATAAACTGGATCCTTATACCGTATTTATTTCAGAAGCAGAAATTGAAGATTTCAATTTCATGACCACAGGCCAGTATGGCGGCATCGGCGCCCTGATTCACAAACAGGGCGATTTCATCGTGATTTCGGAACCATACGAAGGATCTCCGGCCATGAAGGCCGGACTTTTACACGGCGACCGCATCCTTAAAGTCAACGATAAAGATACTAGGGGCAAATCGGTGAGTGATGTCAGCAGTGTGCTCAAGGGCCAGCCCGGCACTAAACTCAAGGTTCTTGTTGACCGCGACGGAGAAAAATCCCCGCTCGAAAAAGAGATTATCCGTGAAAACGTGTCCATTCCCAATGTAACGCACTCAATGATGCTCAGCGATGGAACAGGATACATCAAGTTAAGCGGTTTTACCCAGAACTCCGGTAAAGAATTTAAGGAAGCCTTTCTTAAGCTGAAGGAAGGCGGGAACATGAAAGGGCTCATCATTGATCTGCGCGACAATGGAGGCGGGCTGATGAACGAAGCAGTAAACATTACCAATCTTTTTGTAAAAAAGGGAGAACTGGTAGTAAGTACAAAAGGCAAGTCACCCGACAGGAATAAGTCCTACAAGACTTTTATTCAGCCCGTTGATACCGAAATGCCTCTGGTAGTGCTGGTAAACGCATACAGCGCTTCTGCCTCAGAGATTGTTGCCGGCGCGCTTCAGGACCTCGACAGGGCCGTGATCATCGGAGAACGGACTTTCGGAAAAGGGTTGGTGCAGAACATCATCCCCCTGAGTTATAATACCCAGATGAAGGTAACAGTGGCAAAATATTATATCCCCAGCGGCCGATGCATTCAGGCTATAGACTACGGCCATAAAGACAGCACAGGCCGCTCGGCAAAAATACCCGATTCGCTGATCAATACCTTTAAAACCAGGTCGGGAAGACTGGTTTATGACGGTGGTGGCATCATTCCCGATATCCTTACCGAGCAACCGATGCTGAGCAATATCTCCATGAGCCTGATCAGCCGGTACCTGATTTTTGATTACGCCAATAAGTTCAGGCGGGAGCATACCACCATCCTCCCGGCCGGTGATTTTACCATCACCGATGAAATCTACACTGATTTTGTCGGCTGGCTTCAGGACAAGGACTACGATTATACCACACGCAGTGAAAAAATGCTGAGTGAACTGAAAAAAACGGCTGAATCAGAGAAATATTTCGATGAACTGAAAAACGAGTTTGAAATGCTGCAGTCGAAAATGATGCATAATAAGCAGGCCGATCTCGATAAGTTCAGGGATGAAATCAAATCATTGCTGCGCAACGAAATTGTATCCAGGTACTATGCCCAGAAAGGGCGGGTTGAAGCTGCAGTCACGGAAGACACGGAAATCAAGAAGGCCATTGAAGTGATTGGTAATCAGCAGACATACAAAACCATTTTAAGCGGCACAGACATCACATCCAAATCCAAATCATAAATCGGAGAGGCACCGGAAAAATGGCTGGTTTATCAAAGATCACCATGAAGATCAACACCGATGCATCATCGTTGATGTTCTATACATTGGTGTTGCTTGCCATTTCCATCCCCCTTTCTGAATTCGGCATGAGTATTTCGCAGTTTATCCTCCTTGGAATATGGATTTTCCAGGGAAGCGGGACTTATGCCGCAGGGTGTTACGGTAGTAATGGAAAGATGCAGCGGATGCTTTTCAGCATCAGGAATATCCTGATAAGCCTGTCGGGTAAGTTCAGGATGTTGTTCAACAATCCGGCTGCCATGGTTGTGGTATCACTGTATCTTCTGCATGTTGCCGGCACCCTGTACTCCTCTGATCTGAATTACGCCCTGAAGGACCTCCGGATTAAACTTCCGCTGCTGAGTATACCTGTAATCCTGGCCACATCTCCCGGGATTTCAGCCGGAAGGTTTCGGAAACTTATGATTTTCTTTACCCTTGCCGTTTTTACCGGAACACTCGCAAGTACTTACGTGCTGCTGACAAAAAATGTGAGCGACCCCAGGGATCTGAGTATTTTTATTTCACATATCCGGTTCAGCCTGACCATTTGCTTTGCCATTTTCATACTGATCTACTTCCTCATTCACAAAAAATACAACCATAAGTTATCCAGGTTCATTATCGCGGCCGGAATCCTATGGTTCCTGCTGTTTCTCTTTATCCTGGAATCCATCACAGGCATATTCATTACCGGTTTACTGACACTTATATTCCTGGGGTATTACATTTTTACCGTGAGAGGACAACTCCTGAGGCTTTCTGTGGCTGTAGCGGGTATAATTTTAACCGTGGCTTCCGTTTATTATTTCAGATCCTTTGTTAAGGATTTTACCAGCGCCAGCCCGGTGGATTTTTCCACCCTTGACAAGTATACCGAATTCGGTACACCCTATATCCATGACACCTGTACATATGGAATTGAAAACGGCCAATTTGTCGGGCTTTTCCTCTGCCCCACCGAATTGAGACATGAATGGAACAAGCGCAGTAAACTCAGTTATGACGGAGTTGATAAAAAAGGTCATGAATTGAATTACACCCTGATACGTTTCCTCCACTCCAAAGGCTACCGGAAAGACGCACGGGGGGTCAGGAAACTCACCGATGCTGAAATAAGGCATATAGAAAACGGGGTAGCCAACGCCGATTACCTTGAAAACTTCAATCTGAAATCGAGATTTGAGCAGATAGCCATGGGTTATTCCAATTATATCAGACATGGCGACCCCAATGCTTCCTCGGTTATGCAGCGTTTCGAATATTGGAAAACTTCAATCCATATTGTGAAAAAGCACTGGCTTACAGGAGTCGGAACCGGTGACCTTAACGATGCCTTTTATAAAGCATATAATGAAACGGGATCCAAACTTCAGGAGGATTACAGAAAGCGATCACACAATCAGTTTCTTGCAATTTTTATTGCATTCGGCGTTTTCGGCCTTGCATGGTTTCTTTTCACCCTGATTTACCCTGCCTTCAAGCTCGGCAAATTCAGTGACTATTACTATGTGGTATTCTTTATCATTATTTTCATGTCCATGCTCACGGAAGACACCCTGGAAACGCAGGCAGGAGCGACTTTCTTTGCCTTTTTCAACGCCCTGCTGCTTTTCGGACGTCGCCGGAATATCGATGACCGGTCGGACTGATTCAGTTATCTGATGATAATAAAATAAAATACTTAAATTAGCAGCTGAAATGCCTCCCTGTTATGGAAGAAAAGAAAATTACCCTGCGCTTCAGATTATCAGATGATGCGGGTGATCTTGAAAATGCTGACAAAGTCCTGTTGGGGAAAGCACGTCAGGCGGCCCTGAATGCTTATGCCCCATACTCAAGGTTCAGGGTGGGAGCAGCCATCCGGATGGCTAACGGCGAGATCATCACAGGAAATAATCAGGAAAATGCGGCCTACCCGTCAGGTTTGTGCGCGGAAAGGGTTGCGCTTTTTGCCGCTTCTGCCCAATTTCCCTCATCAGTTATTGAAGCAATTGCCGTCACCATTGATACCGATACGCATGAAATCATAGAACCGGTTTCCCCTTGCGGAGCCTGCCGGCAGGTACTGGCAGAGTATGAGCACAGACAGGGAAAAGAGATCCGGGTAATATTTTCCGGCGAAACGGGCAAAACGGTCACTGTAGATGGGTTGAATAATCTGCTTCCGATGACCTTTACGGCCAACAACCTGAAGAAGAGCAAATAAGTGCTGTTGTTATCCCTGGGTGCACCTACATCCGAAAGACTTAAAAACGTCCGGTATTTCAGGGCAATGATTATTAACGGCTCTGCTTCCTGCCATCAGGCCGCGATGTACAAATCACAACACTGAATTAATAAATGAGACCATGAGAAGAACACTTTACATTCTGACCCTGTTTATCACGCTCTCCGCCATGCGAAGCGACCTCCCTGCCTATAAATTATACAATGCAAAAGGGAAATCCGTAGAATTCGGCAAATTGGTAAAAGCAGCTTCAGATGCCGATATTGTGCTTTTCGGAGAACTGCACAACAATCCTGTTTGCCATTGGCTGCAACTTGAGCTGACCAGGGCCCTTTACGAACAGCACGGGGATAAACTGATGCTGGGAGCTGAGATGTTCGAGGCAGACAATGCATTGATCATCAATGAATACCTCTCAAAAAAGGTTAACGACAGAAATTTTGAGTCCGAAGCAAGGTTGTGGCCAAATTACAAGACCGACTATAAACCTTTACTGGTTTATGCCAGGGATAACGGGATTCCGTTTATCGCGACCAATATACCGCGCCGCTATGCTTCGCTGGTAAACCGTGAAGGATTTGAAGGATTATCGGCTTTAAGCCCGGAAGCACTGCAATATATTGCCCCTTTGCCACCGGCCTATGACCCTGAATTACCAGGCTATAAAGGAATGATTGAAATGATGGGCGGAGCCGGCGGGCACGTCAATGAGAACCTGCCAAAGGCCCAGGCAATCAAAGATGCCACCATGGCGCACTTTATCCTGAAAAATTTCACAAAAGGAAAGCTGTTTTTACACTTTCACGGGACTTATCATTCCGACAATTATGAAGGCATTATGTGGTACCTGAAAAATCAGAACCCGGACCTTAAAATTCTTACTATAAAAAGTGCGGAACAGGCTTCAGTCGACAGTCTCGAAGTAGCAAACTCAGGAAAAGCGGATTTTACGCTGGTGATTCCTGAAACAATGACCAAAACCCATTAATGATCAGGCCACAAAGGTATAATTAAGGTTAACCACAAAATTCCAGACGGTGACCACGCCGATGGCCAGGAGCTTGGCAAAATAGAAATTAAATTTTGCCTTTGATACCAGGGCCCAAAGCACCAATGTATTTATCAGCAACCCTATCAGGGAAATCAGCAGAAACCGGCCGTATTCAACGGCAATTTCCGGGTTGTTGCTGTGAAATGTCCAGATACGGTTGAGGTAATAATTGCTGCTGGCTGCGATGGTAAATCCAATCGCATTGGAAACATACTTCTGGATTTTAAGCCATTCTTTACAGATGTATGTAAATCCGAAATCGACGAAAACACCGGAAAAACCAACAGCACCGAATTTAACAAACTTGTAGGCTACTTCCTGTGTAAAAATATCAACCATAACAAGACAACTATTGCTTCAACCTTTCAATTTGGATCACAGCTGCACGATCAGGATTTCGCGGTTTCCGTTTCTGATGACTTCAATATTCACCCTGTCACCGGGATTCAGTTTACCCATACGGCCCATGTAATCATATACATTGGCCACCGGCAATCCGTTGATGGCTACGATGATGTCTCCCTTAACCATTCCGGAAAGGGCCGCCGGCCCGTCTTTCCTGACACTTTCCACCTTCATACCGCCGCTGGTTTCGGCACCCGACACATCCGGCATAATGCCCAGGGTAACCTTAAGATTACGGCCATAATGTCCGGCCTGCTGGCGCGAGCCGGATTCACTGAATACAGGTGCCGGGGTCAGCCTTGAGAGTTCTTTTATCAGGGAAGCGATAAAATCTGTCACCTGCTGCTGTCCGGCAGCATTGATGCGTTCAGGAAGATCGTAGGGTGTATGATAATCGGCGTGCGCACCGGTAGAAACGAACAAAACAGGGATTCCTTCCCCGTAAAAAGCGGCATGATCCGAAGGGCCATAGCCGTCGGGGGAACGTTTTACCTCAAAAGGCCTGCCTGATGCAACTATATTCAGCAATGAATCAGCCACGGTAAATGTGCCGGTTCCGGCAATAGTAACAACAGGTTCATCGGTCTTTAACCGTCCGACCATATCCATATTGATCATTGCCTTCACAGATTTCAGGCTGAAAGGCGGATCTGATACGAAATGGCGGGAACCAAGCAACCCCATTTCTTCGGCACCAAAAGCAACAAAAACTATACTTCTCCCGCGATTGATCCCCTGCTGCCCGAACCAGCAGGCCAGTTCAATCAGGGATGCTACCCCTGAGGCATTGTCGTCGGCCCCTGCATGCACTGCCGTGGTGTCGATCATCCGTGAACCCGATCCAGGGCCACCCATACCCAGGTGATCATAATGGGCGCCAATGACGATAAATTCATCTTTCAACAGAGGGTCGCTCCCGGGGATCACAGCAACTACATTACGGCTTGTCACCTTGCTGCGAATCACTTCCGTAGTTACTGAAACTTCAAGGTTCCCGGCAAAATTGATACTTTTACGTCCGGTAAGCATAGACTTCTCGAGAGAATCAACGGCTGAACCGGGCAAACCGAGCAGGAAGGCTGCCAGATTGCGGGTGATGCTGACTACGGGAATCCCGGCATCAGACACCGATTTATCGAATGCGATATCAATGGTACGATCCGAACGTTCGATGGATGAAGGAGAAACCAGCAGGAGACCGGCTGCGCCACGATCGCGGGCGCTCAGGGCTTTTGCCCTGTCGGTAGCAAGGGGAATAAAGGCGCTGTTCGGATTATCAGGCTCCGGATCTCCCCTAAGGGCCATTACCCATTTATCGCGGACATCGATGCCGGAAAAATCATCCCATTTCAATTCCCCGCTTTCTCCTGCAATCCCAAACCCGGCAAAAACCAGGGGTGCCACAGCGCCGGCAGAAGCGGAAAAAGAAAACGGCTGAAAATCCTTTTCAGACGTGAATATTCTGCCTCCGGCTGTAAAGGAGTTTTTTTCACCAGCCTTTACATCAGCTACCAGACTGAAATACTGGTATCCTTCATGCAGCATCAGCGTTGCACCTGCAGCCCTGAACTGATCCCTGATATATGCTGCAGCCATAGAATCACCCGGGGTTCCGGCTTTACGACCGGCAAGTTGCTCAGAGGCAAGATATTCAATGTGTTTCTGCAGCCTTTCGGATGAACCGGCAGCCTCCTGCGCTGAAAGGCGAAAGCCCCCGGTCAGCAGCAATAATGTAATATAAACAGAAGCAAAGTATCTCATTCCAATTCAATTCAAAGGTTAAAAAGCAAAGTATGCAAAAGTAAAAAAAAACCGGCAAGGATTACCGGAGGAACTTAACCACATATCAAAATGAAGAAAAGCCGGGAAGTCCCCGGCTATCTCTCTATTTAAATACGGGAAGCAAGAATTGCTGTTGTGAAGCAATCCCGGATCTCTATTTCTTCAGATTAATTGAGTTGAAACTCCTCGCGAAGCTGGCTGACCCATTTGGATATCCGCTCCTCGGTAAGTTCAGGCTGACTGTCTTCGTCAAGGGCAAGGCCAACAAATTTGCCATCTTTTTCGGCTGTCGAGAAATAATAGGAATATCCCTTGGTAGGCCAGTAACCGACCACGTTTTCCTTGAACGGCAAACGGCAAAAGACGGTTCCCATTCCATCCACAAAACTTTCAGGGTACTCTACCTGATCGCCGAGGCCGAAAATTGCAATCTTTTTATCTTCAATTTTCGCTTCCACCAGTACATCAATGAAACGTTCCCAGTCCTGATGCATCTCTCCGATGCCCCAGGCTGAAGTTCCCAGGATCAGATAATCATACTTTTCAAGGTCTTCACGAGTAGCTGAACTCACATTGTGGTATTCAACCTGACCTTTACCAAAGTTTTTTCCAATATACTGGGCAGCTTTATGCGTACTCCCTTTGGGGCTTCCCCCGTAAAAAATTCCAATTTTTCCCATGTGATCACTCCTTGTCGTTAAGAAGGAAACTTATTAGCGGGCGCAAATATAATTGTGAACAATCATTAATGCAAATCTGAGCATAAGAACCATTTGCTTTGCATCTATTTGACATCCAGCACATTGAATTAGTGTTAATTGTACAACTAGTCCCTGCTCAGATAGTTAGCATGTTTTAAACCTCTGAAACAAAAATTTGTTCAATCATTGCAGGTAGTTTATAATCAGGCACATTGATAACAACAACAGAAAAAGTCTTTTTCATATCAAAATCAGCAGCCCGGCAGATTTTCAGAAAACAGGTTGCCAATATCCCCGGGTCCGGCAGCATGATGAAACCGGGATATCCCGGAGATTCCCTGAACATTCGTCATAAGCAGAAGCAACTTCCGCAAAAGGTTTTGATACATATCAAAACCTTTTCTAATTTTGTGCTTCTTTTGCAGCCAACCAATTGCCGGAAAATTTGTTAATTGTATAAATCATTCAGGATGAGAAAATCGCTAACCCTAATCTCAGCATTGCTGTTTATCGTGTTCAACCTTAGTGCACAGGAAAACCATCGGGTAAACGATGAAAAATCGGGCAGGGAAATCCTTGTCGGAACCGTTACCCGCGATGGCCTTGCCGGGATGGGCGAATGGTTTAACAGTGAATACAACCAATATCAACCGGATACCATGGTTGTAGCGCACCTTAAATTTCACAGCGGGGATTATCCCTGGGTATTTATTGCCCTCGGCACCTGGTGCAGCGACAGCCGGGAGCAGGTGCCACGTTTTATAAAGATTCTTGACCAGCTTGAATATCCTGCCGACAGAATTTACATGGTTGCAGTTGACAGGGATAAAAAAGCAAAGGACTTCTGCATAGGCGATTACGACATTCGGCTTGTTCCAACCTTTATTTTCACAAGGGAGGGCGAAGAGATCGGCCGGATCATTGAAACTCCGGTTGAATCGCTTGAGCGTGATTTTATGAACATCCTCAATGGCAGGGCTGCTGCCCCACGCAATTGATTCAGGTCGCTACTAAACATTAAGATGAAACTTTTTAACACAATCCGGGAAACCCGCGATTTCGCCGGATCATTGAGGGAACAGGGGCTGAAAATCGGCTTTGTCCCGACCATGGGAGCCCTGCATGAAGGGCATCTGTCTCTCGTGCGAAAAGCCGCCTCAGAAAATGATGCCGTGCTGGTGAGCATCTTTGTAAATCCGATACAGTTCAACAATCCGGAAGACCTTAAAAAATACCCCAGAAACCTGGAAAAGGACCTGAGACTTCTGGAACCGGAAGGATGTACCGCCGTTTTTGCACCTGAAGTGTCGGAAATGTATACAGGTGAAAAGGAAAAGCAGTTTGATTTCGGTCCCCTCGCCCTGGTAATGGAAGGCGCCTTCAGGCCCGGACATTTTAACGGTGTTGCCGTGGTTGTCGACAAGCTGTTCAACATCGCCCTACCTCATCGTGCCTATTTCGGGGAAAAAGATTATCAGCAGCTGCAGATCATCAAAGAACTCGCCGCAATGGAGCATCCCGGAATTGAAATTGTCCCCTGCCCCATCAGCCGGGAAAATGACGGACTGGCCCGCAGTTCGCGTAATGAAAGGCTCACGGCCGAAATGCGGAAAGCTGCACCTTATATCCACCTGATACTGGAAGAAGCGAAAAATCTTGCCGGTAATCATACCGCGGAAGAAATTATAAAATTTGTTAACTACAAATTTGAAAGCCATCCCCTGCTGAGGCTGGAATATTTCTCGATTGCCAACGGTGAAAGCCTTCAGCCGGTGAGCGGGAAAATTGCACCGGGCGACCGTGCTTTTATCGCTGTGTTTGCAGGCGAGATAAGGCTGATTGACAACATTCGATTAATTTGAGTACTTTTGCACCGCTATGACCATAGAGATTTTAAAATCCAAAATCCACAGGGCTACCATCACCGAAGCCAACCTCCACTATATCGGAAGTATCGGCATCGACGAGGACCTTATGGAAGCAGCCAACCTTGTTGAATTTGAAAAGGTTCAGGTATTGAACATCAACAACGGTGAAAGGCTCGAAACTTATGTTATCAAAGGGGAAAGGGGAAGCGGAATGATCTCGCTCAACGGCGCTGCCGCGCGTAAAGCCGTCGCCGGCGACCTGATCATCATAGCCGCCTTCGCCCAGATGACCCCCGAAGAAGCCAGGCATTTCAAACCGGCCATCGTGTTCCCCGACAGCAAAAACCGCCTCGTTTAAGCCGCCTTGAAAAAAAACCTCCGAAATATCCTCCGTTTCACGTTTTTCCTGAGCATCGGGGTTTTCTTTATCTGGCTTTTCATGAGAAACCTGAGCCCGGATCAGAAAAAGGAAATTTTTGAATCATTCCGGCAGGTTAATTATTCCTGGATTATACTCGCTTTTGTGCTGGGCATCTTCAGCCATATTTTCAGAACCCTGAGATGGAAAATCCTGATGGAGCCCATGGGTTACTACCCGAAAACCAGCAACGTGTTCATGGCTGTTATGATTGGCTACCTTGCCAACCTGGCCCTCCCAAGGCTCGGAGAAGTGAGCCGCTGTGGCATACTCACCCGTTATGAAAAAATACCCTTTAATAAATCGTTTGGTACAGTGATTACCGAACGGGTGATCGATATGCTCAGTTTTTTACTGCTGTTCTTATTATTGATCATCACCCAGACGGGTAAAATTCATACATATATTGAGCAAAAAATTTACTCACCCCTTCAGGATAAATTTAATTTTGACTTTTCAGGTGGCAGTTACATTACCTGGATGGTCCTTATTTTCTTGTTTGCCGGATTGCTCGCAGCCTTCATAATATACAGAAACTTCAGGCATACCGCTTTTTATAAGAAAATATACAACCTTTTCTCAGGACTGCTGGAAGGAATGCGGTCATTGACAAGGATCAGGAAGCCTTTGATTTTTCTTGTTTACACCATTGCAATTTGGGTTCTGTATCTGCTGATGGCCTGGGTGGTTTTTTTCAGCCTGGAGGAAACTTACGGGCTGGGGCTTGATGCAGGTTTAACGGTACTGGTATTCGGATCCATCGGAATCATGATTGTACAGGGAGGTATAGGTATTTACCCGGCCATTGTTGCAGAAACGCTGTTTTTATGGAATATTCCTGAAACCAGGGGTTATGCGATGGGATGGCTGATATGGGCCTCACAAACCATCATGATTATTATTGCGGGGGTTTTTTCTTTAATTTTACTTCCAGTTCTAAACAAAAGCATGAATGACAAAACCGGAAGTCATCCAACAAAAAATACTGAGACAACCTGATCTGGACCGCATGCTCGCTTACTGGCGTTTCAGGGACCAGAAGATTGTATTCACCAACGGTTGTTTTGACATCATTCACCTGGGTCACATTGACTACCTGGCAAAGGCAGCAGCATTGGGCAACAAACTCATTATCGGCCTGAACACCGATGCCTCCACCCGCAGGCTGAAAGGGCCTCACCGACCCATCAACGATGAAAATGCCAGGGCCATGATAATGGCATCGTTCAGTTTTGTGGATGCCGTGGTGTTGTTTGATGAAGACACCCCTTACGACCTGATCAGAACCATACAGCCGGATATCCTGGTCAAAGGTGCCGATTACCGTGCAGAAGATATCGTAGGATATGACATCGTGAAATCAAAGGGCGGGAGCGTGGTGACGCTTGAATACCTGCCCGGTTACTCAACCAGCCTGATCGAAAAGAGAATCAGGGAAAGGGAATAATGCAAATTGTTCCCTTTGCGGATTCAATAAAAACGGCCGGCTATCCTGCTCCTGATTCTCTCCGACACATTTATTCGCCAAAATCTCAATTGTGGACAGGCAGATATAGTGAATGATAATAATAAACGATAAAATCCCATGGCCAAAACACGAACTGCTTTTTTCTGCCGCAACTGCGGTGCCCAGTCACCCAAATGGATTGGCAAATGCCCTTCGTGCGGTGAGTGGAACACCTATATCGAGGAGGTTATCCAGCGCCTGGAGCCCGGCACTTCCGTTCAGGCCTCATCCCGTAAAACGGCTGTACCCACCCTGATCACCGGGATTGAGTTCAGCAGCGAAAGCAGGATAGACACGCATAACCAGGAACTGAACCGGGTTCTCGGCGGCGGCCTGGTGCAGGGAAGCGTGATATTGGTCGGGGGCGAGCCCGGGATAGGAAAATCGACCCTGATGCTGCAGGTGGCGTTGACCATGCCCGGCACAAGGGTGCTCTATGTTTCAGGCGAAGAAAGTGAGCAGCAGATCAGGATGAGGGCAGAACGCCTGGGTATGGGCAAAAACGACTGTTATATCCTCACGGAAACCTCAACAACCGCCATCCTGAATCATATTGCAGGCCTGAATCCGGGAGCGGTCATTATAGACTCTATACAGACCCTCACCAGTGAAAGTATTGATGCCTCAGCAGGAAGCATTTCACAGATCCGTGAAACGGCATCGGAACTTCAGCGCTTTGCAAAAACCGCGAACGTACCGGTTTTTCTGATCGGACATATTACCAAAGAGGGATCCCTGGCGGGGCCTAAACTGCTGGAGCACATGGTGGACACCGTCCTGCAGTTCGAGGGCGACCGCAATTACGGGTATCGCATCCTGAGGTCTGTAAAGAACCGTTTCGGCAGCACGTCGGAGCTGGGAATCTATGAAATGCAGGGTGATGGGCTCAGGGAAGTTTCAAATCCTTCAGAAATCCTGATAACGCAGCACGAGGAACCCGTGAGTGGTACAACCGTGGCGGCCACCATCGAAGGTTTGCGCCCTATGCTGATCGAAACGCAGGCACTGGTGAGCACGGCAGCTTATGGTACGCCGCAGCGTTCCTGCACGGGTTTCGACACCCGCAGGCTCAACATGCTGCTGGCCGTGCTTGAAAAACGAAGCGGGTTCAAGCTGGGTGCAAAGGATGTATTCCTCAATATTGCCGGCGGCCTTAGGGTTGATGACCCGGCGACAGACCTGGCAGTGGTCAGCGCCGTTCTTTCGTCAAGTATTGACATTCCCGTCAGCCCGAAAACGTGCTTCGCTGCCGAAGTAGGGCTTTCGGGCGAAATCAGGCCCGTGACCCGCGTGGAACAGAGGGTTTCGGAAGCCGGAAAACTCGGCTTCGAAACCATTGTAATTTCAAAACTTAACCTGATAGCGGCCAAGAGCCAGGCAAAAAAAATAAAAATCCAACCCGTAGGTAAAGTGGAAGAGGTTTTCAGGTTGCTCTTCGGCTAAGGTCAATTATTCCTGCTCCTCTTTTTCCGGTTTGCTCCAGTCAACAAAGAACCGGCCCTCACTCAGAACGATGGTATCCGTTTCGTCCGATTTCCTGGTATTGTCATGATCGTGAGGTCCGGCATTGACCAGCATTCCGGCCCCTGCCTTTGTGAACGCCTTTCTCTCGAGGTTTGCTTTGATCCCGGAGCCTGTCATGGTTGCCACCGCACGTTTCTTGTAATAAACACCACGCAATGTGGCTTCAAAGGAGCCTTCTACCGAAGACGGGGTAATCTTTTCAATGGTTACGGTGCCTGATAATGATTCTCCGTCATGAAAAGCATGTCCCAAACCTTTGGTTTCCTCCGTATAATCAACCAACGCCCAAACCCTGGCCATATCGGCCTTCTTCTTTGATTCAGACTCCAGGTCATTCTCGTCAAAAATCTGATAAGTGCCGGGCTTCAGACTGTCGGAAAAATAATACAACCTGATCCACACCTGCACATCCGGGCTCACCTGGAATGAGGCAATGGCAAGATATTCGAAGCCCCTCACCGGAATCTTCAAGCGACGGGCTTCCGCTTTGTATTCTTTCCCGTCCACCTTGCAGGAAATATAATTGGTGAATTCCTGGGCTACTGAGAGACCGGAAAAACCGGCAAAAAGAAGTAACATGGCTAACAGACGGATTCTTTTCATAGGAACTTGCTTTTAAGGATTAACGAAAGGCCTGACCCAATCCGGACGGAAAGGACTGATATTTACAAAAACTACCGCCCGGAGAAGAATTATTTTCTACACGACCGAAAGTAATAAAAATATCAACACATCTGCAATGTTTATGTTTTATACCCTGATCGTTATTAAACAAAATCTAATATAAATCATTATTATTCAAAATATTACATTACTGATGCCTAAATCCTGAATTCATTGCAGGAAAAGATAATCCGGTGTATATTCGCATGCAGATGCAGCACGGTTGTGCTGACAGAAAATATTTCAATCAGATTTTTCCCGCAAAGTCGATGAAAATCATACGTAAAGTCTTATTTATTCTGTTGATTTTCAACCTGATCAGAATTATTCCCGGATGCTGCGACTGCGACGGTCCCGTAACATATTTCAGTCTTAACAAAACCGGAATTACAAACCTTGATAATTCAGGAATTTTTCCGCAAAGTTCAACTTCCGACACCATGTGTGCTGCAGCGGTAGCCTTCGAGGTTTCGTTGTATGATTCCACCGGATACTGGTATTATGCAGCCCTCCCTGCAAAATCCGGTGCCGGATTCAACCGTGCAACAGCCATGAGCTGCGACTGCGCCTATCCTTTGCAGGCAAGGGCGCACCTGACAAATATCAGCATTACCACACTTTTCCCCATTTCTGACCAGATAGCTGCCGGCACCGAAGTCAGCGGGTTGTTCGCCGCCAGTCTAAGGGGCAATTACGCCGGTGACGGGGTATACATTACCCCGGAAATGCTCTGCAGCCAGACAGAAAACAAAATCTATCTCGACAGCGGCATCGAATCCTTCGGACTTTTCCTGAAGCCTGAAGTACAATCAGCCAATGCCCGCTTTGCCATGCGTTTTACCTTGTCCGATGGAAGCACCCTTACCGATACCACCGCCCTGATCACCATCCGCCCATGAACCGTCACGGCCTGAACATCCCCCCTGCCCTGCTGCTGATTCTGCTATGGATAGCCAATGGAGCATCGCAAGCCTCAGCCCAATCAGCCAGGCGGGAGCAAATGGAAATTTACCTGCACTACGCATGCCGGGAGACTTACCGCAGCATACAACATCAGGGCGACAACATAGACTTTCTGAACTATCTGGATTACAAGACCGATACCGGCTGTACCGGTGTTGTGCATGTTGGCTTCTCCTTGTCACCATCCGAAAAATGGGTATTTTCAGCAGATTTGGGGATGATGAGCGATATGAGGTTCAGCCAGATGAACATCAGCGCATCCCGCATAATCGGGAAAACCGGCAGCAACGCCGCCTGGGGACTGTCAGCAGGCATCTCGGCCTATCCCGTTTACCTGAACGAATTCAACGAATACCACCTGCTGAGGGATACCGGCCTGATAGCAGACCTGAATGTGAATTACCGGCAACAAATCCTCTACGACCCCGGACTTGAATTAATTCCTTTTCTTAATTACAAAAAAAACAAATTAAGCCTTAAGGCCGGCACCGGATTGAGAATCAGTACATTTTTGCCATTCAACCAGCTGATCATGCAGAAAAAGGAAGGAGGCAATTTCCGCCGCGAAATCAGGTATGAAACCCTGTTCAAACCTGCCCTGTCATCCGTTTCGGCACTCCATGCCACGCTGATGCTTACCGACAAACCGGGGCTTTCGGTGGGATTGCAGGCTTCAGCCCAGGTGCTCTTCGGGATGCGCACCATTCCTTACAAGCGAAGCATCCTTACCTGGACCGCCGACAACAGGGTAACCGATGAAATCAAACCCGGCAGCAAGCCGTTCACCGTCACGGAAGTGAGCGCGGGCATCGTGTTCAGATTCTGAAGGTGTGCGGCCCGATAAAATACTACCTTTGCAGACGGTATTTACCCAACCTGCAAATAAGCATTCCCATGGCCGTTCCCGGAAAATTCAACACCCTCAGCATTTCAAGAATTGTAGATTTCGGCGTTTACCTCGACGGTGGCGAATCCGGAGAAATACTCCTGCCGATGAAGTGGGTGCCCGAGGGCTGCAAACCCAACGACGATCTTGAGGTTTTTGTTTATTTCGATTCTGAAGACCGCCTGATCGCGACGACCATCAAACCCCTGGCACAGGTTGGTGAATTTGCATTTCTAAGGGCGAAGGCTGTAAATGAGGTAGGTGCCTTCCTCGATTGGGGGCTCGAAAAAGACCTGCTGGTGCCGTACAGGGAACAATCGGTAAAAATGGTTGCCGGAAAATCGTATATTGTTTATTTATTTGCCGATCCTCAGACCGGCCGCATTGCCGGTTCATCCAGGGTGGAACGTTTCTTAAGCAAAGAGGCCCCCTCCTATCGCCCGAATGAAGAAGTAGATCTGCTGTTGTGGCGTACCTCCGAGATCGGTTACATGGCCATCATCAACAACAGGCACGAGGGCATGCTCTATGCCAGCGAGGTATTTGAAGAACTGGAGCGCGGCCAGAAAATCAGGGGGTATGTGACCAAAGTGCGGGATGACGGCAAGATCGACCTTTGCCTGCAAAAACCAGGGTATGAAAAAATCGATGAACTCTCGGAGCGCATCCTCGGGCTGCTGAAGACAAACAACGGATATCTGAACCTGAACGACAAAAGCCCGGCTGAGGAGATATACTCAGTATGCGGAATGAGTAAAAAGAATTTCAAAAAATCGGTGGGCGCACTTTACAAACAGAAGATAATCAAGCTGACAGAAAACGGCATTGAACTAACCGGAAAGAAATAAACTCCTCTACCTGAACCAGGTTTTCAGCCTGACTGTAAAGTATCACTATACCAATGCCTGCCTGTAAGATACCAGTTTCTGCCTGTCTTCATCCCACAACCGGAGGCTTAAGGACTTCATGCTCTCCCTGAAATTAACGGGGACAACCTGACTGAATTCCTTATTTTCACGCTGGCATTTCTCCAGCTTATAATTCGGGATTTTCGAGCTGAGGTGGTGAATATGATGAAACCCGATATTTCCGGAAAACCATTGCAGAATTTTAGGAAACTTCAGATAGGATGCCCCGGAGATGGCCACCGTGCTGTAATCCCAGTCCTGGTCGCGATACCAGTGTACACCTGAAAACTGGTGCTGCACATAGAAAAGGAAAACACCCGCCGTTGAGGCAAAATATATCACAGGCAACTGAATCAGCAGGTAATTCTCAAAACCGATCAGCAGGCTGATCCCTGCAGCAAGAACAGCAATTCCCAGATTAGTAACATAAACACTGATCCTTTCTTTCCGGCCGAAACCCTTCCTTGTAAACCGGTTCATAACCAGAAACACCAAAGCCGCTCCGAGGCCAAACATTATTAAAGGATTCCGGTATATCCGGTAAAACATCCTTTTCCGGGGCGACAGATTCCGGAATTCATCCACTGTCAGCGTCCATACATCCCCCACACCCCGTTTATCCAGATTCCCTGCCGTACGATGGTGAATAAGATGTGCATGATGCCAGCGGTAGTAGGGTGTAAATGTGAGGATGCCCAGCACGATTCCGGTGATGTCAGCCGCTTTCTTTGATCTGAAAAAAGCGCCATGCCCGCAATCATGAAAAATAATAAACAACCTGACAGTAAAACCGGCAGCAAGAATTGATACAGGCAGGACAAGCCACCATGATCTGTCAATCAGAAATACCATCAGAAACCACAAGCCAATATATGGAACCAATGTATTGATTAACTGCCAGATACTCATACCCACTGAAGGTGTTTTGTATGCTGCGGTCAGCTTTATCAGAGATTTATCCGATCCAGGGACCGATGATTTTGGTGCCATCTTTTTTTTCTTAAAGATACATAAAAAACCGGCTCCCATGAACAAAACAGCAGAATATCATTACAATCGGATGAAACAACTCCCTTTCAGATTGATGAATACACCTTACTGTCTGCAAGAATATTAAATTCATAAAATAATTTAAGTATTAGAGAACTTATTTACTTATTTACTGTTTTACTATTGACTCAAAAACCGACGAGCTATGAAAAAAAACAGCCTGCCCTTTATCGCAATTGGTTTTATAACGCATGTTATGCTGCTCAGCGCCTGTCAAAATGCTGACAGCTCAAACGATGAGGCGCATATCGGAAGGGAGTATAATCTTACGGAGATCAAAGGTGAGGAGCGGGCAGTGCTGACGCCGCCTCCGTTTGTGCCTCCCCCCATTAAACGCGACCACGCAAGCAAGGTGATTGTAGATCTGGAAATCATCGAACAGGAGATGGAGATTGCCGACGGGGTAAGTTATATGTTCTGGACTTTTGGCGGAACCGTACCGGGTTCGTTTATCCGTATCAGGGAGGGAGATTTTGTAGAATTTCACCTGAAAAACCACCCCGACAACAAACTGCCCCACAACATTGATTTACATGCGGTAACCGGACAGGGCGGCGGAGCCGAAGCCACCTTTGTTGCCCCGGGATACGAAGCCACCTTTAATTTCACGGCACTTAATCCAGGCCTGTTTGTATATCACTGCGCCACCGCCCCGGTGGGCATGCACATAGCCAACGGCATGTACGGCCTGATACTCGTGGAACCGAAAGAGGGACTTCCGAAGGTAGACAAAGAGTTTTACGTAATGCAGGGTGATTTTTACACCGAAGGCAGTTATGGCGAGTCGGGCCTGCAGGCGTTCGATATGAACAAGGCGATTAAAGAGCAGGCTGATTATGTGGTCTTTAACGGCAAGGTAGGCGCCCTTACCGGGGACAATGTACTGAAAGCCAGGGCGGGGGAAACGGTACGTTTGTTCGTCGGAAATGGCGGGCCCAACCTGGTTTCAAGTTTCCATGTAATCGGGGAAGTTTTTGACAATGTCTATATGGAAGGTGGCGCACTGAAAAACCATGACATACAGACCACCCTTGTGCCGGCCGGAGGATCTGCCATTACCGAGTTTAAGGTTGAAATCCCGGGTAACTTCATTCTGGTGGATCATTCCATCTTCAGAGCCTTTAACAAAGGGGCGCTGGGCATCCTGGCTGTTGATGGGGAGGAAAACAAGCAAATCTATTCAGGCAAAAGTGAGCCGGGCATCTACCAGCCGGCTGCGGAAGCAGTAAAGCAGGTCCGCAAATCTCCGGAGGCAGTTGAAATAAGTCCGGAGCAACAGCTGGCGCTCGGCGAGAAACTTTACCAGGTGAATTGCGCCGCCTGTCACCTTGCCGATGGCAAAGGGGTATCGGGGGTGTTTCCGCCTGTAGCCGGCAGTGATTTTATCGCGAAAAGCCCTGAAAAGGCGATCGGAGCGGTGGTAAACGGATTATCGGGTGAAATCACCGTAAACGGGGTGAAGTACAACAGCGTGATGCCGCGCCAGGCCCTTACCGATGCAGAAACAGCGGCAGTACTGAATT
Organism: Lentimicrobium saccharophilum; assembly: GCF_001192835.1. Lineage (NCBI taxonomy): Bacteria > Pseudomonadati > Bacteroidota > Bacteroidia > Bacteroidales > Lentimicrobiaceae > Lentimicrobium > Lentimicrobium saccharophilum. The sequence continues at coordinate 1,319,329 of NZ_DF968183.1, forward strand.
TTGTTTACAGTACCATGAATGGTTCCGACGTGAGGGTAACCGCGGATCAGGTAAAAAAAGCACGCAGATAAATGAAAAAAAGCATCTTCTGTCTGCGTGTACCTGCGTTGCTGCTGATGACACAGTTGCTTCACACTCCGGCATCGGCTCAGGAGGATCAAACCATGGCAATGATACCGGCGGGAAGTTACCTCCCGCTTTATTCCGGTAACAAAACCAAAAAGGTCCCTGCTTTTATGATCGACCGGCTGCCTGTAACCAATGCAGATTTCAGGCGGTTTATCGAAGACAATCCGCAATGGAGCAAGAAAAATGTGAAGCGGCTTTTCGCGGATGCGGGATACCTCAGGCACTGGAAAGATGAAGGCACTTTTGCACCCGGCATCGCCGGCAGTGCCGTGGTGAATGTTTCCTGGTTTGCCGCACGGAAATACTGTGAATGCATGGGGAAGCGGCTGCCGACCACCGCCGAATGGGAAAGGGCTGCGGAGGCCGGAAGAACCAGACCGGACGGCAGGAATGAAGCCGGTTTTTATGCTCTGATCCTTGAACTCGTTTCAAAACCATCTCCTGCACAATTGCCCGAAGCCGGCACCACGCTGAAGAATTATTACGGTGTATGGGATCTGATCGGGGTAACCTGGGAATGGACCTGGGACTTTAACAGCGCCTTATCTACAGGAGAATCAAGGGGGAATGCAAGTCTCGACAATACCCTCTTCTGCGGAGGGGGTTCCCTGCAATCGGGCGATACCGGAAATTATGCCGCCTTTCTGAGGTACGCCATGCGCTCAAGCCTCAAAGCCAGTAACACGGTGCAAAGCCTCGGCTTCAGGTGCGCGAAAGATGTTGCCAGGTAAGCAGGCATTTATCATAAACCATATTATTTACATAGATGAATTCCACAAATTCAGATGAAAATCAACTTTCAAAAAACCCCGGGAATCATGAAAAAACTTTTGCCTCTTGCATCCCTTGTAGTGATCATTGCCATCACCCCAGCCTGCAGCCGGAAATCAGAAACGGGCAGCTGCTGTAAAACTACTGAATCCGGAAATAGCGCAAAAACAGTAATTTCAGATCAATCCATCTTTCTGCTTGAATCATCCTGGGAAACATATAACAATTCCAGTATGGTCCTCTCTGATTTAGGCGGCAAAGTTACTGTGGCAGCAATGATCTTTACGCATTGTCCATCGGCCTGTCCGCGCATTGTTGCTGACATGAAAAACATAGAATCGGCCCTGGTCAAAAAAGAGCGGAAACAGGTTCAGTTTCTGCTGATCAGTATGGATCCTGAAAGGGACACTCCGGAAAGGATGCGGCAATTTGCCGCTGACCACCGCCTGAAAGACACCTGGGAAATGATTCGTGCTGACAAGGCTGCTACCATGGAGATTGCCCAGGTATTGGGGGTCAGGATCAAGCCCCTGGATGACGGAGGCTTTGACCATTCAAATATCATACATATACTAAACCGGGATGGGGAATTGTCTTTTCAGCAGCAGGGGCTGAATATTGATCCGGGTGAATGTCTGAAACAGATCAGACAATTACTTTAAAAAAATCAGGGAACAACTATTCCGCTTTTATATATTGACAATCAATACTTTACCTTTCGAATCAATAACAATTTAACAACTTCCGGCAAATCGATAAAATGACGTATGCAATTCAAAGGTAATTTTTGACCGCTTCAAAATTCAATATTTTGAATTACATTTGATCGCAAATCCATCCGGTTAATTTGACGGGAAAGGGGAAGACGTTCAGCGTGGTTGGTTTCATGAAGCATTATATCTCAAATTCAAAGGCTGACTTTCGGTTTAACCGGGAAGAAAGCGCTGCCGGCAGAGAGGAGGCCCTGAAAGTCAATCTGGGTCGTCTGGTTTACCTGATTTCCATAGGGTTATCAGTTGCCATCGCACATATTGTGCTATTCTATTTTTTTAATACCGAAGCTTCAGGTACGGAATTACAATGGAAAAACGGGATCATTGCCTCACACTCGACCATGTTTTTGGTTTTTCTTATTACCGGCTTCAGCGTTATCATCATCAGGAAACGGGGGCTGTTCAATAAACCTTGCGCCAGGGCAATCCCGCATTTCATGTTTCTGTTTTTCCTGATGTTAGGCACCATTATCACAGGCATAGACCAGCTTATCACCAATGCCATCACCCCGTTTATGATCGTGTGTTTTTTCACGGCCATGGTGCTGATCATCCCTCCGCTTCTCTCCGCCTTGTATTATTTATTTGCATATACTTTGTTCTTCTTTGTAATTACCCATTTCCAGCCATTTCAGGATGTACTGCTTTCCAATTATGTGAACGGTCTTACTTCGGTAGCCATCGCCTGGTTCCTCTCCATGGTTCTCTGGAGGAACTTTGTTTACCGTTTCCGGAACGACCGCCTGGTTCGGCAGCAGCAAACGGCATTGCAGGAGCAGAACCTTGAATTATCCAGGATAGCCAATGAATTAAGGGAGGTGAACAAAAGCAGGATCAGGCTGTTTTCGATTATTTCGCATGATCTCAGGGGGCCGCTCGCCAACCTCAGCAGCCTGATGAGGCTGGTGCAAAGCGATGATATCACAGAACCAGAGTTTAAGGAACTACTTCCCGAACTGGCTTCTCAGACTCTGCTCACCAGCGAACTGCTTGATAACCTGCTCAATTGGTCTAAGAATAACCTCAATGGCATCACCTGTCACCCAAAGGCATTTGCCATCCACGAAATAACTTCCGGTATCATCCGGCTTTACGCAGGCCAGGCCGACCTGAAGGGGTTGGAAATTCTTAACAAAACCGATCCGCAACATAAGGCCTATGCCGATCCCGGTATGATTTCGCTCGTATTAAGGAACCTGATTTCAAATGCCATAAAATTCTCGGGAAAGAACGGCAAAATTACCGTTTACAGCAAATTAAGCGGAGAGGTAACTGAAATCTCCGTGGAGGACACCGGCATTGGTATTAAACCTGAAAGGATTCCATCCCTTTTCGGTGACGATCAGTTCAGCACGCAGGGAACGGCCGGGGAAAAAGGCACAGGGCTTGGTTTGATGCTCTGTAAGGAGTTTGTCGAACGCAACGGCGGCCGCATCGGGGTACAGAGCACGCCTGAAAAAGGGAGCCGGTTCTGGTTTACAGTGCCAACCGCAACCTGAAGCGAATGCGCGCGTCTGTGCCCTGTCTTACTTTCATCGTTGGCGCGGACGTCCTCGTCCGGGCAGGGATAACCCAACACCGATTCAAGTGTTCATTTAAACAAGTTAAGAAGACCTGACAAGTCGAAAGAAGACTTGTCAGGTCAGGCAGATTGACTCGTCTTTGCGCAATTTATTCGTGCATTCGTGGCAATTTGCAGACATGTTCTCCCGGACAATCCCGTCTGAAATTCAGCGCATGCTTTTCCGTTACTGCTTCCTCATGGTCTGCCCCAGGTGCAGCATCCTGAACCCTTTTTCAAAATCTTCCCAGCGCATGGTGGCCGAACAGGTAATCAGGCGGGTCTCACCCGGCTGCATATCGAAAAAGTTATCCGAAAAATTCACATCGGTATTGTCGCTGACCAGCATCAGGTTTTTGCAAAAATTCCGGGTTGAGATTTCAATCACAAAATGGTCGCCTTTATCGCTTATCCGCGATTTAAGACCCGGATCAGGCAGCAAAAGGTCTTTTGGTTTTGCGAAATAAGCAAATTCCTGATCAATCACCCGGGAACCATCCATAAGGGTTGCCGTCAGAAAAACTTTATTCTCCTGGTAATTGAGCGGCAGTTCTTTGAGGTCAATGCTGCAAAGGAGCGTCGCTCCGTTTGCCGGAAGCGTCACTTTGTAAGGTCTGTTCCATAATGAAAGCCCGTTGAAATCTGCCAGATTCAGGCGCAGTAAGGCCGGAGTTTTCTGATCAGTGTCAGAAACACCGTAAACCAGTAGTTTACCATTTTCAACTACCACCTGTATGATCTGGTTTTTCAGCGCATCTTTTACAAAATAATGCATTGCTTTCCACTTGCCGTAATAATCGATGCCCGACCAGGAGGCCACCGGCCATACATCGTTCAATTGCCAGTAAAGCGATCCCATGCAAAACGGCATATCCGACCGGTGGGTTCTGAGTGCCATTCCGATGGCATCTGCCTGCAGCAACTGACCAACATAAAGCAGGTGCTCAAAGTTATCAGGAATCTGATAATCCTGTTCCATATACTGCCGGATGCGGAGGTTGCCGATACCGCTGCGCTGGTGCGAAGTCATTACGGGCGATTCGATGTTCCAGTCTTCGGGCAGGGTGTATTTTTTAACGCTGTTAAACTCGGGGAACGATTGAAATCCATATTCGCTCATAAAGCGTGCTTTATAATTCCTGAAAGCGGAAATCGGCTCCTGACCGTGCCATACGCCCCAATAATGCACATCGCCGCGGTTTCCGCTCCAGTTGGCCAGCACTCCCCCGCCCTGCGTCGGTGAAGAAGGCCAGTAGGTATAATCCGGCGCATATTGCTTCACGGCAGCAGGCAGTATATGGTGAAAAAGGGTATCATAGCTTTGCCATATCTCACGTTGCTGTGCTTTGTCATATTTCTCCTTCCATCCCCATCCGCGCGTAAAATCGCCTTCGGCCCAGGCATATTCAATCTCATTGTTGCCGCACCATAGTGCAATGCAGGCATGATTCCTCAGGCGTTTGATGTTGTCAACGGCTTCGAGCCTTACATTGTCCAGAAAATCTTTATCTCCGGGGTACATAGCGCAGGCAAACATAAAATCCTGCCATACCATAATGCCGTGCCGGTCGCACAAATCATAAAAATAGTCGTTCTCATAAATGCCCCCTCCCCACACCCGGAGCATATTGATGTTGGCTTCGGCGGCCGATTTCACGATAAACTCATAGCGGGCTGAATCCACCCTGGGCAGAAAAATATCATTGGGAATATAGTTAGCCCCTTTGGCAAACACCGGCCGTCCGTTTACTTCAAAATGAAAGCTTTCCCCACCCCCTTTGGCATCAGGCCTGCGCACATGCTTCAGACTGCGTAAACCAATCTGACGGTTAAAAGTGTGCAGTTCTTTACCCTTATGGCTGAGCACCGCGCTCACGGTATAGAGAGGCTGACCGCCCGCCCCGTTGGGCCACCATAGCCGGGGATTCTTTATGATAAAATCAATATCCGGATGCCGGATCCCGGGTGACATGCTGATTTCACGGGCAGCAACCGGCTGGCCGTCCATCAGAATTTCAAGTTTATAAAGTCCTTCCTGCTGAACACTGACTTCCACGCCTGCCTTAACACGTGCTTCCTTTGCCGTAACGCTTTCCTGCCTGACGAAAAGGTCGTTGATGCGTGCTGTCCGGTTAATAATCAGCTCCACAGGCCGCCAGATACCGGAGGTCACCAGGCGCGGGCCCCAATCCCAGCCGAAGTGATATCCCGGCTTGCGCGTAAAAATACTGATCCTTACCGAACCCATCCCTCCGTTCTCCGACTGGTCGTTATCAGCCGGCAATCCATAACCCAGGGCCTCCTGCTTCAGCAAGCCCTGCATCACCGGCGATTCAAAACGGATAAAGATCTCGTTTTCGCCTTCTTTCAGGTGCTTGCCGGCTTCGGCTTCCCAGGTACGGTGAAAATTATCGGCTTTGAACAAAAGCGCCCCGTTTACCATTACCGTGGCATAAGTATCCAACCCGTGAAACCGCAGCATCAGGCTGCCTGCCCGGAGTTGAGCGGCATCCAGTTGAAAACGGGTGCGGTACTCCCAGTTTACCTTGTCGATCCACTGCAGATTCTTTTCGTTGAGCCTGTAGTATGGATCCTCTATCTGTCCGTTTGCCAGCAGGTCGGTGTGGACCGTGCCGGGGACAACGGCTGGATACCACTGCGGTGTTCCGGCCTGGCGGAACTCCCAGTCGTTATTCAGTTCAACGGAGGTTTGGGCCATCAGGGACAGTGACCCCTTCAGAATCAGTCCCGACAATAAGATAAATATAACAATCAGTTTCTTCATTCCCTGTTGTTGGTTGAGTAAACGGATACTTTCCGTAGCCCATTAAAGCATAATCATTCCGGTTTCTGATCATGCCCTGTCCGAAGCTAGCGGAAAATAGATGCGCAATTTAAGCATAATCAGCAGATGGAAAATCTTTAGCTGATCAATAATCAGCTGACGGCAGATTTTCTACGTCCGGATTTGGTAGCTTTGCAGTTGTTAAAAATCTACCTGAAAAAATCAGTTTCATTAACAGCAGCCCCGATATGTGCACCCGATTTACATCAATCCTCCGCCGTTCCGGCAGATTTTATCTTTTCCTGATCTCTCTGATGCTTATGTCATTTACATTCCAGTCCACGAAACCTTTCCGCATCGTATTTTTCGGCGATTCCATCACGCAGATGGGCAATGAACCGGGCGGGTACATTGACCTGATGCGGCAGGAGATCAGCAAAAACGGGCTGAACGACCGTTACGAACTGATCGGGGCAGGCATAGGAGGTAACAAAGTTTATGATCTATACCTGCGGCTTGAAGAGGATGTGCTGAAGCATAAGCCCGATATGGTATTCATATACATCGGGGTGAACGATGTGTGGCACAAATTGTGGGGCACCGGCACCGATGCCGACAAATTTGAACGCTTCTACCTGGCGTTGATCGGGAAAATCAAGGCGGCAGGCGCCGATGTTGCACTTTGCACCCCCGCAGTAATCGGAGAGCATACCGATTTCACCAACCAGCTTGACGGAGACCTGAACAGGTATTCACAGACAGTGCGTAAACTGGCCGCGGAAGAACACTGCAAGCTGATTGACCTGCGCCGGATATTTTTGGATTATAACCTGAAAAACAATCCGGACAACCTTGACAAAGGCATCCTGACCACCGACGGTGTGCACCTGAACGATAAAGGCAACCGTTTGGTGGCGGATACATTTTTAAGCGAGATTTTTCCCAAATAAACAGGCAATGGCCAGCTGAAGCACTCATCAAGCCTGGTGGGTGCGGCATTTTGACTTCTCCCGGCTTTTCGGCTAAAGCCGGCTGGTCAGGGGTTCTGCTTTTTCCCCGGGCTGAAGCCCGGAGTAAGGCAAGCAGATTTTTCCTGACTTTTTTATTACCCCCGGCTTGAGCCGGGGGTAATAAACTGCCGACAAACGCAGGGGCTTCAGCCCAAAAGGCAACATAAATTTATTCGTAGCCCGGCATTATTTAAAACCGGCTGGTCAGAAAGTTCCCCCTGGTTTGGCTTCTCCCGGCTTTCCGGCTAAAGCCGGTTGGTCCGGGGTTCTGCTTTTCCCCGGGCTGAAGCCCGGAGTAAGGCATGCATATTTTTCTGACTTTTCACCGGCAATCCGACGTCTGAACCAGGACTTCGGCTCAACCAACACAAGTATTGGTTATCTATATTCCGCAGTTTCTGAAGATACTCAATTCCAGCTTATTACCCCCGGCTTGAGGCGGGGGTAATAAGCTGCTTATAAACGCAGGGGCTTCAGCCCAAAAGGCAACATAAATTTATTCGTAGCCCGGCATTATTTAAAACCGGCTGGTCAGAAAGTTCCCCCTGGTTTGGCTTCTCCCGGCTTTTCGGCTAAAGCCGGTTGGTCAGGGGTTCTGCTTTTTCCCCGGGCTGAAGCCCGGAGTCAGGCAAGCATATTTTTCCGGCTTTTCACCGGTTATCCGACGTCTGAACCAGAACTTCGGCTCAACCAACACAAGTATTGGTTATCTATATTCCGCAGTTTCTGAAGATACTCAATTCCATTTTATTACCCCCGGCTTGAGCCGGGGGTAATAAGCTGCTTATAAACGCAGGGGCTTCAGCCCAAAAGGCAACATAAATTTATTCGTAGCCCGGCATTATATAAAACCAGCAGGTCAGAAAGTTCCCCCTGGTTTGGCTTCTCCCGGCTTTCCGGCTTTCAACCACTACCGTATTAATACAAGGCCTGTTAGCAGTCGATAATTCAGGCTTATATGACAATTTGCCCAACTTTTTAGTATCTTAGCTGTTTAATTTGTTTTTCGTCTGATTATTTCCGACCTGTAATGTATAAAGTCCTGATCGTTGACGATGACCCTACCTTCTGCCTTATGCTCAAGTCGTATCTTGGGAATAAGGGATTTGACGTAAAGGAGGTTTTCACGGCGGGCAGTGCCATAAAGGCCTCAAGGGAAAGTCATTTCGATATTGTTCTTACAGATTTCCGTCTGCCTGACATTGACGGGATCACGCTGATTGCGGAGCTGAAAAAGATACAACATGGCGTTCCGGTCGTACTGATGACCCGTTACGGGGATATCCGGTCGGCTGTTACCGCCATTAAATCCGGGGCTTTTGATTACATCACCAAACCGGTGAATCCCGATGAGCTGTTGCTTACCGTAAATAAGGCCATCAGCAAACAGAAACAGGAGAAAAAAAACGAATCAGGCATCAGGTCGGAGCCGTTGCCCGGCAACATGAGTTACCTCCGGGGCACCAGTCAGCCGGCGATGTTGGTGGAACAGTATATTTCACTGATCGCCCCTACCGATATGTCGGTGATTATTCAGGGCGAAAGCGGCACCGGTAAAGAGTATGTGGCAAGGATGATCCACATGAAAAGCCAGCGCAGCAGTAAACCGTTTATCGCGGTGGATTGCGGTGCGTTGACCAATGAACTGGCAGCCAGCGAACTGTTTGGCCATACCAGGGGATCGTTTACAGATGCCCATGCCGACAAGGAGGGGCAGTTTCAGCAGGCAAACGGGGGCACGCTTTTTCTGGATGAGATCGGCAACCTGTCGTATGAAAACCAGATCAAGCTGCTCAGGGCCACACAGGAGCGGAAAGTGCGGAAGTTAGGCGGGACCAGGGATGTAGAAGTGGATGTAAGGATCATCGTTGCCACAAACGACGACCTTGCTGCCGCGGTGCAAAAGGGCAGTTTCAGGGAGGACCTGTTTCACCGGCTCAATGAATTCAAGATCAATATTCCGCCACTCCGGAACCGGGGAGAAGATATCATCCATTTTGCCGGCTACTTTCTTGAAAACGCCAATCTTGAGCTTAACAGGAACATTATCGGATTTGAAAATGATGTAATTGAAATCATACTGAAATATCCCTGGCCAGGGAACATCCGAGAACTGAAAAATGTGATAAAACGGGCGGTGCTGCTTGCCACTGCCGGCATGATTACAAAGGCTGACCTCCCGCCTGAAATAACCTTACCAGGCAATGCGCCCACTCCGGCCAAAATCTTTCAACCTCCCACTACCGACCTGAAGTCAATGGCCGAGACCCAGGAAAAATCAACCATCATCAACGTGTTAAAGCAGGTGCATTATAACAAGACCAAAGCAGCCCGGCTGCTGAATATTGACAGGAAAACACTCTATAACAAGATGAAGCTTTACGGTATTGAAGGATGATTACAAATTATTAAGATTTAATTTTTTAAAGCCATCCTGTTAACGATATTTTTTTTACCAGCAGCCCCGTTAAGCAGCAGACAATATCCTTCAATCAGATTTTTAAGCCGGTTCACGGTTATTTAATTTCCGCCTTGCAGCCTGACAGGCAGAGCAATCCGGTTTCGAAGATAAAAAAAACGCCAGGAATTTATATCCGACCCCTCCGGGGCCGGATTCCGCAATGCCGATCATTTTCTAAACACATGTGACTCCGCCGGAGTCAGAATCCGGGTCCGGATTGAGACTTATGACCCCGGCGGGGTCAAATGTGTATAGAATGAAAAGTGCCGGATGAATCCCCGACCCCTGCGGGGTTGCACGCTTATTAAGAACAAATTAATATTTTATAATCGCCTTCAGGTCAAATGATTGCTTAGGCTTGATTGATATTTTATTGCAATAATCAACACCTCCATCATTGGATATTTTTATTTTAATGTCGTTCTGCGGTTATTCAATTTCCACCTTACTACCTGACAGGCGGAGCAATTCAGATTCGAGCAGGGGATGCAGGCGGTTGTTGATGGCTGTTATTTTCCGGAGCAGGGCTTTCACCGATTCCTCATTGATTTCCCCGTTTCCTGCATTTTCGAGTTGTTCCAGCACCTGCAGCGCCTGCGAAACCCCCATATGCCCGTAGCTGGTAAGCAGCTTGTGCGCCAACAACCTGATCCCTTCAAAATTACCGGTTTCACTGAGGTTCCATAATTCCTGCACAGCGGCATGCGAGGTATGCACAAAAGAGCGGATGATGCTGGCCAGCTGTTCAGGTTTTCCCGAAGCGAAGGTTTCAGCCTGACGGAGATCATAGAGCCGTCCGGACACCAGCTCATCCGGTTCACCCGGCTGCGGTTTGGGAATGGTATTTGAGAGATAAAATGCCACCCGCGACAAAAGGTCATGCTCGCTGAACGGCTTTTGAAGCACCTCGTTAAAGCCGGCCTCCATATACCCCGGATCATAACGGGCGACTTTCCCGGCCGTAAAGGCGATCACCGGCACCAGTGAAACCTCCGGGTCTTCGTGGGCCCGTATATGCCTGACCAGCTCGATGCCACTGACTTCCGGCATCTGGACATCCGTCATGATGATATCGAAACGACGGCTGGTAAGAATATCCATCGCCTGCCTGCCGTTTGAAGCCACTTCCACAATCATTCCATGATTTTCTGTGATGATCCTGGCCAGTAATATATTGAATACATCATCATCGACCAGCAACATCCGCCGGTCCGTAAGTTCCACAACTTCATTCAGTAAGACAGTCGTTGCTTTTTCCGGTTCACGGTCGGAAAGCGGATAGGGAATGCGCACGGTAAATACCGAGCCTTTATTCGGTGTGCTTACCACGGAGATATCCCCACCCTGCAGTCGTGCCAGACGGCGGCTGATGGCAAGGCCGAGGCCGGAGCCGCCATATTGCCTTGCCAGGGAGGACTCTGCCTGTCTGAAATCACCGAAAATATTTTCAATATCCTCCTCCGGAATTCCAATCCCAGTATCATGAACCTCCACGATGGCCTCACACACCCCGGCGCCGCATTCGATGTTGCACAACACCGTTACCGACCCCTTTGAGGTAAATTTCACCGCATTGCTCATCAGGTTATACATTATCTGCCTGAGCCGCAGAGGATCACCTTCTAGTACAATGTTGCTGCCTTTGTTGCAGACCGCTTCAAATTCAAGTCCTTTCTCCAGGGCCGTAATCCTGAATGTCTGTATCACATCTTCAAGCACATCGCTCAGGCGGAAAGGGATTATCTCCAGTTGCAGTTTACCCGCGCCTATGCGGCTGAGGTCCAGGATATCGTTGACGGTTTCGAGCAGGTGACGCGACGAACGTCTCACCGCGCCAAGGTATTCCTGCTGCACTTTATTAAGGGGCGTATGGATCAGCTGATCCGAGAAACCGATGATGGTGCTGAGCGGGGTCCTGATCTCGTGGCTCATATTGGCCAAAAATTCCTCCTTGATCCTGGCCAGGTCCTGCGACTGGCGGCTGGCGCTGATCAGGTCGCGCCGGTACCTGTTGCCCCGGTGGATGCCCTGAAAGATAAGGTAAACGAATACAAGAATCAGCAGCAGCGACAGAATAGCTACCCCGCGGATAATCATGATGGAACGGGAAGCCGCGGCCTCTGCTTCTTTCTTACGCTTTTCCGCAAGCCGCAACTGCTGGTATTCGAGCTGTTTGAATATGGTCATCACCTGGTCGATGATCAGGGAACTGTTCCGGAGCATATTCAGTTCCTGCTCTTTCAGCTGGTTGTAAGCCTGAAGTTCACGGCGCTTTACTGCCGACAAAACCTGCCTTACATTGCTGTATAAAGCTGAATCGTCGTGCCGGTAAACCGCCGTATCAGTAATCATGCGGGTGGTTGAAAGCAAGGCCGGCTGTGCATGTTGTTCAACAATTTCCTCCTGCTGCTTCTTTGCAAAAAGCTTTTTTACCTTGTTGAAAAAGCCGCGGGTATCCTCCGTTTTGGTGGCACTTACCGGAGGTGCCACGGGGATGGTGTCGAAAACCGTAACCACGGTGGTAGAGGTACGGAGCGGCCTGGGAATGGTATCGGGCGTTACCGACCTGATGCGCGTATATGCTTCGCCGGCAAAATCAAACTTCTCCCTCCGGCTTTTTACATCGAGATAGGCTGCGATCATAGCACGCCGCTGCTCCAATAGCCTTGAAACGCTGTCGAGGCGGATCAGCCTGGAATAATCATTCCCGGCTTCCAGCTTCAATGAATCCAGCTTCACTTCAACCGAAGTGATCAGGTCATTATAAATATCAAAAGACTGGGGATCATTGGTCAGGGCATAAATCCGGATATTGTTTTCGGCTTCCGACAAAAATCCAAGCAAATCCCTTAGCTTATTCAGTTCACTGTCGGGCTGCGAAAGCGAAGCCACCGTTTCACCAAGGGTCCGGGAATTCTCCCTCACCAGATATCCGGCTGCAGCAACAGCAAGAAAGGCCACGGTAAACCCAAGGGCCACCTTCAGCTGAAGGCCACGGGGACGCATACGCACTTTTACTTTCGCCGGCATAAGACAAAGATAATCAAACCACTGATTCAGACATACAACCGTTTCGGGTATGCCTTAAAAGAACAATATTTTAACTGTTTAAGTCCCCCTTGCTACAAACACGGATCACAAAGCCGGGTAAAAGGCTCCTGAAAGCACTGCCTCCCCCCGCAACCCATGAAATGTTCTATCTTCAGATTAACAATCAATCAACCAATTGGTTTGGAACGGGGAAACAGAACTTCAGCCAGTGAATGAAGTATGGCAGAGGATATTTTTACGTAAGGTTGTTTCCGGACAAGCGAGCAGGCTTTACCCCGGAGAAACCTGAGGACAATGAGGTGTAAATAAACCGGAAACCTTCACCGGTGGTACTTGCCCTGGAATCAACAAAAAGCCCTGCAATTCATCAATTCATAAAAACGGACGACAATTAAAGCAGCACATCTATACACGAAAAAATCAGTCATCCGGCGGATGACTGATCAAAGAAAAGCGGTCAATATGGTTAATTGAGGCTGTAAACGGTAAGATACTCCCATTCGCGGTTGATCTCCAGAAAGCGGAGCACCGCCGGATGGGAAGGCCTGACACGCAAACCATTCATAACTGCATAGTGCATACCGTGAAGGATCAGATCGGAAGCGAGCCCTTTACCTCTGAGCGATCCCGGAACATAGGCACTGTAAAAATCCAGCACCTCTCCCCGGCGGCGATAAGCAAGGTAGGATTCCATTCCTTCATGATTTAAGATAAACTTTTCACCGGTATCAATGATGGTGCTTTTCATAGATTTTAACTGTTTCTGGCACTGATATTAATAAATTGACATGTAAAAGTACGACGCATATTGCGAGATTGCACTCCTGCAACTGCAAAATAAGTATAAATACTACCTTTCGAGGATGCAGATGTTCAGATGATTAGGGGTTTGGGTGTTCAGGGGTTCAGGGGTTTAAGTTTTATTTAAAGATTCAAAAATTCAAAAATTCAAAAATTCAAATGATTCAAAATGATTCCAGGCCGCGTGCGCAGGACAAGGATTCCAAAATATTTTGTGGTTCTTAGTGTTTCTGTGCTTTAGTAGCAAAAAATATTCGTGTCCCGATCGCTATCGGGATCTTGGCTTAAGAATTCAAGGATTAGCCCCCAACGCCGTTGGCGGGGTAAACTGTTGAACTCAATGCGTTCGATTCAAGGATTCAATTTTGCGGGAGAATTGCATCTGCTATTAACCAATATTGCCCGATTGCGTCTTTTATACACCTGACAGGTTAAAAGGAAACCTGTCAGGTGAATCCCGCCCACCTGCCGGCACGGATGTTAAAACCAGGATGCAATCCGGATTATTTATCAAAAAAAAGCATTTTGCCGGTTTGAGCTGCAAACCTGCCGGTGCTCCCGGTGTGGAAAATACCGCCCCGTTTTTCCCTGTTCAACCCCAACCGCTTACTATAAACACCCATAAAAACCAATTTATAGTCAGGGCAATCTATATAGCGGATAAATTAAATTCATCAAATTTAAAATTCCGCAGACTACCCTGAGGCCAATCCTTTAACACTTTCTTAACAAAAAAAAGTGTAAAATCTTTTTTTACTACACGACTCTATTCCTTCAGAAACAGCCGGCAGTATCATGAAAACCACAAAAATTATATTTAATTCATTCTTTTACAATACTTTAATAAGCAAATACCGATACGACAAGCAAAAACACAGGACACATATAGTAAAATATTTTTACAGAGTCATACCATTATAATTATTTTTACATCATATATATATCGCCGCATTATTTTTATAATCATTACCAGACAAGCAGTTCAGCATCAAAATACGTGTTTTTACTAATGTTTTTTTACAAAAATGGTATTACTTTTATCCTGAATTCAGATAAATACACTACAACATCCGGGCAGCATCATCAGGCCCGCTGTTTTTTCCGGAAACGGGCGTTTGGGAGAGCGCTAAACAGCAGGCAGGCACGGATAAACGACCTGAAGTCGGGAGAGAAAAACTGACACCGGGAAATTTAACTGCCAACGGCCTGAAAACCGGCGGCGGAATGTTAAACCCATAACACAGTATATTTTGGGGGCAAAATATACCTACTTTTTCAGGGTTTCTCACGAAACCAATCTGAAGCCGGCTTTATACCCGGCCACGTTAACAGCACCGCTTCAGCGCGGGCCGTTATGCTGCACATTCAGTTGCAGACGCGAAGTTCAGACTTCGTCTTTTTGCCGGTTGACCATCCGCCCCGCGGACCTGGCCAACCGGCAATCGCTGTTTACCGGACTGCCGGTGCTCCATACCGCCCCCCCTTCACTTACCAAAGCATTCAGCATTCAGTACCAGGATGCCGCAACCTCAAAAAAAGCGGCAAAACAAACCGTATTCACCCTTAACCAAAACACGCAATGATTGTCTTTACCCCTCTCCTTTGCCTGATCACAGCGACCGGAACAGCAAGCATTGTCTGAAACCAACACAACAGGCTTGAAGGCAAACGCATCACCGGAACACATCTCCACAGTCCGCTCCCTGAGCCGGACTGCAGCACGCACCGCAATTGTCAGGTGCAAGCCGCTGCGTTTGTCTGCCCCTGCCCTGCAGTTGCTCCCCGCCCGCTTTTCACGCACATGTGTACGCGCGCGTGCCTGTTACTTAATATTATCATTTTTACTTATCTCCCTGAATATCAAGGCACAACAACCTGTTGTCCTTACCTGGCCCCTCACCTCCCCCAACGAAACGGCCATCCCCTCTCCCTATGCCACCCTCTCCTTCTCTGCCGGCAAAGGCGTTGACTCGCTGCGCTTTAGCGAAGCGTTCGGCGTGATGGCCAACGGATGGAACACCGACAACCAGGACCCTGAAGCTTACTTCGAGTACACCCTTACCCCCGCCCCCGGCACCAGCCTTGAAATCAACCGGCTGAACTTCGAAGTAAGCCTGAGCCGCGTGAATATGCGCACCTCGGTGCAGTACTCCTACGACGGTTTCCGCATGCAGAAGACCCAGATCGGTCACACCATCTACATCGCCACCCATGAGCCCCGCAACCTGCCCGTAAAAACCAGCCTCCGGGTTGCCTACCCCCAAACCCTCAGCATCCGCGTTTACGGCTGGAGCACCGTGGATTACCTCGTTGACTTCTGCACCCGGAACGTAAGCTTTGATGCCGTGGTATTTGGCCGTGATTTGCTGGCTGAAATCCCAACCGACACCCTTTCACCCCAAACTGAACTACCCGAAATTGAGCCGGTAACACCCGAAACCCTTGCCGCTTTGCCAGCAACCGAAGATTCTCCCAAACTTCCCCCATCGGATACCACCCAAATCACCGAACCATTGGCCGCTTTGGGCGTGTTGCCTCCACAGGATACATTGGTGGGAGGTGGAAAAGAAGGAGAGAAGGCGCCGTTGGGGACAGTTACAATTACAACATCACAAAACTGGACAGTTCCAGCAGGTGTTTATGAAATTACGGTGGAATGCTGGGGTGGCGGTGGCGGAGGTGGTGGCGCATATATTGGCGCTGGAGGTGGCGGTGGAGGTGGTGCCTATCAGGTTGCGACTTTTGCAGTAAGTGTGGGACAGGTTTACAACATAACAGTTGGTGGCGGAGGATCAAGCGGGTCAAATCAAAATGGGGGAAATGGTGGCACAACAACTGTAACCGGCCCCGGCGGAAGTTTAACAGCAAATGGAGGGTATGGAGGGATCCGAGGTGAAGGATATAGATATTGGGACTGGGGGTCGTTTTCTTATATTTATGTAAATGATTATGGAAATGGGGGTAATGGTGGCGCAGGAGCATTTAGCGGTGGGAATGGGGGAAATTCTTCTGGGAACGGCGCTGGCGGCGGTGGTGGCGCTGGAAATAACGGCAGTGGGACTGCTGGAGGAAACACAGCAACGGGAGCCGGAGGTGCAGGCAATCCAAATGTTGTACCTTATGTTGGAGGAAATGGAGGAGCTTATAGAAATAGTAATGGAGGAGGAAATAATGCAAGCATCCCCAGCGGAGGTGGAGGTGGAGCAAGATCAGTTAGTAGTACAAGCTCAGGGAGCGGTGGTACAGGTGCAAGAGGACAGGTCATCATCTCTTGGCCGGCTTGTGTTGATCCAACTATATATAATGTTACTGGTGGTGGTTCATATTGCTCAGGTGGTGCTGGCTTGCCCGTTGGCGTTGATAACTCAGAAGCTGATGTTAACTATCAATTGTTCAGGGGAGCAACAGCACTTGCAATAATTAATGGAACTGGAGGTGCAATAACCTTTGGAAACCAAACGGTGGCTGGAACTTATACGGTGGTCGCTACACGCACGGTTGGTGGTTGCACTTCAATTATGAATGGTTCGGCTACTATTACTATAAACCCTCTGTCTGTCGCACCAACTGCAATAACCGGAACGACAACGATTTGTACAGGCTCCTCAACAACGCTTACCGTTAGTGGAGGTACATTAGGAACAGGCGCTACAGTGCAGTGGTTTACAGGTTCATGCGGTGGAACTTCAGCAGGAACAGGAAATAGCATTACAGTAAATCCTACTGTCGCAACAACTTATTATGTTCGTTATTCCGGTACTTGCAATACAACAACGTGTGCTTCGGCTACGGTTACTGTAAACGAGGACAACACCGTTTCTCCAGCCAGTTATAGCCCAAGTTTGTGTATTAATAGTGCTTTGAATCCCTCCATTACCCACACCACAACCGGGGCTACCGGAATTGGCGCAGCTACCGGCTTGCCCGCTGGTGTTTTTGCTGCATGGGCTGCAAATACAATCACCATCTCAGGAACACCAACTGCATCTGGAACCTTCAACTATTCAATTCCTTTGACTGGTGGTTGCGGGCCGACAATCTATGCAACGGGTACAATCATCGTTAACCCTCTTCCCGTTGCAACCATAACCGGACCAACACCCGTTTGTCAGGGTGAGGCAGGCCAGGTATATACTACCCAAGTGGGAATGACAAATTATAATTGGAGTATTGCGGGAGGAACGATAAATTCAGGCAATACCACGGCTTCAGTATCTGTAACCTGGAATACCCCCGGAAATCAGTCTATTAGTGTTTATTATACTAATGGTAATGGGTGTACCGGTAACGCGGTAACTTTTCCGGTTTTGGTCAATCCAACACCTGTGGCCGTTTCACCCGGGGATCAAAGTTTCTGTAATGGCATAGCAACTCCGGTAATCAATCTTACCGGAACACCTTCTGGTGTTACATTTAATGTAAGCGGCGGAACAGGTATAGGACTGGCTAACCAAAACGGTATTACCGCAATTCCTTCATTTGTTCCTACAACCGGCACCGCCACTATTTCCATAACCCCCGTAGCCAACGGATGTACAGGCAGCCCGGTGACTTTCACCATCACCGTTTATGATTTGCCTACGGCTGTTGCTCCCTCCGATCAAATGTATTGTAATGGAGAAACGACTACTGTTATTTCACTTTCCGGCACACCGACAGGAGTTGTGTTTGACATTTCGGGTGGTGCTGCTGTCGGACTTGCCAATCAAACCGGCGTAACTCAAATACCATCTTTTACAGCAACAACAGGCTCAGCCACAGTTACCATTACTCCTCAGGCCAATGGATGCACCGGAACAGCGGTAACCTATGATATTCTCGTGCATCCTACTCCAACAGTAACTTCGCCTGGGAATCTGGTTTATTGCCACAATGTTACTACCACTCCGATAAATTTAAACGGAACGCCATCCGGTGTTGTTTTTGACATAAGCGGCGGTACTTCCATAGGATTGGCTGATCAAACTGGGGTGACAGCAATACCTTCATTTACCACCATTGCCGGTATAGCAACCATAACCATCACACCAAGAGCAAATGGATGTACAGGTACACCGGGAACTTTTACCATCACCGTTCAATCCGTCCCCACTGCCGGCTCCATCGCTGCAGATCAATATATTTGTTTTGGAGGTACGCCTGATCCAATTACCAGTGTACAAAACGGAACCGGTGACGGCGACATTACCTATCGCTGGGAACGTTCGGTTTCACCTTTTACAGTTTGGACAACCATTGCAGGTGCCACCACTGCCGGATATAATCCCGGCCCCCTGGCGTTTACCACTCAATTCAGGAGATACACCGTATCTACACTGAACGGAATTGCATGTGAGTCAGCAGCAAGTAATGTAGTAACCATCACCATCCAGGATGTGGCTGTTACGGCCGGAAGTATCGGTTATAGTCAGACCATCTGTTACAATGGAACACCGGATAACCTGGTTTCAGTCGTTGACGGTACAGCAACAGCCGGTGCAACCGTAAGTTATGAGTGGCAGATCAATACAGGAGCCTGGGTACTTCTACCGGGTGAAAACAATGCTACCCTGAATATTTCCACACCCCATACAGTCACCACATCCTACCGCAGAAGGACGGTAGCCACCCTGGCTGGCAATTCATGTTATTCCGATTGGACGCTACAGGTAACCATTACCGTGATCCGTCCGGTGACTGCCGGGAGCATCGCTGCCAGCCAGACCATCTGTAACGGAGACACCCCCGCCGCGCTGACCTCTGTAACCGCCGGCGCCTCACCCGGAGCCACCATCACCTACCGCTGGGAACAAAGCACCGACCTGGGTGTAAACTGGACCACCATCGCAGGGGCAACCACGGCAGGCTATGCCCCTGGTGCGCTTACCCAGACCACCTGGTACAGGCGTATTACCATAGCCACACAAAACGGAACTTCCTGCGAATCAGTGCCAACCAATACCGTGATCATAACGGTACAGGATGTTGTGAACCCGGGTAGCATTGCCGCCAGCCAGACCATCTGCTATGGCGCAACTCCGGCCCCGCTCACCTCTGTTACACCGGGCAGCGGATCTTCTTCACCGGCTTATTCATGGGAATACAGTATCAATGGTGGTGCTACCTGGATTCCCATTGCAGGAGCTACAGGAGCAGGATATGCCCCTGGTGCCCTTACCCAGACCACGTGGTACAGACGGATTACAACCTGCACCGTAAACGGGGTAAACTGCTCTGCCGCATCAGCGCATGTGGTCATAACCGTTCAGGGACAGGTGATTCCCCCGACGGTGACAGCAAATCAGACGATTTGCTACAACACGACTCCGGCAATACTTAACAGAACCAATGCCACGGGAGGATCGGGCACTTTTACCTATCAGTGGCAGAGCAGCACGGATAATGTAAACTTTACCAATGTGGGTGCCTCCGGCCCGACCTATCAGCCCCCGGCACTGACCGTAACGACCTATTACCGGGTTGCTGTGACAGATGCCAGTTGTGGGGGGCCGTATTTTAGTAACGTGGTTACCATTACAGTAAGAGCGCAACTGGTAGCACCGGAGATTTGCTGCGATCAGGTTGTATGCTATGGATATGCTGCAGATGCAATTACAATAACTTCTCCTCCTACCGGTGGAGTTGGAACATATTCTTACCAATGGCAATGGAGTAATAATGGAACCGAACCTTGGACAAATCAAGCTGGTGCTATTTTCCCTTCTTATACTCCTGCGATTTTTGACAGATATTACAGATTGGTTGTTACTGACCCTTGTGGCACTGTATATTCAAATGCTGTTCATATAACATCTTCTGTTTCATTTTCACTTTCATTTACTGGCAGCGGCTATCCATCAAATCAAGTTTGTCCTGGATACTCATTTAACTATGAAATCTGGTCTGGAGGAATTACTCTTAGTGGGAAAACAATTAAGTATTCCTGGTCTGCTGATCCAAATTTCGTTTCACCGTCTACAGGAGGTCCGATTGGTAATGTTTGGGGCTTTTTAATATATTTATATTGGGCAGAGATAGATTTTACAGTCTTTAACTATACTAATCAAACTGTTACAACCACTATTAACATATATCCAACAGTTTATAACAACAATGGAACAGTTTATTGTAATCTGAGTCCGCAACCATTCCCGGTAACTATCAGACCTTTTATGCTGGCCTGCCCCTCCGATATCACCGCCAATACTTCTCCCGGAAGTTGTACTGCACAAGTCAGCATTCCTAACATACAGTGGGTTCCAAATTCCTGTACTTCAACTGTAACCTGGACCATGAGCGGGGCAACAACAGGAAGCGGAACGGGAAATATGAATACAAGAACATTTAACCAGGGTGTTACAACGGTAACTTACTCATCCGTTATGAACGGACAAAACACCACCTGTTCCTTTACCGTAACGGTCACCGACAACGAAGCCCCGGCAATTACCTGCCCGGTAAATATAACCAGGAATACCGACCTGAATCAATGTGCAGCATCCATTGCAACCCCCAATCCCACATTCAGCGACAACTGCGGAGGTGCAGCAGGAGTTACCTTACTTACCTGGAGTATGAGCGGTGCAACCACAGGTACTTCACCCATGACAGGAATCAATTATGTCGGCACCCAAACCTTTAATCCCGGTGTTACCACCATCAATTACTCCGCCGAAGATGCCGCCGGAAACAAGAATACCTGCTCCTACACAGTAACGGTTACCGATAACCAGTCTCCCACCTTTACTTCCTGCCCGTCAAACTATAATGTAAGTACAGATGAGGGTATCTGTTCGGCAACATTTGACCCGGCCGACCCGGCAGTTACTGATAATTGCTATGATCTGCTGGCCGTTACCTGGGTAATGACCGGAGCAACGACCGGCAACTCGCCGGCAACCGGCATCAACTTCCTGGGGACTACGACATTTAATACCGGTGTTACCACCATCACTTACACCGCGGTAGATCCGGGTGGCAATAATGCGACCTGTTCATTTACCGTTACAGTTACCGACAACGAGGCTCCTGCTTTCACATTCTGCCCTCCCGGGTACTCTGTAAATGCCGGACCTGGCCGTTGTGATGCGGAAATAAATACACAAAATCCGGAATACTTCGATAACTGCGGAATATCGGGCCTTACATGGACCATCACAGGAGCCACTACCGGATCCGGCACCGGAAATATCGGACAATACACCTTTAATGTCGGGACCAGTATTGTGGTTTACACCCTGGCCGATAACAGCGCACCTCCCGTAACCGCAACCTGCACATATGAAGTAAGGGTAATTGACAACCAGCCGCCCACCATGAACTGCCCGGCCAATCAGAACAGGGATACAGATCCGGGCGTATGTACCTACACAGCCGTTGGTAATGAATTCGATCCGGTCAATATCAACGAAAACTGCGCCACCTATACCCTTAGCAATGATTTCACCGGCGGGCCTACCCTTGCCGGCGCTGCATTCCCGCGAGGCACAACCACGGTGCGCTGGGTACTGATCGATGCAGGCGGAAACTCAACCCAATGCAATTTTTCTATAACTGTTACCGACCGTGAGGATCCGGTAATCTCCGCTTGCGCGCCCCCTCAGACTGCCAGTGCCGATGAGGACTGCCAGGCTGCGGTACCTGATGTTAAAGGGCTGATTACTGCCAGCGACAATTGCACCCCGTCAGCATCCCTTGTTATTTCGCAGAGTCCGGCGGCCGGTTCACTTGTCGGGGTAGGTGTTACCAACATTAACATTATTGTGGAAGATCAGTACGGAAATCAGGCCAGTTGCCAAACCACATTTACGGTAACTGACGATACCGCACCGGTATTCGCAGACTGCCCGGCAGAGCCCAGAGATCTTGGTTGTAACCCGTCAACACTGCCCAATGAAGCCATGGCCATTACTATTGCAGGCAATGTAACTGATAACTGCAACGCCAGTCCCATTGTAAGTGCCACCGGAGGCAGCATCACCAATACCGGATGCGACTACACCCAAACCTGGACAGTAACCGCCACAGACGGTAGTAATTCAGCCAGTTGCGAGGTGGTGTTTGAGTGGAATGAAGATAATGAAGCCCCCGTAATCACCACCACCGCCACAAACGGTGACCTGGGTTGTAACCCGACGGTTACAGCTCCCGTATTTACCGGAACCGACAACTGCGAAGGAACATTTACCCCGGATGTTGCCTCCGACGGACCGGTGAACACCAGCGGCTGCCTGTGGTCACAAACCTGGACAGCAACCTATACCGATGACTGCGGGAACGCAGCCTCCCCGGTTAGCATTACCTACACCTGGACCATCGACAATGAGCGCCCCGAAATCACAACCTCAGCGGTAAGCGGTGACCTGGGATGCAGCCCGGCCGTTGTGGAACCCATATTCTCAGGCTCCGATAACTGCGAAGGAAACATCACCCCGGTGGTCACCACCTCTGGCCCTTCAAATACCGGTTGCGATTACTCCCAGACATGGACAGCCGAATATACCGATGCCTGCGGAAATCCTGCTACAGAAGTCAGCATTACTTACACCTGGACACAGGATAATGCTGCTCCCGACATCACCTGCCCAGCAGATCAAA
This sequence comes from Lentimicrobium saccharophilum, assembly GCF_001192835.1. Classification (NCBI taxonomy): domain Bacteria; kingdom Pseudomonadati; phylum Bacteroidota; class Bacteroidia; order Bacteroidales; family Lentimicrobiaceae; genus Lentimicrobium; species Lentimicrobium saccharophilum. Next base: position 1,342,247 of record NZ_DF968183.1, read on the forward strand.
CCGTCACCGTCAACTCCGGCAATGTTTATATCCACTCCGGCACCGGCTGGGATGCCACCGCCACCGACAACTGCCCGGGAACAGTAACTTTAGCGGCTCAGCTTTCTGGTGTAACAACCACAGGCCCCCACACCACCCTCAACGGCGTCACCTTCAACCAGGGCCTGACCACCGTTACCTGGACCGCCACCGATGCCTGCGGAAATGAAGCTACCTGTGAATTTTATGTTCAGGTGGATGGCACAGCAGATATTGCGGTTGAGAAAACCGGCCCCACAACCATTACTGCCGGAGAGCAGATAGAGTGGACCATTACCGTGACCAACCTCGGTCCGGCAACGGCTCCTGAGGTTACCCTGACCGACGCTATACCGGCAGGTGTAAATAATGCACAGATTTCCACCGATGGCGGCAGCACCTGGATTGGATGGACAGGAACCATGATATTTAATAACCTGGCGGTGAATGATCCTCAGGCATTGTTGCTCAGGGGCGAGGTTGACTGCGCTGCTTTAGATTTCACCAACACAGCTGAGGTTGCTGTATCCCTGCCATTTAAGGATCCAAATCCGGACAATGACGAATCCTCTGTAACTACCACTATTGAGAACCCGCTGGTTGTTACTGCGGAAGTTACTGATTCAGAGTGCGAGGAAGAAGGCGAAATTGATATCACCGTTACCGGCGGAACGCCGCCGTATACCTATGTATGGACAGGCCCCGTTGGCTTTACCAGCACTGATGAAGACCTTACCGGCCTTGTTTCCGGCACCTATACGGTGGTGGTAACCGATGCCAATGGTTGCGAGGCTACCGATAGCTGGACCGTTACCAGCGAGGATACCGAACCTCCGACCTTTACCGCCCCAGGGCCGTTTGATTTCTGCGTATCAGGTATTTTCTCCGCAGTTTATGACGGAGTGATCGGACCTGATTCAGACATAGTTCCTGACGATATCTACTTGCCCTTATTCCCAACCGGCTGGACAAGACCTGACTGGTACATAATAGACGCAGGAAGTACCGTGCTTGACATTGATCCTGCTTCTCTTAATGACAATTGCTGCGATCCCGGCGAACTTACAATAAGCTGGATAATTAACTTCAGCACCGGAGAACCTTCAATTACCGGCACCGGGCAACCTTCAACCTATGATCCGGATACTAATGGTTCGCCTGATCCGATCAAACTATGGGGCACACCGAACAATGTGAATGTGACCCATACCATTGAATATTCAGTTACCGATTGTAACGGCAATGTGGCCGCTACCGTTTCCGTAGATATCCTGATCCGGCCAAGGCCCGAAGTGGATAAACAGTAATTAACATTTTGACAATGAGACTGAAACAGAAAATAAGCACAAATAAATTCAAGACAGGTAAAAACCTGCCCAACAACACGATATTTCCGGCCCGGCCTTCCCAACTGTTCTCCCACAGCCTTAGGGCCGTCCGGAATTTTTGCCTCCAATACAAAACAATGTTTAACAAAAACCACCGCCTATGAGAAAGGAAAGCTGAAAGAGAAAGACCGCTACTTGCGGCCATAACAAAACATTTTTTTAACAAAACAAAAAACGTCCATCATGGACAAAACACAAACAAACAATTTTAATTTTTCTAACAATTTGATTACAAACAATTAAAACTTACAAAAATGAAAAAGCAAATTTTAATTCTCGCGATGCTGACCTTAGCATTGCTTTTCTCCGCGACAAACATGTCCTTTGGACAACCCTTGAATCCTGAGAATGATTATCTGGATGCAGTTCCCACGTGTCCTGCTGCTATCCCCCTAACCTGTGCTACCGGAACCGGTTTAAACCCGGTACCAGGTGTTGAATATCCCTATACCATAACTGCACCTGACGCAGGAACAGTTTATTGGTTTGTAACTGATGATCCAACACAAATTATGACTGCTCCATCAACATTTACAGCGAACATCGATCCCGGCGATGGCACAGGCGATTATCTTTTAGATTCCGATGCCGCATACAATGTTTTAGCTAATACTTCTCTAACTGTCAATCTAACCTGGAAGTCATTTAATGGTACCGCCAATCAGGTCTTATTGGTGGCTTATGTTGTAAATGCTTCCGGATGTACTGATAATATTGAAGTTTTTCGTATTGTTCCTACTTATTCGTTTACTCTTGATATTGCTGGTTTGGATGAAACTGGTGTTGTGGGTACTACAGAATGCGTTGGTAATATTCAGAGCGCATCATATGATGGAACAGACCTGAATGTAGTATATGGTGACAACTATGTATTCTTTATTGTTACAGCAGCCAACTGGCAGACTTCATGGATGCCTTCATGGACAACAGCTAATTCAACTTTAGGCGCAAGTACCATCACTTCTGTTGAATGGGCATATGCTGATGAGGCAACAAATACTGGTGCATGGAATGCAGTCACTGATCCAGTACTCGCATCTCATTATACTACAATTGTCAATAATGGATTTATTAGTGAGGCTTGTATAGTTGTACGTGTTGAAGTTAGTCATGCTGCAACCGAAACTCTTGCTACTGAATCAATTGTACTTGGAATTAATGGTAATATGGAAGATCCTGAAACTGCAGGTAGTTATACATTATATCCTGATCTTGATGAAGGCCCAGCTGGTCAACCGTGTGTTAATAATGTTACTGACGAGGCAACATACACAATTACACCAAGACCTACTATGACCGCAGTAACTCCTACTCCGTTTGAAAATAAGCTTCCATAATGGAGAGGTAGTTTGAATTTGCTTTTTCAACCCAATATTCTTTCCGGTTGGAGTTCCGAAGTTTCGGGATTCCGGCCGGAGGGAAGAAGGGAAGAAAAGGATTTCGGATTGTAGATTTCGGATTTCGGATTGAGAGATTCGGATATGCGATTTCAGGTTTTAATAGAATTTGACAATCCGGGATGCATGGAAACATGGCAAACGATGCGAGAATGAAGTGTAAATGTGATGTGATAATGTGGTAATGAGCTAATGTGATAATGTGATAATGAAATATTGGAGCATTGGAGCATTGGACATAGAACGTAAGACAGGATTCAGGCAGTGGGTTTAGGAAAAGGGCAGGTGGATTGGCGTAGTTGAGGCATTGTCACAGATTTTATAACGCATAGTTAAGATGGATAAAGGCAGAAGGAGTTGGAAGTGTTACAGTTTTACCGCGCGGGGTAAGCCCGGTGCAGGGTTTATGGCCTGCCACGGGGTGCTTGCACGCAAAGGACTGCACACTGCAACCGGTTTGCCACAGAAAGGATAATTATGGATAAACCCTTAAGGCTGAGGAAGCTGCACGGTCCGGTGCTGTTTGATACCGGAGCGGAAGCGGAGCCTGCGGTCTGCCTGCACCGCATCCCGGAAATGGGCGCATGGAAGCCGGCGAAAGGGTTCATGATATCCGCCATTTTAAAGCCGCGTTTACACGGATTGACCTTCCCGCCTGTGGCGTGAACCCCAGGGTTCCGTTACGATGGCACTATATAGGCCCGATCACGATCGGGAGAAAGCCGGAAAGGGTTTTCGCGCAGTTGTTCCGCTTTGGCGGACATCAAGGAATGGATTGAACGATTCCAAATCTGAACGCCTATGCAGCAAAATGGCAGGCAGAGGAAACTGAAGGGATTCCGCGGGGATCTCCGGGTGCTGTGCACAGGGGATGGCCGGAAGAAGCCCGGATTTTCTGCAGCTGTTGCAGGAGGTGGCCGGAGCGTGGAAGATGTTGATCCTTATAGGATTTCGGATTTCGGATTTTAGATTTCGGATTGAAACTTACAGTCCGGAGCATTTCCGGAAATCTACAACTGAACGGAGCCCGTTGTCGAACAAAAATTCATGACAATGCGAACACGGTTTTAGTATGAAGCTGAAGTTCCCGACAAGGACTGCCTGGTGTATAAGCCTGTATAACCGCAGGTTTACGGCCACCACTATGTCCGGCAATATAACGTTAAGGGAATGAGCACGTTGTAAACAATTTTAACCTGATTGACTATGGAAAGAACCATGCAAGAATGCAGTAGGGTCAGCGGAGCTTTTGATTTCGGATTTCTGATTTTGGATTTCGGATTGAAAGGTTTACCGGAAGTCCGGCGGACGCGGGGAAGTGCTTTTGATGGCGGATTTACGTCCCCCGACCCGCGTCCCTCGACCACCTGCGATCAAACACAGAAAAGAGCGGAAGTATGGAAACGAATGGATGTTGGAAGAGCGCTTAACCGGAGCTGTCGTCCCTCGTCCCTCGTCCCCCGTCCCCTTTCAGAAAGCATGGCCAGCCATTGGCAGTCAACGCTTTCCAATTCACGGAGTATTCACCAATTAAATTGATATGAATGCATAAGCAACAAAACAAACATGGCCCCGGCGCAGAAGCGGGAACCTGTATTGCCTGGCTGTTAAGGCCGGAAGCGGTGCGGGAGCCGGTGCAGGCTGCCGGGCTCAGGGCGGATGGATCTCCTCCACCCTTGCGGGCAGGGCCTCACGAAAAGGAGTGGCCTCCCGGCAACACAATGGTTCAGCAACGACGAAGGCGACGACGATGCCTGCCAGAGAAAGACTGTCTGGCACGGCATCAGGGTGAGGGTCCACCCGGAGACGCCATAAGATTAATTATCAACAACATAGGCCCAGCAGCCCGGAGCAGGTTGCCCGCCAGGGGGCACTTGCAAACCAGGGATTTAAAGACATTTTTGAGCTTAATGGGAGAGGTACGTCCTGATGTGAAGTACAACTTTATAGAAAAAGACAAGGAGACAAGGAGACGGGGAGACAAGGGGAAAAAGAAAGGAAGACCACGGTGGTCGAGCGTTTCCGATCCCGATCGCTATCGGGACCATCGGAACGAGACCACCACAAGCAGGACAAGGAGACCAGGAGACGGGGAGACAAGGAGAATGAGGGAAAAGGAGAAAGAGAGAGGAAGATGTAAAAACAATCATTGCGGCCTTGCGCCTTTGAGCGGGTCTTTCACGACAGACCTGCATTGGACAAGGAGACCCGGAGACGGGGAGACAAGGGGAAAAAGAAAGGAAGACCACGGTGGTCGAGCGTTTCCGATCCCGATCGCTATCGGGACCATCGGAACGAGACCACCACATGCAGGACAAGGAGACAAGGAGACGGGAAGACAAGGAGAAGAAATTGCGGATTGCGGATTGCGGATTGCGGAATGCGGAATGTGGGAAGTAGTAACAAGAACACAAGAACACACAAACACTAAAACACAAGAACACACAAACACACGAACACACGAACACCTGAACACCTGAACACCTGAACACCTGAACACCTGAACACTTAAACACCAAAATGACCGCATTTAAACACATACTTAGACTGATGGCTGCAGCGATAGCGCTGCTGCTGACCGGTGCATCCGCATCGGCCCAGTCGGTCACTGTGTATGCCGGTCAGACCTTTACCTTTGAGGTGGATGTTCAGTTTGCGCAGGAAGAAAATATCACCTGGGAGATCTATGACAATTATACAGGCATCAACATGGCTGTTGTACCGGGCAACTGTCCGGTTACCAGCGCCTTCTTCCCGTCGGGTAATACCGGATCATCGGTACCCATCACATTCCTGGCGGAAGGCATGTATATGGTCAAGATCACGGCGGTAAACGACTGTCCCACCAATAACATGAAGTTCTATCTGGTGGAAGTATTGCCTGCCCTGCCCACGGCCTCGCTGGTGGTGAATCCCGAAGAGGTTTGCCGCGGCGATGAAGCCGACCTTTTGATTACTTTTACCGGTGAAGCGCCGTGGAGCTTCGAACTCGAGGCCAATGACGGCATCAATCCGCCGGTAACAACAACATATAACGGTATCACGGACAACCCGTTTGTGATCGTGATATCGCCGACGCGGACCACTACCTACACGGTGCTTTCGGTCACCGACGCCAACGGAACCAACCCGGATCCGTCGAACAGCGTCACCCTGACCGTGAAACCGAGACCGGATGGCTCGCCGATTTATCAGTATGAACCTTAGAAGGAGGGACGAGGGACGCCTGAAGATGGGACGAGGGACGCCTGAAGAAGGGACAAGGGACGTAAGTAAGGAAAGAGCGGGGGTGGACGAGCGAAGCCGAGACCAACCGACACCACCATACATTGGAGACGAGAAGAGGGAGTGAAAGGGTGAGCGAGAGAGAATGATAGTGAAAGGAAGATGTAAAAAAAAATCATTGCGGCTTTGCGGCTTTGCGCGGGTCTTTCGCTTGAGGAGAGGGTGCCGGAGCCGGCTTGCCCCGCAGCAACGCAGTGAATGCGGGGGATGAGGCGGACAGTTGAATTGAATTTTTGAATTTTTGAATTTTTGAATCTTTGAATCTTTTGGTATGCGGAACAGACTCAGATACTTGATGTTGACTTTACTGGCGCTTACTGCACTCAGTGCGGCGGGGCAGTATGAGATCGACAGGGTGTGCGTGGGCGCCGAAAGGCACTACCGCATCGACGGTGAGGCCGGATCGACCTATTCGTGGCTGCTGACCGATCCTTTGGGCGTTATCACCACCCTGCCCGAAGAGGTGGACACCGTCACCATTATCTGGAATGTACCGGTGGGGGTGTATGCCCTTACCAATCTGCAATTTGGCGCCAATGGCTGCGATACCACCCAGCTGGGCACCATCACCGTATTTGAACAACCCGGCGCTTTTGCCGGCAACAGCTTTACCCTCTGCAGTCCGGAACCGGTGCTGCTCGACGATGCCACCGCCAGCGACTACAGCGGATTGTTATGGACTACCAGCGGCGACGGCACTTTTGACGATGCCACCCTGCTGAACCCGACCTACACCTTTGGGCCGAACGACATTGCAAACGGAAATGTAATCCTTACATTGACCGCCCAGGGACTGGGCTACAGCGAGGCCTGTACCCCGGCGGTCTCCTCGCTGACCATCACCATCAACAACCTGCAGGTCACTTTCGACATTGTTAATATCAGCTGCCACGGCGGCAACGACGGTTCAGTAACTTTTACCGCTTCAGGCGGCACTGAGCCCTATACCTTTACATTAAACGGAAACACCAACGGCACCGGGCTGTTCGAAAATCTGACGGCCGGTACCTATACATATATTATTACCGACGATGCCGGTTGCGAAACCACGGGCGATGTCAGCCTGACGGAACCTGAATTGCTGACCGCGTCTGCCACTCCGCTTACAGCAACGCTATGCATCAACGAAAGTGCGACATTTACCGGAGCACATACCGGCGGAACCGAACCTCCTGCCGGTCACCTCTGGACAGGAAGCGGAGCGGTGTATCTGAACGATGCAACGCTGGAAGCACCGGAATTTAATTCTCCAGATCCGGGGACCTGGTCGCTTTTCTACACCATCACCGATGCCAACGGCTGTGAAGCAACCGCCGGGGAAATCATCATTACGGTGGAGCCCGAAACCATCCCTGCCTTTGATCCCATCGGCCCGCTCTGCCAGAACAGCACAGCCCCTGCCCTTCCGCTGACTTCGGTCAATGGAATTACAGGCACCTGGAATCCGGCCAGCATCAGCACCCTGACAGCAGGAACATTCACATTCACCTTTACCCCGGATGCCGGACAGTGCGCCACCACAGTTACCCTGGAGGTCACCATAGACGAAGAAGTTACGCCCGCTTTTGCACAGATCGGCCCCCTCTGCCAGAACAGTGTGGCCCCTGCCCTGCCGGCAGCCTCCCTCGAAGGCATCACCGGTACCTGGAACCCGGCAACCATCACAACCGCTGCAGCCGGAACCTTTACCTTTACCTTTACCCCGGATGATCCCGCGCAGTGCGGTATCCCCGTCGACATGGTTATTTTGATCAACGAAGAAATCACGCCCGCTTTTGCACAGATCGGACCGCTCTGCCAGAACAGCACGGCCCCTGCGCTCCCGCTGATCTCCGATAACGGCATCACCGGTTCCTGGAATCCGGCAACCATCAATACCGCCGTGGCCGGAACATTTACCTTTACCTTTACCCCGGATGATCCCGCGCAGTGCGGTATCCCCGTCGACATGGTTATTTTGATCAACGAAGAAATCACGCCCGCTTTTGCACAGATCGGTCCGCTCTGCCAGAACAGCACAGCACCCGCCCTGCCGCTGATTTCCGACAACGGCATCACCGGTTCCTGGAACCCGGCAACCATCAATACGGCCGTGGCCGGAACCTTTACCTTTACCTTTACCCCGGATAATCCCGCGCAGTGCGGTATCCCCGTTGACATGGTTATATTGATCAACGAAGAAATTACGCCCGCTTTTGCCCAGATCGGTCCCCTCTGCCAGAACAGTGTGGCCCCGGCCCTGCCGGCAGCCTCAATCGAAGGCATTACCGGTTCCTGGAATCCGGCAACCATCAATACCGCCGTGGCCGGAACCTTTACCTTTACCTTTACCCCGGATAATCCCGCGCAGTGCGGTGTACCCACCACCATGGACATCGTGATTACCGATGAGATTGTCCCGACCTTTGCCCAGATCGGTCCGCTCTGCCAGAACAGTGCGGCCCCGGCCCTGCCGGCAGCCTCAATCGAAAGCATTACCGGTATCTGGAACCCGGCAACCATCAATACCGCCGTGGCCGGAACCTTTACCTTTACTTTTACCCCGGATGATCCCGCGCAGTGCGGTGTACCCACCACCATGGACATCGTGATCACCAATGAGATTGTCCCAACCTTTGCCCAGATCGGTCCGCTCTGCCAGAACAGTGTGGCCCCGGCCCTGCCGGCAACCTCAATCGAAGGCATTACCGGTATCTGGAACCCGGCAACCATCACAACCACCACGGCCGGATCCTTTACCTTTACCTTTACACCGGATGATCCCACGCAGTGCGGTGTACCCACCACCATGGACATCGTGATTACCGATGAGATTGTCCCGACCTTTGCCCAGATCGGTCCCCTCTGCCAGAACAGTGCGGCCCCGGCCCTGCCGGCAGCCTCAATCGAAGGCATTACCGGTACCTGGAACCCGGCAACCATCAGCACCGCCGTGGCCGGAACCTTTACCTTTACCTTCACCCCGGATGATCCCACACAGTGCGGCATACCCACCACCATGGACATCGTGATCACCGATGAGATTGTCCCGACGTTTGCCCAGATTGGTCCGCTCTGCCAGAACAGTGTGGCCCCTGCCCTGCCGGTAGCCTCAATCGAAGGCATTACCGGTACCTGGAACCCGGCAACCATCAGCACCGCCGTGGCCGGAACCTTTACCTTTACCTTCACCCCGAACGATCCCGCGCAGTGCGGCATACCCACCACCATGGATATCGTGATCACCGATGAGATTGTCCCGACGTTTGCCCAGATTGGTCCGCTCTGCCAGAACAGTGTGGCCCCTGCCCTGCCGGCAGCCTCAATCGAAGGCATTACCGGTACCTGGAATCCGGCAACCATCAGCACCGCCGTGGCCGGAACCTTTACCTTTACCTTCACCCCGAACGATCCGGCGCAGTGTGGCGCACCAACCACCATGGACATTGTGATCACCGATGAGATTGTCCCGACGTTCGCACAGATCGGTCCGCTCTGCCAGAACAGTGTGGCCCCGGCCCTGCCGGCAGCCTCAATCGAAGGCATTACCGGTATCTGGAACCCGGCAACCATCAATACCGCCGTGGTTGGAACCTTCACCTTTACTTTTACCCCGGATGATCCCGCGCAGTGCGGTGTACCCACCACCATGGACATTGTGATCACCGATGAGCTGATTGTCAGTGTTACCGGCACCAATCCCACCACTCCCGGCGGCAATGACGGAACGGCAACCGCCACCGTTACCGGAGGCACCCCGCCTTACACTTACCTCTGGGATGATCCGCTTGCACAAACCACACAAACTGCAACCGGACTTGTAGCCGGATTATACAATGTATTGGTTACTGACGCCAATGGCTGCGAGGGTAGCGGCACCATCACACTTACAGATCCGGAAGCCCCGCTGACAGCGGAGGTTGATTTTACCAACGTTACCTGTTTCGGCGGCAACGACGGATCAATTACCATCAGCAATCCCCAGAACGGCTCGGGCAATTATGAATACAGCATCGACGGAGGAGCAAGCTGGCATAGCACGAGCACCTTCAATGGTCTGATTGCCGGTTCATACACTGTAATGCTGCGTGACGCCGATGTTCCGGCCAATGAAGTCACCCTGACTACCGTTGTTATCACAGAGCCCGCCATCCTGGCTGCCACGGTTGCATGGACCAACGAAACTTTCCCCGGCGCCAATGACGGAAGCATCACCATCAGTGCTCCTTCGGGAGGTTCTGGAGCTTACGAATACAGCATTGACGGCATCAACTGGCAGGCTGGAAATGTCTTCAACGGACTTGCACCCGGCTTCTATGATGTTTATATCCGCGATGCCAATGCCACTGACTGTTATATCCTGTTGCAGACCGTTGAGATTCTTCCCGGCAATGCCCTTACGGCGGATGTGGACTTTACCAATGTTACCTGTTTCGGCGGTAACGACGGATCCATCACCATCAGCAATCCCCAGAACGGCTCAGGCAATTATGAATTCAGCATCGACGGCGGAGCCACCTGGCAGAGCGGCAACACCTTTACCGGCCTGATTGCCGGCTCTTACACCGTGATGATGCGTGATGCCGATGTTCCGGCCAATGAAGTCACCCTGACTACTGTTGTCATCACAGAGCCCGCCATCCTGGCCGCCACGGCTGTATGGACAAACGAAACTTACCCCGGCGCCAATGACGGAAGCATTGCCGTCAGCGCACCTTCGGGAGGCTCGGGCGCCTATGAGTACAGCATCGACGGGACTAACTGGCAGGCATCCGGTAACTTCACCGGACTGGCGCCCGGCACCTATGATGTTTATATCCGCGATGCCAATGCTACAGACTGTTATATCCTGTTGCAGACCATTGAGATTCTTCCCGGCAATGCCCTTACAGCGGATGTGGACTTTACCAACGTTACCTGTTTTGGCGGTAACGACGGATCCATCACCATCAGCAATCCCCAGAACGGTTCGGGCAACTACGAATACAGCATCGACGGTGGAACAACCTGGCAGAGCGGCAACGCCTTTACCGGCCTGATTGCCGGCTCTTACACCGTGATGATGCGTGACGCCGATGTTCCGGCCAATGAGGTCACCCTGACTACTGTTGTCATCACAGAGCCTGCCATCCTGGCTGCCACGATAATCCGGACCGACGAAACCTACCCTGGTGCCAATGACGGAAGCATTACCGTCAGCGCGCCTTCGGGAGGCTCGGGCGCCTATGAGTACAGCATCGACGGGACTACCTGGCAGGCATCCGGTAACTTCACCGGACTGGCGCCCGGCAACTATGATGTTTATATCCGTGATGCCAATGCTACAGACTGTTATATCCTGTTGCAGACCATTGAGATTCTTCCCGGCAATGCCCTTGCGGCGGATGTGGACTTTACCAACGTTACCTGTTTCGGCGGTAACGACGGATCCATTACCATCAGCAATCCCCAGAACGGTTCGGGCAACTACGAGTACAGCATCGACGGTGGAACAACCTGGCATGGTACAGGCGCCTTTACCGGGCTTACAGCCGGCACTTATGAGGTCATGTTGCGCGATGCCGATGTTCCGGCCAATGAAGTCACCCTGACTACTGTTGTCATCACAGAGCCCGCCATCCTGACTGCCACGATAACCTGGACCAATGAAACTTACACCGGCGCCATCGACGGAAGCATTACCGTCAGCGCGCCTGCGGGCGGTTCAGGTACCTATGAGTACAGCATCGACGGCATTAACTGGCAGGCTTCCGGTGACTTTACTGCACTGGCGCCCGGTTCCTATAATGTGTATATCCGGGATGCCAATGTCACCGACTGCTTTATCCTGTTACAGGTTATCGAAATACTTCCGGCGGATGCCCTTACGGCAGACATTGTGTTTACCAATGTTACCTGCTTTGGCGGCAGCGACGGCAGCATAACCATCAGCAACCCGCAGAACGGGACTGGCAATTATGAGTACAGCATTGACGGCGGATTCAGCTGGCAGATTGACGGCAACTATACCGGTCTACTTCCGGGGTCTTATGTTGTGATGCTGCGCGATGCCGATATACCTGCCAATACCGAAACGCTGACCACCATCATTATCACAGAACCGGCCATTCTTGCAGGGAATGTCACCTGGACCCATGAATCATTCCCCGGCGCCAATGACGGAAGCATTACCATCAGCACCCCCACGGGTGGTTCCGGAGCTTATGAATACAGCATTGACGGCATCAACTGGCAGGCTGGAAATGTCTTCAACGGACTCGCTCCGGGTTTTTATGATGTTTACATCCGCGATGCCAACGCCACCGATTGCTTTATCTTCCTGAAAACCGCAGAAATCCTGCCCGGTGGCTCACTTAGTGCCGAAGTTGCCTCAACAAATGTTACCTGTTTTGGCGGCAATGACGGAACCATCAGCATAACCAATCCCCAGAACGGTTCCGGCGTTTATGAGTACAGCATTGATGGCGGTGTAACCTGGCAAAACAGCGGACTCTATACCGGACTAACGCCCGGCACCTACGTGGTGATGCTCCGCGATGCCAATGCCCATGAGAATGAAGTCACCCTCGACACGGTGATCATTACCGAACCGGCGATACTTACAGCCATCGTAACCTGGACCGACGAAACCTTCCCGGGAGGCAATAACGGAACGATCACCGTGACCATGCCTTCAGGAGGTTCAGGCGCTTATGAATACAGCATTGACGGCATTAACTGGCAGGCTTCCGGCAACTTTACCGGACTTGCCCCGGGCAACTATGATGTTTACATCCGCGATGCCAATGCCACAGACTGCTATATCCTGCTGCAAACCATACAGATTCTGCCCGCCAATGCACTTACGGCCAATGTCAGTTATACCAACATCAGCTGCAACGGCTTAACGGACGGCACCATCAGTATTACCGATCCGCAAAACGGATCCGGCACTTACGAATACAGCATCGACAACGGAGCCACATGGCAGGGAAGCGGAATTTACACCGGTCTCCCCGCAGGGGTTTATGTTGTGATGATGCGTGATGCCCTTGAGCCTGTCAACAGTGTTATCCTGACAACCATAACCATAACGGAACCGGCCATCCTTTCGGCTACGGTTACCTGGACCAACGAAACCCTGCCCGGCGCCAACGACGGAACAATTACCGTAAGTACACCTTCGGGAGGCTCAGGTGCATATGAATACAGCATCAACGGTATGGTTTGGCAGGCTTCGGGCGTTTTCACGGGACTCGTTCCAGGATTCTACCAGGTCTTTATCCGCGATGCCAATGCACCGGATTGCTATATCAACCTGATGATGGTTGAAATTCAGGCAGCCGGGGCGCTTACCGCGGATGTCACCAGCACCAACGTCACCTGCTTCGGCGGCAACGACGGAAGCATTACCATCAGCAACCCCACGGGCGGCTCGGGCAATTACGAATACAGCATCGACAATATCAACTGGCAGACAACCAACACCTTCGGTGGATTGACGGCCGGTTCCTATACCGTTTGGATGCGCGATGCCGATGATCCGGCCAACTTTGTCACCCTTGCCGTGGTGGCAATCACCCAGCCGGCTATCCTTGCCGCCACCGTTACCTGGACCAACGAAACCCTGCCCGGCGCGAATGACGGAACAATAACCGTCAGCGCACCTTCGGGCGGCTCGGGAGCTTATGAATACAGCATCGACGGGGTCAACTGGCAGGCATCCGGTTTATTTAACGGTCTTGCTCCTGGTAATTACGATGTTTACATCCGCGATGCCAACGCCACAGACTGCTTTATCCTGCTGCAAACCGTTACCATACTGCCGGCCGGATCGCTTTCCGCCCAGGTTGACCACACCGATGTCACCTGCTTCGGCGGCAACGACGGAAGCATTACCATCAGCAACCCCACGGGCGGCTCGGGCAACTACGAATACAGCATCGACAATATCAACTGGCAGACAGCCGGCACCTTCGGCGGATTGACGGCCGGTTCCTATACCGTTTGGATGCGCGATGCCGATGATCCGGCCAACTTTGTCACCCTTGCCGTAGTGGCAATCACCCAACCGGCGATCCTGGCCGCCACCGTTACCTGGACCAATGAAACCCTGCCCGGCGCGAATGACGGAACAATAACCGTCAGCACACCTTCGGGCGGCTCGGGAGCTTATGAATACAGCATCGACGGGGTCAACTGGCAGGCATCCGGTTTATTTAACGGTCTTGCTCCGGGTAATTACGATGTTTACATCCGCGACGCCAACGCCACGGACTGCTTTATCCTGCTGCAAACCGTTACCATACTGCCGGCCGGATCGCTTTCCGCACAGGTTGACCACACCGATGTCACCTGCTTCGGTGGCAACGACGGAAGCATAACCATCAGCAACCCCACGGGCGGCTCGGGCAACTACGAATACAGCATCGACAATATCAACTGGCAAACAGCCGGCACCTATGGCGGATTGACGGCAGGCTCCTACGCCGTTTGGATGCGCGATGCCGGTGATCCGGGCCTGGTGATCAATCTCGGCACCTTTACCATCGCACAACCGGAGCTGCTGACTGCAATTCCTGAGGTTGTCCCGGCAAGTTGTGCAGGCGTGGCCGACGGAAGCATTACTTTTACGAATCCTGCAGGAGGCAGCGGAAATTATCAGTATAGCATCAGCAACGGACTGAACTGGCAGAACATTGCCACATTCGGTAATCTTGCTGCAGGTAACTACCAGACATGGATCCGCGACGCCAGTCATCTTGATTGCCAGGTATTTATCGGCGAAGTTACCGTTACCGAACCTGATGCCATTTTGGCTACCGCTGAAACCATTTCCACCACCTGCGGCGAAGAGAACGGTTCCATTACCATCGCGGCAACGGGAGGCAGCGGTGCATTGGAGTACATGCTTGACGGAATCAGCGGATGGCAGTCAACTGCTGTTTTTGCAGACCTGGCTGCCGGCACATACACGGTTACGGTAAGAGATGCATCCGGATGTACAATTTCACTGACAAATATTACTGTGACAGCAATTCCCGCTCCGGTTATCGTCAGTCTTGAAGTAGAGAATGCCGTGAACGGAGATCCCAACGGCAGCGTTATCATCATTGCCAACGGCACAGCCCCATTGCAGTATTCGCTCGACGGCATCAACTGGCAGACCGGGAACTCGTTCACCGGTCTGGCAATCGGCCCGTATATGGCCTGGGTCATGGATGCCGACGGCTGTACTGTAACGCAGGAGTTCAATATTTTGAATACCGTTCTTGGTGAGGTATTGATTTCGACCGATACCGTGACATACTGTCTGAACCTGCCGGTTGTTATTCCGGTAGATGCCAGGGATTTCAACGATATTTCATCCTTTGTCCTTGAACTGGAATTTGATCCCTCCATTATTTCATTCAACGGACTGCTGAACATCAACGGAGCGCTTTCGAACGGCACATTCAGCACCAGCATTATCGGCAACGTGCTGCAAATCCGTTATTCAATATTCGACGGATCAGCAACGGTGGGCAGCGGACAACAGCTCTTCTCCCTGAGTTTTGATGCACTGGCTGCCGGCAACAGCAACCTGGAATGGAACTGGCTGCAATGTGTGATCTATTCTTCCGGCAACGACTCTATTCCGGGCATTTATGTAAACGGTATGGCAGAAATTCTCCCGAGTCCCGAAATTTTTGCACTCGGTGAAGGTGATTATTGTACCGGCGATTCGCTGACCTTGCGATCAGGCACCGGAACAGGAGAATTACTCAATTACTATTGGACAGGGCCCAACGGAACGCATCAGACCGGACCTGCCTGGCAACTGGGCACCCTTGGAACCAACGATGCAGGCAACTACCACGTGGTAGCCACTAACAGCTACTTCTGTAATTCGGAAGAAGAAATACAGGTGAATGTTTACCCGTCTCCTGAAATTCATATTGGTTATGCCGATACCATTTGTTACGGACAGCCCGTATTGCTCGACCCGGGAAGCGGTTACATTTCGTACCTGTGGCACGACGGCTCTACCATGCAAAGTATGGTTGCCTACGAAGCCGGTGACTACTGGGTAAACGTTGAAGATGAGAACGGTTGCCGCGGCGCTGATTCGGTAGCCCTTGTTCCATGTAACATCGAATTAAGAATCCCGAACGCCATCACACCCAACGGAGACGGACTCAATGATGTTTTCAGGCCAATCTTTATCGGATGGGAACCTTCAAGGTATTCTATGCATGTCTATACCAAGTGGGGTCAACTGATCTATGAAAGCTACGATCCGGGCGAAGGCTGGGATGGCACTGTTGACGGGGAATTGGTATCACCCAACTCCTTCGTTTATGTGATTGCCTTCGAAGCACCTTCCTATGTAACCAGGCTCACCAGCAGTCCGGTCACCGGAAGTGTAACGGTAATCAGATAAACTTAAAAAATATTGAAATGGAACAGAGTCCGTAAAGAAACTGAATGATAATCCCCATAATAGCGGAACGATGCCAGACCAGGCATCTGAGTACAATATAAAGCTGTTTTCCCCGGGCACGGTCAGTTGCCCCCCTGCTGTCCCGGGGATTTACAGCTTTTACTTTTACAACCGGATCAGCATCCGGAACGGGAAAAACAATATCTAACAGCTAATTAAAGGATGTTGTCAGGCTTTCTCCGATTCTGACAATCTTTAAACGTAATAAGGTGATTTTTGTTAAACCGGAAATGGATGGGACCATTAAGCGCTGAATATCAGCACCCTAAGGAGACGATCCAGCCGGGCCCGGAAAAAGATTAACCCCGGATGCAACCTTTTACGGTAATTTCCGTCATAAATTCAGGATTGCGCATTCAATCAGACCTAAACCGGAAAACTGTCAATATTTTTTAACGGAGATCAGTGTTATGAAACTTCTCATTGCCATATCAGTCCTTTTAGTCTCCCTGCTAACGCCGGGATGTAAGAAAGAGGACGACAAAATCCCGCAAAGTCCGAAGCCCATCAACCTGCCGGCCAAAGCCGGCCTGATGATCAGCCAGAGCAACAGCTTCGGCATAGACCTGTTCAGGGAAACAGCGCTGACAGAGGAAGGCAACCTGATGCTGTCGCCCCTGAGCGCTTCTACGGCACTTTCGATGCTGCTCAACGGATGCGGTGCGGAAACATACACACAGATCCGGGATATGCTCGGTTATGAATCGCTTTCCCTGGATGAAATCAATGAAAATTACAACAGTCTTGTAAGCCAATTGCTTACCATTGACCCCAAAATACAGCTCGCCCTGGCCAATGCAGTATGGTACCGCCAGGATTTTGAAGTAAAAACGCTGTTTCTTGATCGCATGCATACCGCCTTTAAAGCCAGAACCGGATCGCTCGACTTTTTAAGTCCTGAGGCACTGACGACCATCAACAACTGGGCAAAAGACAATACCAACGGGAAAATAGAAAAGGTGCTTGATGAGATCAGCCCGGATGCCGTGATGTTTCTGATGAACGCCCTGTATTTCAAGGGAGACTGGACTTACAAATTCGACAAATCCGCCACAGCCCCCCTCCCCTTTTATCCGGAAACCGGAAATGCAGCAGATGTGGATATGATGAAAGCTGAATTTCCGTTCAAATCATTTTACGGGAACAATTACAAAGCCATCGAGCTGCCTTACGGACAGCAAAACTTTGCCATGGTACTCGTTCTGCCTTCCGGTCCGCTCGGTTCCTTCATGAATGAGTTTAACGGGCCTGTATGGCTGGAAATCACTTCCGGGCTCGACGCTTCCACCGCTCAGACATCGGAACTGTTGATGCCAAAATTCAGGTTTGATTTTGAGAAAGTGCTGAACGACCAGTTGAAAGCCATGGGCATGACCAATGCTTTTAATCCGACGATGGCAGATCTGTCAGGGATTTCTGACGAGGATATCTTTGTCAGTTTTGTAAAACAAAACACCTTTGTCGATGTGAATGAAGAAGGCACCGAGGCTGCCGCCGTTACCACCATCGGCATAGAGTATACCAGTATTCCTGAACCGGTAGTGATTGACAAGCCCTTTATTTTCGCGATCCGCGAACGCCTGACCAACACCCTGCTGTTTATTGGCAAGGTTGAATTGCCCGCTTATTAGCATTCATTTTTATCCCTGATAATTTTTACACGCCCCGGGGGACGCATTTCATGCGCAACCAACCAACCACAACCCCGGGGCGTTGTTTTATTTGATTGTTGGTGCAAGTCTCAGAAGACCTGACAAGTTGGAAGAAAACTCCCGGTTGGCGCGGACGTATTCGTCCGTGTTCTGTGGAAACGGATTTCTTTAATTCTTTGTAATCCCAGAAACGTAAAGAAGAGCGGAAAAATTATCAGCTTTCGCAACACCCCAACTTAATCAGTAGGAGCGACTGGTAACAGTTGCGAACTACCTGATTTAGTTGGGGTGATCCCGTCTTAGAAAATGTTTCAGTGATTCTTCCATCACTGAATTACATTTTCTAAGACGAATAAGCATTTCTTATGCTTATTACAGGATAAGTGGCCTTCTAAAGTTGACCTTCAAAGGCCTATATTCAAAGAAGTGAAGAGACAGCTTAAGAAATGAAACAATGGTCAAGTTTAGGCAGCCGCGTTGCGAAAGCGAGGCCCCGCGGCCTGAGCGGATAAAAAGATAAAAGTCAACAGTTTGTGCTGACATCACCAGGCTTTGATTGGAACATCAGTAGAAAGAAGACCTGACAATTTGGAAAAAAACTTGTCAGGTCAGGTCAAAGTTGAAACGGATGTCCTTGTCTGTGCCCGGCACTTAACCTAACAATCAAGTTCCAGCATGACAGGGCAATGATCGGAATGAACCGCTTCGGGCAGGATACGGGCGTTCAGAAGCTTCTCCCGCAGCGGAATGCTTGTCATGTTGTAATCGATGCGCCATCCCAGGTTGCGTTTACGGGCACCGGCACGGTAGCTCCACCAGGTGTAATGATGCGGATGTTTATTGAAAAACCGGAAAGTATCGGTAAAACCACTGTTCAGAAAGTCCTCCATCCATGCACGTTCTTCGGGCAGAAAACCTGAACTGCCGGCATTGCGTATGGGATCGTGAATATCAATCGGCCGGTGACAGATGTTATAATCTCCGGATAAAACAAGGTTCGGACGGATATCGGACAACCCCAGGGCATAATCATAAAAGTCCTCCAGCCATTCCATTTTAAAAGCCTGCCGTTCATCCCCGGTTGTACCGGATGGATGATATACACTTACCACGGTAACATCACCGAAATCAGCCCTTATCAGCCGGCCTTCCACATCATAGCGGTCGATGCCGATCCCGCTGAAAACAGCATCCGGTTGCTTCAGGCTGAGGAGTCCGACCCCGCTGTAACCTTTCTTCTCTGCAGAAAACCAGTGGCAATGATATCCCAGTGCTTCAAACTCTTCAACAGGTATCTGATCAGGCTGCGCCTTGGTCTCCTGCAGGCAAAGCACATCGGGCTTCTCACGCATAAGCCAGGTTATCAGCCCTTTGTTAAGCGCCGAGCGTACCCCGTTTACATTATAGGTGATGATTTTCATAATAAAGTCTTCTTTTCCGTGTAAAGCCGGCGGAAACCGGGTTAAAGCATATCGACCACCAGGGCAACGCCTGCCACAAAGCTGAACAGGGCAATGCCCCATAACCACCATCGCATCCGCCTGGCGCGGTTCACGGTCAGGGCTTCTGTTCTTTTCTTCATTGGCTCTGCCAGCCATGCGGTAATCATGATGGCTCCGGCTGCACCAATGACCGTACCGGCCAGCACATCCCCCGCAAAATGAACCCCGGTGTAAATCCTTGTGTAAGAGATAATGATCACAGCCAGTCCCATCCAAAAGCGGAAACCATAGCCATAAGGCAGGTTCAGGACAAGCGTAGTGATGGCCGCAGCAGCCACAATGCTGTGCCCCGACGGGAAAGCGTTATGGTACATTTTATATCCGGCAACAGTATGAACACCTCCGGTTTCGGCAAAGACGCGCAAGGGACGGTCCCACCCGTCAAAAAAGGTATTTTTGAGCAGTTGCCCGAACAAGCCGGTGATTGCCACGGTGATTATCAACAGCAGCACAAGGTCAGGCCGCGTCCGGGTAAGAAGCAATGCCAGCAGGGAGGTAAGGATCAGCGCATCGCCCAGGTGGGTCAGGATGAACATGGGGTAATCGAGCCATGGCCGGTGCAGCCCGTTCAGCAACAGGAAACTTCCCCTGTATCCTTCAAGCAACAGCAATATGGACAGAAAAAGCCAGTAAATCCCCGTCAGCAAAAAAAACAACCACTGATCATGTCTGAGTACTTTTATCATGCGTGATTCTCTCGTTTAAAAACAATAAACAGGTTGTAATAATCAGATACAGGGCTTACCGGCCATCAAAGAAAAACGCTTCCTTGTACCGCCTTGTCCGCTAATCCTGTGAATATTCCTTTACCAGCTTTCGATAAGCCGAAAAAACATTCGCCCTCGAAACAAAACCCACGTATTTGCCATCGTTAAGCACCGGCAGGTTATAATGCGCACTCTCGCTGAATTTCCCTGCCACTTCTTCCATTGTTTCATTGATACTTATCAGCGGTTCAGGCATATACATCAGGTTGCGGACAAAAGTCGTATTGTATAACTCATGGTTGAACATGATATCCCTGATTTCATTGATAAAAACCACGCCCAGGAAGTTATTTTCCTGATCAATCACCGGGAATACATTTCTTTCGGAACGGGCGATCACCTTTACCAGGTCGCCGAGACTGGCATCCGGGCCTATGGTCAGGAAATTGGTTTCTATAAGCTTGTGAATGCTGAGCCGGGAGAGTACTGCTTTATCCTTATCATGTGTAATCAGTTCTCCCCTTGCAGCCAGTTGTTTGGTATAGATGCCATGCGGTTCGTAAAGATTGATGGTCAGGTAAGAAATGGTTGAAGTAATGATCAATGGGATAAAAAACCCGTACCCTCCGGTAATTTCCGCTATCAGGAATATTGCAGTAAGGGGGGCATGCATCACTGCAGCCATCACGCCGGCCATCCCGGCAAGGGCGAAATTGCTTTCGGGCAAATGTCCGAAGCCCAGCTGATTGATAAACCGTGCGGTAAAGAAACCGGTAACTCCGCCCATAAACAGGGAAGGTGCAAAAACACCCCCTATGCCGCCTCCGCCTGTGGTACAGGCCATGGCAATAACCTTAAAGAACATGACCAGCAGCAGAAATCCCAGGAAAAGCCAATGATTCTCACGAAAAGGATAGAAAAACGAGTTGTTCACAATTTCATCGCCCCTTCCGTTCAGAATATCAGTAAGCACCTCATATCCTTCTCCATAAAGCGGGGGTAACAGGAAAATCAGCAGGCTCAGCGCCAGGCCACCTGCAAGCATGCGGATAACCGGCCGTTTGATGGCCTCGATGCGCGACTCGATAAAAGAATTTGCACGATTGAAGTAAAGCGAAACCAGGCCGGTGACCATGCCCAGGATAATGTAAAAAGGAATATTCCCAAGGCTGAAGGGATCATTAACGGAAAAGGAAAAGATGACTGCGCTTCCCATAAGGAAAGAAGAGATGGTGGCACCGGTGACTGCTGAAATCAGCAAAGGGATCAGGGAGGCCATGGTCAGGTCGAGCATCAGCACTTCCAGTGCAAAGATCACCGCGGCAATGGGAGCTTTGAAAATACCTGCGATGGCGCCGGCGGCACCACAGCCGATCATCAGGGTGATGGTGCGGTAATCCATGCGCATCACCCGGGCAAGGTTTGAGCCTATAGAAGCCCCGGTCAGCACAATGGGCGCCTCCAATCCCACCGATCCGCCAAAACCGACCGTTATAGTACTGGAAATCAGAGAAGAATAATTGTTATGTACTTTTAAATGACTGTTGTTTTTCGAAATGGCATAAAGGATGCGACTCACCCCATGGGATATATCATCTCTGACGACATAACGCACGAAAAGAACTGTTAATGCAATACCAAACAACGGATAAGCCAGGTATAACAGGTTGCCGCTCTCCGCATCAAATCCGCGTGTCAGAAAATAATGTGTGTAATAAACAGTGTTCTTGAGCAGAATGGCAGCCAGCCCGCTCACCAGTCCGATTACCAGACTGAGGATAAGCACGAAGTTGCGGTGGCTGATATGCTTTACCCTCCACTTGCTTACCCTTATCAATAATCCGGTTATGATCATAGGAGGCAAATATAGGAAAATTAGGCTGTGCAGAAAACGTACCGGGTAAAAATAGCCGGACAAAAGGTCCGGGAAATTACACTGGCTTCTAATTATCCCTGAAGTCCTTCTTGCGGTTCAGCTTCAGGTCCTGCAACACACTGGCCTTTACCTTGATATAAAAGTTCCAGCTCTTGTAGTATCCGATGGGAATCCAGTTAAAACGCATCTCCCAGCAATGAAGATCACGATAAACATTTACGGACGTATGGGCAAGCTTGTTCAGTTTAAAATCCCATCCCGATTGCATGGAAAATTTCCATTTGGACGTGATGCTGACATCCCCGTTGAAACCCAGCGTTTGCACCACTTCACTCTTGACCGTCCCGGTGGCCGGCAGGTTCCGGCCGGTATAGTTCAGGTTATAGGTAAGGCCCAGGTTCCAGGGATTGTTCCAGTCGATATAGTTCTGCGGGTTCTGCTGAAATTGCTCGAGTTCGCTCTGAGCTTCTTCGGTGCCGGCTGTCCGCGGCGCCTGACTTTTTTTCTTGCCTGAAGCAAAATCATACCGCAATGAGAAGTTCCAGGCAGTATTGTCGCGCCTCAGCAGACGGCGGTTTTTATCCCATTCAAACTGGTTCAGCCTGCGGCCGGTTTCGCTGATCACATAAGGATCCCATATACTGGAATACTGAATCTGCAGTTTCTTGAAAAGGGTTGTTCTTGCGCTGATATTCACCACCGACCACTGCAGCGAATCCCTGGCAAGATCGTAGGATGTGCCGATATTAAAACTCTCTATCAGCATCACCTTCTTCATCCCGGTAACCGTATCACTCTTCGAACGCACCTTCATCTCCAGGTTGTTACCGATGCTGAAACTCACCCTCCCGGATCGCCCGTCGGGCGGTGAACCATACAGCGGCGCATAATCGGATCCGCTGCCAAAGACAGAATACCGCTGTACATTACCCAGTGTATCGGACTGAACCTCCCGGTAATATCCGAATGATGACTTTCCGAAATCGGGCCGCATCGACATGGAAACGGAAGGCCTGGCCACATGCCTGATGGCCCTTAAGGGTCCTTTTTTAAACTGCAGCATCCCGTAAAGGGTGGTATTCAGCGAGGAAGTAAAGCTGAAGTCGCGCCCGGCCTTAAATCCATCAAGGGTGTCGGTCTGAATGTAACCGACCTTATAGTTTTCGCCGCTCCACAGTGTGTCGTTTACCCATGATTTGGCGATACTCCTGCTGTACCAGCGCTCCGTAAAGTCGAACGTATTGCTCAGGGTAAAGTATTTCAGGATCTTTACACTTGAACTGACAGGGATTTTATGTTGCATACCGTTGCGGAAAGCATCGTACATCTGAGGCTTGAACAACATGGTATCCGGAACATTTACCTCATTGCGGGCCGACATCGAGTAGTTGACGCTGATGTTGTCATACCACTTCAGGTTGGTCGTTTTACCCGGCTTCCGCAGCGGGTAAAAACGGTTTGCCGATACCGAAATGCTTGGCAAAGTAAGGTTCACCATTTTGTTGGAGGTGTTCTGACTATGACTGAGGGCCGACGTGAAGGAAATTTTATCCCTGAAAAGGGCTGTCTGGTAACTAATGCTCGACTGGAAAGTATTGGTCAGCAAATCCTGGGTGGTGGTAGGATTGTATTTATTGTACTGACTTGAAACAAAGTTAACATTGGCGCTGAACCTAGATTTGGGTCTTGCCCTGGGGTCCTGGCTGTGGTTCCATGCCACCCTGAAGTCGCGGTTGCGCTTGAAACTGCTGGTCTCCCTGATGCCTTCGGTGTTGATGGCATAGCTGAAATTGAAAGAACCGTTGAATTTGTAGCGTTTGCGGTAATTAAACTGCGGTTTGAGCGCCCAGCTTCCCCGTGAATAGATATCACCCAACAGGTAAAGTTCCATATAATCGTTGATGCCAAAATAATAGCCGCCGTTTTCGAGGTAAAATCCGCGGTTGGCCGACTCAC
This sequence comes from Lentimicrobium saccharophilum, assembly GCF_001192835.1. Lineage (NCBI taxonomy): Bacteria > Pseudomonadati > Bacteroidota > Bacteroidia > Bacteroidales > Lentimicrobiaceae > Lentimicrobium > Lentimicrobium saccharophilum. The sequence continues at coordinate 1,366,469 of NZ_DF968183.1, forward strand.
CGTAAGTGGGAATCCTGACACCCGACGTCTGCCCCCGCTTGTTGGGAAAAAGTCCGAACGGCAGCACCAGCGGAAGGGGCACATCTTCAATGGTAAGAAAAGCCGGCCCTGTCACAATTTTGTTATTCGGAATTACTTTGGCCTTTGTAAACTGAATACTGAAATGAGGATGATCGAGGTTGCAGGTGGTATAGGCTCCATGCCGCATATTGCTCACGTTGGCCTCCAGTTTTTTCACCACCTCCCCGTGCAGGTACCCTTCTCCTTCCCTGGTAATCACATTTTTAATCAGCCCCTTGGTTGACTTAAAATTGTAATTGATCTCTTCCGAAACAAACGATTGGTCTCCTTCAATGAATTCCGGCTTCCCGTAATCCTTTCCCAGCGAGTCTTTTAAAGGCCGCGCCCTCAGCATATTTGTATTGAAGTCAATCTCGATAAAAGCGGCCTTCTGGTGAATTTTTTCATATTTGATATCGGCATCGCGATAAAGGTAAACCTTTTGTGATTCAAGGTCCAGACTGATGGAGTCTGTGGCGCTGTATTCAACCTTGCTGCTGATGGAACTTTTCTTTTGAGGCTTGCCGGTGATATCCTGAAGGGTGTCGGGAGGCTGCCCTGTGCGCCAGTTGATTGAGTCAAGCACGATCCTTACCGAGTCGTTCGCCGGCAGGCCGGCTTCAACTTCCTGAGCGCCGGCATTAAGAGGTTTCAGCAGAAAAACACAGACTATAGCAGGTATGAGCAGCAGCATAACCGGTAAATCTGGCCATATTTTATATGCTGTGTATCTCAATTAATGCTAAATTTGTGTGTTAAATCAGGGCTTTTACCCGCAATAAACCGGCTGCAATTTTGTTTCTATTGTAAAACGCTGCGAAATGCTTCTTTTATTACCAGTTAATAATAAACCACTTACGCTGCGGCAAAGCTTGTAATACCACATGGAGAACCGGGGGTCAAAACTAACGAAAATTGTGATGGTGTTTAAACGTATTATTCTAATTTTTATTCTGTTTACAGGCGTTTTCGTTTCTACACCTTCTCTTTGGGCCCAGAAGGTGCAGCGGGTTGTGATTGATGCCGGACATGGGGGGCACGACCCCGGGGCTGTCGGCAAGTACTCGAAAGAAAAGGATATCACCTTGTCCATAGCCCTTAAAACAGGCAATCTCATCAAAGAACACCTGAAAGATGTGGAGGTAATTTATACCCGCAAAACCGATGTCTTTGTGGAATTGCACCGTCGGGCCCGCATTGCCAATGAAGCCAAGGCCGACCTCTTTATCTCCATTCACTGCAATGCGAACAAATCAACAACCCCCTACGGTTCCGAAACTTACGTCATGGGCCTTCACCGCAGCGATGCCAACCTGGCAGTAGCCCAGCTTGAAAATGCCTCCATCCTGCTCGAGGATGACTATCATGTTCAGTATGAAGGCTTTGACCCCAGATCACCGGAAGGATATATCTTCTTCTCAATGCTGCAGAACGCCTTTCTGGATCAGGGACTCGACCTTGCTTCACGCGTTCAGGGCCATTTCAGGGATCATGTGAAGCTCTACGACCGGGGCGTAAAACAGGCAGGATTCCTGGTACTTTATAAAACGACCATGCCTTCGGTACTGATTGAAGCAGGCTTTATCAGCAACGCGAATGAAGAAAAACTGCTTGCCTCCGAAAGCGGACAAAACAAGATTGCACAGGCGATTTTCAGGGCTGTTAAGGATTATAAACATGCTGTGGGGAAAATCCCGCCTGCCCGTTATGATGAAACAGCTTCGGCAGAAGGTTCCGCTGAACCTGCCAATAGCAGTGGTGGCAGTTCCGACGGCGGTGCATCATCTTCAACAACAGGCCAGGCAACGGATCAGACCACCGCAACAGGGCTGCCGGTATTTAAAGTACAGTTCATGATCACCAAAACCGAGAAACGCCTCACTTCACCCGAATTTAACGGAATTAAAGAAGTGGGCTGCTATTATCACCAGGGGATGTACAAATACACGGCAGGCAACGAACGAACCCCGGAAGATGCGATGAAAATAAAAAAGGAACTTGATAAAAAAGGCTACAGGGATTCATTTGTCATCGCTTTCATCAACGGGGAGCGAATTAGCATTGATGAAGCCAGGAAACAACTGAAAAACTGACTATCTTTGCACTGATAATGATGAAACATTTTAAATTTTCAAGAGAAATACGGGTCGGCCTGCTTACGCTCGTAACGCTTGCAGCATTCATCTGGAGCTACAACTTCCTGAAAGGCAGGGATGTGTTCAAAAGGCAACGCACTTTTTACGCCGTTTATGACAATGTTGCCGGAATGATGACTGCCAATGCCATTACCATCAACGGGCTAGAAGTCGGCCAGGTGAGCCGGATGTATTTTCATCCGCAACAGCCGGGCAGGGTGGTTGTTGAGTTATTTATGTCGAACGATATTCCGATTCCGCGCAACTCAGCAGCCCGCATCTACAGTTCCGACCTGTTGGGCACCAGAAGGATACAGATTATTCCCGGCGATTCACCTGAATTTGCCGAATCAGGGGATACCCTGATCGGGCAGATGCAGCAAAGCCTTCAGGATGAGGTAAATGATATGGTAGAGCCCATTATGCGTAAAACCGAAAACCTGATCACTTCCTTTGATACTGTGCTGAATGTACTGAGTGAGATTTTCAACAAACAGACACGCGACAACCTGACCGGAACAGTAGAAAGTTTAAGGAATACCATGGCCAGTCTTGAAAATGCCACGCTCTCCGTGGATACGCTGGTTGAAAGCCAGAAGATTAAACTGGCCCGGATTATCGACAACATTGAATCCATCAGTGCCAACCTGAAGCAGAACGGGGATAATTTCAACAGGATACTTTCCAATACCGCCAGCATCAGCGACACCATCGCCCGCTCAAATATTTCGGCAACCCTTTCGAAACTTACAAATTCCATTGAAAACCTGGAAAAAATAGTTGCCGGAATCGAAAAAGGAGAAGGGACAGTCGGTCAGCTTATCAACAACGACAAGATGTATAACGAGCTGGAAGCTTCATCGAGGGAGTTAAAATTACTGCTCGAAGATATGCGACTCCATCCCGAACGCTATGTGCATGTCTCCGTTTTTGGCCGCAATCCCAGGAAGAATCCCTATCAGCCACCTGCTGAATAATTTATTTTTTCTCCATTTACGGAAAAAGCATATTGATATTCGACACCCGGACTCAGACCACTTTTTCTGAAATCCGGTTCCGGGATCAGCTATGACAGGTGATTGTATGGCTGAATTCTATTCCTGCAACCGCTGATAAATGTCTTTCCAGAGTTTAAGTGCAGTCGGGATCAGTTTATCGGGAAAATCGTAATCGGGATGATGCAGGGCGGGGTGATCCGTTCCGGACCCGATGCCGAACAAAGCGGCCTTGCTTTCCATGGCAAAATGGGCAAAATCCTCGCTCCAGCGGAATGGCAGCCCGGCCTCAATCAGCGGCAAACCCAGTGAGCGGGCGGCATCGGATACAAACTGAACTGCTTCCGGATGGTTCATTGTTGCCGGGAATTCTTCGGTAAAACTGATTTCGCAGCCCATGGCGGCGGCATCCGAGTGCCGGCGGACGAGTTCAGCCGCAGTGTTGCTGAGCAGTTCCATATCCCCGTTCTGATAGGCACGCAAGGTGGCCATTAATACGGCCTCGCCGGGCGATGTGCCAAATGCCGGAGACCCCAGGTTACCATAAATCAGGGTCAGCAGCACAAAATCCCGGTATCCTTTCAGGTCACCGTTGTTTGACAAACCGGGCAGGTCAACCATAAGGCGCGCCATTACAGCCGCCGGGCTCATCCCTTTCTCGGGTTCTGAGGCATGCGAAGTCCTACCCTTCAACCTGATGACCATCCCGCGCGATGCTGCTGCAAAAGTTCCATTTCTGACAATCACCGAATTAAGGGGATAGCCTGGCAGGTTGTGAAGGGCAAAAGCATACTCCGGACTGAAACCCAAAGCCTTAAGCGCCTTTAACATGGCAGCCGCTCCCTGACCCGTCTCTTCGGCAGGCTGAAACAACAGCAGTACCCGCCCTTTCGTGGGCCGGTGCAAGGCAATATACTCTGCCAGGCCGGCAAGTATGGCCGTATGCCCGTCGTGGCCACACTTGTGTGAAACACCCGGATTTCCCGAGGCATAGTCCAGTTGCGTGGTTTCATTTACCGGCAAGGCATCCGTATCAGCCCTGAACCACACCTCCGGCCCGGGAGTGCCGCTGTCGAATATCGCCACCACCCCATGTCCACCCACCATTGTTAACAACTGCTCAGGTTTCAACGGACTAAGGAAATCGCGTATGCGTCGTGCCGTTTCCTTTTCCTGCCCCGACAATTCCGGGGTACGATGCAACTCATGCCGTAAGGCAATCAGCGGATCAATCATCTTTTTCATATCACTGCAAAGATAAAAGCACTATCCATGCAAATGAACCAATAGCTCAGTTTAGATACTATATAAACAAAGCGTTCCCGGCACGATATGACACAAACTGGCAGCTGGTTTTGTATACGAAGCGCTGACAAGATGTCCGCGCTAACTGGTGCTTTAAATGTAAATTCCATGTGGTCCCCCACATTTATCAAAGTCCGGCACTGGATTCTGTCCGTTTTTTTTTGTATATTTGAGTTTCAGGTTATCCGGCGACATCATCACTGATCCGGCCCGGAATTTTGAAATCGGGCTTTTCTTCAGCCACAGAAAATCAAAGTCTGGTAAACTGAAAACTCTGAAATTTTATTGGATTCCGGGACAATCAGCATACCAGCAGAATCAATTAATTACTCTTTGGGGTCAACGGAGATCAGTGATCAACCGGACAAACCGGTTTTTCATTTATTGTTTAACCTAAAATCAAATCACATGGCAGTATTAAAAGTTATTGAAATCCTGGCCTCCTCGGAAGTGAGCTGGGAAGACGCAGCAAAAAAAGCAGTGGATACTGCATCGAAGTCCCTGAAAGGCATCTCATCCGTTTACATCCAGGATATGAGCGCGGTGGTAAAATCAAACAAGATTACCGAATTCAGGGTAAATTGTAAAATCACTTTTGAAGTAATGGACTAAGCGTCTGCAAAAATGCGGGGCCTGGCAGGGATGACCATTATCATCCTTGTCAGGCCTTTTCATAGACTCCGGTCAGCGCGAACGTCCTTATCCCCGGAATTATCCCACCTTTTGGAGGAGGGTATAATCTGGTCTAGCACATACTTTCGCCTCTTTTACACCTGACAGGTTGGAAGAAAACCTGTCAGGTGGATTCTACAGCTGGTGCTGATATCCAGTTCCGAACCAGCAGGGTTTGAAGAACGGACGGGACGTCCGCGCTAACCGGTTTTAATACGGGCCAGGGTGATGACTATGCCAGATCCTGCCAAAATGAAATCTTAAATGATTCGTTTCCGATAATTCACCGAATCATTTTAAATTTGCACCCACAAAATATTTACCATTCAACATCAATCCTATGGGAAGAGCATTTGAATTCCGCAAAGCACGCAAGATGAAGCGCTGGGGAAATATGGCAAGGGTATTCACCCGGCTGGGTAAGGACATTGAAATGGCCGTAAAAGCCGGCGGACCGGATCCCTCCATGAACCCAAAGCTCAGGCTGCTGATCCAGAATGCCAAGAGCGAAAATATGCCCAAAGAGAATGTTGAACGGGCCATTAAACGGGCTGTTTCAAAAGATTCTGCAGATTACAAGGAGGTTGTTTATGAAGGTTACGGGCCTCACGGAATCGCCGTGGTGGTTGAAACTGCCACCGATAATCCTACCCGTACCGTCGGCAATGTGCGCAGCTACTTTACCCGCAATGGCGGCAGCCTCGGTACCATGGGCATGCTCGACTTCCTTTTCGAACGTAAGTGCTCCTTTAAGGTGGCCATGAAAGAGGGCATCGAAATTGAAGAACTTGAGCTTGAACTCATCGACTACGGTGTGGAAGAAATTTTCGTGGATGAAGGGGAAATCCTGATATATGCCGATTTTGCCTCATTCGGTCCGATTCAGAAATATCTGGAGGAAAACCATTTCGAAATCAAAACTTTTGCCTTTGAGCGCATCCCCAACGACACAAAATCGCTTACCCCGGAAGAGCAGGCCGATGTGGATAAAATGCTGGAACGTATGGAAGACGACGACGACGTCACCAACGTATTCCACAATATGCGGTGATCATATGATATGCCGATGAACCATAAAAAATGCCGGAAATTGTCCGGCATTTTTTATGGTGCTATCATCCTGTTTCAGGACTAACGGATCAATGAGATGGATCCCCTTACCGGGTTTACGGTTGTAGTATTGATGTAACCGGGAACTTCAAAGGTGATCACATAAACATATACGCTTGAAGGCGCAGGTGATCCTTTAACGGTTCCATCCCAACCTGCGCCATAGTCATTGGTTTCATAAATCAGTTCACCCCAGCTGTTGTATATCTGCATAAAGAACCTCGAAGGTGTAACATCTCCCAGCAGCACCGGACGGAAAACATCGTTGCGGCCATCACCGTTGGGTGTGAAGGCATTGGGCATAATCAGCTCCAGCGAGCAGGGGATCAGCCAAACGGTAGATTCTCCGGTACAACCATAAGAATTCACCACCTGCACCGTGTAAATCCCTGCATCCGATTCGGTGCGTGACTGAATTACACTGCCGTCCTGCCACAGATAGGACTCGTAGCCAGGACCTGCATCCAGCAGATGCGGTGTACCGGCACACAGGGTGTCGGCCTCCGCAAGATTCAGCCATGGTTTCGGATTCACTTCAAGTGTCATCGGGATGGTCTGCGGACAGCCATCGCTGTTGGTAGCAATCAGCGTATAGGTGCCTGCATCGGAGAGGCGCAGGCTGGGGAATTCCAGATCCTGAAGCGTGCTGCTGAATCCGGAAGGTCCGGTCCACAGGTATGCAAGCTCCTGCGCATCGTTGGATGTAATATCCAGCATGATGGAATCGCCCTCGCAGAATGTACCCGCCCCATCAGCCAGGATGTCCGGTGCAGGGAAAATCAATGCGCGTCCGTTGATCAACAGCCTGGGAACCGCATATCCGGCCGAAGCATAAATCACACTCTGGCTTGATATCCAGTTGATCTCACTGTTGCCCGGAGCAAGCGCGGCAAAATTCAGCCCGAACAACTCAGCATTGGCAGGTACTGTTGCCGAGTTATTGGCAATGGAATAACGGATACTAAGCGTATCAAGCGTTTGCGATAAAGAATAACTAAACACGCCACCGGCAAGGCCCGGATGGATGTTGATCAGATTCACAAATGAGAGTACCGCGGGATCAAACTGGATAACCACTGTAAATTCCACAATATCCACAAAATTCTCCGCATCCACAGGAATTACCACCGGGAAATTCAAACAATACTCAACGGTATCTGCAGATACTTCCACTTCGTTGACCAGGACATTGCCCACAATAAACATCCGGGAATCAATACAACCATTTGCATCCCTGACCCAGGCAGTATGTGCACCTACAGCCAGACCACTGAATTGGGAAACAGGCTGCCAACCAAGGTTATCCACCTGATATTCCAATGGCTCAAGGCCTCCGTTTGCAACAATGTTCACTTCCCCGTTAGCCTGTCCGTTAGTGGCATCAATGATTTCAAGATTTACAATTACCGGTCCCGGCTCACTCTGAATGATAAGCGCATCCGGCCATACGGCTATACAATTGAATGCATCCATGACCTGAACCGTATAACTTCCGGCTGAAAGGTTTCCGAAGAAGGGATCATCCTGCCAGCTTGCACCATTGGTAATGCTGAACTGCAGCATATTTCCCACAGCAGTAATGCTGATGGAGCCACTGGCCTCTCCGCAGGTGCCATCGGTTACCATCACACCGGTGATGGTAACGCCGCCGGCATTGTTGATAAGGATTTCATCAGGCCAGAGGGTTTCGCAGAGGGCGGCATCGCGCACCACAATGTTGTAGGTGCCCGGGGTCAGGCCGGTAAAGACATTCACCGCCGACCAGTTCAAACCGCCGTCGATGCTGTATTCCAGCGGAGCCGTGCCGCCGGTGGCCGTGATGGTGATGGTTCCGTCGTTGCTGCCGCAGTTTGCATCGGTGGCAATAACTTCCGTGATCTCCGCACCGCCGGTATTGTTGATGATCACCTCATCCGGCCAGAGGGTCGCGCAAAGGGCGGCATCGCGCACCACAATGTTGTAGGTGCCCGGAATAAGTCCGGTAAAGACATTCAATGCCGACCAGCTCAAGCCGCCGTCAATACTGTATTCCAGGGGAGCCGTGCCGCCGGTGGCTGTAATGGTGATCGTGCCATCGTTGCTGCCGCAGTTGGCGTCGGTGGAAATGACTTCCGTGATCTCCGCGCCGCCGGCATTGTTGATAATCACCTCATCCGGCCATATCGTCTCGCAAAGGGCGGCATCGCGCACCACAATGTTGTAGGTGCCCGGAATAAGTCCGGTAAAGACATTCAATGCCGACCAGCTCAAACCGCCGTCGATGCTGTATTCCAGGGGAGCCGTGCCGCCGGTGGCCGTGATGGTGATGGTTCCGTCGTTGTTGCCGCAGTTGGCGTTGGTGGCAATCACTTCCGTGATCTCCGCGCCGCCGGTATTGTTGATGATCACCTCATCCGGCCAGAGGGTCGCGCAAAGGGCGGCATCGCGCACCACAATGTTGTAGGTGCCCGGAATAAGTCCGGTAAAGATATTCACCGAAGACCAGCTCAAACCGCCGTCGATGCTGTATTCCAGGGGAGCCGTGCCGCCGGTGGCTGTAATGGTGATCGTGCCATCGTTGCTGCCGCAGTTGGCGTCGGTGGAAATGACTTCCGTGATCTCCGCACCGCCGGTATTGTTGATGATCACTTCATCCGGCCAGAAGGTCGCGCAAAGGGCGGCATCGCGCACCACAATATTGTAGGTGCCCGGAATAAGTCCGGTAAAGACATTCACCGCCGACAAGTTCAAACCACCGTCAATGCTGTATTCCAGCGGAGCCGTGCCGCCGGTGGCCGTAATGGTGATGGTTCCGTCGTTGTTGCCGCAGGTAGCGTCGGTGGAAATAACTTCCGTGATCTCCGCGCCGCCGGTATTGTTGATAATCACCTCATCCGGCCAGAGGGTCGCGCAAAGGGCGGCATCGCGCACCACAATACTGTAGGTGCCCGGAAGCAGTCCGGTAAAGACATTCAATGCCGACCAGCTCAAGCCGCCGTCAATACTGTATTCCAGCGGAGCCGTACCGCCGGCGGCTGTGATGGTGATGGTACCGTCGTTGTTGCCACAGGTAGCGTCAGTGGCAATGACTTCAGTAATCTCCGCGCCGCCGGTATTGTTGATAATCACTTCATCCGGCCATATCGTCTCGCAAAGGGCGGCATCGCGCACCACAATATTGTAGGTACCCGGAATAAGTCCGGTAAAGACATTCACTGCCGACCAGCTCAAACCGCCGTCAATACTGTATTCCATGGGAGCCGTGCCGCCGCTGGCTGTAATGGTGATGGTTCCGTCGTTGCTGCCGCAGTTGGCGTTGGTGGCAATAACTTCCGTGATCTCCGCGCCGCCGGTATTGTTGATAATCACCTCATCCGGCCATATCGTCGCGCAAAGGGCGGCATCGCGCACCACAATGTTGTAGGTGCCCGGAATAAGTCCGGTAAAGACATTCGTTAACGACCAGTTCAAGCCGCCGTCAATACTGTATTCCAGGGGAGCTGTGCCGCCGGTGGCCGTAATAGTAATTGTACCATCGTTGTTGCCGCAGCTGGCGTCGGTGGCAACTACTTCCGTAATCTCCGCGCCGCCAATATTATTGATAATCACTTCATCAGGCCAGAGGGTTGCGCAAAGGGCGGCATCGCGCACCACAATATTGTAGTTGCCCGGAATCAGTCCGGTAAAGACATTTGTTGCCGACCAGCTTAAGCCGCCGTCAATGCTGTATTCCAGGGGCGCCGTGCCGCCGGTGGCCGTGATGGTGATGGTTCCGTCGTTGCTGCCGCAGTTGGCGTCGGTGGAAATGACTTCCGTGATCTCCGCACCGCCGGTATTGTTGATGATCACTTCATCCGGCCAGAAGGTCGCGCAAAGGGCGGCATCGCGCACCACAAT